>NZ_OY776222.1:0-600000 GCF_963675395.1 uncultured Vibrio sp. | reverse complement strand
ACGATTGTGGTGGATGACGCAGAGCCAGCCGGAACAATTTTTTCTTTATTTATTCCTAACATGAGTACAAAAGATGGAAACCTATGACGTATTGATCGTCGAAGACGAGACCAACATCGCCGAGTTTCACTCGTATTATCTGCAGCAAACACAACGTTTTCGTCCGATTGGTATTGCCAAAAGCGTGGCAGAAGCTAAAAAGATGATTCAATTGCTGAAGCCGAAACTGGTATTGTTGGATAACTATCTTCCCGATGGAAAAGGCATTGATTTACTTAAGGAAATAACAGCCTCTAAAAGCTCGCCTGATGTCATTTTTATCACTGCTGCTAACGATATGGAAACGGTACGCGAAGGGGTGAGATGTGGCGTCTTTGATTATCTATTAAAGCCAATATCCTATGACCGTTTAGCCGATTCTCTGGAGCGCTACCTGAAATACACAAGCTCATTGAATTCCAACGACAGTATTAACCAGCGCCATGTTGATGAGTTGTTTAACTTTCAATCTAAAACCGCGCATCTTCAGCAACTACCTAAAGGCATTGATGAGCTGACGCTTGATAAGGTCACCGAGGCTTTTGACGAAAATGAAGAACTTTATACCGCTGACACTCTAGGTAAAGAAGTCGGTATCAGTAAAACCACCGCTCGTCGCTACCTTGAATTTCTCACTGCGAAAGGCTTTGTCCATGCTGTTATCCAACACGGCCGCGTTGGCCGCCCAGAACGCGTTTATAAAAAAAGATAATGGGAACGGGTGGCAACACGTAACAGAAAGCTCGTTGCGTGTTGCCAAATCATTACAGCGTCAGATTGGCAGGGATCACTTCCGTGCCTTCAGCGATTTCGAGTGGGCTGTCTAAATTTTCACTGTGCGCCTTGCACAACGGAATCACGTACAATTGCTGCTCGTCATTTTGGGCTTTCACTAACACGCCATGAGTGTGTTCAACAACGCAATTAACCTCACTGCAATATTTATCATGCTGAGAACTAAAGTGTTGCCAGTATGAAAGCCACTCTTGCTTCGCTTTATCATTAATGAGCTCATCAGAAACATTACTTACAATCATATGCAGACCATTTTTTTGTTTGGGAATGCCCTGATTAAACCGAAAACTGCGCGGGTAAATTTCGCTTTAGCTCAAATAAAAGCATGAGCTTAATGCCCTCTTCGGTTTTTAAGTTTTTAATTGTTTCTACTATTCGGGGCAAAGACCCTGTACAGCTCTGGTTCATCATTATCACTTATAAAACGATAACAATTGGAAGATTGCCAACCCTGACTGTTATGTTATAACATAAATGTAAGTTTCATGTCGGGTATTAGTCTGGAACGGGTTTTCTACTTGTTTGGTGACATTCTGGCGGTCAACAACATCGGTCTGCTGGTGATTTGGGTAAGCAACATACATATGTTGCGCTGATTTACCAACTTTGGTGTGCGTTATTGCTATCGACACTCAATAACGATTCAGCTTTGGAGTAAAAAATATGAATCAGAAAAAAATTACGGTCACCGTATTATCCGGTTTTCTTGGTGCAGGGAAAACTACCGTTCTTAGCCACATTCTAAATAATCGCGAAGGGAAGCGAGTCGCGGTTATTGTAAATGATATGAGTGAAATCAATATTGACTCTGCGACCGTAAAAAACGAAGTCTCGCTAAACCATCAAGAAGAGAAACTAGTAGAAATGACCAATGGCTGTATCTGCTGCACATTGCGAGAAGACCTTCTGGTTGAAGTGAAGCAACTTGCTCACGAGGGACGCTTCGATAATTTAGTTATCGAATCCACAGGGATATCCGAACCACTTCCAGTCGCGGAAACATTTACTTTTGCGGATGAAAATGGCGTATCTCTGTCGGATGTCGCAACGCTAGACACTATGGTTACTGTGGTTGACGCTGTGAATTTTTTACGTGATTACGAAACCGCTCAAGATTTACAAGACACAGGTGAGCATCTTGGAGAAGAAGATGCACGCAGTGTCGCTGATTTGTTGATTGATCAAGTTGAGTTTGCTGACGTGATTCTAATCAGTAAGACAGACCTTGCTACTACTGATGACGTCGATCGACTAAAGGCTATCCTAAAAACACTAAATACGCATGCACGCATTATTCCAATCCAAAACGGACAGGTTAAGGTCGCTGACGTACTCGATACTGGCTTATTCAATTTTGAGCAAGCTCAGCAAGCTCCGGGCTGGCTAAAAGAGCTGCGAGGTGAGCATATTCCAGAAACAGAGGAGTATGGTATCAGTAGCTTCAGTTATCAGGCACGCCGTCCATTTCACCCGGAAAAGTTTTCTCACTTTTTGCACAATACGACTCGCTTTGGGAAATTAATTCGTTCGAAAGGGTATTTTTGGTTAGCATCACGACCAGACTTTGCAGGTCAATGGAACCAGGCTGGCGGAATCGCGCATTATGGTTTTGCGGGTATGTTTTGGAAAGCGATTCCCAAAGTTCAGTGGCCGATTGAACCGGACTACTTGTCAGCGATCGAAGAAAAGTGGGTGGAACCGTATGGTGACAAACGTCAAGAGCTGGTTTTCATTGGTCAGGGACTTGATCAGACCGCGATGACCAAAGCACTCAACGACTGTTTGCTGAATGAAGAAGAGTTGATTGCAGGGGAAACGTTTTGGCAAACACTGCCAGATCCATTTGCTGATTGGGATGAAAACGAATGAGCGTAAATATGATGACAGCCTACGAACCGGTTGAAATGATTACGTCACAACCCATAGCCACGAAGCCAAACGTTTTGGCAGACATTTACCAGACCGAGCAAAACATTACGATCTGGAAGCGTACACTTCCGACAGAAGTGACACTTAGTATTGAAGATATGCTCCGAGAAGAGAAGACACTGGCTTTAGTTCAGACTGTCACTCCTGATGACGCCACCGAATGGGTTCGCAGTAAGCTTTCAGGACATGCTTGTGCCAATGCCTTAAGCGAAGATATCGCCTTGATAGTGGATATGTTCTGTTGTCTGTTTGATTTGCGAGAGGCGGGCTTACGGCTCACTGCTCTGGATAAACCGATGTGCCCCAGATTCCACGTTGATCACGTACCGTGCCGTCTAGTGTCGACGTATCTTGGCTCTGCTACCCAATGGTTGAACAATGATGATATTGATCGCAGTAAATTGGGTTCAGGCAATTTAGGTCAGCCAGATCATATGTCGGGTTTGTATGACAGTGATACCGCAATACAGCAGATGCAAGTTGGTGATGTCGCGTTACTAAAAGGGAGCGGCTGGGAAGGAAACGAAGCCACAGGGCTAGTGCACCGTTCTCCGGAACTCGTCCATAACGAGCGACGATTGTTGCTAACACTGGATATGGTGTAGTTGAAATGAACCCTAATGTTAACAAGGGAACGGTACTGGATGAAGCATTGAAAGAGACCGCGAAAAAGAACCCAGGCTATTTGCCTCAATTTCGCTTGATGTTTGGACGCTTGATTAGTCACTCCATGCAAAATCGCCACTGCTAGAAACAGTGGCCATTTGAGCACTGAAATACTAACACTCACCCCTTCACGCTCAAGCCCCTTAACACCATATCAACCACAAACTCCTGTGCTTTTTCAAATTCTTCTGCCGACAAAGGCCCACCTTTAATTAGCCTTATTTCGGTATCAAAGTCAGCGTAAAACTGGGTCGCTCCCCAAATCAAAAACAACAAGTGCAGTGGCTCGACTGGTCGAATCAGCCCCTTATCAATCCAGGACTGAATGATAGTGGCTTTGCCTGCCGCCCAGTTAACCATTGGGAACTGAATTGAATCCGCAATAATAGGCGCACCTTGAATGATCTCTTGTGCGAAGATTTTCGATTCTTTTGGGTGTGTACGACTGTATTGCATCTTGCCGACGATGTAATTTCTCAGCACTACTTCTGGCGGTAACATGGCGGCTTGTTCCGAAAAACCGTCATTCCATAGCGTAAGAATGTCTTTCAATAACGCCTTATAGATGCCAGTTTTTGACTTGAAGTAGTACAGCAGGTTCGCTTTGGGTAGGTTCACTCTGTCTGCAATGGCTTGGACTGAGGTGCCCTTGTAGCCATGCTTAACGAACTCATCCGCTGCCGCTTGTAAGATTAGCTCTTCGTTACGTCGTCTGATCTCACCGACATTTGCTCGTTTCGTTTGCCCTGCATCTACAGCCAAGTTAACTCCTTATCTTTCGACTTTTATGTCTCTACCAATCGCAGTAAACCGCTTTTTCACCCTAGCAGACTAAAACACTCATTGACCTCTTTATACTGATGAACCTCTTTACACTGATGAACCTCTTTACAAGATACGCGCCAACCCTGATAGCGCTCAACGAACCGCTTATATCAGGGTCACCATTTCTCAGCTAAACACGACCTGCATCAAATGAGTGCAATGTATACAAGAGTTAGCACCAAAATTGTACACAATCCAGTCACTCCACCAGCTCTCCTCAAATTATTGGGGTTTTCTGGCACGCATATTATGCTTGATATATAAGCCTTCAAGCCAAAAGTGGGAAGTTATTTTTCAAAACACGACCAACTGGTCAGGTTTTTGCTTTAGTACTTTTGCCAACAACCTAATACCAACAAGCAGGGTAGTTGAGCAAAGACAAAACGAATAATAGATTCCTCCTTGGCTGGTGCTTTCGACAAGACTGCGCGAGCAACTTGGGGCTCTTGAGTTGACCATATGGACAGGTTTTTAACAGTAATGAATAGAGGAAGTTATGTTAGAGCTCATGATTAATAATGATGTTGTTAAAGTGACATCAGCAAAAGCAGATACCATGCTTTTGCACTACTTGCGTGAACAGAAACACATGACAGGCTCTAAAGAGGGGTGTGCCAGTGGTGACTGTGGCGCTTGTACGGTAGTGGTGGTTGATAGCGATGATGGACATAAACTGAGTTATCGACAAATCAATTCCTGCATCACACCACTTCACGCGCTACACGGTAAGCAGGTCATTACTGTTGAACACCTTAAACAGAACGATCAGCTTCATCCCGTGCAACAAACCGTGGTCGACCATCACGGTTCTCAATGTGGCTTTTGTACGCCGGGTATTGTCATGTCGCTCTATGCGCTGTCGAAGCAAGAAGAAACACCACAAAACCCAACTCACTTTCTGTCAGGCAACCTGTGCCGCTGCACGGGCTACGGTCCACTGATTGAAGCAGCGAACTCAATTGCAGTAAACCGTATTGATGATCCGCTTAGTGTTCATGAAGCCACAGTCAAAACATGGATGGCCTCAGTTACGGCAGGAAACGAGCCTGACTATGCGCGCCCGCAAAACCGTCAGCAGCTCGCTCAAGCAATCCAGGATATGCCAGAGGCAAAAATGATTGCAGGCGGAACGGACTTGTCGCTAGAGGTAACTCAGCAACATAAACCTCTGCCACAACTGATCGACTTGTCTCACGTCGATGACTTATTGACGATCACTGCAACGTCTGCTGGCTGGCGCGTTGGTGCAGCGGTTCCGATGACGCAGGTGCATGAGTTCGTAAAACAACATTTTCCAACGGCTGATGAAGTGATTGAACGCTTAGGCAGCCTGACCATCCGCAACAGAGCAACGCTTGGAGGCAGCCTTGGCCATGCCTCTCCAATTGGAGACATTGCCCCACTGCTTATCAGCCTACACGGTCTGATTGAGTTAGATGATGGCGAAGACAAAGTGCTACTGGCGCCGGAAGAATACATTACCGGATACCGACAGACTGCACTTCAGCCCAACCAGTGGATCAGCGCGATTCACTTACCTCAATTGGCCAATAACGAGCGTCACGCCATCTATAAAGTCAGTAAACGCTACGAAGATGATATCGCCACGGTTACGTTAGGCCTGAACATGGCGTTTGGTCCCAACCAATGCGTTACCAATTGCATCATCTCTGCTGGCGGTGTGGCCGCTAAGTCAGTGCGCCTTAGCGAATTAGAAGCCTTATTTATTGGTAAACCACTGTCGCTTTCTATCGTGCAACGCGCACAGGAAATGGTGCCTACGGTCATTCATCCATTAAGTGATGTTCGAGGCAGTAATACCTACCGAATCAAGCTGGTCCAGAACCTGCTTAAACGTTTTTATTTGGAGTCTCAAAGTGTTGA
The DNA here is from genome assembly GCF_963675395.1 of uncultured Vibrio sp. Classification (NCBI taxonomy): domain Bacteria; kingdom Pseudomonadati; phylum Pseudomonadota; class Gammaproteobacteria; order Vibrionales; family Vibrionaceae; genus Vibrio; species uncultured Vibrio sp. The sequence goes on along the minus strand of NZ_OY776222.1, from coordinate 593,862 downwards.
GACAAGGTTGGTGCAAGATGCGTAAGTTAACTCAGGTTGAATCAGGACAAACCATACTCCCTGAATCCCAACAAGTCGTGGGGAAATCTTACAAGCACGAAAGTGCCGACAAACAGGTCTGTGGTGAAGCACTTTTTGTCGATGACTACGCCACTCCGGCTGGTTGTCTGCACGCCGCTGTAGTGACCAGCACCATCGCCAAAGGTCACATTACACAGCTCGATTTATCAGACGTTGAGCGCGCAGAAGGCGTCGTAAAAGTCCTGACTGAAGCATCAATTCCCGGTGAAAAGGACATTGGTACAATTTTCAAAGGCGATCCTTTACTGGCGATAGATAACGAGATTAAGTACTTCGGCCAGCCGATTGCCCTAGTTCTGGCAACGACACACGAGCTGGCATGGCAAGCCGCAAACCTGGCGAAAGTTGAGTACACCGAAACGGACGACCTAGCGTTAACTTATCCAAAAGCCGCCTCACAAGATCCCCTGTTGCCTCCACACCAGATGGGTAAAAACGTCGAGCAACATGTCTTTGATCAAGCGCCTATTTATGTTCACGGCGACATCCATGTTGGTGGCCAGGAACACTTTTACTTGGAAGGTCAGGTAAGCCTTGCGGAATTAACCGAAGATGGCGGCATCTTCTTGCGTACATCAACCCAAAACCCGTCAGAAGTGCAGAAGTTAGTCGCCGAAGTATTGGCAATAGACTTTAACCGAGTCACGGTAGATATGCGCCGTATGGGCGGAGGCTTTGGTGGTAAAGAGAGCCAGGCTGCTCAATGGGCATGCCTGGCAGCACTTGGCGCTCATCACACAAAACGTGCTGTTAAAATGCGTCTCCCTCGTTCAATGGATATGACGACCACAGGTAAGCGTCACCCATTCTACAACCGTTACCAGCTTGCCGCAGACGCTCAGGGCCAGATCATTGCCGCCAGTATCGAAGTGAACGGTTTGTGTGGCCACTCCCCTGACCTGTCAGATGCGATTGTCGATCGTGCGATGTTCCATGCCGATAACGCTTACTCACTCGGTCAGGCGTGTGTGGTTGGCAACAGGCTAAAAACCGATATGGTTTCCCACACCGCATTTAGAGGGTTCGGCGGACCTCAAGGCATGATCGCGATTGAAAAAGCGATGCAGGAGTTAGCGCTTCAGGTTGGGCAAGATGCTCTCGATGTTCGTTACAAAAACCTGTATCGCGACGGAGCACAAACCACACCTTATGGGATGGAAGTCGAACAGCATGACGCGATGCTGGATATCATGCGACAGCTTGAGCAGCAAAGTCACTACCGCGTTCGCCGCGAAGAAATCAATCAGTGGAACCAAAACAATCCAGTGCTTAAAAAAGGCCTGGCATTAACGCCACTCAAGTTCGGGATTGCCTTTACCGCAACTCACCTGAACCAGGCGGGTGCGCTTATCCATGTTTACACCGATGGTACCCTGCAGGTATCGCACGGCGGGACAGAAATGGGCCAAGGTCTGCACACGAAAATCCAGCAGATCGTCGCTCAGTCTTTTGGTATCGATATTAACAAGGTTCTTGTCACCTCAACCCGTACGGATAAAGTGCCAAACACCTCACCAACAGCAGCGTCTTCAGGTGCTGACCTGAACGGTATGGCGGCACATAATGCGGCCATAGCAATTAAACAACGATTACTGGATTTCGCTTGCGCGCATTATCAAATCGAAGAAGCGGATATCATCAATGGTGAGCTTGTCGGTATCGAATCATCACCGAAATACCAACAACCCGTCAGTTGGGCGGAGTTAGTTCAGTTGGCGTATATGAACCGTATTTCGCTCTCTGCAAGCGGATTCTACCAAACGCCAAAAATTGGTTATGACCGAAGTACCGCGACAGGTCGTCCGTTCTTCTATTTTGCCCTTGGAGCCTCGTGTTCAGAAGTCACGATCGACACTCTAACTGGCGAAATGCGCGTTGAAAAAGTCGACATTCTTCATGATGTGGGTAACAGCCTGAATCCGGCGATTGATAAAGGACAAATTGAAGGTGCATTCATTCAGGGCGTGGGCTGGCTAACCACAGAGGAGTTGGTTTGGGGTGAGAATGGTCACCTGCTAAGCAACAGCCCGATGAATTACAAGATCCCGACCATCGGTGACTACCCGAAAAAAATGCATGTGGATCTGTACGATCAGGCCAATCCGGAATACAGCATTTACCGTTCTAAAGCCGTCGGCGAGCCACCATTCATGCACGCGAACAGTGTCTGGTGCGCAATTTACGATGCGGTTGCCTCCATCAGTCAACATCAATGCGCTCCAGCACTACACGCGCCTGCAACGGGTGAAGAAATCCTTAACGCTTGTGAGCATCAGCAACAGTGGCTTGAAGAGCAATCAATGCAGGAGGAATCCTATGTCGTCGAAGAATGATGCCTACCTATCTAACCCGGGTATGAACTGGTTAGCCGCCTGCCAGCAACTTGAGCAACAAGGTCAGGCTTACTGTATTGCAACGATTCTGGCTTATGTTGGATCCGTGCCGCGATCCAGTGGCGCGAAGATGGTTATCTCTGCTCAAGGCCAGTTCGATACTCTTGGCGGCGGTAATCTGGAATACCAAGTGATCGCCAAAGCGCGTGAAAACCTGGCGCTTCAACACGCTGAACCAATTATCGAACGCTTTGCCCTGTCTGCGGATCTTGGACAATGCTGTGGCGGAGCAGTGCAAGTGATGTTCGAGTTTTTCCAGACACAAACGCCACAGGTTGCAATATTTGGCGCCGGACATGTTTGTCAGGCACTCACCAGCATCCTCAGTGGATTGCCTTGCCATGTGAAAGTCATCGATAGCCGTCCTGAATGGTTAGCGCCTTTATCGCAAAAAGGAACCGAGACAGAACAACTTGCCAACCCAGTCGAGGCGATTGCAAAGCTGAAAGACAGCACATTCGTATTGATCATGACACAAGACCACGCACTTGATTTTGAACTGACTCAGCATGCGCTTGAAAGTCAGCGCTTCGCTTATGTCGGCTTAATTGGCTCGCAAGGTAAAAGTCAACGTTTCAGGTTTCGCCTTAAAGAGCAACTGAGCGATATCGACTTGCTTGACCAACTCACTTGCCCAATTGGTCACCCTGACATCACAGGCAAGCTACCAATGGAAGTTGCCGTATCCGTCTCAGCGCAATTGATGAATCTTTTCAAGCATCATCAAGCGTCCGTGCCATCCGCTGACGTGCTGACAGATGAGAAACAACGCAACGAAGAACAGTGGCGACAAGCCAATATTGTGCGCAAAAATATCAAGGAAAACCATCAATGAGTGCAGTAAACCAAGCCTTGAACCTAAGTGACGAACAGCTCGAGAGAATTTGCACCAGCCAACGTTGGCAGCAAGAAATGAAAATCCGCATGCCGTTTGACTCAGTAGAATCTTTGCTTCGGAGCGCAGAGATTGCTTTTACCAAGTTAAAAGAACCCGACTGGCTCGAAGCTTTCGCAGGGCACCCAATGATTGGGAATATCAATAGCCTGAAAAAGAAATACTCACAAGGCAAAGACTTGAGTGAAAAAGAGCAAAAGAACGTCAAGCAGGCTTCTACCGACGTGTTGCAAGAACTGCTTACGCTCAACCGGGAATACCACGACAAATTTGGCTTTATTTTTATCGTGTGTGCGACCAATAAGACTGCTGAAGAGATGCTCAACCTACTCAAAGGCCGAATCAATCGCTCACGGGAGGAAGAACTGCATCAAGCCGCAATAGAACAACAAAAAATCAGTAACATCAGAATGGAAGCCTTGTTATGAAACAACTCAGTTGCCACGTTTTAGATACCGCAAACGGAAAACCAGCCGCTGGCATTCAAGTTCAACTATTTAGCCTCAATGACCAAACCTGTCTCGCACAAGGCACCACAGATCAAGATGGTCGCGCCAAGTTCCCGGAGTTAACCCTAGAAAAACAGGGTTATACGCTGCGTTTTCTTGTTGCACCTTATTGTGACGCGCAATTTGGCAGCGCTTTCTTTCCTCTCATTGACGTGAATTTCAACGTTTATGACGAGGGTAACTATCACATTCCTCTTCTACTATCCCCATTCTCTTATTCGAGTTACCGGGGAAGTTAATAAGAGAGGATTGTGCTTCAGTGAGGCAGTTTGGCTAAGCCCCCTCGCAAAGCGTAATCCAACATTAATAGGACAAAATTTCAAAGAGTAAGACGTTAATAAGGAATATTACGATGTGGCCACAACTTTATGAATGGCTGGCGCTGTTTATCAAATGGTTTCATGTGATCTGTGGCATCGCATGGATTGGAGCAAGCTTTTACTTTACTTGGTTGGATAACAACCTAGAAACACCACCAAAATGGAAAAAAGACAAAGGAATTAAAGGCGACTTATGGGCGGTGCATGGTGGTGGATTTTACGAAGTCGCTAAGTATCAGGTGGGCCCAGAGAAAATCCCAGAAAAACTGCACTGGTTTAAATGGGAAGCTTACGCCACGTGGTTAACTGGCTCCGCGCTGATGATTTGGATGTACTACTTCAACGCACAAGCGTATCTGATTGATCCAAGAGTCATGGAACTGACCTCTCTACAAGCCGTTGGCGTTGGGGTTGGCGGTATTCTACTGGGTGTTGTGGTGTATGAAGGGCTAATGCGCTCACCGTTAAGCCGTAATACAGCACTATTCAGCGCGGCATTACTCGCGTTTGGTGCGCTGTTTTTCTATGGATTTACCCAACTATTTAGTGGTCGTGGCGCATTTATCCATATGGGTGCATTGATCGGCTCGATTATGGTTAATAACGTGTTCCACAAGATCATTCCTGGTCAGAGAAAAATGGTGGCGCAAGTTACCGCAGGTGAAACCGTTGACCCAGCTCCGGGGTTAGAAGGTAAACGACGCTCAATTCATAACAACTACTTCACTCTGCCAGTAATCTTCTTGATGATCAGTAATCACTACCCAATGATCTATCAACATCCGCTGAACTGGCTGATTGGCTTTTTCGTTATGATCATCAGCGCGTATATCCGTCATTACTTTAACCTCAAACATATCGGGCAAAATCGACCGAGCGTCATTCTAAGTGGGGCCTGTGCAATGATGGTACTGGCAGTGTTGGTAAGTTGGCAGTCTACTTCTCGCAACGCGACACAAGGTACCGTCGCCAATGCAGACAGCCCTCATGCAACCGTCGCTACTGAGGTATCCCTGACTGCAGAACAGAAGATTGCAAAGCAGATCATCAGTGAGCGCTGTAGCCAATGCCATAGCTCAACACCAACGGATGATGTATTTAAGGTTGCGCCAAGCGGTGCCGTATTCGACAGTTGGCAAGATATTGAACGCTGGAAGGCTCGCATTCTGGTTCGCTCAGTCGAAAGTGCTGACATGCCATTCTTGAATAAAACCAAGATGACCGATGAAGAGCGGCAACGCTTAAAAGAAGTGCTGAATTAATCGTTCAGCTAACAATATTAAGCCACCTGAAACCCAGGTGGCTTTTTTATTGCGATTTCAATTTATTACTCCCCACGACGAGCAATAACGAACGGGTTGTACATGCACTAAATTGAGTAGATTTGCACCAACACGACACAAGATTAGCTGCACATTGGAACCCAGCTTCACGTAAGTCCATGGAATAACTTGACTAAGCAGTCAGGAAACTTATGGCACAAAGATTGCTCAATTGTATCAATAAAATAGTACACAATAATGAATACAAGGAAGTCAGTATGTCTCAACAGGAAACCCACGACCTCATCTATGGGTTAGAAGACAAGCCCAAAGCCGGCGCAGCACTTTACGCAGGGCTACAGCATGTACTTGCAAGTTTTGTCGGAATCATTACTCCAACCCTCATCATCGGTGGTGTCCTTGGGTTGGGCGAGCATGTTCCATACCTGATTAGCATGGCGTTAATTGTTTCAGGAGTTGGCACATTTATACAGGCGCGCCGCATCGGTCCCATTGGTGCTGGACTAGTTTGTGTTCAGGGTACCAGCTTCGCGTTTCTTAGTTCTGTACTGGCAGCAGGTTTTATCGTTAAATCTCAGGGCGGTGGGCCAGAAGATATTTTGGCCATGATCTTCGGTGTCTGCTTCGTCGGTGCCTTTGTCGAGATCATCCTCTCTCAGTTTATTAATAAACTCAAACGCATCATCACACCGGTTGTGGCGGGTATCGTCGTCACGACCATCGGTATTTCGCTAATAAAAGTTGGCATGACCGATCTTGCAGGCGGGTTCAATGCGCCTGACTTTGGTTCATGGAACAACCTCGTTTTGGGCACGGTCGTGTTAACCACTATCATCGTGTTAAATCGCTCTAAAAACCTGATGGTGCGATTGTCATCGATCCTGATCGGGATGGTTTTGGGTTACATTCTGGCGGCTTTCATGGGCATGGTGAACTTAGAAGGTGCATTCAACCAGCCTTTGGTAAGCGTTCCAGTTCCATTCAAGTACGGGTTTGATTTTGATTGGTTTGCATTCGTACCAATCGCTGTGATCTATGCTATCACGGCGATCGAGTCAGCAGGTGATATTACCGCGAACTGTATTATCACCAAACAACCGGTATCGGGCCCACAATACCTTAAACGCATTAAAGCCGGCATTCTTGGTGATGGTGTGAACTCGCTGATTGCTGCGGTATTTAATACATTTCCGAATACCACGTTCAGCCAGAACAACAGTGTGATTCACCTTACCGGCATTGCAAGTCGCTATGTGGGTTACTTTGTCGCGCTAATTTTGGTTGCTCTCGGACTGTTTCCGCTCATCGGAGCGATCTTAACCACCATCCCAAAACCAGTGATCGGCGGGGCTACGTTAGTTATGTTTGGTACGGTCGCAGCGGCTGGTATCAAGATCATCGCCAATGAAGAGCTGGATCGACGCAATCTCATGATCCTGGCGGTTTCCTTCGGTATCGGTTTTGGCGTTATGCTCGTTCCTGAAATTCTGGAAGGTATGCCAAAAATTATGCAGAGCGTTTTCGGCTCTCCAGTGACCACCAGCGGTATCGCTGCAATTATCATGACCATTGTGCTACCTGAAACTTCTAAAGAAGATGTGCAGGAAGCGAATCAAACAGATAAACAAAAACTGCTAGCAAAACCAGCGTTAGAAAAGTAGTAAATAAATCGAGAATACAAAAAGGCCTACCTTGCTAAGCGAAGTAGGCCTTTTTCTTAACTAGTTTTCAAGCTTAATAATTACAGCTCTTCGCCGTAGATATCGAAGGAGAAGTATTTCGCGGCAATCTTGTCGTAAGTGCCATTTGCGCGAATGGTCTTGATCGCTTGGTTAAACTTCTCAGCTAATTCTTTATCTTTTTTACGCAGCGCTAGTGCGGTACCTTCACCGATATAAGCTTTATCGGTAACCGCTTCACCAACAAACACATGACTTTTACCAATGTCTTTGTCTAAAAACGCCAACGAAAGTTGGTCTGAATTACCAAAAGTCGCATCTAAACGGCCATTTGCCATGTCCAGATACACTTCATCCTGACCAGAATAACGTTTGATGGTTGCAACCGAGCCGAACTTATCCGTCACGTAAAGATCGTGAATCGTGCCACTTTGAACACCAATCACTTTGTCTTTTAAACCCGCTTCACTGATCTCAATATTGCTGTCTGCTTTAGCCACAAAGCGAGCCGGAGTTTGGTAGTACTTGTCAGTAAACAATACGCGTTTTTTACGATCATCAGTAATGCGCATTGACGCCATGATCACGTCTGATTTACGGGCAAGTAGACTCGGGATCAGAGAATCCCATCCCTGAGACACCCAGGTACACTCAAGTTTCGCTTCTGCACATAAGGCATCCGCGATTTCGATATCAAAACCAACCGGAGTACCACTCGCATCTTTGTAATTGAATGGTGGGTACGTAAAGTCAGAAGCTAAACGGACTTCCTTCGCCATCAAAGGAGTCGAGAGGAGTGCCGCGGTGCAAGCTAACGCGCTGAGCATTTTTTTCATGTGTAATTTCCTTATTATTTCAATTGATGGTGTCAGTTGATTGGTTTAGTTGCAAGTTACAAATCGTTTCTGCCACTTCCTGCATGCTCTTTTCCGAGCCGATAGTAATACGAACACAATTCTGCAGGCTTGGCTCATGCGTTTGGTTACGCGTTACGATGCCTTGCTGGCGTAAGTATTCAAAAAGATTCACTTCAGGCTTAGTACGAATCAATACGAAGTTGGTCGCTGATGGGTAAATCTGTTCAATCCAGTCAAGGGCTTGAATACGTTCAATAAAACGTTGACGTGATTCGATCAAAGTACGGGTATGTGCCGCTACCTTGTCTAACCCCTCTGCACTCAACGCTTGGAGCACAATTTCTGCAGAGCTGTCTGGCATTGGATACGGTGGAATCAGCTTGTAGACAAAGTCCATCACCGATTGCTGAGCGATAATAAATCCACATCTAACGGCAGCCAAACCAAAGGCTTTGGATAGAGTGCGAACCACAACAAGATTCGGATAACGATCAATCAGTTCAACGACGCTTTGATCAAGTTCAAATTCAATATAAGCCTCATCAACAACCACAAGAGCGCTTTGCTGAGTCTGCTCCAGTACATCAACAATCTTATCGTAGCTGAGCAGCTGACCGGTTGGATTGTTGGGTGAACAGAGGAACACAAGGTTTGCCTGCTCAGCAGCTTGAACCACGCTGTTAACATCAAGATCGAAGTTCGGCAAAACCAGAGGACAGTCGATAACTTCGATCGATAATGATTCAGCACAGAACTCGTACATCGCATAAGTCGGACTGCATATTGCGATGCTGTCTTTTCCTGGCTGGCAGAAGGTACGAATGAGCAAATCAATCGCTTCGTCCGCACCACGCACCGCCAATGTAGGCTGTGACGTTGAACAGTATGCCTGATAAGCAGCAGCAATATCATGAGGAAGAAAATCCGGATAGCGATGCAGCGGAGACTGGTGTTCTTTGTACAGTAACGGATCTTCAAGTTCGTTGGCGTTAAGCCATAACCGCCCTGCCCCACCAATACGCCTTGCGGACTGATATGGTATTAACTTTTTTATGCTCTCAGGCGCTAACTTCTCAGCTAATGACATTATATTTATCACCCCAATATGAATATATAATCAGTTTTAACCGACTAAACTAAATTTAATTTCTGTATTGGTAATAAATTAGTCAAAAACCTCTTCCGGTTAAATCGAAATAAAGGCATACTAGCCATGCAAAAATGTCATGGATAGATAAGATGCATAACAGACTCCCTTCAACAAAAAACCTGCAAGCTTTCTTAGCCGTCGCACAGCACCTGAATTTCACCCATGCGGCAGAGGCACTTAACATGACTCAGGGCGCGATAAGTCGGCAGATTCAATCGATGGAGAGTCTGATGGGCGTTGCTCTGTTTTATCGTCAAGCACGAGGTCTCGCTCTCACATCGGAAGGCGCAAAGTTTGTTCCGCTCGCAGAAGAAATCATTCAGCGCTTACAAACTTCGATTCGGGAAGTGGTTGATAGTGCAAACCGAATCAAACTAAACGCGCCTAGCTGTATTACTTCATGGCTATTGGCTCACATTGCCAACTTTCAGCAAGAATATCCCGATGTGAATGTAGAGCTGACCTCTACCACCAAACATCAGGCAATACCCAACTTCGATAGCTTTGACTTAGTCATCTCTTACGGTAAACCGATTCGCAATAAAACCATCGAACAGGTGTTGTTGTTCGATGAACTTCTGGCTCCGGTCTGCGCTCCGCAGCTGTGGGATAAGTTAGCGCCAGCCAGCAGAGAGAAAGGATTCGATGAATTAAACGTGCTCAAACGCTGTACCTGGCTGCATGCCAATACGGAGCAGTCAGACTGGTCTATGTGGCTGGCCTCACGTGGCTATCGCAACATTCAGGGCAAAGGCAACCAGACGTTTGCCACGCTCGATCAGGCGGTCAACGCGGCTCAACAAGGTTTTGGTATGGCGATTGGTGACATCACGCTGGCCGAACAAGACTTAAAGTTAAAGCACCTGATTCGACCATTCGATCACTACGTTGCGTCTGGCAACGGCTATCATCTGCTTAACCCAAAACATGAAGGAAACACGATGGTTGGCAAATTAGTCAGTTGGTTGTCTGAACAAAGCCCCAGAGCGCATCATTAACTCTTATTGGCTGCGTTACCACAATCTTCACCATCATTTAATGATTCGTTTAAGTCTTCATTTAAACGTTCACGGCTTTGTTGCGTAATACGCACAGAAAACCAAACTGCGCGAAAATTGAGCAATCCTTAAGTAACATACTGAGTTTCAGGCATACCAAGCCTTGGCCGCCTTAAGGGTCTTGCACAGATACGTAGTGTGGAGCTCGCACTTAAGCGAACTTTATACAGCTAGTAATATAAGCCAACGAAGACCCCGTTATATATGGGGTCTGCTTTTATTGTTTATATTGAAAGGATACCTACCGCCTAACTTTTAGAAACTGAGTTTATCCACCCTATAGTACTCGATGTTTAATTCCTGTTTTAACGTTAAACATTTCAACCTAACATTGAATTTATAATCCAATATTTTCTTAAAGTTTAATAGAATATCATCGGAATGAAATTTCGCTAAGACTTAATTTTTACTATCGGTAAAGACTTATAGGTAACAAGCGCACCTAACACCCCGCCAAAGATGACTTTAAATAATAAAGCGGAGTTAAATGACACTGAGTTAATATCTAATAATAGAAACCCACCAAAATTTATCATCAGACTGAGTAACGCTGATAGCAAGGCAAATAATAAACTAGCGATAATATAATGGCGTGACAACCAATTGTCTCTCATTTTAAACCCATTGAGCTTTCCAACAGCAACACGTTTTGAGGTAATCAATGTCGGCACTAATGATGCCATCAAGCCAATAGCAAAGCCTTGTATCATCGAGTCTAGAAGTAACCCATCGACACCCCACACTGGTAAATTCTCTACCGGATAAAAAACTAAATACAGAAACAATAAACTCAGAACAGAGTTAATAACAAAGCTAAGTAATGATTCCTTTTTTACATAAGATTCCGATTCCATTTATATACTCCATATGTAACAGGTACAATTTATCGCACGGCTTAGATACAGAAGGCTTCTGTACCTAAATAGTAATTAGAGAAGAAAAACTAAACTGGTTTAATTTATAAATTCAGCCTATTTTTTAATACAGGAAGACTATTAAGGGCATTAGAGTAAAATATTTTCATTCCTTCACATAAATAATTTAGACCCGTTTCTCCCTCCGGCGTTTTTAGTAAACGATTTTTAGGGCACTCCCCCCAACACATTTCTAAAAAGTAACACTCACGACAATATTTCGGCAGCGATTGATATTTATGAGAACCAAATGCCACTTGCTGAGGAGAGAATACGGCGTCCGCCTGGTGTATATTTGCTATATTGCCTAACTTGTATTCCGGGTAGACGAAATGATCACAACTAAAAATATCACCGTTATGTTCTAATGCTACGGCCCCACCACACTGCTGGGCATTCACACATTTCTGAGCACCGTGGCCAAACATTATTGAAATAATATTCTCAAACTGATCTACAAACACCTGACCAAAATCGTTCTTGCTCCACTCCTGCCAAACGGCAGAAAGAAAGACGCCCCACAGTTTTGCGGGCACACTCCAATCCGTTACGACAGAATTTGGTTCACCCGGTTGATAGCCAGTACCACCAACCTGCGGATAAGCCTCTTCAGGCCAAAATCCCGGTGCAATATCAGTAAAGTTATTGGGTTCCACTGCAGGTATAAACTGAATAATAGCTGGCCTGACTTCATCGCGAATGAAACGATAAACCTCCAAAGGAAACTGAACGTTATCTCGATTTACCACGCACAATGCGTTAAATTCCACATTATGCTGATGCAGTAAATTGACCGCTTTCATCACAGAATGGAAGCTAGGGTTACCATTTTTTGTAAAACGATGGCGGTTATGGAATTCTTCTGGACCATCAATTGACAGACCAACCAAGAAATGGTGACGAGCTAAAAACTCACACCATTGATCGTTCAGCAAAGTGCCGTTGGTCTGTAAATCGTTAAAAACAGCCTGCCCCGGCTTCTGGTATTTATCTTGTAAAGAGACCACTTTTTTGAAGAAATTTAACCCCATCAAAGTTGGCTCACCACCTTGCCAAGTAAACACCACCTGCTCGCCCGTATTGGCTTCAATATACTGGCGAATATGTTGTTCCAGTATTTCGTCACTCATACGCGGGCGTTTAGGTTGGGCAAATAAATCTTCTTTGTGTAGATAAAAACAGTAAGAGCAATCGAGATTACATTGAGCACCACTTGGTTTAAGCATGGTATGAAAACTACGGATACCACTGCTGTCGGTTTGGCTGAACTGCATTTTGGGTTCAACCAATTTAGCGCGGTTAATTAGTTTATGGTGATATTCCTCAGCCGTAACATCGACGACTTTAATATTCCCTGACGACATTGCTTCTCCCTGCTGACTTACTATCTTTTCTTGTATTGTGTTGAGATTAACTGACGCTATCCTGCGACAGATTGAGCAAGGCTTATTTAAGAAGACACAGCAACAACTTGCTGCTCAATGATGCCAAACGGACCATCATGGCCGTCATCATACTTAGCCTGCATGCGCACTGTATCACCAAACCGCATAAATGAAGTGGTACATTCTCCCTGATCTATCATCTCGATCACACGCCTCTCTGCAATACATGCCGAACCAGCGCTTCGCGCACTGTTTGATACCGTTCCAGAACCGACAATACTGCCGGCGGTTAACTTTCGGCTACGAGCTGCATGAGCAATCAATTGGCCAAAGGAAAAATTCATCTCTTGTCCGTGAGGTGCACCAAATCGTGTGCCATTCCATTCAACGGCTAGGTGCATTTTCACTCTGCCATCCTGCCACGCATCACCCAATTCATCTGGCGTAACGGCAATTGGCGCAAAGCTTGAAGAAGGCTTTGCCTGTAAAAAGCCAAAACCCGTTGCCATTTCTCTTGGGCCTAGTGCTCGTAAACTCCAATCATTGATTTGTACAATCAAACGAATGTGCTTTTCGGCTTCCTCACTGGATGCTGCCATTGCGACTTCATCCACAATGACGCCAAACTCACCTTCAAAGTCGATCCCATCATCTTCAGATACCATCATGACATCCGTATGGGGTCCCAAGAAATCATCGCTTGCCCCCTGATACATCACAGGGATGGTGTCCATATCAGCGATAGGTTTAGTATTAAACGCTTGCTCCATTAATTTAGCGTGGTTTAAAAAGGCAGACGCATCTAACCATTGAGGACTGCGCGGCATTGGCGCTGCACATTGAGCAGGGTTGAAAGTAAAGGCTAACGGAAGTAGACCGTCATTGAGCTGCTGATACATAGCTTCTAAATGTGGCTGATACTGATTCCAGTTTTGCACCACCGTCAATAAATTTGGGGCAATATGAGTCACACTGACCGCTAGAGATAAATTTTTTGATACCAGTAGCAAGCTACCGTCGACACTTCCGTCAGCTAAAGTCGCAAACTTCATTTTGTTCTCCAATGAATGTAACGATAAAGCCAAATCAGTATCCGACTTTATCGTTATGATATCCGGGTTATTCGTCGTGGGTTGCTATTGCACGTGCAATCTCAGGTTCATATTCGCCATCAACCAAAATAAATAATATGCGGCACATTTTGTCTGTACGGTTGGCCCACGCATGGTTTGTACCACGCTGAACCACAACACTACCCGGCTTCAGATCTACTTCACCGTCATCGACGATCAGCGTGAGTTCCCCTTCAATGACAATACCGTAGTCAATAGACTGGGTACGGTGCATAAGTGGATGTGGAGAGTTTTTCTTTACCGTTGAAGCGTGATTATCACCAACGCTTTCGAACATACCCTTCATTCTTTCATGGCCATTTTTCAGAAGCTCAGTTGTGTCAGGCGGAATATCCACAAAGCGTATACGAGTACCGTTTTTTGGTGGCGGCAACGTTACCGGACCTATCGTTGGATCATCACTATTATCAATTCGAGCAGGCGTCGTACTGGTATTCCAAATCTCGTGGAAGCGAGTTCCTGGAATAGCTTCCATATCCATTAGTGTTGATAGTGGACCATTGTGAGTAATGATTGCATTGCCATTTTCATCATGGCCAGTCACGACGCGATGTATATCAGTTAAACTCATACTTATTCCTTAAGTTCTTTGTTATTGGTTATTGGTTAATACACTGTTTTTATTATTAGATTGGTTGACTTAGTAGAAAGAGTGATTCGCGGGTAATGCGCGAGTGCTCTTCTTTGTCACCACCCTCAATCTCAATTCGACATAGTCGAGCTGAATTATCGACAACCATGCGGCAGCGCTCCCAACGACGTTCATGGAAACGATTTAGAGCTTCCTGCAAAGTCTGCTCCATCGTTAACTCTTGAGCTAAAACGAGTCCGCTTTCTATACCAATCCCAGCTCCCGACGCTAAGTGAGGTGACGTAGCGGCAACTGTGTCTCCAATCAGTACCAAGCGACCACGATTCCATGGTGCCGGCACAATAAGGTTGGCCAATGGTCGGTAATCAATATTGGCGCTTTCTTCAAACACATGCGGAATCAAAGACTCAATAAAAGGATCACTAAATTGTTTCATCAAATCAGCACACACTTGAGGCCAAGTGGTCGGATCGATAAATTCTTTTGTCGGGCGGTCTTCAGTGATAAACATGTACATATGAGTATCAGAAACCGGGTTAACCCCCAGCTTAAGGTGTTCGCCCAGCCACATGCAGACTCGTTCGATGCGCTCAGGTCGTGGCACTATCGCGCGCCACACTCCTTGTCCAATATATTCAGGGCTATCCACTTCAGGGAAAAAGCGTTCACGCAAATGAGAATGTACGCCATCAGCACCAACGACTAGGTCATATTCATTCTGACTACCATCGGTAAAGCGAACGGCCACACGATTCTCTAACTGCTCTATGTCTGTATAGGAACAACCTAAACGAACATTCACACCAGACTCTCGAGTCGCTGTCGCCATGATCTTTGCCAACGTAGGCCGGAATATCCCAGCCGTTCCAGCAACAGAGCTCCCCTGCGGAGACGGTGTAGGTAACTGAACGAGCAGGTTTCCATTACTGGTGTAAATTTCTAATCCATCACTAATACAGCCTTGCTCTACCACTTCTTGATACAGGCCTAACTCATCCAGCGCCCTTAGCGTTGCACCATTGACGGTGATTCCCGCTCCCAACGGACACCAATCAGGATCGACTTCTACCAAATCAACTTCAATGCCATTACGGCTCATTTGGATTGCAGCAGCCATTCCAGAGAACCCTCCGCCAACGACAAGTACTCTATTCACTACCGTCATATTGATTACTCCCTTTCCTTGTTATTCTTCCCATTCGTTTAAAAGCATTCACTTAAAACACCATCATTCAGCCTTTGTTGCAGAGCGAGTGGCTTTGAATGCTTAATCTCATCGGGTCTGACTATCTATTTAAAAACTGTTGTGAAATGAGACAAAGAGGCTTTCTTCTCCGCAGAGTCTTCCGGGTGACTCTGCTCGTTGTTCTCACTTTGTACCGCTGATTTTTGTGCTTGTGGTTTGAGCAAAAAATATGCTAAAGAAGGTAGCCCAATAAGGGTGCCCAACATGTTCCAGAGGAACATAAAGGCGAGAAGTAAGCCCATATCCGCTTGAAATTTAATTGGACTTGCTACCCAAGTGATGACCCCTATCGATAACGTAAAGCCTGTTAACATCACCACTCTGCCAGTAAAGTTAAGTGCTCTTAAGTAGGCCTGAGAAAGAGACGCGCCTTTGCGCAGCTCAACGAGTGTTATTGATAAAATATAAAGCGCGTAGTCAATACCAATCCCCACGCCGAGTGCGATAACTGGTAAGGTCGCGACTTTAACGCCCATGTTCAAGTTGACCATCAAAGCTTCGGCTAATACAGAAGTCAGCATCAAGGGTACTAATGCGACAACAACAGCACGCAAAGAGCGGAAGGTAATCAAAGACAAGACTGCAACAGCGGCGTACACCATAAACAGCATCTTGTACCAAGCATCTTTCACAACAATATTCGTCGAGGCCTGATAACCAGAGCTGCCTGCCGCCATAAGAAACTTCACGTCAGGCGTATCATTTTCAGCAGCAAACTGTGTAACCAGATTAACCAGGCTCGTCAAAGTGTCAGCCTTGTGATCACTCAGGTAGGCATACACGGTTAACAGATTACAGCTATTGTTATATAGACCTCGCGGAGCACCCGCAGTAATGTAGTTAAGCATGCTTTGGTTGGGTAAAAACTCATACCATTTCGGGTTACCTTCATTTAACCCAGACAGCACACGACGAGACAGCAACGACAGTGATTTCGTCGATTCCACTCCCGGGAGTTGGCGCAATTGCCACTCCAGATCATCCACTTTCTTCAGTGTTTCGTATTGAGAGCATTGGCCATCTGGTGTTGTGACCATGACCGCGAACACATCACTAGAAGCACCATAGTGCTGATTCATAAACGCGACATCCTGGTTATAGCGGCTGTCTGCTCTGAGTTCAGGGGCTCCCTGATCTAAATCGCCGATCTTTAGTTTTTGCGATTCATAGAGGCCAAATCCACCAAGCACAACACCGAATGCAACACCAACAATCGCCCACTTGCGCTGCGTGAACATGTCGAAGAACCCCCACAGACGCGGTGTTTTGCTTGGGTCGTCAATTACAGAGTCATGGCTGATACTGCGTTGAGCGGCTTTTTCACTAACACCGACAAATGACAGCAGCACCGGTAACAGAATCAAGTTAGTAAAAATCAGTACCGCTACGCCAATTGAGGCTGCGATAGCGAGCTCTTGAATGACTTTAATATCGATCATTAACAGCACAGCAAAACCAACTGCATCAGCGAGGAGTGCCGTTAAACCCGCCATAAACAGGCGTCGGAAAGTAAAACGAGCGGCAACGAGCTTATCAAAGCCACGTCCAACATCCTGCATAATGCCATTCATTTTTTGCGCACCATGGCTCATACCGATCGCGAAGACTAGGAACGGTACCAAAATGGAGTAAGGATCGAGAGCGTAGCCAAGTGTTGGTAACAAACCTAGCTGCCAAACGACGGCTAATATCGAAGCAAATACCACAAGCCCGGTTGAGCGAACACAACGGGTGTACAAAAACACCATCGCTGTTGCAATCACCACTGCCAATACGAAGAACCATAAAACACTCTGCACACCATCAATCAGATCACCGATCAGCTTAGAGAAGCCCGTGATATGAATGATTAAGCCTTGCTGTTGATATTTAGCTCTGAGGTTTTCCAGTTGAGTCGCAACTTCATGATAATCAAGTGGACTACCATCGGCATCGTTACTAAATAGCGGCACATATATAACCGTCGATTCACCATCTGCCGCGACCAGTTGTCCAATTTCTCCCGAGCGGTCAATGTTCGCCTTGAGCTGAGCTAGGCTCTGAGCTGAGCCATCGTAATTATCCGGAATAACCGGACCGCCTTCTAACCCCAACTCAGTCACACCAATCCAGCGTGTTGATGGCGTCCAAAGCGATTTCATCTGCATTCGGTCTACGCCCGGCAAGAGGAAAATCTCGTCACTCAGTTCACGCAGCGCCTCCAGATACTTGACGTCATAAATCGTACCCATTGGGCTTTCCACGGCAACGCGTACCGCATTACCCAACCCAGTTAAACTGTCTTTATGCTGTAAATAGTTTTGGATATAAGATTGATGCGTTGGCAGTGTCTTCTCATAGCTCGCATTGATACTCAGTTTGGTCGCCTGCCAGCCTAGTACCAATGTCACTAATGCAAATAAGACAACGACCAACCAACGATGGTTAAACAAAGTGCGCTCTATCAGTGAGCCGCTGTTAGGATCAAATGCCTGCTCCGTCGACACTTTAGGTTGAGATTGGTGCTTCATTTCTCGTCTCCGAATTTATCGTCTTCTAGCTGATCGCCTTCTAATAACAGCGCGATAGGTCCACGCACACTTAGTGCCAGTAAGCGATCGTCATGCTGACTGAGCAGATTCGTCAGTTGCGGCATAGGTTTACTGGATACAGGAACAAGCTTTTCATCATTGAGTCGTAGCAGAATGCCCGCTTGATTCGCAAAAAGGAGCTGCCCGTTAGGCGTGATCGTAGAAGCGCTGATTGAAGCCGGTACTGGCACCGCTAATTGATCCCATTGAACACCGTTATCGTGAGAAACAAAGGCATTACCACGTAGGCCAGCAAGCACGATTCCTTGTTGCTGAATTAACTGAGCAGTAAAAAAGCTGCCTTCGTATGGGCTGGTTAAGGTTTGAAAAGTTCGACCGTTATCAGTAGACAAAGCAATAAAGCCTTGTTCACCACTGAGTAAAATGCGCGCCCCCGCTTTACGGATACTGTATAAATGCATGCCCATTGGGTTACCAATGCGATCAAACCAGGACTGCCAAGTCTGACCGCCATCACGGCTTTCAAATGCAAGCCCATATGCTCCGATTACAACCAAATGTTTTGGCCCTAAAAGCAACAAATCGAGTAATGGTTTGTCTGGTCCATCGTCAACAAACCGTTGTGCTGTCGCAATCGCCATTTCATCATGCGTGCGCTTCGCTTGGTCCAGTAGCAGATTGGCGAAATCTATGCCATTCGTTTCGATAGACCAATGCTGGCCAGCATTTTCAGTTTTTAATACCACACCACTGTGACCAACAGCATAGCCAATCTGACCATCAAAAAACTTCACCGCGGTTAATGTAACGCTTACGGGGCTTTCAGCTTGCTGCCAAGTATTCCCTTGGTCATCTGATAAAAGAATAAGCCCACGCTCACCGACAACAACAACACGTTTATCAGCGTAGTCTGCGCCTAGCAAAACTGAATGCGTACCAAGTTGGGTTTTAGTCGCAGGTCTTTGCAAAGCATCGGCAACAAAGGCCTCAGTACGGACACTAAACAACAACACAATTGCGAGGTAAATCGCCGTAAGTATCGTGGTGTAAACTCTTCGTTTTTTGTTACTTTGGCAGGTAACGACACAACACAGTTGGTTAATAGCTACCTTGCTAGAATCAAAAGACATGCTGCAATTCCCCCACATAGCCCTTGATGTTGCCCTGCAATCCTTCAGTGACAACGTTATACAAATTCGTTTATAACCTATCTTGCCGAGCATTCACCGCTCGATGAATACTCGGCCATGGCATATCAGCATCGACATACATGTTTAGTCAGGCGTTATGCGTAGTCACCTAATTCTGGTGACTGTGGACCTGGCGACCATTTGTCACGGTATCGAAGCAAAAATGCTTGCGAAGCATCGGCGCCCATCGGGAATGAACGCGCTTCCCAACTGTCGTCGTGCAAATCCATATCGGCGTCCATTTCAATATGGCAACCAAACGGACTTTTGAAGTACCAGAACCAGTTAGAACCCATGATGTGGCGACCGGGCCCCCAGAATGCCTGGTGACCCTTTTCAATAAATCTTGAACCGTTTTGCATCACTTCTGTTGGCCCACCAAAATGGAACGTGAAGTGCTCAACATTCTGCATAAATGGTGGCGCACCAATTAGGAAATGAGTGTGATGGTCGAGGTTCCCTTCAGGCTGTAAGAATGGTCCTACACCTTCAAATCGGTCTGTACATCGGAAGCCCAATCGATTGACATAAAACGCTTCTGCCTTAACTGGATCAGGCACAAAGTAAACAATATGAGATAAGGTACGTGGACGGATTTCCGCATCGACGTCTACACCAATTTTGTTGATTTCACGGCTTATTTCTACCCCTGGCGCATTCACAATTTCTGCATCTAATTTTAGCGGCTTACGCACACTCAGTTGAAAACCAATCACAAAACCACTGTCATCGATGGATTCGATAGAGCCATTTGGCAAAGTAACGACTTCGCGGTCTTGCTCTAACTCCAAGGCGATTGCTTGCAGCGCCTGCTCATCCGCAACACCCATTACTGTTTTGCGCATCATGCAACCTGGGTGAACACTCGGTGGTAAGCTGTCATCTGACACATGTGCCAACTCGACACCTGTTCCATCTAGTGCTTCAAAACGGCCACCGCTATTCGTCACATCCACAGGTATCAAACCGTAATCAATCAAAAACTGACTGCACGCAGCTACGTCTTCTACAGCAAATAAGATCGTTTCTAATCCGGTAATTTTCATATCACTATCCTTATGTTTTTTCTTAGGCTGTGCGGCCTTGTAAAGCTTCGGCAACCCAATCAGCGATATACGCCCCCGCGTTCGCTGAGTTATCAAAGCTAGAGTGCTGAACTCCACCTTCTTTTTCAGTAAAGATCTTCAGTTCACGTTTTGGACAGTTTGTGAGTTGCTCATAAGTTCGGTGTGCCCACTTCAGAGGGATTTGCGAGTCCTTTTCACCATGAGTCACCAAAAAGGGCACTTTAATTTTCTCGATCACGCCATCTAGATGCACGTTTTCAACAATCGAAAACAACTCATCCATGTCTTTCGCACCCCATACCCAACGCACGTGCTCCCAATAATGTGGTACAGGGAAATTGCCCTCTTTTTCTAAACGGCGTTTTTGTACATCACGCCAGTCATGGTTTGCTCCCCATACCACCCCGCACGCAAAGCGAGGTTCAAACGCAACCGCTCGTGGGCAGTAGTAACCACCCAATGAAACCCCTTCCATCCCAATACGACTTGAATCGACTTCATCTTGTTCTTCTAGCCAATCAACCACTTTACTCGCCCAATGCTCGCTATCGTAACGTGCAGTTAAGCCTTGCAATCGAAGTGCTTCTCCCGTACCCGGTTGATCAACGATTAACGATGACACTCCTCGCTTTGCCAACCACTGAGGCAATCCAACGCGGTATTTCATCTCTTTGGTCGAATCTAGGCCATTTACCTGCACAAGAATTGGAGCCTTTCCAGTAACACCTTCTGCTTTAACGTAGAGTGCTGACAAGTGGTTGCCTTCATAAGGAATTTCCACTCGCTGGCAGTTTTCTCGTGCAAGGTCGATCCCACGCAAAAATGTCTGCAAAAATTTGTCGTAGAGGTTAATCCTGCCTGGTGAGTTATGACCTTGAAGGCGTTCCGCCGTAATGTAGTACGTAGCGGCTCGACCATATTTATCACCCGCAGAAATCATTCTTCCCAGTGATTCATCTTCTTTTGCCAGTTGGCAAAGCTTGTCGCCCATTCGCTCCCAACTGTCTCTAAACGCTTTAGAACCCGCCGAGTCTTTCGCATCAGCCGCTTCTTTTAGCGGGGCACACATTTCTTCGACTTCGCCAATTTTAGCCCCCATTTCCAGGGCCAAATTAATCGACAAATCCCAAGGGTAATTGGTAGGAAAATAACGAAACATACTCACTCCTTTTGAGTCATTCCTAAGTAAAAGATTTGTAATGTTGAATAGATAGCCAGATAGGCTTTGGCTATCTATTATTGAAGTAGTTAACGAACCCCTTGTGCAGCTAGACCCTGCCCAGTAAAAATATTGGTCGGCCAACGTTTACTCGGAATATGATATTTATCTTCGTCATTAAACAGGTTAGATATATACGCCTCACCAGACAGCAGATTGTAATAACCGAACGTTTGCTGAACTGTGCCTGGAAAATCAGGCATCACATAGTTAAACATCCATAGCGTCCTCCACAGTTGGCCGTTTGCATCCCAGCGGTCAGCAAGTAACGCAGTCCAGCCATCTTCATCCAGGTAATACACGCTTCGCGGAGCTTGGTGTCTCATGCCATCTTTTAACGTCGCTTCTACAGCCCAAACTCGGTGTAGCTCCCATCTCACTGCTTCTGGATTAAGGTGGTTACCCGCAATTGCCTCTTGATCGGAGTACTCTAAGAAGCCATTTTGGTTGTAAGGTACCAGCATCTCTTTCTTGCCGAGTAGCTTCCAGTTAAAGCGATCGGTCCGTCCTGAGAACACTGACAGTTCATCGAAAGACATCAGTCCTGCAGAAGCCGGAGTCGGTGTATCACAACAGGCATTCGGCAGTTTTCTTACCCTTCTCTGTCCGGTTAAGTAAACATAGGCTGCCGATTTATCTGCATCGATATTGGTGCGACCTACAATGCGCTCACCGGCACGAATTGGCGGACCGAAGTTCTCTAGGTTTACTTCCCAGAAATAACCATCAAAATCCTCCGGATCTTTATCCTGGAAGTAATAAGGCATGTTTTGCTTTAATACACCATCGGTAGTTAATACCTGGTCGCCATTGGCAGTAATCTGATACTGAGTGATCTTGGCTTCCCAGCTTGCGCCTCGCCATGCCAGGCGATGATTGTTAATGGCTTCCAGACCATTTTTAGGAAGAGGAAACGGAATACCACCGTAGGCGCCATGGATCATGTCGCCATCCATCGTGGCGTTAACTGCATTTTTTGCGGTATTGTCATAAACCCACTGTGGTGCCGAAGCAGTTCGGTGCGTCGGGTATACGTTTAATTTGTATGTGTCCGGGTACTTTTTAAGCATCGCTTTCACACCATCGGTCAGCTTATCGGCATACTGTTCCATGTTCAGCGCGTTCACGGTATAAAGCGGTTTCTCATCTTTAAAAGGGTTCGGTCTTTTGTTTCCTTGCGGTTCAGCCGGCGACTTAGCCAGATCACCAGTCCACTCAGGGATAGAGCCATCTGCGTTACCCGCTCGCTCAGCACCAAAAGGCGTTAAATCACTATTGAGTCGAGCGGCCTCTTCGACCGTCACCTGCGCCCAACTGCTACCGCATAGTGTCCCAAAGATAGCCACAGTGACCCATACCGGAACGCTCGCTTTTCTAAAATTGCCCATCATCGTTCTCTCCTTAGAATGTAGTGCTGACCGACATCGCTATAAAATCGCGGTCTTTTAATGCTTGCTTATATTGCGGATCTCGATTGTCATCCAAGTAGTTGCCTTCATCACCTAAGTAACTGATATAACTTAGTGAAAACTTCCATTGATTAAGATAAAGCGCTTTAACGCCTAAATTGATGTCACCGCCCCCATCAATACCGAAAGAAGGCCCAACAGCAGAAGAGTTACCCCATGTGTGGTTGTAGCCAATCACCGGAGAGACATCCAAACCACTAAAAAGTTGACGATAGGTCGGGCTATACACCAAACGGAATGACGTCGCGTCACGGTCGGAATTAGGATTAAGCATCTGTGCATTCTCGTCGACGCTTAGACGCCTATTCCAAGCAATTTCGCCTAAAAAGCTGGCTTCATCAGAGATAAAACTCGGACCCAAGCTTGCTAGCCAGTTAAAGTTGATGTGCGCCGTTTCACCTAATGAATAACCAGGGGTTTTATCGTTGTCATAGTCAGGACTCATCGGAGTAATAGAAGCACTCGAACTGGCAAGCGGCGCATTGTTTCGGTATGACATTTCCCCCGCGAGACTCCATATACCAATACTCTTAGCCATACTGACGGCATAAGCTTCAATGCCATCGTGATAAGCCCATTGGTATTCACTAGGGGTAAACGTCTGATCTAACTTGAAGTAAATATTGCTCGGTGTATTCGCGTTATAACGAATCGCGTATAAACCAAAATCAGCATCTAGGTCGTAGCTCGTCCAGCGTAGCTGAGCACCATATTGACCCGAGTCTGAACCTTCCATATCACCGATACGATCAAACTGTACACCTGGGCCCGCTATCACTCGCTCACCACCCAGAGTATCTCCTGTGGAAAGATAGGCGCCAGCAGGTTGTAAACGGCTCTCTTCCCATTCAAATCCCCAATAGGCATCAAACGAAAGTGTTTCGGTTAAAGGTAAACTGAACGAGATTTTACCTGTCGGACGAACCACTTCTTTAAACTGAGAGTTAGGCACAGACTGAAGCTTCACTACATCCATTGGTGCTTGACCACCCGCGATACCATTCGTGCCATAAAACAGGCTTTCTCCCCAAATCAGTGAGTATCTGCCTGCTCGAATGGTCGCGGTCATATTGTTATGAACTGGCACTCTTGCATAAACGAACGCATCTAGTAATTCTGCTTTTCGTCCCATTACATCTCGAGTTGAATCAGAAAACTCGTTCGCGGGCAGATGGTTCGACGTCATACTCGAGTTATCAGTGTCTTGGTTGTAAACAAAATCGTACCAAGCGGCACCACTGATACGTACGCCCATATCTTTGTATGCAATGTCCAGTTCTGACAGCAAGTCGAATCGATTTGATACAAAACCTTTATCAAAGTTATTGTTACCATCATCCTGATTGGGTGAGCTGGTTAATAAATCTGAAGGATCTTCCAAGCGGTAAGCAGTACTGTATTTAACCGTATTATCAAATTGCACCATCAAGTCGGAGTTCGAGGTGTTAATTTGAAATGCTAAAACACTATTTGAACTACATAAAACTGCCAGCGCCGTTAACTTAAACGGTATTGAATGAATAAATCTCGTCCTTTTCATTTTTGATGCCACCCTTATAATTTTTTATTTTATCGTTCTGTTCATGAGAAAAAACAGTGATACTGAAAAGCGATCAAAATAATCAAACAGAAACACAATCAATTTAGTAAAAATAAATAAATCGGTAAAATCAATTTAATCTAATCGAGCATTCGATAATTCAGAAACATATTATT
Organism: uncultured Vibrio sp.; assembly: GCF_963675395.1. Classification (NCBI taxonomy): domain Bacteria; kingdom Pseudomonadati; phylum Pseudomonadota; class Gammaproteobacteria; order Vibrionales; family Vibrionaceae; genus Vibrio; species uncultured Vibrio sp. The sequence goes on along the minus strand of NZ_OY776222.1, from coordinate 569,175 downwards.
AACATACAAAAAACAATCATTAAAACTTCAAAAATGACAGAACTAGCATACTAAGTTATGCGCAATTGTAATCATGAAATAGAAAATAAAAAATTAAATGAGTTCAATCACACCATTTTGTAATTAAATTACATAAATACTCAACAGTGATCTCTATCAAATATTTAATCTTTAAATTGTCAATTACTCATACAATCAATTCTAAAAGCGAAAGATCACAGTAAACAAAGTCACTCTTTGATAAAGTAAAAAGATAATTTATAAAAAATAGAAGGCAATAACTTACTCCTATTGCATAACGGTGAGACAATGAGATTTAACAAGTTTGATTTAAATTTATTAGTAGCGCTTGATACGCTATTGAACGAGAAAAGCATTACAAAAAGTGCGGAAAAGCTCAATATGAGCCCGTCTGCAATGAGTAGTTCATTGGCAAGATTAAGGGAATATTTTAATGATGATCTACTTACACAAATCGGGCGGAAGATGGTGGTCACTCCGCTAGGAGAAAACCTTAAAAAACATGTGCGTAATTCATTGATTAATATAGAAACAAATATATTAGTCAACCCAATTTTTGATCCTAAGGACACCAATCGACTGTTCAGTATTTTGTGTTCTGATTATACCCAAACAATCTTGGTACCTCACCTGATGGAACTAGCCGCCAAACAATCGAGTAAAGCCTACTTTCAATTTTTGGCGCAAAGTTCCTCACCAAATGAGAGCTTAGAAAAAGGTGAGGCCGATTTATTAATTATTCCAGAAATATTCGTTTCTAGCCAACATCCAAGTGAAGTTCTATTTGAGGAAGAATATGTTTGTATCAGTTGGAAACACAGCAATATTTCACTAGGAGAAATGACAAAAGAAAAATATACCAATGCTGGTCATATCGCGATGCGACCAACAGTAGACAAAAAAGTATTTAGTGAAAGAATTGGATTGAACAAATTAAACAATAACGATTACCTAGAGCGAGTTATTGAAAGTAAGTTTGGTTTAAAATTAAATATTGTAGCAACAACTTATAGTTTCACTTCGATGCCATCGTTAGTTATTGGTTCAGAAAATATAGCAACTGTACATGCTCGATTAGCAAAAAAACTTTCTACTATCTTACCTATAAAAATACACAAACTTCCATTTGATATTCCAAAGATGAAACAATGTATTCAATGGCATGAATATAAAGACAAAGATCCAGGTTTATTATGGTTGAGAAAGTCTCTTCTTGACTCAGTAAAAGAAATGGATAAAGAAATAGAAGAATTAAAATAAATTTTAAAAAAGTCTGGCATTGATTATATCAATGCCAGACTTTTTTAGTTATCTACCACCATATGAGAAACTTTGCTGTACAACTTTTACTCGCTCTACATAGTTGTGGAACTCTTCTTTTAATTCTGCGGTAATATTTGGATGTTTAGAGGATAGATCATTTGTTTCCCCTCTATCCTGGGTTAAGTTAAACAATCGTAGAGGCACATCTTCACGCAACTTAGGTTTTCGAGTCCAACCCGCTTGCATGCTCAGCTTCCAGTCACCTTTAACAACATAACTATTGCCCATCAGTTCATCAGCCAATGCTTTATCTTGATCATGAATGGAATCAAAACGGTTAGGAGACTGAAGCTTATCTAAGAAAGAAACCCCTTCGAGCGCATGAATTGCTCTTCCCTGATAAGTATCGCCTGGCAAACTAACCCGAGCGGCGGCCAGAATAGTGGGCATAATATCCGTGACTTGAATCCGGGCATTAGTATTCGGGTACTGTTCAGTTTGCTTATTCATCTTAATAACAAGCGGTGACGAAGTTGCCCCTTCTGCTCCGGTGTAGCCTTTAAATAAACGGAATGGCGCGGCACTCACTTCGGCCCAACGTAGGCCATACGTTACGCCTGAACCCGGTCGACCAATATTGTCGAGAGAATTATCCATTTTTGTTCCTGGAATTTTAGGTGCAAATGCGGGATCACCTTCTGCGCCATTATCTGACATAAATACAATCATGGTATTCTCGTATTCATCAATAGATTTCAGATGTTGTATTAGTCGCCCGATGTTTCTATCTAGGTTACTTACCATTGCGGCATACACTTCCATCTTACGTGCCTCTAACGCACGTTCATTCGGACTGAGTTCACTCCAGAGTTTGGGCCCGGCTCCTCCTTGTGCAATGCTCTTAATTTCTTTAGCAATAGGCATATCGGCCGGAATAATACCGAGCTTTTTCATACGTTCGATGCGTTGCTGACGGACAACTTCATAGCCTTCATTGTATTTGCCCTTTTGAGCAGCAATGTCTTGTTCAGGTGCATGTAGTGGCCAATGTGGCGCGGTGTAGGCTGCATAAGCAAAAAACGGTTTTCCGTCGTCTTTGCCAGCATCAATGTACTCAATCAACTTATTGGTATAAAAATCTGTAGAATAGAAATCCTTAGGTAAACCTTTTGCAGGAAATAGCTTACCGTTTTCTGTATACCACGACATATCAAACGGTGTTGGAGGCTGCCCATCAGGAGGCGAAAAATGTGAGCCGCCACCATCAACTAGAGTAAATGTTTTTTGGAACCCCCTCTTAAAAGGCAGCTGATTGGGATTAATGCGGAACCAAAGTTTGTGACTTTTATCTGGTGCTTTGACGTCATAACCAAGATGCCACTTACCCACCATATAGGTATGGTAGCCGTTGTCCGCTAATAGGCGTGGCATAGTAACAGCGTTCTCACTCAGGTGCCCTTTATAGCCCTGCGGGATGCTATCAAAATCATAGTGGTTAGAAGGTCCCCAAGGAGCACCAACAGGATTATTCATAGTGATGTTTAATCCGACCACTTCGGCCATATTTCCAATACCAGCAAGATGGTGATCAACGCCAGTAAGCAAACTGGCTCTCGTTGGCGAGCTCACTGCAGCGGTATGAAAATTTGTCAAAATACGCCCTTGGCTGACGAGACTATCGATATTCGGAGTATCAATTTCACTACCAAACGCACCAATATCTGAGTAACCAAGATCGTCTGCTACGATCATTAACACGTTCGGTGATTTGCTTTCAGATTTTAGAGTTTGGTTCGGGACTGTGTCTGCTTGAGCACCGCTACTTAAACTCAGCGTTGCTAATGCTGCCACTAAGTGAGTTTGTTTAATTCGCCCTGGAAGGGGCATGATTCCCGACTTAACTGCCCCAAGTATTTTCATCTGCATTTTAGCGGCAGTATTAAAATTCGCCCCTAAAGCTAATGGATAACGACCTGCTGATGGTGCTGTCATCAACTTACATCGCCCTCTCCTAACACTTTGTTGATTATTGTTGTCCATCCGTCAATCTCGTCCTTTGATTATAGATTTGCCACTATGTAATCATGCCGACAACATACTAACTTTCACACAACAATTAAATAACAACAATATTTACATGCGTATATTGAATAAAAGTGAATTGATACATCCACCAAATCGAACGATCAAAAAATAATCATTAACAATCAACTAATTAAGATACAATTTAACGTCACCCACCCTAATTCACACACGAAGTAAAAGGATATAAAATGACTACTATGTCACAGCCGCTTATCAGAACATTGATAGCGAATTGTTAACTTTATGTAGACAGAAAAGTAACTAACTTCCGGAAAGAGCTTATGTTGTTATTCAGAGGTACAGACCAATACATTAAACAAGCTTTGTGCTGCAGCAGATAATTCATGCTCCTTTTTTGTCACAATGCCTACAGAGCTTGCAATGACAGGATCGCAGAGTGGTTGGCAAACCGCGCCCATATCCTCCATTTGCTGACGACATAGAGAAGGAACAATACTTACCCCCACCCCACAGCTGACTAACTTACCGATCGTAGATATCTGCTGACTTTCCACTCTAGCGTTTAAACTAATACCTCTCGGCTCTAATTCCTGTTCGATCATTGCTCGAAATGAGGAAGGTCTTTGCAAGCTGACAAATGAATAGTCGAGCAGTTGCTTACAGCTCACGTTGTCAAGTTGAGATAAGTCTGAATCCGGAGGAACTATCGCAATGAAGTGATCAACAAACAACGGTGTAAAATTTAACCGTTCATTGTTATATGGCTTGAAAGCAATACCAATTTCAACTGTATTGTTTTCCACCATGGTCACCACTTGCTCATTGATAACGTCATGAATTCGTATATTAATATCCGGGTAACTTTGATGAAAATTAAGTAGCATCGAAGGCAATATATTCGCGGCAAACGTGGGCATGACCGCCAAGGTCACTTTTCCTTTCTGCATAGAAAAACGTTGATGCAGCTCCTCTTCGACATTTTCCCACTCAGCCAACAGCCGTTTCGCCATTGGCAGTAAAGCCTTACCTTCAGGTGTTAGTCGAACGTGGCGTGTTGTTCGACTGAATAGTCGGCCACCCATTGATGTCTCTAGAGTTTTGATTGTCAGACTCAAGGCAGATTGAGTTAAGTGACAATGCTCACAAGCCTGAGCGAAGCTTAACGTCTCCGCAACCGCTAGAAATGCTCTCAACTGCTTTATGGTCATTCGCTTTTTACTATTATTTAAAAAAACTCATTAATCATACATAAAATTCAATTTATAAAATATATAAAATTACATTACATTAACAAAACACCAACACGAAAATTCAGAAAGAGCAGATTATGGCGGGATTTGATAAACGCGTTTCAACATACGAAGAAGCTTTAGCAGGCTTAAAGGATGGAATGACGATACTGGCAGGTGGATTTGGCTTATGTGGTATTCCTGAAAATTTAATTAAACAAATCCAACGATTAGGCACACGAGAACTCACGGTAGTCTCAAACAACTGTGGCGTGGACGATTTTGGACTTGGTCTATTACTTCAACAAAAACAGATCAAAAAAATGATTGCCTCGTATGTCGGTGAAAACCGTTTATTTGAACAGCAACTACTGTCTGGTGAACTGGAAGTAGAACTGACACCGCAAGGAACCTTGGCCGAAAAAATGAGAGCTGGCGGTGCTGGAATCCCCGCATTTTATACTGCAACTGGGTACGGAACAGCCATTGCTGAAGGCAAAGAGTGTCGTCAGTTTGGAGATAAACACTACATTCTGGAACATGCTATTCGTGGTGATTTTGCCATTGTCAAAGGCTGGAAAGCAGACCCTTTCGGTAACATCGTTTACCGCCATACCGCGCAAAATTTTAACCCGTTAGCAGCAGCGGCAGGAATAATAACTGTGGTTGAAGTCGAAGAAATCGTGGCTGTCGGTGAGCTAGATCCATGCGAAATACACACCCCTGGTATTTATGTTGATCGTTTAATTTGCAGTCAGTTTGAAAAACGTATTGAACAGCGCACGCTTACTCACAGCTAAGCATAACCAACCATTTCTCACACGACTGAACGTTTTGTTCCAGTAGTCAGATAACTAATATTAACGGAGTCAACGATGGCTTTAACAAGAGAACAGATAGCCCAGAGGGTCGCTCAAGAATTACAAGATGGCTTTTATGTCAACTTAGGCATTGGTATCCCTAGTCTCGTCGCTAATTACGTTCCTGACGGAATAGCTGTCATGCTGCAATCTGAAAATGGTCTGCTCGGCATGGGTTCATATCCCACGATAGATACCATTGACGCCGACATGATTAATGCAGGAAAGCAAACCGTGACAGCATTACTAGGTGCCTCAATATTTAATTCCGCTGAATCCTTTGCCATGATCCGAGGCGGTCATGTCGATTTAACCGTACTCGGCGCTTTTGAAGTCGACGTCAACGGTAGTATCGCGTCTTGGATGATTCCTGGAAAATTAGTCAAAGGCATGGGTGGCGCTATGGACCTAGTTGCCGGAGCCAGCAATATTATTGTTACAATGACTCACGCTTCAAAAAGCGGTGATTCCAAATTACTTGATCACTGTAGCCTACCTTTGACTGGTTCAGGCTGTATTAAAAAAGTGCTTACCGATCTCGCATACTTAGAAATAGAGAATGGTGCTTTTATCCTAAAAGAACGAGCACCCGGCGTGACGGTAGAAGAGATAAAAGCCAAAACACAAGGCAAACTCGTCGTGCCAAGTCACGTACCAGAGATGACTTTCGCAATGGAATCTCAGCCAGTATAAAGCGAAACAACCCATATCAAGAAGTCGCCTCCTTATGGGTTGTTGGTGGAATGGGTATTGCGGTGTTTTATAGAGTGTAAAGCATTACCCTGACTACAAACTTAGTTGCTTGTCATCATTTTAGAAACTCTCGACGCTTCACTCTAGGTCGGAGCACAAATAAAAAATTTAGCTAAAAAAGTCCCTCATAGAAACGAGAGACTTTTGTACAAAAGACAGACCATATCGCTGTTTTTGGAAGGTTTTTAACTATCGCATTCTTTCTGGATATCTTGTATTCGCTGATAAACTTGTTTAGCTGGTAAGCCCTTCGATTCGAGTTCATCCAAATATTGTGTTGTCACTTTCTTCAGTTCGGGTTGCCACACCTCTTTAATGTCTTCATTTAACGCAACAACCTGATCATTTCTTTGTTTGGCCTCATTGATGGCCTCTTGGTCAAGTCGATCAAAGACACGTGCCATATGCTGTGACCATTCATTTCCACTGTGTTTGTCAATAATGCTCTGTAAGTCGGCTGGCAGTCGTTGGTAAACGTTCTTATTCATCGTGACAACAAAGCTCAAACTGTAAAGGTTTAACTCGGTATGATAAGGCGCAATTTCACCAAGGCGGAAAACTTTCGCTCCGTCCCAGGAAATCGCCACGCCCTCAAGGACTCCCTTTTCTAGAGCTTCATACGCATTAGGCGCTGGTATTCCTGTCGGTTGTGCGCCTAAGTTTTTTAACAGTTGTCCTACAATGGCGGTAGGTTGACGGACTCGCTTTCCTTGCAAGTCTTGCGGCTGGATAACTTGCCCATCTTTCATATGAATATGACCCGGACCGTTGGTATACATGAACAGAACATGTGTATCACTATATTCTTGTTTGATATCCCCTTCGTCATAGAGCTTCTGGATAATACATGAGCCTTGGGCTGCAGTCTGAACAACACCCGGCAATTCAACGATTTGAGAGAGAGGAAATCGGTTCGCTGTATATCCCTGAACCGTCGCGGTTATATCTGCAATATTATGAATGACCGCTTCATAAGACTTGGCTGATTTAGTCAGGGTTTGTGAGGGATAAATGTCGACATTGATTCGATCCTCAGAGGCGTTCTCAATAGATTGAGCCCACTCGGTTAACCCCTGATTTATTGCTGATGTTGCAGGCCAGGGATGCGACATTCGTAAGTTAAATTCAGCAGCATACACGTTTAATGAAAGGAGGGTGCTGCAACCCATTATTAAGCATGATTTAAATTTTGATGGCATGACAAACTTCCTTTTTTGTTATTTTTTATTATTAGAGATCTAAGGTTAACGAGCGTGTTTTCGAACGAGAGCAGCAGGGTAAAAACTCTCTATTACACGCTTTCTCTTTTTCCGTCAGATAGTGATCTCTATGATCAGGGATGCCATCTAGCACAGGCGTAATACACGTACCACATACGCCTTCTTCGCAAGAAAATGGCACATCAATTCCAGCTTGTGTAAGTACCTCAAGAACCGTTGAGTCTGCAGAGACATCCAGAGTTAAGCCACTGTTACTCAAGTGAATCTCAAAGGCCGTATTTTCACTGGCTGGTTCGCTCTTAGGTGCCTGGAATAACTCTCGATGAACTTGAGACTCTGGCCAATTCACCTTTCTTGCCGTATCGAGAATGTATTCAATGTAACGTTCAGGGCCACACACATATACGTGTGTTGAAGGGGGAAGCGTTGCAAAAATAGCATCTGCGTCTACTCTTCTGCCTTCATCACTAAAGTAGAGTTCTGTTTGGCTTGCCCAACTTGATGATAAGATTTCTTTAACGAACGCAGCATCACGTCTTGATTTAGCTGAGTAGTGCAACTCAAACTCTTGTGTTCTATCACTTAAGGACTCAGCCATGCTGAGTAGCGGCGTTATCCCAATTCCACCAGCAAAAAGTACATGTTTCGACGCTTCTTTCTCGAGTTTAAAAACATTTTTTGGTTCACTGATAGAAATGACATCACCAACCTGTAAATTACGGTGAACCCAATCTGACCCACCTCTTGACTGTTCGGCGCGAAGAATAGCCACTCTGTATTGGCTACGTTGGCTTGGTGAATGAAAGAGTGAATATTGTCTAACTAAGCCATTTTGCAAGTGTAAATCAATATGTGCGCCTGGTTCGAATACCGGGAGTTCTTCACCATTGGTTGGAGACAAATCGACACTAACCACATTTTGACTGCGTAGCTGTTTAGCGATTACTTGAACCTCTAACATAGACTTCTCCTTAACTGGCTCGTACGTGAGACAAATCTTGTACATTGATACTCGACGACTGCTCCTGTTCAACGAGCTTATCAATCAAACGTCTTGCCTGAACCCCACCCGCGTCAATATCCAGCTTTAGTAATTCTCTATTTGGGTTTTTTAACAAGTTTGCTTGCTGGCGTTCGAGCATTTCTAAGTCTTCACTAAATATCGTATGCTGCCCTGCACGAATTTTTTCAGTAAGCTCAGCATCCTGAGGTTTGAAGTTGCGTGCCATTCCCCAGAAATACCACATGCTTGTATCCGTTTCAGGTGTAATAAAGTCCACAACAATACTGCTCGCTCGTACATTCTTAGGAGCATCAACCCCACCCTGTCCAGCTAGAGCGACGCCGACTTCAATCAAAACATGACTAGGCGGGCTGAATTTGCAAATTTGCCAACGGTCTACATCCATTTTGGGATCCAAACCGTTTGCTTTTAGCGCAAGCTGCCAAAATGGTGGCGCTTTTACCGAGTCCATGAAGCGCGAGGTTGTTACCTGATTGCCTTCTAACCTGGTGCGCACCGGAGCTTCATCTATCTCTTTTTGGCCAATGCTTGACGCATGAACATACGTTTCATGGGTCAAGTCCATCAGGTTATCTATCATTAACTGGTAATTACAATTGATGTGGAACAGTCCTCCGCCATAGGCCCATTCTGGATTATTGGCCCATTCAAGATGAGGAATTGCATTGGTATCCGCTAGTTCTTTATCACCAGTCCATACCCAGATGAATCCGTGTCTTTCCTCTACCGGGTAGGATTTAACACATGGAAAGCGTCCGACTCTTTGCTTGGGCATTGACGTCGTTTTGCCATCTCGCCCCATTCTTAACCCATGATATCCACACACTAACTCTCCATTTTCAAGGTAACCAAGTGAAAGCGGAGCCCCTCTATGAGGGCAGAAATCCTGTACTGCCGCGACTTTGCCCTCACCATCACGATAAAAAGCGATGTCTTCATTACAGATGGTTCGTGCTAACGGGGCCTTGGCTATTTCATCTGGCGTGCAGGCTACATACCAACAATTTTTTGGATGCATTCGATATTCCTTTATCTGTATTCACATTTGTTAATGGGTTGTTAATTATTATGGGATCCAGAATATCACCATATTTTAAAAAATCAGCCTAAATTTCCATTTTTGGGATCCCAAACATATTGACCATGAAAACTAGCTAGCAGAATTTTGCGCTAGGTTGCTAAATAAATTAAATTTCTGTTAAATCACGTTCTGATGCTGAATAGTGTATTTTCGGTAGGTAATAGAAAACGGAATTAACCGTGAGTTAAGTGGAGAGTCAATTTGAGTTCTGGCATTGAAGTAGTATCAACACTAAGACGAATGATCGTTACCGGTGAGTTTGAGCAAGGAGAGCGGTTAGCGGAATTACCAACAGCAGAGCGTTTAGGCGTATCGAGAACGCCTGTTAGGATCGCCTTTCGCACACTAGAACAAGAAGGGCTGTTGCATAAATTAAAGGGCCGCGGCTATTGCGTTAAAGAAATCACCAAGGGCTCTGTGGCTGGTGCAATTGAAGTAAGAGGTGTTCTTGAGGGGCTAGCTGCCAGGCAGGCCGCCGAAAAAGGGCTAAGTCCAAACCTACATTCAGCTCTCACAGAATGTCTTAAAATTGGCGACGCGATATTTGATAAAGGTTACGTCAGCGAAGAAGACCTCAACTTATATCATGAAATTAATCAAAAGTTTCACGCGCTCATCTTGGAAGCGAGTGGTAACCCGGCAATTGCATCCTCACTACAAAAAAATGAGCACACCCCTTTCGCTACAGTAAATTCAATTACCTTTGATTTCGACAAGCTCAAACAAGAATATCGACGATTTTACTTTGCTCATTTGCAACATCACACCATTGTGCATGCTATCGCAAATCAGCAAGCTTCTCGTGCCGAAGCGCTTATGCGAGAACATGCAAACGTGACCTTGAACTATGCAGAAGTATTTAGTGAGTCAGACTGAGCGCAACGGGAAGAATAACGATATGTGTTAATGAGTTTGGAGACAACAAACATGACCACGACACTAAGCCATTAGGAAAAGAGTATGGATATCATCTTCTCAACCCGAAACATGAAGGAAACACGATGGTTGGCAAATTAGTCAGTTGGTTATCTGAGCAAAATAGAGTTTCGAAGATCTCGCCCCAGCAGTGACACTGTGGCGAGATTAGTCTTGTTAAATTCAATTTGATTCTTATACGCTATAAAGCGTGAGAATTTTTGTCACTTCATCAATGCGGCGAGTAAAGCTCGCTTTTAGTGCACGCTCATGGTGAGTATGATCACCATCGCCAAACGGTCCAAAGCCGTCTAAAGTGGCAACGCCCATTCCTGCCACCACATTAGCATCACTCACTCCACCACGCTGTTCGGTCAGTAACGAATACCCCAGTGCAACTTCTATCTGTGCCATGAACTCAGCTTGAGCGGCGGTTGGAACCATGACATCGCGCTGCAGGCCACCACTGAGTTCCGTTTTCACGCCGTCCACCTGAGGCTGCTGAGCGATGCTTTCAATACTTTCAAGTACACGTTGTTGCTCTTCAACCGAAGTAAATCTAGCCTCTACGGTAAGGTGGGCTTGTGGCGAGATCGTATTAGCGCCAATACCGCCTTCCATTTTACCAACATTAACTGTAGTACCCACGGCTAAATCGGTTAACTCGCTAAGTGCAATCATCATCTTGGCTGCTGCAAGGTTAGCGTCACATCCCTGAGCATAGCAATTCCCTGCATGGGCCGCTTTACCGCTTAGATCAATATGGTAAGTCGCCACGCCCTTGCGACCAATCACGACTTCGTGGTTCTCGCCGGCAGCTTCAAAATCAATACAAACTGCATAATTAGTCGCAAGCTCTTTGGTCAACTCACGACTGTCATCACTGCCTGTCTCTTCATCGCTAACGAGCAGAAAGTCGACATTGCAGACCTCCCCTTTCTGTGCAAATACATTGCGCAGAGCTTGCAGAGCAACAAAATTCCCGCCTTTCATATCGCACACACCAGGGCCGTAGACCCAATATTGGTCTTGACTAAAACCTTCGAATGTCTCTGGTGCGAACACGGTATCCAAATGGCCCAAAAGCAACAACTTCGGCGAACTTTCATTACTTTTAGTACTAAATAACAGGTGATCACCAATATTTTCACGCTGATAGCGCTCACAACGAAAACCCAACTCCCCCAACCACTTCTGCATAAGTTGACCCGTTTGGTCCACTCCGGATTTGTTATGTGTCCAGGAGTTTATGTCTACTAATTGCTTCAAATCACCAAAATCTAACATGTGCAAATAACCTTCCATGTGTCCAGAAGTTATAGCTTATCCAGAGCCTACAACTTTCGAGTTATGTGTAATAAATATTCAACAAAGTGATGTGAACATATAGCCCTATTGTGACAAAGGCATTAATTAGCAAAACAACCAAAACGAGCAATTAACATCAATCCTGCCCCGAAATTGAGAGAGCTACAGGTTCTGATATGGAGGGGAATAGCAATGAACGGAGCTATGCATGACACGGAAGCAAGTTGGTATTTGGATGTACGAAAATAGTGGTGGTAGCCAAATTCAACAAAAAATGGTGGACCAACTACGTGAGCGCGAGATCGAATCTATTTGTGGTTTGAACCTTGCGCAAGCAACCGCCCAAGACGGGACGGTTTTCTGCCAAGGCAAGGATCTATCTGAGCTGGAGCTATTTTTCTCTTATAACGCGGGAGAACAAACCCCCTACCAAGTTTACCTATACCAAACCATCGACAGCATGATGCCGATGATCAACAACTACGCGTCGTTTGCGTTGACGGAAGACAAATTCCGTACCGCTCATAAACTCAAGCAAGCGGGAGTAAGCGCGACAGATTACATCGTATGTAACCGCGACAATCTTGATCAAGTTCGAGATCAGTTAGTTGCGTGGAACGGCCAAGCCATTTGTAAACCCGTTGATGGTTGGGGTGGCAATGGCATCATCAAGCTTGAACAAACACGCGATATTGACCTGCTAGCGCCTTTTTTAAAAAATCACCCTAGTAGTCAGTTTTATCTTGAACGTGTCATTCCAAATGATTTTTCTGATTATCGCATTGATATTGTTGATGGTAAGTTCGTCGCCTGCTATGGCCGTAAAGCAGCCGCTGGTAGCTGGAAAACCAATATTTCTAGCGGCGGTCATGTGATCCTACGTGAACCTCTTCCTGAAGTGATTGAACTTGCGCAACAAGCTGCATTCGTAACCGGACTCGAAATAGCTGGCGTTGATATTATTTATGACATTGAAAAACAACGTTATGTCGTTATTGAAGTCAATGGTATTCCTGCGTTTGCGACACCAGAGCAAGAAGCTTTCGGCCTGAATTTCAACGACACAAAAATCAACTACATCGTCGATCTGATTGATCGCAACGTGAATCCGGCCCAAAACCAGTCGATGGCCACGACCTTAGACACCAGCTTCATTCATTTAAACTCAAATCACTCTAACACTCAGCAGGTAGAAATCTCATTATGACCTCTCACGGCTCCACTCGTCCCACACTTGGCTTGCTCTATCTAGATCATGTATTACGCTTTTTCGACCGCTCAAACTTCAAAGGTTGGCCCGATAAAATTGAACAAGTTGTTTATCATTGGGGAAATGACAAGCAGCGCTTTATTGATGAAATTAAACGCAAAAAGATCGACGTACTGATCGGCAATATCCCTGCCACCGCTTATGAAACCTTCCGTGAGATCAGCCGCGCTCTGCCTGAAGTGCAATTTGTGCCATCACTCGACAGCCAGTTTTGTAATAAATCAAAAGAGAACGTCACTCACTTTTGTCATAAGCATGACCTGCCGATCCCGCGCACTGAAATCTTTTATCACGTTGATGAAGCCCTGGATTATTTAAGCCATACTACTTATCCCAAAATTGTGAAGCGCTCCTATGGTCCTTCCAATTATGGCGGCTATTTTGTGCATAAAGTGGACTCTGAAGCCGAGGCTCTACGCCTGTTTGCGAAAAAACAATATTACCCCGCTTATATTCAAGACTTTGTACCAATGAAAGCCGATATTCGCGTAATGTTAGTAGGTCACCAACCTGTGTGTGCGTTTTGGCGACGCCCACCGGAAGGGGAATGGCTCACTAATACTAGCCAAGGCGGCAGCATGGATTACCAAGCCGTGCCAGAGAAAGTGCTCGACGTTGCAGTGAAGGCATCTAAAGCGGCCAATGCTGAGTATTGGGCGTGTGATATCGCAGTGAGCATGGACGATGATTACACCATTTTAGAATGTGCGACCGCATTTGCTGCTTTCCCTTATATCCGCGACTGGATCGGTCAATATCTGATGTGGTTATTCGCGCCAGAGCGCTTTAAAAAGCCTTACTTTGCGCATCGCAACTGGGAAGAGTTAGGGAAAATTCATTCATCTTTGCTCCGTACTTTGCGTCATCTAAGCTTTGGTGAAACCAGCATTTCTACCGATACTGGCGAATACGCACCACACGACTCAGCTTATCCACTTGCTCGTACCTACCAAGAAATTGGCGAAGAGTGGCCAAGTGAAGTCTGGAATCGACAAGGCTTACTCGCTCATCAGTTAATCGCGCCATCTGAATCTCAACGGTGTGAACAGTCTCGCCTTGAAGCGATTGATACTGGTATTGAAAGCTTAGACAGCCTTGATTTACAAGCGCAAAGTAAAAGTGAACACTTACTTAATTCTACAGCCACAAAACCTAATAGTGCGATGAATCAAGCGCAATTGGTGACATTTTTCACCAGTATTAAAGGCATAGGCTTAGAGCAAGCGAACAAAATCATCACTCACCTAGGCGTTGAGCAAACCTTGACCGCGTTAAATTCTGCCCCAAATCTGTTGATGACAGTCCCAGGGATTAAGCAGAAAAAATGCGATGCGATTTGTCTGCATTGGAATTTACACTGCAAAGCATTGGCTTGAGCAGAGGTAAACGAATGAAAAAACAATACCTATGCTATGAGCAAACCCAACAGTTTCTCGAGCAAGCGATGGCGAAGCATCCGGATTTTATCCGCCTTGAAAGTATTGGGGAGACCCATGAGGGGCGGCCAATCCTAATGGCCACTATTTCTCAAAATGTAGCCTATGCTCACCTCAAACCTGCACTGCTCTACACAGGTACCATCCATGCACGGGAGTGGATAGGAAATGAGTTGGCCGTTAGCTTTATCCAATACCTGCTGGATAACCACCAAACCAATCCAGATGTGATTGATGCCTTAAGCCGTAATACTTTATATATTGTGCCTTGCCTCAATCCTGATGGTTTTGAGTATTCGCATAAGCACTTTTCCTTCTGGCGTAAGAACCGCCGAGACAATGGTGACGGCACTTTTGGGGTAGATTTAAACCGTAACTTCGGGGTGAACTTCCGCCGCAGCAATCAAACCAGCTCGAATATTTACGGTGGTCCAGAAGCTTTTTCAGAGCCAGAAACCCGCGCGATCAAACATTTTGTAGAGCAGCATAACAATATCTGCATCGCGCTCGATTACCATTCACAAGGCAACGTGTTTTTCCCAGCACACAAGTTTAACCATGAAGCTGAAATTGAAGGCACCGATCTTAATGTGTTGTGTGCCAATATGGCGCAAGAGATCTATAAGGTCACCAAGCGCCAATATGGTATTCACCGAGGTAAGCCACCAGCCAACTTGATCCATGGCAGCGGACGCGAGTGGTATTACAACCGTGGTATTCTTGCCACTGTTGTGGAAGTGGGTAGCCGTAATATCCCGGATTATCTGATCAACATGTCGCAAAGTGTGGATGAAAACATCCCTGCCCTGCTTTATGCCTTGCGCAGCGCGATTAATTATTCGGACCTTGCCCCGAAAAGACCTGAGTATTTTTCGGTGAAACGCGTCGATGCCACCCAAGCAGAATTAGTGTGGCAAGAAGCGGATGATAGTGACAGTGGCTGTCACTATCAGGTATATCGTAGTGAACGTCCGAAAGCACCTTGTACCAAAGAAAACCTGATCGCAATCACTTCACAAACCGAATTCACCGATAAGCAACTTAAAGCCGGTAAGCGCTATTTTTACAACCTACACCGTGTAGATAAATTCAAGAAAATTGCTTCCCCTTTTGCGCCAGAAATCCGCATCAAAACACCGCTAGATAAAGCCGATTGCTCGTTTACGTTATTCCCAACACCTGAAAAAGTAGGCTATGTTGGTGAATTGACTAAGAACAATAGCGAACATTTTGGTCATAATTCTCTGTTTGTAGGGGTCAATAGCACCAAAGGCATTTGTTATGGTGTGATCGATTATGACCTCAGCCGCTTGTCGGAAGACTCGCATATTAGTCTGGCCGAGTTCTCGCTTTACCCGATGAACCGCGTGGGCGCAAAAATTGAAAATTATGGTGAGTGGTCGGTGTCGATCCTCAATCCAGCGGACATCACCGACATCAGTAGCTTTGAGCAAATTCATCAAGCCAAGCCAATTCAAACCTTGGGCGAGACCATAGATTCCGATCGTTTAACGCAAGGTATTTGGCATAGTTGGCAGTTTAGTGCGATGGAAAAACGCATCCTCGAAGAGCAGTTAAAACGTGGACGTCTGCTACTGCGCATTCAAGGTCCGGATAAATTGCCTCTCGGTAATGACTCTCAAATGATGCAATTTGATATTGGTTATGGCCGCTTTGGCGGAGGAATTCACTATCGCCCAAGCTTGTATGTGATTTATCGACGTAAAACTACCACGCTGCAGCTGTCTGCCGCTCAATGCCAAACCTTCCAATACAGCGAATTGATCAATAACCTTCTTACTACTGGCTATGATAGCCATGGTAACGCAGAAATTGGTCAAATGGTGTTTGAGCTCCCACAACTAACCAATCCAAAAGAGCTGGTGATCACCGAAGCAGCCATCATCCTTGATGTGGATAGTACGCATGCCTTGAATCACTCGATGCGCTTTAGCGTGGCGCTTGTGGACAGTGAAACTGAGCTTGATGAGTTGCCGCTAGATTTTGCTCAATTGGAATACGTAGGTTACGAAGTAAGCTCACAAGATCTCAACCAACACCCACGCCAAACCTTCCTATTTGATAGCTCTGCGCGTCAATATGTTGAAGACTTACACGACCAAGGGCGCTCAGTTCGTCTGATCATCATACCTACGTCAGAATCCGACACTATGGATAGCCGTGTAAAATGGAAGGCTCAGATAAACAATGAATCTGTCACGCCAAAACTGATGCTCACCTATGTCGAACGACGAAAAGAGGCTTTGGCATCACCAACCAATCTGCAAGCCAATGTGGAAAATGGCGTAGTAAAGCTCACTTGGGAGAACCCAGATCATCCTGCATGGGTTGGCAGCTATGTCGTACGTAACAGCTTCCATCCACCCAGAAACGCACTTGATGGCGTAAAACTTTACGCAGGTCAAGACAACTTCACTTACGACCGCTTTGGCAACGCCAACCTCGCAAAGTACTACTCGGTGTTTAGCTACGATGACGTGCCAAACTACTCGCTACCGACAACAGTCAGCTATACCAGTAAAGAAGTTACCGAAGTTATTCATCAAGAGTTTGAAGCGCAAGATGAAGTGGAACAGCGCTATCACGACGGGGATTAGCACTAACATTTTCTGTGCATTTACATTGTAAAAACACAATGCCGCTACTGAGCTTGCGGCATTGCTCCTGCCAAAAGTCGTGCTTAACTCACTCAACCTCTTGTTTATCAAACATTAGAAAACCTTCAGGTAAATGGAAAGTGGTTATTAGATAAACAGGCTGGTCAACTACATCTAAAGATTTTCGCTTCAGACATATGGCGTTTTATCGTATCTGAGGATGTCGGAAATAGAGAGTTCAATCTCAATCGTTGAGCCGTTTTTTTGGAAAAAACACTGGAGCTGAGCATTCACCAGACCATGAAGGTCAGTTATTTACAGCGTTTGAGGTAATGTTTGTAAGACATAGTTTCTGGCTTCGAAACAATGCGCGTATATTCAAACACACGGCCATCTTTAAGAATGCCGACCGATGAGATACACATTAGGGGCTTGTTCTTGTTTACCCCTAATATCTCACACATGTGTTGAGTGGGCATTATGGCCTCAAAGTCTTGATATGCACCATCAATTTCAAAACCGAGTTCGTTTTCTAGGTAGGCGTATTTAGAGCCTTCTAGGGACATCACCTTCATTGTTGGGTACATCGACATTGGCATATATGAGTCTTCGTAGACAGAAGGTACGCCATTAATTAGTTTGAAACGACGGATAAAATAGACTTTTTCACCACTTTTAATGTGTAAGATCTTTGCAAGATCCTCGTCGGCGTCAATGAAAGCAAACTCTACAATTTTGTACTCAAGACTGCTACTTGAATCAGTAAAGTATTCACTTGTACTTTTTAATTCCAGCATGGAGCCAACCATGGTTTTACCAATGATGGTTGTTCCGGCCCCTTGGCGCTTTTCCACTAAACCTAGTTTTACTAGCTCCTCAATCGCTTTTCTAATGGTAATGCGACTGACTGAGTATTGATCAACCAACGCTTTTTCCGTTGGAAGCGTGTCACCAATTGCGAATTCATCTGAATCAATACGGTTTTTTAACTCCTGCATGACTTGTTTATACAGCATAAGTTACCTCTCTAATTTCTGATGAAATTATCACATCGCAGATAATACAAATCAATGACCTTTATTGCTTTGTCTCGCAATTCTTGGGCTTTAAAGAAGACAATATACGCATAAAGGTTACTTATAGGTCATGTTTTGTGAGCTTTTTCTCAAAACATATCTTTTATTTGTATTCGATCACGTTTCACTTGTATTTAATTTGTCTGTTTTTGTATCTAGGAGTAATTTGAATATGTCGAAAGACGGAACACTGTGAAGATGAATAAATAACAAATTAAGGATCCTGCCATGTTGAGTGCGATACAACGTTTAGGCGGAGCAATGTTTACCCCAGTTTTACTATTTCCGTTTGTCGGGATATTAGTAGGACTAACCATTGTTCTCAAAAACCCGGTTTTTGTTGGTGATTTGGCCGATAAAAACGGCCTTTATTATCAAGTGTTACAAGTTATTGAAGAAGGTGGCTGGACCATCTTCCGTAATATGGCGTTATTGTTTGCAGTTGGATTACCTATTGGGTTAGCAAAAACCGCCCATGCCAGAGCTGCCATGGTCGTGATGGTTTCGTACTTATCCTTCAACTACTTTATTGGTTCAATGGGAGGTTTCTGGGGAGGCTTTTTTGGTATCGACTTTTCTCAACCTATCGGTGGAACTTCAGGTTTAACTGAAATTGCAGGTATTAAAACCATAGATACTGGTATTTTTGGCGCTATTATAATCTCCGCTTTGGTGACCTGGATCCATAACTGTACCTTTGAAAAACAGCTACCGGCATACTTAGGCATTTTCCAAGGTGCTTCTTTTGTAGCGATGCTTTCGTTCTTCGCTATGCTTCCTTCTGCTTGGTTAACCTTGTATGTGTGGCCTTCAATTCAACATGGCATTCTAAATCTACAGCACTTTATGGTTGAGTCTGGCTCATTTGGAGTTTGGTTATATACCTTCCTTGAGCGCATCTTAATCCCAACAGGCTTACATCACTTTGTGTATGCCCCTTTTGTGTTCGGTAATGTGGCAACGCCGAATGGAATTGCGGTGGACTGGTTTACAAATCTAGAAGTGTTCACTCAATCTAGCCAAGCGATGCAAGACCTATTCCCTGCAGGTGGCTTCGCATTACATGGTAACTCCAAGATCTTTGGTTGCACAGGTATCGCATTCGCGATGTACCACACAGCAAAACCAGAAAACCGCCAGAAGGTTGCGGCGTTACTTATCCCAGCCACATTAACCGCGGTGCTAGTGGGTATCACTGAGCCGCTCGAGTTCACTTTTCTCTTTATTGCTCCATGGCTGTTTGCCATTCACGCATTGCTGGCAGGCACTATGGCAATGGTGATGTACAGTTTTGGTGTGGTAGGCAATATGGGAGGCGGTTTGATTGAGTTTGCAACAGGTACCTGGATTCCTTTGCTTGGAAACCATACCAGCATGGTGGTGACGCAAATCGCGATTGGCCTATGTTTCACCACGCTCTACTACTTCGTATTTAAGTACTTAATCGTCAAGTTCGATGTGCCAATTGCAGGTCGAGGCAAGGCCGAGATGAAACTGCATACCAAAGAAGACTTTAATAAAAAACACGGGATTACGGGTAAAGGCAATCAAGGTACCAGTCCACTGCAAATCCAAGCACTTGAGACTATTCATGGCTTAGGTGGTGTCGAAAACATTGCAGATTTAAGCAACTGTGCGACTCGCCTACGCGTAACCGTGAAAGATACAGATAAAGTCGAGTCCGCTGAATACTTTATGAGCACTGGGGCGGTGAACTTAGTAAAAAGTGGTAATGCCGTGCAAGTCATCATTGGTTTGAGCGTACCCCAGTTGCGTGAGGAGTGCGAAAAGATTGTTAACGAATATGAGCCAGAACAACAAGCGGAAGAACTAGCACTTAGCCAGGCTCGTTAAAACCTAAATAGTAAGCAAATAATTTTAAACAAGTATTGTAGGGTCGGCGGAGGCGTCGCCCGAAAAAAGAGAGGCATATTATGAAAAAAGAATTCTCAGTTGTTATTGCAGGCGGCGGTTCAACATTTACTCCTGGCATCGTCATGATGCTGTTAGAAAACCAGGCGCGTTTTCCTATCCGTAAACTGAAATTTTACGATAACTTTGCGTCGCGTCAGGAAACCGTGGCGGAAGCGTGTAAAATTTTGCTGAAAGAGCGAGCACCGCATATCGAGTTTTCTTACACGACGGATCCAGAAGAAGCGTTTAGTGACATTGATTTCTGTATGGCTCACATTAGAGCGGGCCTATACGCCATGCGTGAGCAAGATGAGAAGATCCCTCTTCGTCACGGTTGTGTGGGTCAAGAAACATGTGGGGCTGGTGGTATGGCTTATGGCCTACGATCTATTCCAGCTGTCATCGAATTGATTGATTACATGGAGAAATACTCGCCAAATGCTTGGATGTTGAACTACTCAAACCCAGCCGCAATTGTTGCCGAAGCTTGCCGTGTTATGCGTCCAAACTCAAAAGTACTAAATATCTGTGATATGCCAATTGGTATCGAAACTCGTATTGCAGAGATCTTAGGTTATGACGATCGTAAACAGTTCGACATCATGTACTACGGCCTTAACCATTTTGGTTGGTGGAAAGAGTTCAAAGACGCGGCAACAGGTGAAGATCTCATGCCGCGCATCAAAGAGTACATCAAAGAGTATGGCTATTTACCGCCAAGCGCGATGAATGGTGCTCAGCACACCGACGAATCTTGGAAGGAGACCTTCATTAAAGTACGTGATGTGTATGCACTAGATCCAGAAACCATTCCGAACACGTACCTGAAATACTACATGTATCCTGATTACGTCGTAGAGCACTCTAACAAAGAATTCACCCGTGCGAACGAAGTTATGGAGGGCCGCGAGAAGGAAGTGTTTACCGAGTGCCACCGCATTATTGCTAATGGTACTGCGTCAGATACGACCATCGAAGTGGAAGAGCACGCTTCATACATTGTTGACCTAGCTACAGCCATCGCGTTTAACACCAAGGAACGTATGCTGCTTATTGTGCCTAATAATGGTGCGATTAGTAACTTTGATCCAACCGCGATGGTTGAGATCCCATGTATCGTCGACAATACAGGAGCGAAACCTCTACAAATTGGTGAAATTCCTGAGTTCCAAAAAGGCATGATGAACCAGCAAGTGTCGGTAGAAAAACTGGTTGTTCAAGCGCATGTAGAAGGCTCTAAACAAAAACTATGGCAAGCGCTGACTCTGTCCGCAACCATTCCAAGTGCAAAAGTTGCGAAAGAGATTTTAGAGGATTTACTTGAAGTAAACCAAGAGTACTGGGTTGAAATGAAATAATTACTAACAATCAATAATGCCCTGTCAGTGCAGGGCATTATTGATAGATCAAAATTGAGGATTGAAAGTGACACCTAGGACAATAATGGCAAAGCGGCTGAATCCTTACCCATCACAGCAACCACTTTATGACTTCGAAAGCATAAATCGCTAAATAATTTATTGATTGCCTCACTTCGTTCGACACAAAGTTGGCAAATAAAAAATAAAGCTCCGAGCAGCACTGCAATATCATTGTCATACGGAACAGATAAATTGTGCGACCATAATTTGTTATATACCATGCATATGGTTGATTAATTTAGTTGGTACGCATGTCAAGAAAACCACACCCTTTAGATAAGAAAATCATCAAATTGATGCAAGAAAACAGAGGATTAATCAAAAAAGAGGCACAAGCACTGCTCAAGAAAGAGGTTTACAAACTCAATTCCGATGAAGTCAAAAAAGTAAAAACTTATGCAGAGCATTTTGGCTTAAATTCTCAAGAGCAGTTGCTAAACGAGATTCATGATCTTCGACGTGAGACTTTGATTTCTCGGCTGTGTTCTTAATATCAATCCCGATTTGATACGGCCAATGGCTACCCAACGATAGGTCGTCTGACCCCATGTTTGC
Organism: uncultured Vibrio sp.; assembly: GCF_963675395.1. NCBI lineage: Bacteria > Pseudomonadati > Pseudomonadota > Gammaproteobacteria > Vibrionales > Vibrionaceae > Vibrio > uncultured Vibrio sp. Next base: position 547,165 of record NZ_OY776222.1, on the reverse strand, counting down.
CTGCATAACCCTTAAAAACATAAAATTAGCATCAGATAGATGAAGGCAAACTTGATCCCCAAGAGAAGAGGTTAAGCAGTTAACCTCAATACATAGCTCGTCAGCTTTTATTTGCCCGTAAGTCGAGTGGATCAACGGTACCAGCCACAATTGCCATACCGACTAATTCGGGTAAATTGTTGGCTTCAAGGCGTTTCATAATGCGAGAACGGTATAAATCGACCGTTTTGATACTAATTTCCAGCTGCTCGGCTATCTCTCGGCTCGTATATCCTTGTATTAGCGGTAAGAAAACGTCCTGCTCGCGAGGCGTGAGCGAAGCAAGTTTTTCTTCTATCACCTGCTGCGCATTATTTCTGATTACATTTGGCTCGCTTTGGAGAGAATCCTGAACACTGTCGAGCAATAATTGATCGTTGTAAGGTTTTTCGATGAAATCGACAGCACCGGATTTAAATGCACGCACAACGATCGGCACATCAGCATGACCGCTAACAAAAATGACCGGCAGTTTAATACCACGACGGCGCATTTCTTCTTGCACGTACAGTCCCCCCATGCCTGGCATACGAATATCAAGCAACACACAGGCATTGGCATCGGGATCACATGACGACAAGAAATCTTGTCCGGAAGAAAACGGCACAGCTTTTAGCCCTACCGATTCAAACAACCAAACCGTTGAATCCAGCATTCCCTGATCATCATCAACCACATATACAATTTGTTCACTCTGCATGTCATACTCCTAACAAGCGTTGCTGCGGGGATCACTGTTCTCCCCCAATCGATCTTTGTTGCTACATAGAGGCAACGAACAACAAAATGTTAATCCTCTATTTGTTGTGGGCTCAACATCGAGACTACCACCAAAACCTTCCACTATTGTTCGGCTCATCGACAGACCAAGCCCTAGTCCATCCGGTTTACTGGTATAAAACGGGGTAAACAACTTATCGCTCTGTTCAGGCTTCAGCCCAGGTCCTTGATCAGTAACACGAATAAACAACCAATGCGTGTTGGTACTCACATTAATATCGACCTGTGAGTCTTGTTGAGGGGACGCACTCCAGTTGGCATCAATCGCATTTCGTAGCAGATTAATCAATACCTGCTCAAGCAACACTGAGTCACCATATACAAGCGGGTGCTTCTCATTTTCTGCGTTGCGATAATTGATAGTGACTTTATACCGACTTGCTTCGATCGCACAAAGTCCCACGGCGTCCCACACCACCGTATCAATATCTAACGGTTGAATATTTCGCGGACTTTTGCGCAAAAAACTTCGCAGTCGGTTAATGACAGCTGAAGCATGACTCGCCTGGCCACAAATTAATTGCAGTCCTTCTGCTACGCGAGTCGCGTTTTGAGGTGTGTGTGGGAGTGTTTCTAAATAACGCTGGCTGGCGTTAGCATAGTTAATCACGGCAGCCAGAGGCTGATTTAGCTCATGAGCAATACCGGATGCTAGTTCACCCATCGTAACCAAGCGCGCAGTATGCGCTAACTCATCCTGATGACGCCTTTGTTCTGCCTCACGTAACTCTCGCTCAGTCATGTCCCGTGCAACCAACGAGGCGTAACACTGCCCTCCAGCACCTTTGTGAGCGAGTAATACTAACGATGCGACAAAACCTGTTTTCTGTTTCAGCGAAGTTAATTTCACTTCGGTAGTCCACGCTCCCTTTCGGATGGCCTCCTCCCAACCTTCCTCTCGAAGCCTGTCAAAATCCTGAGGGCTCAGGAATTCAGCCAGATTCGGCAGTTCTACCTCTTCGCATATCCCCAACGCCTTTCGAGCAGAAGGGTTCATCATGGTCAACTGCCACTGCGAATCGGTAAACAAGACTAAATCCGTATTGGCCCTGACGACTTCCGCCAATCGTCGATTTTCCTCTTCTGCTGTGACTCTGGCCGTGATATCCCTTGAAATGCCGACAATTTCGACCACATCGCCAGTATACGTTTCCCGAATGCCACGAAACGCGGTTTCAAACCACAAATAATGCCCGCCACGATGACGAATACGATAAGTCAATGTCAGGTAGCCATCTCGCTCCAAGGGTTCAACCATCTGAACAAGGAGTTGTTCTCGATCGCTTGGGTGCACCAGGTTTGTTACTGACATGCCACGCAACTCCTCTGGCCAATAGCCCAACAGAGTCCAAGAGGCAGCCGAAGCGTCCAAAAACCCACCATCGGGACTATGACGAGAGATCAAATCAGTTGTGTTTTCCGTGATCAGACGATAAAGCCTTGAGGCGGTTTCTGCCTCTCTTTTATTCAGGATTTCTTCTGTTGCATTTCGACAACGAACGATGACAGAGCCTATTGATGGCTCGGGGAAAAACTGCCATAGCAGGTACTGATCGTCTAATTTAGATTCTACTTCTGCTATGACTCTTTCTTGATTAAGACAAGAGGCGATCAAGTGAACGTAGTTAACAGGCAACAAATCTGGCAGTGACAAAGCAGCTTGAGCAGAAAGAAGATTCTGCATTGAAACATTAATCGCCTTGGGCTTAGCTTGCTGATCAAAACGCACGGTAGGAAACGGATCACTTTGTAGCAGCCCCTCAGATGCTTGCTCCAAGCGATTTACCAGCAGTGTTTTTAATAAGGTTCCCATGGCAGCCAGAGATTCAGCATGAACAGGCTGTTCGTTTGAGATAACCAGTATCCCTTCCCCTTCGGCCGTTTGCCCTTTTGGCTTCAGAGAAATCATCCCTCCATGTACTAAACCGGCATGACGTATACGTCCTGCCAGATAAGAATCTCTAAGGCTAATCTCTTGTAATGACACAAAGATCTGAGTCTGCAATTGTTCGTGTATTGCTGCATCGTTGGTACTAAGCGGGTTACCTTGTCCAGGCGGTAAGGCTGACTCGCCATCATCATGCTCATAAACCTGATCAAACGGTTGCCAGGTGAGCCAAAAGACCTTGTCAACGCCAGGCCAAGTAGAGACATAACGACACAAGGCTGAAGCCTGATCGACGGCAGAACCTTCAATCAATAAACTGAGCCATAAATTGAGATAAAGCTGTGCACGTTCGCTTTCCATGCCGTCTTCCAAAGATGTGGTTATCAAAACATTCTTCCTTAAGCCTTAACGCCATTCGCTTAACGATTTTTATCTGAGTCATTCCAGCGAGCCCTAGCGAGACTAGGAATCTAATATCAGCGCACTAAGCAGTTATGAAATAACTTGGGTCATAAAGTGCTCGAAAACGAGATCCTGAATCACGATCCTTCGTCGCAGTTCAGGATGACGAGTAACTTAAGCCTGCCGTTATTTTCTACCCAGCATAGAGGAATATAGGATAAATACTATAAGACTATAGGCTATTACTATATTTCATATGGGTATGCTATAAATTACCACATGTTACAAAAACATTAAATTTAAAAAGCCAACTTGTTAACAACAAGTAATCTAATAACGGAATCACCAACAGCTAAAAAGGATCTTAAATGTCAATCTATGATAACGATCTTACTCATTGCGCAGTGAATCACATTGCCCTCACTCCACTGAGTTTTTTGGAGCGAACTGCAACCGTCTACCCTGAGTACCCTGCTGTCATTCATGGCAGCATTCGCCGTAACTGGTCAGAAACGTACCAACGCTGCTGCCAACTCGCTTCGGCTTTATCCGGTCGTGGTATTGGTCAAGGTGATACTGTCTCAGTGATGCTGCCAAATATACCGGCGATGCTAGAAGCCCATTTCGGCGTGCCTATGATCGGGGCAGTTCTCAACACTCTGAATGTTAGACTTGATGCCGAAACCATCGCATTTATGCTCAAACATAGCGAAGCTAAAGTACTTATCTGTGATCGCGAATTCCATGCCGTGATTACTGAAGCATTGACTTTGATTGATAACCCACCACTGATTATCGACGTCAACGATCCAGAATACGGTGGAGAAGAAGCGACCAGTGATCTCGATTACGAAGCGTTTCTGGCTGAAGGCGATCCTAATTATGAATGGCAATGGCCAGAAGACGAATGGCAGGCGATTTCTCTCAACTATACGTCAGGCACTACCGGCAACCCGAAAGGCGTGGTCTACCACCATCGTGGCGCTTATCTGAACTCACTCGGCAACCAAATGACCTGGTCAATGGGACATCACCCTGTCTACCTCTGGACACTGCCGATGTTCCATTGTAACGGCTGGTGTTACCCATGGACCATTACGGCTTTGGCTGGGGTACATGTGTTCCTTCGCCGAGTTGACCCACAAAAAGTCCTCACTCTGATCCGTGAGCATAAAGTCAGCCACTTATGTGGGGCACCAATTGTTCTGAATGCTCTGGTTAACATGCCTGATGAAGCTAAAGCAGCAATCGATCACCCGGTTAACGCGATGGTTGCTGGCGCAGCGCCACCAGCAAAAGTGATTGGCGATGTGGAAAAAATGGGCATCAATATCACCCATGTTTATGGTTTAACCGAAGTCTATGGGCCTGTCACTGTCTGCGCATGGCACGAAAGCTGGGATGAATTAAGTCTTGAAGAGCGCGCGACGCTAAAATCGCGTCAGGGCGTACGCTACCCAACCCTTGAAGGTGTGATGGTAGCCGATACGCAAACGCTCAAACCAGTGGCCAAAGACGGTAAAACGATCGGTGAGGTTTTCATGCGCGGTAATACCGTTATGAAAGGCTACCTGAAAAACCCAGTAGCAACAGCAGAAGCCTTTGAAGGAGGTTGGTTCCACACTGGCGACTTAGGCGTATGCCACCCTAACGGCTACATAGAGATCAAAGACCGCCTTAAAGACATCATCATCTCAGGCGGAGAAAACATTTCTACCATTGAGCTGGAAGACGTTCTCTACAAACATCCCGCAATTCTGGAAGTTTCCGTCGTCGCCAAACCAGATGAGCGCTGGGGCGAGTCACCATGTGCTTTTATTACGCTTAAGCAAAATGAATTCACGACAGAAAATGAAATACTTGAATACTGCCGCGAGCACTTAGCTGGCTTTAAAATTCCAAAGACCATTGTCTTCACCAACTTACCCAAAACGTCCACAGGGAAAGTGCAGAAGTATATTCTTCGCGACTGGGCGAAAGAACTCTAAGCCAATAATAAATTTAAATAAATAAGTAAAGCGGGAAGCCTTGCTTCCCCATTATTTACTACCAAACAGACAGCAAAGTAATACTCCCCCGATAACGTCAACAAGGAAGACACCATGCAAGTTTATAAACGACAGCAGGGAACCGAACAACCCTACTGGCCTCTTGGACCCTTTAAAATTAGACTGCCTTTCATTCACTACCGCTGGGAATTTGCGGAAATGCTACAAGCTTTAATTATGTTTGTAGTGAGCTTAGCGATGATCCCCCTTTTAGAGAAATATCTCGGACTACCTTATGACATCGCTCTCGCCTACGTAGTGGTATGCGGAATTGGCTTTATGATTCCAGCGCTCTTCGGTGTACCGTTTGTGCCCGGTTGGATCACGCCGGGTATTCCAGTCGTTTTGCTGTTTCTTGGCGACTTCAAGCCGGGGCCAGAAGCAATACAAGCCTTGTTCGCCCTTCAGTTACTGGTCTTTATCATCTTCCTCGTGCTAGGCGTGACTCGTTTAGGCTCCGTCATGGTTAAACTGGTACCGAACTCGCTCAAGGCAGGGATCATCATCGGTGCCGGGATCGCGGCAATAATGGGCGAGATCTCCAGCGGCGGACGCCTGGCTGCCACTCCAATCTCTCTGAGCATTGGTAGTTTGGTCTGCCTGTATTTGATGTTCTCTGTTTCTTTCAAAGGATTGATAGATAGAGTGCCGCTGGCGAAAAAAATCGTTAATTACGGCATGGTACCGGGCATGCTTATCGCCATTTCGGTGGGCATTTTAGTCGGTGAATACCCAATGCCTGATATCCAATGGGGAATCACTCAACCAAATTTTGTAGGGATGTGGCAGTACTTACCATTTAATATTGGTTTCCCGGATTTGGATGTATTCCTGATGGCCATTCCAACCGCAGTCATTGCTTACATTATTGCCTTCGGGGACATCATAGTAGGTCAATCATTGATGCAACGAGCGGATGAACTGCGTACCGATGAAGTCATTGAAAACAATATCGACCGTGTTCATTTAGTCACCGCGATTCGTAACGCCTTGCACGCTTTCTTCGCACCATACCCAGGCCTTGCCGGACCACTTTGGACCGCAGTTGCTGCGACAATGGCAGAACGTTACAAACATGGACGTGAAGCGATGGATTCTATCTACAGTGGCGCAGGTACATTCTGGATCACAGGTTTTATCGCTCTATTCGCGCTTCCACTGGTTAGCTTCTTCCAACCTGTATTGCCGATAGCGCTGTCGTTAACTTTGCTATTAACGGGTTACATCTGCCTGATGGTAGGACTAGAGCAGCTAAACAATAACACCGAACGTGGTATTGCCGGAATGATGGGCGTTGTTCTTGCTGTCTATGGCGCAAGCTGGGGGCTAGTTACAGGGGTTGTCCTTTATGTTCTCATCGAGCGAACTCACATACTGCGTTTCCAGGTCAACAAAAAAGACAGAGAAACCGCCAGCGACAGCTAACCGCTTAATTCACTAAATACACGCAACAGGCAATATTCGCCTGTTGCGTTGCTAAAATTACCTTCACGACCACTTTCCGCACATAACGCCTGAATAGGCTCAGCCTACCACCGACACATTTTCTCCCACCCAAGTCAGCAATTGCTTGGCCGCTTTGGATAACACCTGATTTTGCCGCACGATGTAGCCAAAATCTGTGTTAGGGAAGCTTGGTAACGGTATCACTTCATTGGTTAACTTCAGTCTTGGGTCAATTGAAAAGTCCGGCACAATCGCGGTACCAAAACCAGCTTCTGCCCAGTCGATTTGCGCTTCCACACTGCCGACTTCCATCACTCGGTGCTTTGGCAGATTCAGTTCCGGCAAAGAAGCATCAATCAGTTCGCGTGTACGGGTATCGTGCCCGAGCAGAATGAGGGTCTGACTTTCTTTTTTGTTGTCCTGCCAATCAAAGATATTATCGCCAAAAGCACACCAGTGAATTTGTGTTAGAGGAGTAAAGTGAAGTGGCTGACTCTCTTTCTGAGCGATAACAAACCCAATGTCCGCACGAGCGCGCTTAACTAAGTCTACCGCTTGAGAAGAGGTGGTGTTGAACAGGGCTAAATCGATGCCTGGATATTCATTTTTGAACTGCTGAAACGGTTTGATAAGTAACAAACGCGAGACAATATCACTGGCAGCAATTGAAAGCGTTCCCTGCGTAAGATCATTAATCGCGTTGAGATCCGCCTGACAGATCTGCAGCTCATTCAGCATGTGTTGCGCGGTATTGAGCAACCGATTTCCAGCCTGAGTCAGTTGTACAGGATTTCGTTCAATTAACTTCGTGCGTGTGGCTTGCTCAAGCTGCTTAATGTGCAAACTCACATTTGGCTGAGTCATGTGCAGCTCGGTTGCCGTTTTTCCAAAATGCTTAACTTCAGCCAACGTGACGAAAGTTCGTAGCCAGTTCAAATCCAACACTGCACACCACCTGATATGAATTTCTTATTAAGTCGATGAGTATAATTAATTTCTCTTATTGATGCTAACAGCATAAGATTTTTCGGTCTGTTATGGGAGAACAAATTATGTCGTCTATCGTTGTTGTGGGTGCAAACTGGGGTGATGAAGGCAAAGGCCGCATCGTTGACTTTTTGGCAGAGCAAGCTTCTGCGAGTATTCGTTTCCAAGGTGGTAACAACGCGGGTCACACCGTCGTTAACGATCTGGGCACGTTTAAGCTACACCAGCTTCCAAGTGGCGTTTTCAACCCAGACTGTTTGGCAGTTTTAGGTCCGGGTATGGTTATCAGCCCTGCGTTGCTGTCTCAGGAGATTGCGGAAGTTGAAGAAGCGGGCGTTAAAGTGAATATGCGCATTTCTGACCGCGCGACACTGTGTCTACCCCTGCATGCACTTGAAGATACGCTAGAAGAACAGCGTTTAGGCGACAAAGCATATGGTTCGACTCGTCAAGGTATTGCACCTGCGTACGGTGACCGTGTGATGAAAAAAGGCATTCTTGTTGGTTGGTTAAAGCAACCTGAAGTGCTAGTTGAGCGTCTTCAATTTATGATGGATTGGAAACTGCCTCAACTGCGTGCGCTCTACCCTACATTCGAGTTTGAACAGACGGCAGAAGAATTGGCGAACTGGCTACTAGATGTATCAGCGCCTTGGCGTGATGCTATCTGCAACGTCACGCTTCCTCTAAAAACACTGCAAGCAGAAGACAAGACACTACTATTTGAAGCACAACTTGGTGCAGGCCGTGACCTGGTTTACGGTGAATACCCATGGACAACCTCTTCTAATGTGGTCTCTATGTACGCTGGTATCGGTAGCGGCCTACCAGCTCTTCGTCCTGAACGAGTTATTGCGGTTGCGAAAGCATTCAGTTCATCCGTAGGTACAGGTACGCTGATCACCGCAATGGAAGAACAAGATGCCTTCCGCGAACTTGCAGGTGAGTTCGGTGCGACAACCGGCCGTCCACGCGACATGGGTTACTTCGATGCAGTCGCAACCAAAAACGGGGTTGAGCTACAAGCCGCGACTGAAATCGCGCTGACTAAAGTAGACTGTCTGACGGGTCTTAACGATCTTAAAATCTGTGTTGGCTACGAAGGCGATCACAGTGAAAACCCAATCTGGCCTCAAACAGCAGCACTGGCACCAATCTACGAAAAGATGGAAAGCTGGAGCGAAGACATCACTGGCTGTCGTCAGTTTGAAGATTTACCAGTCGCGGCACAGAAATACGTATTGCGTATTGAAGAGCTAATGGGCGTACCAGTGAAGATGGTGTCTGTTGGTCCTGGTCGTGAACAAATGATTATGCGTTAAGACGTGACTTAACACGTCTTTTGGCAGCGGCTTTTATCTTTTCCGGGGTAAAGCCGCTTTTTTTTATTTTTGAAAACTGACTGAAAGCCGTTTTGGTTTAGAACCGTTTCCTTTTATAACAATCGACGCTTCTTAAAACAATCGGCGCTTCATTCCCGCCTTTTCCAGAATCCGTGTCGAAATTTCCTCAACCGAAAGCGACGAGGTGTTGATATAAGGAATCGCTTCTCTTCGGAATAAAGCTTCAACCGTATTCAACTCCAATTTACACTGCTCTTCACTGGCGTAATCACTGCCCGATAAACGATTCTCGCGAATTTCATTCAAACGTTCAGCGGTGATGGTCAAGCCAAATAGCTTGTGACGATGCACCTCAAACTCAGGCAACAAACGCAGCATTTTTACGTCTTCCGCGATAAACGGGTAGTTCACTACGCGTAAACCAAACTGCATTGCCATATATAAGCTGGTTGGGGTTTTACCACTTCGAGACACACCAAGCAGAATGATATCAGCCTGATCTAAACCTTTTAACGTGATGCCATCGTCATGGGCGAGCGTATATTCGATTGCAGCAATGCGGTCAAAGTAGGTGTCGGAGTCTTTGCCCACACTTCTAGAACGTTGCAACTTTGGCATCGGTGCCATGTGAATGTCGTCCTGGACTTTTTGTACAATACTTTCAAGTACATCGTAGCTAAAAGCGGGCGCTGCAAGCAGCATTTCCCTTACTTGAGGCACAACTATTGAGAAAAACACCAGTGGTTTAACACCATTTCGGTGATAGGAAGCTTCTAGAACTTTCACAACATCCAACGCTTTGTCTGGAGTTTCGACAAATGGGAAAGTTTTTTCATTAGGAATGAATGAAAATTGACCTAGAACAACATGGCCTAATGTCTCACATGTTATTGCCGTACCATCAGAAACATAGAATACATCACGACTTTGGGTATTTGTTTGCATTTTTGTTTAATATTTCAAAATCTTTTGAGTAGGATGGTCAACATAATATTAATAAATCAGTTTGGCTTTCAGTTAGGTTCCCCACAGCTTTGAAAATTCGTTGAGTTTTTTTAGCGAGAACGTAATCGATTGCCTTTGATTTCAGCCTAAACAAGTAAATGGTCGAAAATTGTGCGTAAAAAGTCGCTCATAGTGAATCATAAATTGCCGTAGCTCATTACTCTGGTTACACAATTTATAACAACACCCTCTGTGACTTTAACTAACAATAACGAGTAAGCATTTGTTTAGATTGACTTAAGTCCCCCTACAAAAGCTGCAATGTTTCTGGAGAAAGACATGCAAAAGAACACCCTCTGGTTCAATGGCCTATCCATGAATGACGTCGACAAAGTCGGCGGTAAGAACGCTTCGCTTGGTGAAATGGTTTCTAACCTAGCTAACGTTGGCGTTTCTGTTCCAAATGGTTTTGCGACAACCTCATATGCGTTCAATAAATTCCTTGACCATGAAGGTTTGGACGATCGTATTCACCAACTACTCGATGAACTGGATGTTGAGGATGTGGAAGCTCTGCGCAAGACAGGTGCAACCATTCGTCAATGGGTTTTAGATGCCCCTTTCCCGGCGGATCTTGAACAAGATATCCGTGAAAACTATCAAGAATTGGTTGAAGGTAACCCTGAACTTTCAGTTGCAGTCCGCTCTTCTGCAACAGCGGAAGACTTACCTGATGCATCCTTTGCAGGTCAGCAAGAGACGTTCCTCAACGTTAAAGGTATTGATGCGGTAATGGAAGCGACCAAGCACGTTTACGCTTCTCTATTTAACGACCGTGCTATCTCTTACCGCGTACACCAAGGTTTTGACCACCGTGGTATCTCGCTGTCAGCAGGTATCCAGCGCATGGTACGCTCTGATAAAGCTTCTTCAGGCGTCATGTTCACTCTGGACACTGAGTCCGGCTTCGACCAAGTGGTATTCATCACTTCGTCTTGGGGTCTGGGTGAAATGGTGGTTCAGGGTGCAGTTAACCCGGATGAGTTTTACGTTCACAAACCAATGTTGGAAGCGGGCGCTCACCCAATCGTGAAGAAAACATTCGGTTCTAAACAGATCAAAATGATCTACTCAACGAACCAAGAGATTGGCAAGCAAGTAGACATCATTGATACGTCAGATGAAGAGCGCAACACTTTCTCTCTAAACGACGAAGAAATCAAAGAGCTTGCAAAACAAGCGATGATCATCGAAAAGCACTACCAGCGTCCAATGGACATCGAGTGGGCGAAAGACGGCATCGACGGTAAGCTATACATCGTTCAGGCTCGCCCAGAGACAGTATGCTCTCAAAGCGAGAAAAACGTTATCGAACGTTACGAGCTAAACAACAAAGCAGACGTTTTAGTTGAAGGTCGTGCAATCGGTCAACGTATCGGAAAAGGTGCGGTACGTTTAGTCGATTCACTAGACCAAATGTCACTGGTTCAAGACGGCGACGTACTGGTCACTGACATGACTGACCCAGATTGGGAACCAGTCATGAAGAAAGCGTCAGCTATCGTCACCAACCGAGGCGGTCGTACTTGTCACGCAGCAATCATCGCACGTGAACTTGGTATCCCGGCGATTGTTGGTTGTGGTGATGCTACCAGCAAACTGACTGACGGTATCGAAGTGACGGTATCTTGTGCAGAAGGTGAAACAGGTTACGTTTACCAAGGCGATCTTGATTTTGAAGTCAAACGTTCTGCTGTCGACGAACTACCATTGCTACCGACCAAAGTAATGATGAACGTGGGTAACCCAGATCGTGCATTCGACTTCGCTCAAATTCCAAACGAAGGTGTTGGTCTTGCGCGCCTTGAATTCATCATCAACAAGATGATCGGTATTCACCCGAAAGCGCTACTGAACTTTGACGCTCAAAGCGATGAGCTAAAAGCAGAAATCACGCAGCGTATTCGTGGTTACAAAGATCCTATCGATTTCTACGTGAGTAAACTGACAGAAGGGATCGCAACTATCGCTTCAGCATTCTGGCCAAAACGCGTTATCGTTCGTATGTCTGACTTTAAGTCGAACGAATACAGCAACTTGGTTGGTGGTAAGTCATACGAGCCGCACGAAGAGAACCCAATGCTGGGCTTCCGTGGTGCCTCTCGTTACATCTCACCAGTGTTTGAAGACTGTTTCGAGCTAGAAACTCAGGCAATCAAGCGCGTTCGTAACGAAATGGGTCTGAAGAACGTTGAGATCATGATCCCATTCGTTCGTACTCCAAGCGAAGCTGCATCGGTTATCGACCTATTGGCTAAGTTTGACCTACGCCGTGGTGACCAAGGTCTGAAAGTCATCATGATGTGTGAACTGCCTTCAAACGCAGTACTGGCAGATGAGTTCTTGAAGTACTTCGATGGCTTCTCTATCGGTTCAAACGACATGACTCAGCTAACACTTGGTCTGGACCGTGACTCTGGCGATGTCGCTCACCTGTTTGATGAGCGTAACGCAGCGGTGAAAGTCATGCTGAAAATGGCCATCGACGCCGCAACGAAAGCGGGTAAATACGTCGGTATTTGTGGCCAAGGCCCTTCTGACCATGAAGATCTAGCGGAATGGTTGATGGAGCAAGGCATCAGCTCTGTATCACTTAACCCAGATACGGTTATCGATACTTGGTTACAGCTAGGTAAAGTTAGCAAGTAATTCGCGTTAGAAGTCTCTAATCTAAAGCCCTCAAACTTCGGTTTGGGGGCTTTTTGCATTCTGTAACAACCCATTGTGTCAATATTGCGTGAGTTCGTGACACTTTTCTCAACCTAGCATCAAGTGTGATTTTCCCTGTGCGAATTTTCACCTAGAATGAAAAGAAACCCATTTCGCAAGAGATTAAAGTTGATGAAAAAACCGATCGTTATCTTAACAACGCTAATGTTACTTGCCTCTCCAGCCCATGCTGACTGGGATAAAATCTCCACCAAAATGTCGGAACTGGGTGATGCAGTTGCGGAAGGCGCGCAAGAGGCTTGGGACAGTACTAAAACGTTTTCTAAACAAGCTTGGCAAGATTTTATGAACTGGTCAGAAGAAGCGATAAACACAGCTGGTAAATGGACCGATGCGAGCATTGAAAAAAGCAAAGAGTGGATTGATATCGCCGATAAAAAGATTGAAGAGCTAATGGAAGGCGATACGCTAGAGGAGGCTCGCCAAGCCGTCGACTTAATGGCTGACAGCACGATGTTCAAACTCTTCAATGAAAATCCGGAAGCAAAAACACTCTACGACCAAGCATACGGCTACGCGGTATTTGACTCTCGCAAGTTGTCTTTATTGTTCCACACTAACTCAGGCTCTGGCGTTGCGGTTAATAAAGAGACAGAAAAACGCACGTACATGAATATGTTCGGTATGGGCTTGGCACTCGGCGCTGGCGGCAAGTTTTATCAACAAGTGGTTCTGTTTGAAAACCAAAAAGATTTTGACTCGTTCGTTAGTGATGGCTGGGAAGCCTCCAGCGAAGCAACGGCGCTTGCGGGCGATGAGGGTGAAGAACTCAGCACCCACTTTACCAGTGGTGTGGCGGTGTATCAGTTGAATTCAAAAGGTCTGTTAGTCGACGCGAACGTGTCTGGCTCTAAATACTGGGTCAACGAGGAGTTAACCAACTCTCAATAACTAACCTGTGAAATATTCAATAGAAACTAAGGGGAGCAACGTCAAAGCAAAGGCGACGCTCCCCTTTCTCGATGAGGCGGTTTTCGTTATGCTTACATGAAACCACTTCAACTCAACTTCGCATGTCTGACACTCAGGTTAATACGCTCCTCGCAGAGGCCATCTCTGCCTTAAATACGCCCAATTTCACGCCGAAATTGATGCGGGTGATCAGCACTTTATTCGATTTTGATTGCGCGGTGATTCTGGGCTATCGTGAAAACAAGCACCCTATTTATCTTTATGATTCGATTGAAAATGAGCGAGATTTGCTTTTTCAACGCTATCTCACCAATTCGTTTCAAAATGATCCCTTTTTCCAGAAGCTAAACGACAGCAAACAACAAGGGATTTTTACGCTAAAAGATGTGGTGCGTAAGGGAGTGGATTACCAAGCTTATTGTGACCAATTTTATCGCCAGACAGGCTGGAAAGATGAACTCAGTATGCTGATCCAAATCGAAGCTCATTCCTGGGTCATGTTCTATTTTGGCTACCTGAAAGAAGGCAAACGCTTCTCAAAGCAGCAAATAAACCGATTACAAACTTACTTTTCGATACTTCAATCGCTGTGCCAACAACACTGGAAACAAACTGAGTTTTCAATGTCTGAGCCCGCTTTTAATCCCGAGACATTTTCTGGCAACCTACGAGAAGTAATAGAACACGCTTTGACAACATTTGGCACCGATACGTTAACCCGACGAGAGCAGGAAGTCGCCACACGGCTGGTACAAGGGTTTGATACCAAAGAAATTTCGACCCAGCTAGGTCTGGTACAAGGCACCGTCAAAAACCATCGTAAACGCATCTACTCACAACTAAAAGTCTCCTCACTTGGTGAGCTATTTCAACTGTTTCTTAATCACCTAATTACCCACGAAAGATAACAAACCGTCCCTTTAGGGATATGTCGGTCAGTCCTGTCGCGCTTTAGTCTTAATGAAGGAATAACTCATGCAGATAAGACAATGACATTGATTGAAGATTTACAAGCGCGAGGTTTGATCGCGCAAGCCAGTGATTTAGAACTGATCCAAACACTTTTTTCAGAGCCACAAACTGTCTACTGTGGTTTTGATCCAACCGCAGGCAGCCTGCATATTGGTCACCTTATACCGTTAATTATGCTCAAGCGCTTTCAGGATGCAGGGCATCAGGCGATAGCTTTGATTGGTGGGGCGACAGGCATGATTGGTGACCCAAGCTTTAAAGCCACCGAGCGCAGTCTTAATTCAGAGGAGACCGTTACTGGCTGGGTGGATGATCTGTCCAAACAAATCCAGCAAGTGATGAACCCTCAACTAGCGACACCAATGCAGCAGGTCAACAATGCCGACTGGATGCAGAAAATCAATGTGATCGATTTTTTCCGCGATGTCGGTAAGCACTTTTCTATCAACACTATGATCAATCGCGAATCGGTGAAACAGCGCCTGCAGCGTCCTGATCAGGGCATCTCGTTTACAGAGTTCAGTTACGCGCTTTTACAGTCCTACGATTTTGCCGAACTCAACCGTCAGTACGGCTGTCGATTACAGATCGGCGGAAATGACCAATGGGGTAACATTGTCAGCGGGATAGACTTAACACGCCGTCAAAATGGTGAGCAGGTATTTGGCTTAACATTACCACTGATCACCAAATCCGATGGCACCAAATTTGGTAAAACGGAGGGCGGCGCAGTTTGGCTAGATGCAACTAAAACCTCACCTTACGCGTTTTACCAGTTCTGGCTGGCAGCAGAAGACGCCGATGTCTACCACTTCTTGCGTTACTACACTTTCTTGAGTTGTGAAGAGATTACAGCAATCGAAACACAAGATAACTCAAGCAAAGGTAAGCCTCAGGCACAGCGTATTCTTGCCGAGGAAATGACACGTTTTGTTCATGGCGCGGCTGGCTTAGCAAGTGCCGAGCGTATTACTCAGGCACTGTTTAGCGGTGATGTGCAACAACTGAGTTTAAGTGAACTAAAACAGCTTGAGTTGGATGGTTTACCAAGCATAAAAAGTCATCAACAAGACTTGGTGGAACTGCTTATTGAGTCAGGTCTGGCAAGCTCGAAACGCATTGCTAGAGAACTGATAGATAACAATGCCATTAGTGTTAACGGCGAAAAAGTCGCCAGTAAAGCGCCAATTTTGAGCTTCCCACTGTTTGACCAATACTGGCTACTTCAGCGCGGAAAAAAACATTTCTGTTTGGTGACACGAGCTGTTTAGCTGATAAAAACCCCCTCATCACATCAATGATGAGGGGTGTTCAGAGTCCTTAACTACGATATTTCAAGTGAGCGCAATCGCGCTTGTTATCGTTATTGATTTCTGATTCGTTGTTACTGATCTCAGTTACGCCCCACATGTATAGCAGCGAGTAGTTATTTTTAGGCTTGTGCACTTGCCCCTGTAAGTCTTGCATGGTTGGCTTATGGTCGAACTAAGAACTCGCTATCTAACGATTTTCTAAAAGAAAGTCCCCTAACTATTCATCAAATATTGCTACGACTAACACTCTCACCCAGATATATACCCAAATAACCACGCACGTAAAGGTCATTTGGGTATATAATATTTTCCCTGAAATATTTTGTTACGTTACTTAGGTAACACTCGAGTATAAACATGAACAACAGCAGATGGTTCGGCTTATTGGGCGGCGTGATCTTTCTACTCAGCACAATGCTGCTTTTTGGTTCTTCGGTCCATGGTGCTTGGTACAACTTTCCTGTAGAAGCCGTCAACGGCATTGCGTTTACCTTCGCTTTTGGCATCGGGCTTGACCGAATTTTCGCTTACACCATAGCGCTAATCACACTCGCCGCTCTATTCTACATCGGTTACGTGGTTGGTTATCGAACACATCAAAAACTTAAATAACCCCTCCATTTCTGTTTCACCTGATTCAAGAAATCAATGTCTTGGCTAACGAACAAGCAATGAACTTAAATCTACGGTTAATTTCATTATCTCGACGTGCTAGTATTTGCGGCTTTTTGAACTCCCTCACACTTTTCATCGACTGAATGTGAGGGGAAATACACGGCTTTCGAGCCCGAAAAAGCGAAGTACTTATGTCAAATATGACGAATACCGCCTCCCATGCTCCTGTTCAGGAAGCAGACTATGCTGCGATCCATCCTCCATCCTTAGTTAACCGACTCGAACTCACTAACCCGGTATTCTGGTTAAGTGGTAGCTTTCTTACTCTGTTCGTTCTTCTCGCTCTGACGAGTACTGACTCTCTAACCGCAATGGTTAACACTGGCTTTGGATATGCCACAGAATATTTCGGAGCATACTGGCAGGTATTGCTTCTTCTCAATTTCTTAATTGGCTTGGCTCTAGCTTTCGGGCGTACTGGTGATGTACGTTTAGGCGGTTTAGCAAAGCCAGAAATCGATAATTTCAAATGGTTATCGATCGTACTCTGTACTCTACTTGCTGGCGGTGGTGTTTTCTGGGCAGCTGCTGAGCCTATCGCCCATTTTGTTACGGCTCCACCACTCTATGGTGACGCTTCACCTAAAACGGCCGCCATTAATGCGCTATCTCAGTCATTTATGCATTGGGGCTTCTTAGCCTGGGCGATCCTTGGTGGCCTTTCCTCTATTGTGTTAATGCACCTCCATTACGACAAGGGGCTGCCATTAAAACCACGTACGCTGCTTTACCCTGTTTTAGGGGATAAAGCCATCAATGGCTGGATAGGTAACTTAGCTGACGCATGTAGCATCATCGCCGCTGCAGCAGGAACAATCGGTCCAATTGGCTTTCTGGGCTTACAAATCAGCTACGCGCTTAACGCATTATTCGGTCTACCGGATACCTTTGTGATTCAAAGTATGGTCATTATTGCTGCGATTTTGATGTACACCCTTTCCGCATTGAGTGGGGTAAGTAAAGGCATTCAAATCATCAGTCGCTACAACATCATTCTCTCCATCCTGTTAGTTGGCTATCTTCTGTTTGTTGGTCCGACTTCGTTTATAGTTGATGGTTATATTCAAGGTATGGGACGTTTGGTAGACAACTTCTTCCCTATGGCTCTCTATCGTGGTGATACAGACTGGCTAAGCTGGTGGACCGTATTCTTCTGGGGCTGGTTTATTGGTTATGGTCCAATGATGGCAATTTTTATCGCTCGTATCTCTCGTGGCCGTTCGATTCGTCAGTTGATCATGGCAATTAGTATCGCTGCACCGCTGATCACATGCTTTTGGTTCAGTATTGTTGGTGGTAGTGGGTTAGCATTTGAACTAGAAAACCCAGGCTTGATTTCAGGCGCGTTTAAAGGCTTTAACCTTCCGGCGGTTTTACTAGCCATTACCTCACAGGTGCCATACCCAATGGTCATTTCAGTGCTTTTCTTGGTGTTGACTACAACCTTCATTGTGACCACCGGTGACTCGATGACCTATACCATCAGCGTTGTAATGACAGGGTCAACAGAACCTAATGCGATGATCCGTTCATTTTGGGGATTGATTATGGGCCTAGTGGCGATTGTTCTGATCTCGATGGGGTCGGGCGGTATCTCTGCGTTACAATCCTTTATTGTAATTACTGCAGTGCCTGTGTCTTTCATTCTGTTACCAAGCATCTGGAAAGCTCCAAGCATTGCAAAACAAATGGCGAAAGAGCAAGGTTTAGTTTAATCGCTTAAGTTATGATTCCCGGTAATCATCTAAAAGTTATCGGGAATCTCTTATTCATTCTACACTGTCAATGCAAATTCTCACCGCATCCGGGCGCCAATATTCCAGCTCACAATCCATCAACTCCCCATTCTGGTTATAGTTCACCCGACAGATCTTAAGAACGGGTTGTCCCTCAGCCAGATTCAGAGATTTAGCAACATGAGCAGGCGCTGAGGTTGGAATCACATCAAATCGGGAGCGTTTTGTTTCAAACCCATAGTTCTTCCTATATATGCCTGTCAGTGACATGGTCAGGTTTTCCGCTAAGATCCCTTCAAATAACGACGATTTCAGAACGTTTTCGACAAACAGTACTGCACGGCCATCAATATGGCGTAATCGTTCAATAATATAGATGGGCGTGATCTGCTCAACTTCTAATACTCTGGCATACTCACCAGACGCCATTTCACTGCGCACATTGATCAACTTGGTTTCCGCGATACGGTCCTGTTCGCGAATCATTTGATGAAAGTGAGAACGGGATAAGGGGTTATAGCAGACTCTTGGTGGAGAAACATACCAACCTCGTCTCTCCTCACGATAAATGATTCCCTCAGTTTCTAACGAAACCAACGCGTCCTTAATGGTGATTCTGGTCGTCGAGAAAAGCTCACTTAACTCACGTTCCGATGGCAACTTTTGCCCTTGCACGATCACCCCTGAATGAATTTGTTCACGAAGCGTCGCTTTAATTTTTCCTAGTTGCGTCCCTGACTGCTTTCCAGAGTAAGCAGTGCCCAAAGTGTTCATTTCTGATCTAGTCCATAGTTATTTGATGAACACGATAGGTCAATTGGATAACAGAAATATGACAGCTAACGAGTGGTTAACCTGCATTCAGGTGAAATATAACTGCCACAGAAAATCAGCATAACTGTCAAATCTTCTGCGCCAAAACGTCACATTCCATCCATAGGATAACAATCGAACTTACTGACCTAGTCCAGAAGGATAGAGACAATGAAAACTTTGCTTAGCCGTTCCGCTGTAACATCAGCCACTCTGATTGCAGCAACACTATCTACCTCTGCGTTTTCCGCGACACAAGAAACAAACGCAAACTTAGACACATTGGTAAAAGCGGCTCAACAAGAAGGTGCCGTATACAGTGTGGGTATGCCTGGCAGTTGGGCAAACTGGAAAGACACATGGACGGACTTGCAATCAAACTACGGTTTGAAGCATCAGGACACGGACATGAGCTCCGCTCAAGAGATCGCAAAATTCGAAGCTGAAAAGAAAAATGCGACCGCTGATATTGGTGATGTAGGTTTTGCCTTTGCACGAGTAGCCGTTAAAAAAGGCGTAACACAGCCATACAAACCAACGACTTGGAGTGATATTCCTGATTGGGCGAAAGACAAAGATGGTCACTGGGCACTGGCTTATACTGGTACTATCTCTTTCATCTCAAACAATAACCTAGTGAAAAACGCACCCAAAACCTGGGATGATCTGCTAAAAGGCGACTACAAAGTAACCGTTGGTGATGTAGGTGTGGCGGCACAAGCTAACAATGCAGTACTTGCCGCTGCGTTTGCCCATGGCGGTGACGAGTCTAACTTAAAGCCTGCAATCGAGTTTTTTGCGAAATTAGCTAAGCAAGGCCGTTTGTCATTTACTGACCCAAGCATTGCCAACCTTGAAAAAGGTGAAGTCGAAGTGGCTATCCTGTGGGATTTCAACGCACTGAATTACCGTGACCAGATTGAGCGCGACCAGTTTAGTGTCAACATTCCTCAAGACGGCTCTGTGATTTCGGGCTACACAACCATCATCAATAAGTACGCGAAAAATCCGAATGCGGCAAAACTAGCACGTGAATACATCTTCAGCGACCAGGGTCAGATTAACCTTGCTGAAGGTTATGCACGTCCGATTCGTAGCAACATCACCCTGCCAAAATCGATTCAGGAAAAGCTGATTGCTAACGACCAGTACTCAAACGCTAAACCTGTTACAGATTTCTCTGCATGGGAAAAATCGGCACGTAAGCTACCGCGCCAATGGCAAGAGAACGTACTGATTCATCAGCAGTAACAACACATATTACGTCCCTCTCCTAAGAAGTAACGAGAAAATATCATGAGCAATAAGGTTATCCTTGTTGTTCTCGATGGACTGAACTATCAGGTAGCCCGTGATTGCATGGGCTACCTAAACGGTCTGTTAGAACAGCAACGCGCAACACTGTATCCGGTTCAATGTGAACTTCCTTCTATGTCCCGCCCACTTTATGAGTGCATCCTAACCGGAATTCGTCCGATTGAGAGCGGCATCGTCAACAACAATATCGTTCGTTTGTCGAATCAGGATTCCATCTTCAGTTTGGCCAAGTCTCAGGGCAAAGTGACCGCAGCAGCAGCTTATCACTGGGTGAGCGAACTTTATAATCGCGCCCCGTATAGCGCTGTGCGTGACCGTTTTACCAATGATGAGACACTGAATATTCAACACGGCTGTTTTTATCACTGGGATCAATACCCTGACGAAGCGCTGTTCTTAGATGCTGAACATTTACGCCGTGAACATCAGCCAGACTTTTTGCTGATTCATCCAATGAACATTGATGATTTGGGTCATAAATTCGGCTTAGACTCTCGTCAATACCGCAATTGCGCGCGTGGCGCAGACATTATTCTTTCCAACTACATCGATCAATGGCTTGCTGATGGCTACCAGATCATTGTGACCAGCGATCATGGCATGAACAACGACTTATCTCATGGCGGCATACTGCCAGAAGAAAGAGAAGTGCCATTGTTTGTGATTGGCGATACGTTCACCCACCAAGAATGCCACGTTAAGCAAACAGAGATATGTGGCTCGGTTTGTCAGCTTCTTAACCTAGATCACTCTAAACCTTACACTCAAGAATTGTTAGCACTATGAGCAGTTCTGCCATTTCATCAACAACCAGCAACGTAAGCGTGAAAAAGCGTCGAATGAATAGTTGGTTAAAACGGAGTAAGCCTGTGTTATGGCTTGTTCCTTTCGCTCTTTTTTTCTACCTGTTTCAGCTTGCGCCGATTGTCTGGGTACTGATTAACAGCTTTATTTACGACGAAGAGTTTGCGTTCGACAACTATCTGGAAGTGTTTGACTCAACCTTCATGATGCAAGCTTTTGGCAACAGCTTATGGCTCGCGTTTTGGTCGAGCATTATTGGGTTAATGGTTGCAACCGTATTGGTTTCCTCATTACGTCGTGTTGATTCAAAAATCCGTGACGGTGTGATTGCCTTCACCAACATGAGCAGCAACTTTGCTGGCGTACCTCTGGCGTTCGCGTTCATCATTATTTTAGGCACTAACGGGGCGGTCACTTTATTGCTCAAGCAATACGGTTTGATCGGGGATTTCGACCTGTATGGCAAATGGGGATTGATGGCGATTTACATCTACTTCCAAATCCCGTTGGCAGTACTACTACTTTATCCTGCATTCGATGCCCTGAGTGACGATTGGCAAGCGGCAGCAGCATTGCTTGGAGCGAAGACCTCACAATACTGGATACGAGTCGCCTTACCGGTACTCTCTCCCGCGTTGTTGGGCACGTTAATCATCCTAATTGCAAACGCTATTGGCGCGTATGCCAGTGTGTATGCGTTGACTTCAGGTAACTACAACCTCATCACCATTCGTATTGCGAGCCTGGTCTCTGGTGATCTGTTCCTTGAACCCAATCTCGCCGCCGCTATCTCGGTTATTTTGATGGCGATGCTGGCCTTTATCACTGTGATTAACCAATGGCTGATTACTAAGAGCTACGCAGGTAAACAAGCTAATGCAAAACGTTAATACTCACTTCCACAAAACCGTGGTGTACTCCATTGTCGGCATTATGCTGATCCCAATATTGGCAACCTTCGTCTATTCGATTTCCTCCCGCTGGGGAGCGACGATTCTACCGGACGGTTTTACGCTGGATTGGTACATAAAACTGCTGTCAGATCCACGCTTTCTTCAAGCTTTTGGTCGCTCTCTATTTATCTGTATTTCGGCTCTGGCATTGAGCGTTGTTCTGATTCTGCCAGCGATTTTTGTGGTGTTTTACTACTTCCCAAAACTCGACAAGCTGATGAACATCCTGATATTGCTCCCGTTTGCTGTACCGCCAGTGGTGTCATCAGTTGGCCTATTACAACTTTATGCCAATAGCGATATTTCCTTAATTGGCACGCCATGGATTTTGATCGGCACTTACTTCACAATCGCTTTGCCTTTCATGTACCGGGCGATTTCAAACAGTTTTGAAGCAATCAATCTAAATGACTTGATGGATGCAGCGCATTTACTTGGCGCAAGCACAACTAAAGCGTTTTTGCTGATCATTTTGCCAAACTTGAAGAAAGGTTTAATGGCATCGCTGTTTCTCTCTTTCTCCTTCCTGCTCGGTGAATTTGTGTTTGCCAATATTCTAGTCGGCACACGCTACGAAACTTTGCAGATCTACTTGTACAACATGCGTCAGACGAGCGGTCATTTTACATCTGCGCTGGTCATGACCTATTTCCTGTTTATTTTCTTACTGACTTGGCTGGCAAGTCGTTTCAGTCGAGGCGCTAAATCATGAGCTACGTAACCGCAAAAAACCTGACCAAACGTTTTGGTGACAATACGGTATTTGAAGATATCCAATTCACTATCGAGCAAGGTGAGTTTATTACTCTGCTTGGCCCAAGTGGATGTGGTAAATCCACTCTTCTTCGCAGCTTGGCAGGGCTTAACCCTGTTGATGGTGGCACAATTTCGGTTAACGGAGAGGACATCACCCACCAAGTACCGCAGGAGCGTGGCATTGGCATGGTGTTCCAGTCTTATGCTCTGTTTCCCAATATGACGGTGGAAGGCAACATTTCGTTTGGCCTGAAAATGAAAAAGCTCGGCGCAGCAGAAATTCAGCGCGAAGTGGCGAAAGTGATTGAGCTGGTTGACCTGAAAGACAAAGAGAAGCAGTACCCACATCAGCTTTCCGGCGGGCAACGTCAGCGTGTCGCGCTAGCACGCGCCTTGGTCGTGAAACCCCGTATTCTGCTCCTCGACGAGCCTTTGTCAGCTCTGGATGCAAAAATCCGTAAGCACCTTCGCCAGCAGATTCGCGACATACAGAAAGAGATGAATCTGACCACGATCTTTGTTACTCACGACCAAGAAGAAGCCATGATCATGTCTGATCGCATCTTCCTAATGAATAAAGGAGAAATCGTTCAGGCTGGCACGCCCGAAGAGATTTACACCCAACCCGCCAATGAGTTTGTTGCTGGCTTTATGGGACACTACAACCTGGTAGAAGCCGGCCACGCCAAACAGCTTTTCAATATCGAGACACAAAGCAAAGTGGCTATTCGCCCTGAATCTATTTATGTCAAAGAGCCAGGGCGTCAGTATGACAACCACATTTCTGCACCGCAGAGCGGTATCATTAAAAATCACCAGTTGCTGGGAAATGTGATCCGCTATCAAGTGGAGGTCAACGAATGCGAACTCACCGTCGATTTACTCAACCGTTCCTCTGAGCGACTATTAGCAAATGGCAGCCAGTTAGAGCTACTCTTTAACCTAAACGAAATTCAACCAGTGAGAGCTTAAGATGTCCAAGCCTTTGTATGTTTTTGATATGGACGAAACTTTAATCAACGCAGATTGTGCAATGATTTGGAACGCATTTTTGGTCGAAAAAGGCGTTGCGACACAGCCTAACTTTATCGAAGAAGATCAACGCCTCATGAAGCTCTACGCTGAGGGAAAAATGAAAATGGAAGACTACCTTGAGTTTTCCATGGCACCACTTTCCGACATGCCTGTCGAGCAAGTAAAAATGTTAGTTGCAGAGTGCGTAGACAAGCAAATTCTACCCAAGCAGTTTAAGCAGTCCAAAACGTTGATAGAACAACTCTCCCGAGATGGCATTGATATGGTGATCATTTCCGCGAGCGTAACCTTCTTAGTCGAAGCGGTAGGGCAACGTTTGGGAATCCCAACGGCACTTGGGATCGACTTGATTGAACTAAAAGGCACTTACAGTGCTGAAATTTCGGGCGTACCAAGCTATCGAGAAGGTAAGGTAACCAGGCTGCAACAATGGTTAGCGGAGCAGTCTGAGTCATATTCAGAAATTCACTTTTATACGGACTCCATCAATGACTTACCGCTCTGCCAGCACGCAGATTACGCCTATCTGGTCAATCCATGTCCTCGCCTGAGAGAACATGCCAATCAGCCAAACTGGACGGTATTAAGTTGGGACTAGATAACCGTATTCGGATGGTCTTTCACTTCTAATCCAGTCAAAAAGAGCAGTACAGAAAGCTGCTCTTTTTTCTTCACGCAAAACAGCCTAACCATCAACTGAATGAATGCGTTGCGGATTAAAACATATCGTTAACAAAAGCAAGCAAGTTATGCACTTTTACGCAGGAGTAATCCAACCCAACACCATACTCAACTGATCTCACATAGATAAAAAACACATTCAATTTACCGTTTCTAAATCGAAATGTTATCAAAAACTTAGTTTTAGCACATGCTAAATACAGAACAACAACATAATCACAATTATAAGTAACGATAATGAAATCATTGATTGAGGAATTAACATTTTAACAATCATTACAACAATGTTAACTTTAGCCCGGTTGGTCGCACTGGTGGTAAGCCTCTCACCAAGCTATTGTCAGTTTTATAAGGATGTTCGACCATCTCCATAATGAATAGACACCGAATTTGGTGCCCTTTTTCGCCCGCAGAGACCGTTCTTTGCGGGCTTTTTTCTGTCTGCGATTTATCAATAGACATAAAAAAGCCAGCTTTGATAAGCTGGCAAGTAGAGCAACAAGATCAGCGCCTACTGCTATCTAGCGCTGAACGTGTATTAGGAGTCATTCTTTATTTTGACAAGGGCCATTCAGAAACTATGACTTACTCGCTTCTGATTTTTGGCACGTAACCTTTACCAATTGCGCCTGCTCTTCTTTAATACGTTTAACGATTCGTGCGTCTCGAGCATCGATCTCGTCCATATTCATTTGCTGAACATCTGCTATCGCTTCCTGCTTCATGGCAGAGAAACCTTGACGTAAATCAGAGCTCCACTCCTCCTTGTCTAACGTGTTAGCAGTAGCAATTGATGATGACATTACAGCAATAAGACCAAGAGTAGAAAGAAATACGCTTTTCATAGCAAGCTCCTTGAGGATCAGCAGTTTATTTGGGGTACGCGTTTTACATAGCACGTACGATGCCAACTTTTTAACCCTTTAATTTCAAAAGCTTACTGATTTTCACTCTTTACTACTGAAATCTTCATGGTCAATTTCGCACACTGGGTGTCAAATTAACCATGGCTATATTCTCCAATTCATTCATTAAAGATATAGACCAACGACGCATCAACTACTTTCAGACTTACCAGTAACGTTCGTAAATGATGTTACCACCAGTATTGGCTCGAAACTTCTCTAAACCGCGCTGTTGTAACACGGGCAAGGTGTCTTTAATCATTCCTGGATTGCCACACAGCATAACAAAGCTACTGGAAGGCAAGAACTGCGCATCCGCTCGATTTGAAAGCTCTCCAGAAGCAATAAAGTCTGGAATTCGACCTTGTAAGTGACCTTCCACCGTTTCTCGGCTCACTATCGGCACATACTTCAACCGGCCTTCATAACGTTGTTCTAGGTGTTCAATTAAGTATTTATACACCAGGTCTTTCTCGTATCGGACACCATGAACCAAAACAATCTTTTCGTTATGAGGAAGCAGCTTTATGTCGTCCAACAAGGACAAGAATGGCCCAATCCCCGTACCCGTTGAAAGCAACCAAAGATCATGTGCTTGTTTGGGAATCGTATCATGGATCAAGTCACCATGTGCCGTTTCACCCACATAGACACTATCGCCAGTCTTCAACTTTTGCAGTTTTGGAGACAGCTGTCCTTGCGGATCCGCGACAATCAAAAACTCTAACCAGTCAAACTGCTCGCTCGGTGCATTCACTACGGAGTATGCACGGCTGATAAGATTTCCACTGTCATCTAACAGCGCGAGTTTGGTAAATTGACCAGCTTTAAAAGAAAGTGGAGCGCCAGATACTCTTAAGCTGAACAGATCTTGTGTCCAGTCTATTCGCTTCTCAACTCTGGCGAGATTGAAATTTTTCAGTTCTGCCATGAGACCTCTCCCTTTTAGCTACTCTCAAATAAACTTACGCTTCCAACCACATTATGTAAAGATTTAACTTTACATAATGTGGCAATTAATTTCACACTTAAAGAACAATTTTATTACATCTTAAAGAATTACATCTAGAATAAATACTCAGACTAATAAGTAACCTCACAATTTGTGGCAACGTTGATGAAAAGGAACAAAGAAAATGGACACACAACTAAAAGACTTCCCTGTTATTACTGAGATCAGAGTCGCTTGGGGAGAGATGGATGCCTTGCAGCATGTCAACAACGTCGTCTACTTTCGTTACTTCGAGACCGCGCGTCTGGATTATTTTGAAGCGATTAATTTGCTCGTTGACCTACAAACCTCGCAAATAAGCCCTGTTTTGAGTGAAACTCAGTGCCGCTACAAGTTACCTGTGACTTACCCAGACACTCTGTTGGTTGGCTCACGAGTGATCGATATGCAGGGAGACCGCATGACGATGGAATATCAGGTATTTAGTAAGAAGTGGGGAAAAGTGGTCACAGTCGCAACGGCAACAGGCGTGATGTTTGACTTTAAAAATAACACTAAGACTGAAATTCCAGACAACGTACGCAAATCAATTCTGGAACTGGAAGCAACTGTGGGTCGTACTCACCATCTAGAATAATCATCAAGTTCAGATTCCCGACAGCGCGCATTCGTCGCTTTCGGGAATAATTACCTTATTTTGCAGATCAACAAAAAGTCTCGATATACAGCGCTTCAACTTTATCTCTTGCCCATTGCGTCTTACGCAGAAACTTTAACGACGACTTAATAGACGGATCTTTTTTAAAGCAGTTAACACGAACACGTTCATACATGCCATTCCACCCAAAGTGCTCAACCAAACGGGTGACAATTTTTTCTAAACTTAACCCGTGTAGTGGGTTATTTGGTTGTTCGTTGCTCATGGTTTCAATCCAACAATTTATAAGACGATTTGGTGGGCTAATCTAACTGAAGCCAACGAGATACCCAACTGTTATTTGTATTAGACTGAAAACAGCCCGACTAAAAGCAGGCTGTTGTTTGTTCGATTCATCGCTTGATCAGCTAACCAATGTTCGACTAACTAAAAAAACGATTTTACCCATAAAACAATACTGTCCCAAATTTGGCCAAACCACGAAGCAGGTTCAACAGCTTGGTTGCTGACCAGTGGATAACTGGCGACGGTTTCATCGTTATCTTTCCACACGACTTTACCAACCACTTCCCCTTGCTCAATTGGCGCCATCAAAGGCTCCTTGATTTCGACGCTCCTGTCTAATCCAGCGGTCATTGTACGAGGCAAGGTCAAATAGGCATCGTTCGGAAAGCTCGCTTCTATTTCACTCACCTTTCCCTTCCAAACTCGAACTTTTGATTCCACTTGTCCCTGTGTAGCCACCTTCTTAGTGTCATAAAAGCGAAAACCATAACTGAGCAAGTTTTTAGACTGACTGATGCGTGCCTGCGGACTAGGTGTTCCCATCACGACAGATATCAACCGCATTTTACCTTCGGTTGCTGAACTAACCAGACTATACCCCGCGTTGCTAGTGTAACCTGTTTTGCCACCATCCACTCTCACAGATTTATCCCACAACAACTTATTACGGTTATATTGCGTAATATCGTTCCACTTGAACACCTTTTCACTGTAGAGCGCATAGACATCCGGAACATCGTTGATTATCGATTGCATCAACGTCGCCATATCAATAGGAGAGGTTTGAATCCCCTCACTATCAAGCCCGTGAGAATTCACAAAGTAAGTGTCTTGAAGCCCGAGCTTTTCGGCCCAGCCATTCATCAGCGCCACAAATCCACGCTCACTGCCTGCTACGTGCTCAGCAAGCGCAACACATGCGTCATTTCCTGATTGAATAATGACACCACGCATTAGATTCGCAACGCTGATTTCATCTTTCGGTTTAATGAACATTTTTGAGGAGCCGGGGAATTTTTCTGACCATGCATTTTCACTGACTGTCACTAAATCATCCCAATTGAGTCGACCTTCTTTGATTTCCTGACCCACAACATAGGCTGTCATGAGTTTGGTTAAACTTGCAGGTGCTAATCCAGCTCTCCCGTTCTGTTCTGCAATAATGGCTCCCGACTGAAAGTCCATTAACACATACCCTTTTGCCTGCAACTGAGGTGGGCTTGGCGTAACCACTGCAAAGGCAGGCACGCTCACTAAACAAGTCACGATAATCCATCGAGCCAGTGACACTTTCATTCAACATCCTCCACGATTCGCACTGCACTTTATAGCAACTCTACTTAGCATAGCTCACTCAACCAGTTGCACCAGTCGCTAATCGTTTCATTTTCTTGAACTTACGCTGATTTTAAAAAAGAGAGCCAATAGCTCAGGTTTGACCGACTAAGCTGCGGATTCTTGGTTAATCACGCATTTCCACGTAAAGTAACGAGCATAAGGTCTACTAGATGCTGAACCCACAAGGATATAAAGAACAACAATGAATGCTCAATCGTTTGTCGACGCAGGATTGCACTACACTCCTCATACATTTCATGTCCCACTGGATTACCAACAAAAGAACAAAGGCACCTTAGAAGTTTTTGCCCGCTCGGTTTGCTTAGTGGGAGACGAGGATTCAACAAAACCATGGCTGGTGTACCTACAAGGTGGCCCCGGTTTTCCTTCTCCTCGTCAAAATGGCCATAACGGCTGGATAAAACGAGCACTTCAAGAGTACCGCGTATTGCTGCTTGATCAGCGCGGCACAGGCAACAGCTCGGTAATCAATCACCAAACGCTGGCACATCTGACACCACAGCAGCAGGCGGAATACCTAAGTCATTTCCGAGCGGACAATATCGTTCGTGATGCTGAAATTATACGTCAGAAATTTGGCGTAGAAAGATGGGCGATTTTAGGTCAAAGCTTCGGTGGCTTTTGCTCTTTAACCTATTTATCAATGTTCCCTGAAAGCCTGATTCGAAGCTACATTACAGGTGGCGTGCCATCTGTTTCGCGTCACCCCGACGATGTGTATCAAGCAACGTTTAAACGTACCATGGATAAAAACCAAGCGTTTTTCCAGCAGTTTCCTAAAGCGCAACAGCTGTGCCAAACCATTGCTGATCACCTGCTAGAAAATGAAGAATTCCTACCAAACGGGCAACGTTTTACGGTTGAGCAGTTCCAGCAAATTGGCATTAATTTCGGTGTGAGCGATACCTTTTTACCAACATATTACTGGTTGGAAAGTGCGCTAATAAAAGTAAACGGAAAAACACAACTTCGTTACGAATTTTTAAGTGATATGCTGGCTCAGCAAAACTTCCAAACCAACCCAATTTACGCCATTTTGCACGAATCTATATACTGCCAGGGCTTTGCTTCAAATTGGAGTGCACAACGAGTTCGACAATCTCACCAAGCGTTTAACTATGAAAAAGGCAAACCTTTCTACTTTACCGGTGAAATGGTTTTTCCATGGATGTTTGACCAATACGCCAACCTAAAACCACTGAAACAAGCTGCTGAAATACTGGCAAGTAAAGAGGATTGGCCACCACTTTATGACCAAGGCCAACTGGCAGTGAACAAAGTCCCGGTAAGCTGTGCAGTTTACGCCGACGATATGTTTGTGGAAATGGACATCAGCCGAGAAACACTCGCATCTATGCCGAATGCACAAGCGTGGATCACCAACGAATATGAACACAATGGCCTTCGTGCAGACGGTGAGCGCATTCTGGATACGTTAATAGCTATGGGTAACCAGACTGCTGCGACTTTAGCTTGACTAAAAGATTAACCAATCAGCCATTATGCTTGTTTAATATCGATGGGTTTTGCTGTATACCTGACCGTTTTAGTCAGGTATACTCCGGGCCGTTATAAGTTTGTGGTCGTCGACCATCTGTTTTATTAAAGCCTGTTTTATTAAAGGAAACCTCATGAGTCAGTATGTTGTCTGTGCGCTGTACAAGTTTGTGGAACTGAATAACCATCAAGAGCTACGCGAACCATTGCTTGAGCTGATGGAAAAGAACCAGATTCGTGGCACCCTTCTGCTGGCAAGTGAAGGCATCAACGGTACCGTTGCTTCGGACCGCGCGGGTATTGATACACTGCTTGAATGGCTAAATGCAGAACCACGTCTTGCAGGTACCGTTTATAAAGAATCACTAGCAGAGTCACAGCCTTTCAACCGCACTAAAGTAAAACTCAAGAAAGAGATCGTAACTTTAGGTGTAGAAGGCATCGATCCTCGTCATGTAGTGGGCACTTATGTGAAACCACAAGACTGGAACGACCTGATTGCAGATCCAGAAGTGTTTGTGGTCGATACACGTAATGATTACGAAATTGAGATCGGTACATTTAAAGGTGCAGTTAACCCAAATACCGACACTTTTCGCGAATTTCCAGACTACGTGAAAGAAAATATGGATCCGGCCAAACATAAGAAAGTAGCGATGTTCTGTACCGGTGGCATCCGTTGTGAGAAATCAACGGCTTATATGAAAGAGCAAGGCTTTGACGAAGTTTATCACCTTGAGGGCGGTATCCTGAAGTATTTGGAAGACGTCCCGCAAGAAGAGAGCCTATGGGAAGGTGATTGCTACGTATTTGACGGTCGTGTTGCGGTAAACCACCAGCTAGAAAAAGCAGACTACGACCTATGTAACGCTTGTCGCCTTCCAATCACAGAAGAAGACAAACAATCAGACCTTTACGAACAAGGCGTAAGCTGCCCGAAATGTCACGGTACCCATTCAGAAGAGCAAATTGCTCGATTCCGCGAGCGTGAAAAGCAAATTACTCTAGCGGATCAGCGTGGTGAACAACACGTTGGCGGTGAAAGTGCCAAGCAACGTGAAGAAAGACGTGCAGCCAAGCTTGCACAAAAAGAAGCACAGCGCAAACAAGCCTAACGCTTAGTAGCGAGCCATATTTTTTATGGTTCGCTCATTCAAACTGTTGCTGTTCACCGAAGGTTAGGCGCCGTTACGCTAAGTACAAAAGTGACAATTTTCTCGATCTAAGTCATGAGCATTAGCAAGATTTCTCAAGTGCGCTCTGCCCTCTTCAAGTCCCATCTCATATCCTTCAAGCAACACAGATTGGCGCATTGTTAAACGCTGAACGTGAAAATTATCTGGTGGAGCAATAACGCGGATACGTGCATCTTGCGGTGGATTACGAATAAACGCCAAAGATTCATTGTAGTTCTCAGCTCGATGCAACATGGCTTCGACCATTTTAGGATGTTCGGCAAACAGCTTCTTTGTAAGCCAGGTTGTTTTAGCTGGTTTCTTCGAGTAATTCAACGGGTGAGATAGCACCACCGTAATATCTCTAGCCCCTCTTCGGTATGCTTCGCGAACCGGAATGGGATCAGCCACGCCTCCGTCGGTGTAGCAGCCACCAGAAAAACAAGGGGTATGTTTGTATGCGATAGGCAAAGCCGTCGTCGCTTCTAGCGCGTGATGAAAGTTGTCCCGATTGACACGATAGTAATCTGCTTTACCTGTATCAACATTGGTTGTGGTCGCAAAAAAAGGAATACCATCAAACAACTTCTTCTCATCGATGGGGTACAAACGATTAGACTCTTCAAATAACCACTTAACGTCAATGAGATCGCCACCCTTGATAAAACGAGTTGGATCGAAGAAACGTTTGCAGGTCGCGAGTTTGGTGATGATGTTAATACTACGATGTGGGTAATCGGTTAAATAACCAATCAAATTGGATGCACCAGCAGAAACACCAATAGCAAAATCAAAGGGTTTATAATTTTTCTCCATGAATGCGTCTAGTACGCCACTCGCAAAGACGCCTCGCATCGCTCCACCTTCAACCACAATTGCTTTTTTGCCCATGCTTCCTCCCCAATACTGTGCTTAAAAATAGTATTGAAAGTAAGGCAATAGAAACAATTGGTTATTCTTATTATTTAGATAGGTGATTCCTATACCAGCGCCAAGTCAGGCGGCGAAATATAACCAGTCACAATGCCCAAACCTCAAATAAGAATAGTTGGATTACGCGAAGACGCTCTTGTAAGCTTCCGCAGCCCCATCAATGAGCATTTGAGTACCAATAACAGCCAAAATCAGGCCCATCATTTTAGTCACGACATTAAGCGCACTAGGACCAACCGCTTTCACTAATTTATCGCCAAACAAGAACAAGGTGTACGTGATAGCACAAAGCACCGCAAATGAAACGATGGTAATTATCGTTTGATCAAACCCACCTGCGGTAGCAAAGTTCATCGCCGTCGCAATGGTTCCAGGACCCGCCAATATTGGCATCGCCAGAGGTGAAACCGCGATACTTAACGCCGCTTGCTGCTGAGCAGGAGAGTAAGCCTTTTCTTTCGTTTTCTGGTGAGTAGTATCACCTTGCAGCATGTTGTAGCCAATCAAAAAGACCAGAATGCCGCCAGTAATACGCAGGGCATAAAGCGTAATACCAAATAAATCGAAGATCAGCTTTCCTGCAATTGAGAACACCGCAACGATGATAAAAGCGATGAATATGGAGCGCAGCGCGATGGAGCGAACCGTCTCTTTATCTTCATCTGCTGTTAAGCTTAAAAATATTGGGATATTTGCAATTGGGTTCATGATAGCGAAGAAACCCATAAACACCGTTACTGTGTGAACGATTAACTCTTGCATCTTTTTACCGACTGTAATTCATTGATTTTAAGACAGTATATACCTATATATTCGGACTTGCCTGATTCCTGCTTCTCTCGAGTAAAACTTATGGTTTAAGGCACACTTTTTCTTTTGAGAGAGTTTACCCAGCCGTCAAATGCCGATAAGGTAACGTTCACGAATTAAGAGAACAATAAAAAAGGATGTTAGGTCATCATGAACAGTACGATTCAAACCATACTCAGCCACCGCTCGATAAGAAAATTCAGCCCACAACCCATTGATAAAACCCAACTGGACACCATTATTCAAGCAGGCCTGGCCGCATCATCTTCGAGCATGCTGCAAGTCGTTTCTATTATCCGAGTTACTGACCCAGAGAAGCGAGCACAATTGGCGCAATACGCGGGTAACCAAGCTTACGTTGCAAGTGCGGCAGAGTTTTTAGTGTTCTGCATTGATTATCAACGTCATGCGGAAATCAACCCTCAAGTTCAAGCCGACTTTACCGAGTTAACGCTTATTGGTGCGGTTGACTCCGGTATTATGGCGCAAAACTGTCTATTAGCAGCAGAATCAATGGGGTTGGGTGGCGTATACATTGGTGGCTTAAGAAATAAAGCTCAAGGCGTTGATGAGTTGCTAGGTTTACCACGCAATACCGCCATTCTGTTTGGTATGTGCCTTGGCCACCCGGAACAAAGCCCTGAGGTTAAACCTCGCTTACCAGCAAAAGTGATCGTACACGAAAACGAGTACCAACCTTTAAACCTGGAAGATATAGAGGCTTACGACCAAACCATGCACGATTACTACGCCACACGTTCAAGTAATCAGAAGCAAAGCACCTGGTCTGAAGAAGTGACGACGAAATTAGCCGGAGAGTCTCGCCCGCATATTCTGCCTTACTTAAATAGCAAAGGGTTAGCGAAGCGGTAAATTGAACGGACCAATGCCCTGACAATCGCTTAACGCCCATAGCGGGTCATTCCAGCGAGCCATAGCGAGACTAGGAATCTATTATCAGCAAGCTAAAAAATATAGGCATATTTTTGGCGACAAAGTGCTCGGATAGAAGATTCTGAATCACGCTCCTTCGTCGCGGTCCAGAATGACGGATGATTGTGATCTACCGTTCGCTGTTAAACGAACGGTATTATGCCAATATAGTTGGGGCTTTGTTTTTATTAACGATTCTCTCCCTGATCCCTGATTTTTGGTTGCCAGTCACTCAGCCGTCGCCTATGATAAACGAGCTCAAGCCTAAAGCACCCAACACTCGCGGAAAGAACTCGGTTCACGGCAACATAGCTTCCCTGCACTAGCAGCAGGCACAATCTGTTTTTACCTTTTTTTAGCTTCTGTTTAAGCGAGTGTGGAAGACAATAAGAAAGGTGAAAAATGCAACCTCACAACAGCTTCTCAATTAATCTCAACCAACAAAAATCCATTGCTAAAAAGCGTTTAAAAGCGATCCGTCAAAATGACTCCAGCGCTTTGGCGCAGGTAAAAAAGTTTCACGCCCAACCTGACACTCTATCTTTCGATACTGCGCAGCTTGCAGATGTTCAACATGCTTTAGCAAGAGAGTTAGGCCTACCAAGTTGGAACAAACTGAAAGCGCATGTAGAACGCTTAGAATCGCACAAGAAGGCTATCGCTAAACATGAAAAAGCGCTCGACCATGACCTGACTACGCTCCATGTTCGTTGTGGACATGATATTCAGGAAAAACTTAAAGAAAGCGGCTTTGAAGGCCAGTTCCTCCCAATGATTGATCCACTATGTATGGGTCCTATTCCTAAAGCTAAACCATCATTTTTAGCCATACGCGCTCAGTTCGTTGTGGATACACTACTGCCCGTCATGGGGCACAAAGAATCTGTTCAAAATATCGCTCAGCAAGAGCAGCGTAACGTAGAGACTCTGCTAGATGACAAGTTTGAGCGCATCGTATTTTGGGTAGAGCATGATAGCTACGATCAACTCATGTTGATCCGTTGCCTGACTTATCTTGAGAACGCAAAAGATAAAGTCATCGAAATCATCGAGTTGAATCAATATCCCGGTACAGAGCGTTTTATTGGCTTTGGTCAGCTGCCCGTAGAAGCAATTCGCTCATGCTGGCACGATCGCAAGCCTGTAAACGCCAGATTAATGAGCCAAGCGAGTCAATGTTGGCAAGCCCTGTTAGAAGAAACACCAAACGCTATTGTCTCTCTATTAGAGAAACATGCGTTAGATTGTCTGCCCAATATGGCTAGCGTGCTCCAACGTCATTTACAGGAACTTCCTCATTCGATATCGGGACTGAGCTTCACCCAGCGTCTTGCATTAGATGTACTAAAGGAACAAAGTAACCCGAGATGTACTAAAGGAACAAAGTAACCCGATGTCGGTAAGGAAGTGGTTTCAACGCTATCAGCAGACTGAGCCTTTGCCCTACCTGGGTGACGTGATGTTCTATGCACTGCTCCTTCCTCTAGCAACCAATGCAAGCCCTCTGATAGCAATAGACTCATTAGAAAAAGACTGGTGGGAACAACAAGTGTGCATTACTCAGCATGGGATGGACTGTATAAACGGTCGGATTAAATTTGAGCAACAATATTGGGTTGGTGGAATTCAAAACAACGAGAAAAGCCGTTGGGAGTGGGATCACTCCCTGCTATCGAGTCTCTCTATTGCACAATACTGATGTGATGCTAAATCCAGCAACGTAATGACTAAAACATTAAGAGCGATGCTGATGATTCGATCATTGTGTTGCTCTAATTATCCACGTTCATTGAGAGTTAAATACAACCTGTCCGTTGCATATTTACTCCCAAGCAGTTGTTGATGAATAATAACCAGCTCAATATGCAACCAAATCCGAAAACACAAAACTGTAACAATAGATGAACATTAGTTTTATACTCGATAAATATGTTAAATAACAGACTATAAAACCAGACAATAAGTTAATTTACTGTTAACGTCGCATTTTTTATGGTGATCTTGGTCACATCTACTGACCGTATATCGGTTTTTTCTTTCGCGTTTTTTCACTCCGCTGCTAACCTGCACGCCACTTTGAAGTGAACTCAGAGTGCATAACTATAAGGAGTGTTCTCATGAATACCAAGAAACCGATGTCGCTTACCAGCCGTGTTATTTTCGGTATGGTTGCGGGTATCTTGACAGGATTTGCAATTCGCACACTTTTTGCCGACAACGGATTTGTCGACGCATACATTGTTAATGGATTATTTGAAGTTGGTGGACAGATCTTCGTTGCCAGCTTAAAGATGCTAGTCGTACCACTGGTGTTTGTATCACTGGTTTGCGGTACTAGCTCTCTAAAAGACCTATCAACTTTAGGTCGCATGGGTGGCAAAACCCTTGCTTTGTACATTGCAACAACAGCGGTCGCTATCACGCTTGCTCTGACGATGGGCACCGTGTTCCAGCCAGGTGCAGGCGCTGATCTTACTGCGGTAAGCTCATTCAACTCAGCAGAAGCACCGTCTTTGGGTCAGGTGATCATTGATATGTTCCCGACTAACCCAATCAGTGCAATGGCGGAAGGTAAAACACTTCAAGTTATCGTGTTTGCCGTTTTATTTGGTATCGCGATCAGTGCTGCTGGTAAACCAGGTGAGCGTATCGCTGCATTCTTCTCAGACTTGAATGAAGTGATCATGAAGCTGGTTGCTATTTTGATGAACCTTGCACCATTTGGTGTGTTCTTCCTGATGGCGAAGCTGTTTACTGGTCTAGGCTTGGGTGCAATCCTAAACCTTGCCGAGTACTTCATCGTTCTCGCTGGCACACTGCTGCTACACGGTCTGGTAACGTACAGCCTAATGTTGAAAGGGTTTACTGGTCTTAGCCCAATTACCTTCATGCGTAAAATGGAAGATGCGGTGATGTTTGCATTCTCTACTGCATCATCAAACGC
This sequence comes from uncultured Vibrio sp., assembly GCF_963675395.1. Taxonomy (NCBI): domain Bacteria; kingdom Pseudomonadati; phylum Pseudomonadota; class Gammaproteobacteria; order Vibrionales; family Vibrionaceae; genus Vibrio; species uncultured Vibrio sp. The sequence goes on along the minus strand of NZ_OY776222.1, from coordinate 510,079 downwards.
AACCATTCCTGTTACTATGGAAACAGCAAAACACCGCATGGGCGTAGAAAACCGTGTGTCTTCATTCACTGTACCACTTGGTGCAACCGTGAATATGGACGGAACGGCGATCATGCAAGGTGTCGCTACAGCGTTTATCGCACAAGCATTCAACATTGATTTAACCATGGGTGACTACTTAATGGTTATCATGACGGCGACTCTAGCGTCTATTGGTACTGCTGGTGTCCCTGGTGTTGGCCTTGTTATGCTGGCTATGGTACTAAACCAAGTAGGCTTACCTCTGGAAGGTATTGCACTGATTATGGGTGTCGACCGTCTACTGGATATGATTCGTACCGCAGTCAACATTACTGGTGATAGCGCGGTAACCGTTATTGTTGCTAAATCAGAAGGCGCATTGGATGAAGCTCGCTTCAATGATCCAATGGCCGGCGCAACCGAAGAAGAAGTGCATCTTAAACGCGCTGACGCTTAAACCGTTTTACGGTTATCCTGTCTAAAACAAAGCCCCGATGGAAACATCGGGGCTTTGTTTTTCAAATAAGGTTTATTAAGCAAGCTTAAAGGTTATTAGTCGTTAGGTATTGAATTCAGTTTTGCTCTGGCTTGCGCTTCGTGCTCTGGCGTAATGGCGTTACCCACAGTGTTTACCGCCAATGTGAGCGCTGCCATATCATCAGTGAATCCAACGCCAGCCAGCACATCGGGCACCATATCCGTTGGGAGAACGAAATACGCTAATGCCCCACCAAGAATCGCTTTATGGCGAACAGAGGTATTAGCGTCTGTCATCGCGAGCCAGGATTTAATCCCCATCACAGCAATCTCTTCACCCGCTTTCTTGACCGAGTTTTTCATTTTGCGCCAAAACGTTTTCTCATCTGGCACTTTTAGCGTTTCTTCAACGGCGTCATTAGGCACCGACTTTAAAGACATGGCTGTAGTCATCGTTGCCTCCGATAGTTATGAAGATTGCAATAATAGTAATGATCAAATCTGAACGTAACATTAATGGGGCTTCTCTACTGAACTGAAAAGTACGATGAATAAAAACAAAGCCCCCAAACCTGAGTCTGAGGGCGCTGACCTTTTTAAAGCTGGATTGTAAACCCAACACTAGCTTCTTGAACTAACCGCCTATAACTTATGGTTTCTCTCTGCCGACAAACGCAACCACTACCTTGTCATTTCCAAGTGAACGAGAGAAGACGTACGCTCCATCCTGAACGATTACGTGATGCTTACCAGCGCCAATCGCAGGATGGACTTGACGGAACTGCCCTAGCGTCTGCCAGTGTTTCAGTAACGCCTGTTTCTCGTCAGTAAGCTTCCAGACCATGTCAGAGCGAGTCCCTTGGTGGAAGTCATCCGCATACGGACCAATGTTCCGCCCGACTTCATCACCATAGTATACCTGAACCGCTCCAGGGCTTAACAATAATGCATTCGCCGCATTGCGCTGCATGGCGTAGTCTTTGAAGCGCGAGAAGAACAACTCGGTATCGTGAGAGGACATATAGCTGACAGGGTTAAAGTCTTTCTCGTTGGCGATAGTATCAGCATAGCTTTGGTAAGTTTCCGCCATTTGACTAAAACAGGCCGCGCCTTTATCCAGCTTCTTCTGCATATCAAAGTTGATCAGCGCATCGAAACCATCATCAAAATAAGGGCTGCGATATGCCGTATGTCCCCATACTTCGCCCATCATCCAAAAAGGTTGGCCCGATTTGCCATTCTCTGCACGCCACAGCTCTAAGCTCTGAGATGCTTCATTTTTCAGGCGTTTCCACACTTCACCTTCGACATGTTTGACCGTGTCGACTCGATATCCGTCAATCCCAAAGCGCTTCACCCAATCGGTTTGCCACTCAATTAAGTAGTCCGACACGGTGTAATTGTCACGCGCCTGAACACGCGTACCCGGGTTATCAAGCAGCCATTGTGGTGGCGTGACAGCTTGCTCTGCTTCCGTGATAAAGTCCGGCAGCCCAGCAAGCGACATGGTTATATCACTGCTGCCCGGTTCAGAGTACCCCGGCAGACCAGATCGGACCCAACCCCCGCCCCACCACTTAGCCCAGTTAGGGCTTTGGTAATCAACGAATCGGTGGTAGCTGTGCCAGTTCTCTCCGCTCTTTGGTTGCCAGTCTCCCCACTTTTCAGGTAAATCAGCGCCCGGCTTTAGAAATTCGATGCCATCAAACTGTAAATCCGCTAATGTAGAGTAACCGGTGTGGTTGATAACGGCGTCCATCAGCACTTTTAGGCCACGTTTGTGCGCTTCGTCCACCAGCGTCTTTAAATTATCTTCATTACCGAAGTTTGCATCTATTTTAGTGAAATCACGCGTCCAGTACCCGTGATAGGCATAGAATGGAAATGACCCGCTGTCGCCGCCGCCAACAAAACCATGGACCTGTTCGACAATCGGTGAGAGCCAAATGGCATCGGTCCCCAAGCTCTTGATGTAGTCGAGCTTCGCAATCACTCCTTTGAGATCACCGCCGTGGAAAGTGCCAATTTCTTCTTTACCGTCTTTTTTACGCCCATAACTATTGTCATTGCTGCTATCGGCGTTATTGAATCTATCAACCATCACAAAGTAGATGTTGGCATTGCGGTAATCAAACGGTAGCGCTTGTTTGGTTTTCTTAACCGGCTCGAGAAGTACGATGCCACCTGACGCTTGGTCTGGCACCAAAGAGACTTGTTGATTTTTCACTTCGACGACCTGACCAGAGTAAGCATCGCGTAATTTGGTGCCATCGGGGAAACTATCACCTAAGGCAATGGACACTTCGCCGCCTTGGTAAACTTCACATTGAACTGTTGGGATCGGGCGTTTGAACTCGGTTTTCGCCGCTTTCTTTGGCTCTCGTTTAAACAGAAGCGTTTTCGCCTGATCATCATAGGTAAATGAGTAATCTCCGGTAAAACGTATTTTCAGCGGTAGTTCTGTTGGCGCACCACAGTTTAACGAGATGGGTGTATTGAATTTAACGTTTTGTCCGTCGGGTGCGGTACAACTCCCTTCAACACCGGTTATTTTTAGTGTGTAACCGTCTTTGGTCAGCGGTACAACTAATGGCTGCTCAGCGCTGAGCGGAAAGTCGCGGCTATTGGTTGTGGTTGATATGGTGATATTGGGTTCGGCTATGACGCTTGCCGAGGCAAGTAATAATGTCGTTGTGATCAGATTTAGTTTCATCGTTCCGTCCATTGAGCGCGCATGTCATCTACGCAAATTTATTAGTTTTATTCACACTAATAGTAAGCGGACGAAAATGTGAACACATCATTCTCACAGCCTACGCCCTAAAGCTTGGATTAACTCACATTTTGCTGTTGAAGAGGCGTAGTTCGACAAATTTACAACTGAACACTGCCAAGGTTGCGCATTTGCTTCAAAGCCCACCTTGTACGGCGCTGAGTGTATTCACTTTGCGGGTAAACCTTTATGCGATAAGGATTAGGCAATACCACCGCTAATTGCGCCGCTTGCCACTTCGACAGCCTATCCGAACTCACGCCAAAGTAGTGATGAGCAGCGGCTTCAGCACCATAGATACCTGGGCCAAATTCAACCACATTAAGGTAGACTTCCAGAATGCGCTTTTTACTCCACATTGCTTCCATGAGCAGAGCAAAGTAAAGCTCATACGCCTTACGCACGTAAGAATGAACTGGAAACAAAAAAACATTCTTGGCAGTTTGTTGAGTAATCGTGCTCGCACCGCGGGCAGGGCCATTTTCGTCCGCGTTTGCTATCACGTTAAACAGTGATTCAAAGTCAACTCCATAGTGAGTCGGGAATTTCTGATCTTCTGTTGCAATCACAGCAAGCTGCATGTTCTTAGAAATTTGCGACAAAGGCACCCACTTGTGCTGACTTTTTTCTGGATAGTTTGTTGGCGGTGAGATAATGCGACTGAGCTTCCAGCCCCAAATAGGAGGATCGACAAACTTTACCGCGCCGACTAATACAACCGGAGCGAACAACAGTACCAACACCACTTTAATTAGAAATGACTTTAGCCTTTTGATCATGGACATTATCCCGACAACTCACCGCTTTAAAAGCAAGCGAGCAAGATTGCCGTATTGTGCAAAAAACAACAAGTTTCCGAGGTTAAAGTTTGGTCAAAAAAACCCGATTTACAATGTAAAACGGGCTTAATGATTTAGAGAAGATGCTTACTTAGCAAGTTTGTAAAAAATCGTCGATAACGGTGGAATACGCAGTCCAAGAGATTGTGGAAGCGATTCGCTTTCGATTGATTCAGTTTCGACACTATTGAGAACCTTGAAGCCACTACCATCGTATTTGCTATCATCGGTATTAAGCAGAAGCTCGTATCTCCCTTCCTTCGGAACCCCCAAGCGGAACTCCTCGTGCGGTACAGGTGTGAAGTTGGTGATAACCAAAATGCGCTCTCCATCCTGACCAATACGCTCATGCGCGAGAATACTCGCATCCGCTTCATCTTGAAGACGCCACTCGAAGCCAGCAGGAACACAATCCTGATCGTGCATCGCTGGTTCAGTTCGGTATAAGTGGTTCAGGTCACGCGTCAGATCTTGAACCCCCTTGTGGCGTTCGAACTCTAATAAGAACCATTGCAGTTGAGCATCATGGTTCCATTCCGCTGTTTGACCTAATTCTGCGCCCATAAAGTTGAGCTTTTTACCTGGTTGCCCGTACATATGGCCATAGTAGGCACGCAAGTTCGCGGTCTGTTGCCACTCATCACCTGGCATTTTGTTGTGAATAGAGCCTTTACCATACACCACTTCATCATGTGACAACGACAATACATAGTTCTCACTGTGGGCATAAATGAGTGGGAAAGTGATGGTATTGTGATGGTATTTGCGGTGAACAGGATCTTCTTTCATATACGAAAGACTGTCGTGCATCCAACCCATATTCCACTTAAAACCAAAGCCTAAGCCCCCCATGAAGGTTGGCGCTGATACGCCAGGGAATGCCGTAGATTCTTCAGCAATCGTCATGGCGTTCGGGAAATGCTTGTATACTTCCTCGTTCATCCATTTTAGCGTCGCGATCGCTTCATAGTTTTCGTTGCCGCCATCGATATTTGGAATCCACTGATCGTGACTACGCGAGTAATCAAGATAGATCATCGATGCAACCGCATCGACTCGAATACCATCGATATGGAATTGTTCGAACCAGTACAGCGCATTAGCGACTAAGAAGCGACGCACATGCTCACGGCCTACATCATAGATATAGGAGTTCCAATCTTGGTGCCAGCCGCGACGCGGATCCGGATCGTGGAACAAAGGGGTACCGTCAAAATTCGCCAAACCGTGATCGTCGGATGGGAAGTGCGCTGGTACCCAATCGAGAACCACGCCAATCCCTGCCTGGTGACAGGCATCAACAAAGTATTTGAAGTCATCTGGCGAACCATAACGACTGGTTGGAGCAAACAGGCCCACTGGCTGGTAGCCCCAAGAACCATAGAATGGATGTTCAGAAACAGGCATCAGTTCAACGTGGGTGTATTCCATGTCGACTAAGTATGGTACTAAGTGTTCAGCCAGTTCCCGGTAGTTAAGAAACTCACCCTGCTCGTTGCGTTTCCAAGAGCCAGCGTGTAGCTCATAGAAAGACAACGCTTCACTGCGCTTTTCCGTTACTGGACGACTTTGCCATTGAGCATCCTGCCATTGGTAACGTTTGTGGTCGTAAGTGATGGATGCAAATGACGGGTACTGCTCTGAATAAAAGCCCCACGGGTCTTGCTTATGAGGTAACCCTTCTCCATGTGGGCCTTTAAGTTCGTATTTGTATTGTACGCCCTCTTCTAAACCAGGAACGAACAAGCCCCAAATACCGTAATCGAGGCGTTGCATTGGCTGACGACGGCCATCCCACTGGTTAAATCCACCAATTAAACTCACGGCTGAAGCATGTGGTGCATAAACTAGGAAACGAACGCCAGAGATATGTTTACCGCCACGCTCTAGCGTGACAAAGTGCGAGCCCATGTAGTGATACATGTCTTTCGGTGTATGCAGGTGCTCGTATTCTTGGTAAATATTGTGGTATTGGTAAGGGTCGTCAATGATCTGTTCAACGCCATTCCAATCCACGGCTAAGCGGTAATGTGTAAGGTGTAAATCACGTTTATCTTTGAGAATAAATCCGCTCTCACCTTCACGTTCAAGGGCAACTCTTGGCTCCCCTTCAACCAGTAATTCAACTTTATCTGCGCCTGGCATCCATACTCTCAGGGAACCTTCACCATCATCAATAAACGGCCCCAATGTCGCAAACGGATCAGAGTAAGAAGCCTGTGCTAGCAATTCATAGGCACGTTCATACTTTTTCTTTGTTCTCTTTATTTTATTTGTTTTCGTGTTTTTCAAACCTTTCTCCCTAAAACCAATATCGATCTTAAACACACCGAGTTTAAGTAGATATTGGTTTGCACAACCAACATTGTAAACTTACTAAAAGAGCACTGCCTCGAACGTCAATGTTTGTAAGCAGCATCAAAAATGAAAATGCCCGCTATTATTGCGGGCATAATAACAGTACTCCATCCTAACGGATTGTTTTTATAGAATGAGTGACCTAGATGGAAATTTCTTACCTCAGAGTAAACAAATTTGTAGGCCAACTCATTTTATTCTTCCTTACTTACTTGCCTGAGCACGGACTTCCGTTAAACGTTTTGCAATTCGATTCACATCTTCGCGACTGAAAATTTCGTCAAGGTTCATCGACAACTTACGACGCCAGTTTGGATATTCATCCACGGTACCCGGTATATTGACTGGTTGATCCATCTCTAGCCAGTCTTCCAACTGAACGCTTAGCAGAGCAGAACCACCCGCCGCGACGTGCAGTTGAAGTGCTTCACTCAAATACGAATCCATTGGAACGTACTGCGCATCATGACCAATGGTTTCTGGCAGATAACCATGCCAGCGAACGCTATCCAGAATGCCTTGCTTACATTTCAGGCGATCAGCAAACAGGCCTTCTAGCTGCTCTTCGTCTGGATACAGACCGATCTCACGACCCATTTTCAAGTCATCACAGTGCCAGAAGCCACGCAGCGTTGGCATATCGTGTGTACATAGTGCCGCCATAGATTGCTCGGCATAATGCTTCGGAGAAATGAAGCCGCCGTCGTCTTTTGATGTTTCGAAGAAAAATACCTTGTAAGAGTGCACACCAGCATCGCGAAGAATATCGACGATTTCGTCTGGCACCGTACCTAAGTCTTCACCAATAACTGAACATTGATGACGATGTGACTCAAGCGCTAAGATTGCCAGCATGTCTTCTACCGGGTAGTACAGGTAAGCCCCTTCTGTTGCCTTTTCTCCTTTTGGAATCCACCACAGACGCAACAAACCAAGTACGTGGTCAATACGCAGTGAACCACAGTGCTTCATGTTGGCACGCAGCAGTTGGATGTAGGCCTCATAACCCGTTGCTTCAAGCACTTGTGGGTTTAGTGGAGGCAGACCCCAGTTTTGACCTAGTGGGCCCAGTACATCTGGTGGCGCACCAATACTTGCGTCCAGAACAAGGTTACCTTCGTCAGCCCAAGTTTCACTGCCAGAATCCGCTACGCCTACTGCAAGGTCACGGTACAGACCTACAGACATGCCTTTTTCTTCTGCAAGTACTTGAGCTTCTTTGATTTGATCATCAGCGATCCACTGTAAGTACATGTACAGGTGAACGCGATCTTTTTGGTCTTTGATGTATTTCTGCGTCCCAGCCGACTCGAATGTACGGTATTTCTCAGGGAATGCAGGCCAGCCCCACACATTGGCATCTTCTGCGTGCAGGTCTGCATGAAGAGCGTCAAATGCAGCTTGATGTAACAAGCTATCTCCGCCTCTCTCGACGAACTCCAAGAATGCACGAGCGCGGTCAGTATTCTTATCTAAATGGCGAGCTTTGAACTCACTAAATAAAAGCGGCAACACACTCATCTTAAGTGCAGAGACTTCGGTGTAATTTACCCAGTGAGAATCACGAGCTTTCTGCAGGCGTTGCTGGAATTCTGCACTGCCAACTTGTTGCTGCGCTTCTGCACTCAGAGCGAATTCAGGTACTGATACCACATCAATATACATGATGTTCAACCAGCGGCGAGAAGATGGGCTGTACGGGCTCGCACCTTCAGGGTTTGCCGGGAATAACGAGTGGATAGGGTTCAGGCCAATGAAGTCGCCGCCACGCGAGGCAATGTCACTAACCAGTTGCTTCAGGTCGCCGAAATCACCGATACCCCAGTTATGCTGAGTACGCAGTGTGTAAAGCTGAATACTAGGACCCCAAAGCTTTTTGTGTTGGTTAAGTGCATCTTGTTTGTAACAAGCTTTTGGAGTGATGATCAACGACATTTCGTAAGGCGTTTTACGACGCTTACGACTGATGATCAGTTTGTGGTAACCCCATGCCAAGTTCTTTGGCAATGCAAACACTAGAGGGCCACCCTCGGCACGTTCGTCACGAACAATTTGAGACTGAAGATAGCCTTCAAGTACCTCTCCTTGTTCTGTTTCTAAACGCCAGCTGAATTCGCTCTCACGAGCACTCGTACCTAGGTTTAGTTCCACTTCGACAGGTTCACCGTCGCGTAAAACAAGAACAGGGGCTAGTACGTCTTTCTTATGCTTCTTCTCAGCAGAAGCCAAAAGTTTTTCATCGCTGCTAGTATCATAGCCAAGTGAAGCGAGCAAACGGCGCAGAGTCTCATCAGACACTTTAGCCTCATCTCCCCATGCACTGACGTAGCTGTCAGCCAATCTCGCCATTTCCGCGACTTTCTTTAGTGCTGTTTGTTCTTTCATCGCTTTCTCCGAAGGTAATGTGAACACCTTCCATATAGGGTTTTATTGTTATTAATAATTCAAAATTGGAAATGACCAAAGGCAGCGCACGGCTACCTTGGTCTTTATTACTCTTATTAACGGTGAACCGCTTCTAGTTTCCAGATGTTGTTCACATAGTCTCGAATTGAGCGGTCTGAGGTGAACTTACCAACGAGGGCCGTATTCAGGATGGCTTTCTTAGCCCAACCTGCCTGGTCTTTGTATTGTTCGCCCATATCTTCATGCGCTTTCACATAAGATGCGAAGTCTGCAAGACATAGGTATGGGTCACCGCCATCAAGTAGGCTGTCGTACGTCGCGCGTAATAGACCTGGTTGACCTGGTGTGAACTCTTCGCCGACAAGCAGATCCATTGATGCTTTTAGTAAATGGTCCGCATTGTAGTAGTCAAATGGGTTGTAACCTTGAGCTTTCGTCGCTTTCACTCCTTCAACATCCAGACCGAAGATGTAGATGTTTTCGTCCCCCACTTCTTCACGAATCTCAACGTTCGCGCCATCCATTGTACCGATAGTCAGCGCACCGTTTAGCGCCATCTTCATGTTACCAGTACCTGATGCTTCTTTACCCGCTAGCGAGATTTGTTGTGAAACATCCGCCGCAGGAATGATGATTTCTGCCATGCTCACGCGGTAGTCAGGGATAAATACCACTTTAAGCTTGTTACCGATACGAGGATCGTTGTTGATCTTCTCTGCAATTTTGTTGATTGCGAAGATGATTTCTTTCGCTAGGTGGTAACCCGGTGCTGCTTTCGCTGCGAAGAATACAACTCGTGGTACACAATCAAATCCAGGCTCGTTAAGGATGCGATGGTACAGAGACAACACGTGTAGCAAATCTAGGTGCTGACGCTTGTACTCGTGTAGACGCTTGATTTGAACATCGAAGATCGCATTGGTATCCAGCTCGATAGCCATGTTTTCTTTCACCCAGTGAGCAAGGCGTTCTTTGTTCTCTTTCTTCACTGCCATGAATTCTTTTTGGAATTTCTCGTCAGTAGCGTATTTTGCGATGCCTTCCAACAGTTCTAGCTTCGCTGGCCATTCGCTACCGATCTTGTCAGTAATTAACTGAGACAGACCTGGGTTACAGAACTTCAACCAACGACGAGGCGTGATACCGTTCGTCACGTTGTGCAGACGTGTTGGGTACAGCTCATGGAACTCTGGGAACAGGTCTTTCTTAACCAATTCAGAGTGAAGTGCTGCTACACCATTGACTGCGTATGAACCGATTACGCTCAAGTTAGCCATGCGAACCATACGGTGGAAGCCATCTTCGATGATCGACAGTTTCTGCTGTTTCGCTACGTCACCCGGCCATTTAGCACGAACTTCTTGTAGGAAGCGATGGTTGATCTCGTAAATGATCTCCATGTGGCGTGGTAACAGATGCTGAATTAGCGACTCAGGCCACGTCTCTAGTGCTTCTGGAAGTAAGGTATGGTTTGTGTACGCGAATGTGTGTGAGCTGATTTCCCAAGCTGCTTCCCAAGACAGACCTTTCTCATCTACCAGGATGCGCATCAACTCAGGAATCGCGATAGTTGGGTGCGTATCGTTAAGCTGGATAGTCTCTTGCTTTGGCAATTCTTCCAAAGAGTAGCCTGCTGCTTCGTGGCGACGCAGAATATCTCGTACTGACGCTGCAGAATGGAAGTACTGTTGCATTAGACGAAGTGTTTTACCTTTCTCGTGGTTGTCATTCGGGTAAAGCACTTTGGTGATGTTACCAGCGTCGATCAGCGCATGCTGAGCTTCGAAGTAGTGACCATTGTTAAAGCTAGCCAGTGAGAATGGTGCAATTGCCTGACATTCCCAAAGACGCAGAGGATAAACCGTTTCTGATTCGTAACCTACAATTGGTAGATCCCAAGGCATTGCTTTTACTGTCATGCCAGGAACCCATTTACGAACTTCTTTACCGTTCTCGTTAACCACTTCAACATGACCGTAGAAGCCGATTTCTTGAGCCAGCTCTGGACGGGCAACTTCCCAAGGGTAACCTTCTACACCACGCCATGCATCTGGTGCTTCTTGTTGACGGCCATCTTTGAACGATTGTTTAAACAGACCGTACTCGTAGTGTAGGCCGTAACCTACAGTCGGGAATTCTTGCGCGGCACATGAATCCATGAAACATGCAGCCAGACGACCAAGACCGCCGTTACCTAGTGATGGATCGCGTTCTTCTTCAAGAAGGTCCGTTACGCTATGACCCAATTCAGCCATTGCTTCTGTTACTTGCTCGTACAGACCCATGCTGATTAAGTTATTGCCCGTTAAACGGCCAATTAGGAATTCTAGAGAAAGGTAGTTAACGCTCTTCGCGCCTTTGATACGAGGATCTTCTTCAGTAGCAAGCAAATCAAAAGTAGTAATTTCCGCCAAAGCACGACCCATTGCTAGGTACCATGCGCGGCTGTCTGCGTTTTCAACGGTATGTGCATAAGTGACTGAAAGGTGTTTTTTTACACTGTCTTGGAAAGACTTCTTGTCAAATTTTTTCTGTTGTGTAGGTTTCATTAAGAAATTCTCACGTCTTTTAGTAATTCATCTGCCATACATCGTGCATTTACCCGTGTGATTAAACATCCTCCTGTTTCTCCTCCTTCGAAGGAGGAGGAATGAGGGCGTAGAGGGGGGGATCACCGATCAGTTAGTGATCTGAATCTCAACAAAGCTTTGTTCGTTCCACTTCTTAGTGATTTCGATCACAAGCGAATATGAGAAAAGGCTAAAATTCACTCAATAAGTTTTTAGGGCACTGCCGTTCTGTGATGTAAATTTTGTCTTAGCGATCACATTCCCTTTATTCACAGAAATAAAATCTCCTGAGTTATGGTGCAGAACTTCTTGCCAGATATAACCAACCACGAACAAAAAAGTGACTAAAATCACAAATAGAGGGCGTAGTTGATGCCATTTTCGTCATCTCGTGAGAATTAGGAAGTTGATCAAAGTAAGTAGCATTCTCGATGTCGTAACATCCCACCCGACTTGTATTTTTTGTTTACTTTTTAAACAGATTAAAATTTGGTGACGCAAACCGTTTTCAGATTTCGCTAGCTTACATAAATTTAAGGACATAACGACCAATGTGGATTCCATCTAAGCTCACTCGCCCAGGCCGGTTACACAACGCCATCGTGCGTCCACGAGTGCTGGACTTACTGCAACAAGCGCCTTATTACAAATTGGTTTTGTTTCGCTCACCTGCCGGTTACGGCAAAACAACAATGGCAGCTCAGTGGCTGTCGGATAAGCCCAATGTTGGCTGGTATAGTATTGATGACAGCGATAATGACGGCTTCCGCTTTGTCAATTACCTACTACAGGCACTAAACAAAGCAACAAACTTCAGTTGCTCTAATGCGCAGAAACTGGCGGAAAAACGCCAAATATCCTCTTTACGCTCACTTTATAGTGAACTGTTTGCCGAAATGGCTGACTTTCATCAGGAATGTTACGTGGTACTTGATGACTATCACTTAATCACCAATGATGAGATTCATGAGTCGATGCGCTTCTTCTTAAAGCACATGCCAGACAACCTAACCGTAGTCGTCACAAGCCGTGCTACACCGCCATTAGGTACTGCAAACCTGCGTGTGCGTGACTTGATGATCGAAATCGGTAACGACATGTTAGCCTTCGATACGGAAGAGACTACCCGCTTTTTTAACCAGCGCATCGCTGACGGTATTGATGAAGACATGGCCAATAACCTCAGAACATACGTCGAAGGCTGGCCATCTGCATTGCAACTTATCGCGCTGCAAGCGCAGCATCAAAACCGCACCTTAGCGCAAACGGTGGAGTCAGTTTCTCAGTTCAACCACGCGCACTTATGGGATTATCTGGTAGAAGAAGTATTTGATCTGCTTGATCCGGAAACTCGTCAGTTCCTGATGCAGGTGTCGGTTCTGGATCATTTCAACGACGAGTTAGTCTTTGCATTGACTCAACGTGAAGATGCGCTCGGTATGATCGAATCTTTGAATCGTTATGGTCTGTTTATTTACCCTCTAGAAGGTGAACATAACTGGTTCCGATTCCACAACTTATTTGGTGAGTTTTTGTCTCATGAGCGGCAGGCTCGTATTCCTCAGCAAGAGAAAGATTTGCACCGCAATGCCGCCTTGGCGTGGTTACAGCAGAAAGCACCTCATCAAGCGATTCACCACGCTCAGAAGTCAGACGACAAAGGCTTAGTGGTTGAAATTATCAATGAGTTTGGCTGGAAAATGTTTAACAAAGGCGAACTCAGCACCTTGGAAAATGCCATTCATCAGCTTGACTCCGAACTACTGTTTAGTCATCCAAAATTGACCATGTTACGAGCATGGCTGGCACAAAGTCAGCACCGTTACAATCAGGTCGGTCAGTTGCTTGAAGAGGCAGAAGCAGAACATCAAAAACGCAACATTGAACTGGATGTCCACTATCAAGGTCAGGCCAATGCGTTACTTGCTCAGGTTGCGATCAACAGTAACCAGCCTGAAAAAGCCCTTGAGTTAGCAGAACGCGCACTCAGTGAGCTAGATCACACCATCTATCGTAGCCGAATCGTAGCGACCTCCGTCGTTGGAGAAGTCAACCACGTATTGGGTAAACTCGACCGAGCATTGCCAATGATGCAGCAAACTGAAAAACTGGCTCGTCAGTATCAAGTTTACCATCAGGCGTTATGGGCGATTTTACAACAAAGTGAAATTTTGATTGCTCAAGGCTATGTTCAGGCTGCCTTCGAATTGCAAGATTCCGGTTTCCGTTTGATAGAAGAGCATCAGCTTCAGCACGTTCCGCTGCATGAGTTTTTACTCCGTATCCGAGCGCAGGTGCTTTGGTGCTGGAACCGCCTGGATGAAGCCGAAGAGTGTTCTTACAAGGGCTTACATATCTTGGAAAATCACTCTCCAAGCAAGCACTTACATAGCTATTCCATGCTTGCGCGTATCGCCATTGGGCGTGGGGAACTCGATAAAGCGGGTAAGTTTATTGAGCACATTCAGCATTTGATGAAACAAGCGACCTACCACGTTGACTGGACAGCAAACGCCTCGTTATCCCTCATCCTATTTTGGCAAGCTCGCGGGAACATGGAAGCAATACAAGAGTGGCTTAACACGGCGGTTCGTCCCGAATCAGCATGCAACCACTTCTGTCAATTGCAATGGCGGAATATTGTCCGTGCTCATATTAATCTGGGCCAGTATGACGAAGCTCGTCAAGCGCTGAACTTCCTGAAAAGTGAAGCACATCGCAGCAATTTGATTACCGATACTAACCGAAACTTAGTTGTTGAAGCGGTGTTAGCAGCTCGTCAGAAAGATGAAGAGCAAGCGAAAACCCTACTTAAAGAAGCACTCGTGATGACCAACCAGACAGGCATGGTTGGAAATTTCCTGATTGATGGCGCAACCATTGGCGGTTTATTGGAAAAACTCAGCCTACGCCATGAATTGGGCGATTTAGAACGTCACCGCGCGCAGCAACTAATGAAAGACATTTCATCGAACCAGCGGAGCCGTTCTATTCACTTTGATGAAGACTTCATTGAGAAACTGGTGAACCACCCGAACGTACCAGAGTTAGTACGCACTAGTCCTCTCACTCAGCGCGAATGGCAGGTTCTGGGGTTGATTTACTCTGGGTTTAGTAATGAACAAATCGCTCAAGAGCTTGATGTAGCAGGAACAACCATTAAAACTCACATTCGCAATTTGTATCAAAAGCTAAACATTGCGAACCGTAAAGAAGCCATTATCACCGCAGAAAATCTACTGCAGTTAATGGGATACTAAAAGAGTTAATCCATTCAATACTTAAACAACCAGGGTTGGCGTGAAAGCGTCAGCCCTTTTTATGCAGCGGGCTTGAAGCATTGTACAAAACGGTAGCAAGCACTTTTATTCAGACAAAAAAATAGCCAACCGCAATAATCGCGATTGGCTGATATTTATTGTGAACAATGTGTATTCACTAACAACGTCAGTTGGCTAGGTGACCCTCGGCTTAATAAGGGTCGTCGCGTATTATGCATAAAACATGCCAGAATTAAAAGAATTATTTTTGGGCTCGATCTCACAGGAGCAAAAAATCTACAACATTATCTGTAGCAAAACGAAAAACAACATTGCAATTAGCAAATGCAAATTGCAAAAACACACAACCAACCGCAATTATTGAGCCATAGCTTAATAACAGTATAAAACGGTCAAAGTTTAAACTGCAATCAACTGGTTGGAGATGAAATTATGCTGTCATAACAATACTATTTCATACTTTTTTACCAGCAATGTTTGTATACTCTGTCCCATCAACAGACATGAACAGTACAACAATGAACTATCTAATTACTTTCTTTAAAGGAATGGCGATGGGTGCAGCCGATGTGGTTCCCGGCGTCTCTGGCGGTACCATCGCTTTTATTACAGGCATTTACGATACGTTGCTAGAGAGCATTCGACGTATCAACCCAACACTTTTATCCATCTGGAAAAGAGAAGGAACGAAAGCGGCGTTTAACCATATCAATGGCTTTTTTCTTATCACGCTGTTTTCCGGTATTTGCGTTAGCATTGCAACACTCGCAAAACTGATCACTTGGTTATTGAATACGCACCCAATTCCAATTTGGTCGTTCTTTTTTGGACTGATTTTGGTTTCGGTATACCACATCGTACGTCAGGTAGAAAAACGCGACGCGATTCGCTTCATTGTCTTATTGTTCGGCGTTGCCTTCGCTTACTGCATTACTGTGCTAAAACCACTGCATATGGAACCTACGATGGTGAATACGCTGCTCGCTGGTTCCATCGCGATTTGTGCCATGATCCTGCCAGGTATTTCAGGTAGCTTTATTTTGCTACTCATCGGCATGTACACACCCGTACTTGCAGCAGTTAAAGGCTTCCAAGTCGACGTTTTGGCACTATTTTTAGCAGGCTGTGTTATTGGCCTACTGACGTTCTCACACTTATTATCTTGGTTATTACGCCACTTCCGTGACGCGACATTGATGTTCCTGACCGGGTTGATGCTTGGCACACTGCCTAAAATCTGGCCGTGGAAAGAAACGTTAACCTGGCGTACAAATTCAAAAGGTGAACAAGTGCCGTTGCTTCAGCACAACTTAACCCCGTTTGAATATGAGCATATTACTTCTCAGTCGTCACAACTGGTTATCGCTATTATCATGATGCTGGCTGCAATCGCTCTGGTACTGAGCCTGGAAAAGTTCGCTGATTCAGATAAGTAGACGTTATTCTCTGAACGGAGCCGATGGCTCCGTTTTTTATTCAATCTAATAAGCATGCACAATTTCTTGGAACTTGTCTCGTTGAGCATTGTACAGGTGTGCTACGATGCGGTTCTTATTAAGTGATAAAAACTGAGCCTTAATGAAACTGTTAAACATAGCAGGCGTCGCTGTGGCACTGGTCGCAGGATTTTACGCCCCAACCCTAATCAAAAACTTGTCGACTTCCTCAGAGCTCAAACCGCTTGATGAATATTGCTTTTTATCTACAACAGCTTGTGTCCAACAAGATGTCTCTATGACACTTAATGTCGATAACACCCAGCCCTTAATCCCCGCTCAGATCACGGTAGAATGGTTTGACAGCGAAGCCGAACAACTCGTCCTGAGCTTGTCTGGGCTAGAAATGGAAATGGGTGAACCTAAGTTCTTATTAAACAAAGTGTCTCCAGGAAAATACATTGGTGAGTTGATCTTACCCGTTTGCACTCAAGAGTCGATGACTTGGGTCGGAGAACTCACCGACGGACAAAACACCATTTATCCCGCCATCAACATGCATAGATAAGGAATCATTATGAGCCGCAACTGGTCCCTATTTCTCGTCGTCGCTTTCGTACTCGGATTTGGCGCGAAAAGCTACTTGGACAGCCAAGAAGCTGTTCCAACCGAACAAACTGAGTCAGCCAAGTCAGAGCAGACGGTGTTATTTGGCGAAAATGACCAGCCAGTCAAGATTTTCGATGTGAATGATCCTCGTATTCGTATCGTGTACTTTGGGTTCACACGCTGTCCTGATGTTTGTCCCACCTCACTCGCCATGCTGGCTGGCGCGCTGAACCAAATTGATGATGCGCAAAAAGCCCAGCTACGCCCAATGTTTATCTCGTTAGATCCAGAACGTGATGAAGCGGATGCATCAGCGAAATACGCCCACTACTTCCACCCGATGATTGAAGGGTTGTCAGCGCCACTAGACATCACGACTCCGCTGGCTCACAGCTACGGCGTTATTTTCCGCAAAACAGAACTAGAAGGCTCTGAACTGAAGTATACCCTGGACCACAGTTCCTACTTCTACTTCTTAAAGCCTGACGGAACCTTGATCACTAAAGTGCCTCACACGCTCACGCCAGCACCAATAGTCGAGGCTATCTCACAACTCACCTCAAACGATACGTCGACGAAAAGCTAACCAGTTAACAGTAAGCAGATACTCCAGTCAGCCGTCATCCTGAACCGTGACGAAGGAGCGTGATTCAGGATCTTCTATCCGAGGACTTTGTTATCAAAGGTATTTTTCTATATTCCAGCGAGCTGACACTAGATTCTTAGGCTCGCTGGAATGACCGTATAGGAGCCCTTAAGTGACTGGTATTACCCCAGAAGGGAGCCTCATTTATCTTGTTCTATTCTCAATGGCTATTTGTTTCAAAATACAATTCTATGCTTTACCCCTCATATCTATAGGTGCATGGCGCTCACGGCGTAGTGGTTTTGGATGATAAACATATCCAAATCATCTACGGGCTGAAAGCGAACAGTTATTCACAAATAATGGAAGAACGTGTGAGTGGCCATACGTAACCGAATGGGAGACTATGCTGCCAACGCTCATTAACGCCCCCTCGACTCACCAATTAACGCTTTCGCTTTCTTTGGTCAATCAAATTTAAGGAGACATTTGTCTCCTTTTTAATAACTTTATTAAAAAGCATCATTCATAATCACTGATTTTTTTCAACATAAACAACTTAAATTAATAACATTAAGCAAACATTTAATCCAAAAACAAACTAAAACTAGACACAAAATATTACCAAGCTAAGATATGGGCTGTTCAGTCAGAGACTGGCTGAATACATAAAAACAGGATAATTGATAATCATGTGTTTTAGTGACCAGAACCAATGCTCATCCCTTGTTTATCAAGGACATTAACGCCGTGTAATGGGTAGTTATTATTCAATCACTTAGACATAACATTGCAGGAATGATGTATGCAACATAACAGCCTCGTTGCCCGATATGCTCGTGGTAACCTCGTTCTCCAGATCCTTGTCGGCATTGTCTTTGGTGTCTTACTAGCGACAGTTTCACCAAGTCACGCTGAAAGCGCTGGATTGATTGGTAGCCTTTTTGTTGGAGCGCTTAAAGCGATTGCTCCGATCCTTGTCTTTGTTTTGGTCGCAGCGTCTATCGCAAACCAAAAGAAAAACCAACACACTTATATGCGTCCGATCGTGATGCTCTACCTGATGGGCACATTCTTCGCTGCACTATCAGCCGTGGTTCTAAGCTTCCTTTTCCCAACCACTTTAACGCTTGTAACCGGCGCTGAAGGCGCGAATCCACCACAAGGTATTACAGAAGTACTGAACACACTGCTGTTCAAAATAGTAGATAACCCAGTAAACGCACTAGTAGAAGCAAACTACATCGGTATTCTTGCTTGGGGTGTTGGTCTTGGTCTGGCACTGCATCACGCGTCAGCAACGACCAAAGCGCTATTTGAAGATCTAAGCCACAGTGTGTCACAGATCGTACGCTTTATTATTCGTCTTGCGCCATTTGGTATCTTCGGTTTGGTCGCTTCCACGTTTGCAACAACCGGTTTCAGCGCGCTGGCTAGCTACGCACACTTGCTAGCGGTACTTTTAGGCGCAATGCTTATCATCGCTTTGATCGTAAACCCAGCGATCGTTTACTTCAAAACAAAACAAAACCCATACCCATTGGTTTTCCAGTGTCTGCGTGAAAGTGGCGTAACTGCATTCTTCACTCGCTCAAGTGCAGCGAACATCCCAGTGAACATGACGTTGTGTGAGAAGCTAAAACTAGACGAAGACACTTACTCAGTGTCTATCCCTCTAGGCGCAACCATCAACATGGCTGGTGCAGCAATCACTATTACAACGCTAACGTTGGCGGCCGTTCATACTATGGGTATTGAAGTTGACCTATTAACAGCATTGCTTCTGAGTATCGTTGCAGCCGTTTCTGCATGTGGTGCTTCAGGCGTTGCAGGTGGTTCTCTCCTACTGATCCCTCTTGCTTGTGGTCTATTCGGTATCTCAAATGACGTAGCAATGCAGGTGGTAGCGGTTGGCTTTATCATCGGCGTTATTCAAGACTCAGCAGAAACTGCACTAAACAGTTCTACTGACGTTGTCTTCACTGCTGCGGTTTGCCGTTCAGAGCACCAAAAAGAACAGCAATAATCAATAAAAGATGACATCAATAAAAATGGGGAGCCAATTGGCTCCCCATTTTTATATCCCTGTTTGCTAGCCAATGTTACGCGACGGCTAATGCCACTTCTTCAACTGCGAAATGTTTACTTGGCTCTACGAGCTCTTGCTGAGCGGCGATAGTTTGTAATTCCCACTCGCCAGCATGATAAGTAGTACTTAATACGCCATAGCAAGCGTCATGGCAGTGCTGGAATGCCTGCTTCGGACTCCACCCCTTGAGCAGCCCCGCAGTGAAAATCGCTGAGATAAGATCACCCACACCGACTGGTTGCTTAGCAAATTCAAAATGCGGACGTTTTGCGAGATAAATACCATCTTGTGTCGCGAGTAGCATGTTGAAGCTGCCATTTTCCAGACAGTAAAGATGTTTTACCAACACAACTTTGGGGCCTTTTGCTAACGCTCGCTGACAGGCGGTGATCGCATCGTCTAACGTATGAATTTCCATTTCTGCAAACTGGCTGAGCTCGAACTGATTTGGTACGATCACATCCGCCATTGGCATCAGACGCGTTAACAGGTTTTCAGCAATTCCCGGGGCAACGATACAGCCTTTGTCTGGCGCACCCATCACCGGGTCACATACATAAAGTGCGTCTGGATTCTTACTCTTGACTTGCGTGACCGTTTCTTCCACTGCAAGGCACTGTTCAGCACTCCCTTGGTAACCCGTTAATACAGCCTGGCACTTTTCCAGTGCGCCAATATTCCCCAAACCACGAACAAGTTCACTGATGTCATCCGCAGAAAAAGCTCGCCCAGTCCAACCCTCTTGATATTGGGTATGGTTAGAAAATTGCACGGTATGAATCGGCCACACTTCAAACCCCATGCGTTGCATTGGGAAAACCGCACTGCTGTTACCAGCATGACCAAAAGAAACATGAGATTGTATTGAGAGGATACCTTGCATGATACCTGTCCTCTTATTTTTGTTATCGAGAATGCAAAGAATGCGGCAAGCGCCAGTTTGCGAAACCACTAGTGTATCCGACTAACAAAAATTTGTTTAACTCAATTATGAACTAGATATTCAGAGTTAGCTGTATCGCTGATTTTCAACATGCTGTACTTGCTTTCTACGGATAACACAAAGCCTCACTTTATTGCGGCTTTGTGTTATCCATTATGGCTGGAGGAAGTTCTGGGTAAAGTCGAGCACGTCTTTGGAAGGCTGAGAAGAGTTCGATGGTTTTAATTTAGGCTCCACCTCACCCGTTATTAAATCCTGCTGAAATTGAGGGGCGTATCCTTCGTTCTGCTGGTTTTTTTCTAGATGATGCTCGTCGGTTAGTACGTCCGTAACCTCACCTTCATCTGGGAAATACACCTCCCGTTTATACACTTTGTTCAGAGCACGAATGATGGCGTGCTTTTTCACCATGCCCGATGTCAGTTTTCTTTGTAGTGGTTTGGCAACGGCCTGTAACCCAACCACCACATCAACACCGATATTAGCCGCGACTTTATCCCGCAAGGTTCGTGCAGGCTCGTAGCCCATGCTGGCAGCAAGAAACAGCCAGATATACGCAATAGCGTCACCAGCTTTACTCGAATCTTTCCAAGCATCTCCAGCATAGTACATCGCTTCAGCGCTCCCAAGCTCTGCCGCACTTTCCAGCCAATATCGGCCTTTTAGCATATTCTTCTCGGTACCAGTGCCATTTACATAACACAAGCCAAGCTGGATTTTTCCTGCTGCACTGCCTTTATCCGCGGCTTTCATAAACCAATAGAGGGCATCGGCACAGTGACCCGACGTATTTTCAGGAGACAACTGCCACTCCCCCATATAGAGCATCGCCTCAACACAGCCCTTTTCGGCTGCCTCTTCAATCAGTTCGTGCCCCTTGGCAAGATTTTTTTCCACACCCCGGCCAAATACCAGTGCTTTTCCGGTGACAAATTTCGCTTCTATATCACCTTCCACACCCGATATAGCTGTACGCCAAAAGTTTGCCTGCTCCTTCAGAATCACATCTTCACGCATGCGTTCACTGAGGCGAACAATGCCGTACATACCAGTGATGTTGTCCAGCTTCGCCGCTTTATCGTACCAATACAACGCTTGCTTGATATTGTTTCTTTCTGCTTCTTTCGCCAGAAATAAAATCGTCGGGATATGCCCCGTCTCCGCCTTAAATTCTCGCTCTTTAAGCTCTTGCTCACGGGCTTTTTGCATTGCCTTTCGGTATACCGCCTCACGAGCCTTGCGCTCAATCTCCAGGCGTTGCTTTCGCATCGACAACGAGATCATCCATACAAAGATAAGGACGAGTGAAAGGCCAGTTGCCGCGATGGCAATGCCCATACTACTCATAAACTGCCTCTTGTTATCCACGATATAAATTGACACTTCCCTGTGGGAAACACTTATGCCAGATTAGTTTCGGCGCTTGGGCTTTGTATCGGCAACCGAATCAAAATCTGAAGCTTAGATGCAGGGATAGAGTCATTAAATCTAAAATACAGCGGACTTATTTTTCTATGAAAACTATCAATCCGTTTTTTATAGAAGGCAGTCACGTTTTTGGGGCTGAGACGTTCTCCTCCCCTATCATCCCCCCTTACTACTCCTATTGAAATTCGCATTTAAAGGCTGTGTTCAATCTCTCACTATGCGTTCATTTTAATACTTAATTTGTGAACCAAATCTACTGTGTAAGAAAATTTTCACTTGTAAATAACTAAACCGCCCGCTCTCACATTTTGCTGATGATTCAGTGTATTAGCATTTCTTTGAACATTTCCTTTCGGCATTTGCACCAAATAGGACGTATGGTTCTTCCGTTCTTTGAGCCGAAGAACTGACGCGTTCTTTATATCAATTCAATAACAATGGATTTGTAAACGTGGACAAAAAAACCTTTAAATTATCAATAATTGCCAAAACCGTACTGCCTTTGATCTCCGTCGCGGTGATCAGCGGTTGTGGCAGTGACAGCACTGACGACAATACCACCAGCCCGAGTGCAGGACTGTACCCTGCGGGAGAGAATGAAGTTGTTGTTTATTATAAACGTGATGTTGCTTCGGCATCGTCAGCAAGCGACTACGATGGCTGGGGTCTCCACTTATGGAACGGTGAGGGGTGTACCAGTACTGATTTAGATGCGATGGGCATTACAAGCGGTGGCACGGATTGGGCATCACCTCGCGCATATGATGGCATCAGTGAAACCTATGGTGCGTACTATGTACTCAAAGTAGACCCTGACGCGTCTGATCCTTACGAATGTATGAACTTCATCTTGCACAATGGCGACGACAAAGCCTTTGGCAGCTCAAACTCTAAAGTTGAGCTGACGAAAGTCGGTGAGTCGAAAGGGGTATTTGGCTTCCACGGCAGTAGTGAGCTGTTCTACGAACCAATCGAAGATCGCCCTGTCGACGTTGACGGCCAAAAAGCACATTGGTTAGATGCAACCACTATCGCGTGGGAAGCAGTAGCAAACGCTGACTCAATGAAGCTTTACTATAGCCTGACCAACGACATCCAAATGGATGAAGACAAGCAAGTCACCGGCGGTACAGCGATAGATCTAAGCAAAGCAGGTGATTTGTCGGACGATCTAAAATCTCGCTTCCGTCACTTATCTAGCCTGCAAGCAGCAGGTATCGATGTGGATGACGCCACACTGCGTACCATTCTGAAATCGCAGATCGTGATGGTAGCTTACAACGCCGACGGCGATGTTATTTCTGCGACCGAAGTGCAAAAACCAGGCGTACTGGATGCGGTATTTGCTGATGCCGATGCCGGTAACGCGATCGGTCAGGAACTGGGCGCGATTGTTGAAGGTGGTGCAGCAACCTTCAAACTTTGGGCACCTACGGCTCAAGACGTGTCTCTGATTATCTACGATGAGAATCTGCAAGAAGAATCCACCGTTACCATGACGGAAGATAGCGTTACTGGTATATGGGTTTCTGAACCACAAAGCAACGTAGTTAATAAATTCTACCGTTACCAAGTGAAAGTTTATCACCCAACCACTGGCGTGATAGAAACGCGTCTGGTCACTGACCCATACTCACTCAGCTTATCGCTAAACTCGCTTTACTCACAAGTTGTCGACCTGAACGACGAGAGTCTAGAGCCAGAACAATGGGAGGAGTATGTTCGTCCGACTGTAAACAAAGATGAGGATCACGTATTGTACGAATCCCATCTGCGTGATTTCAGTTTTAGTGACACTCAGGGTACTGCTGCGTACAACGGCAAATACCTTGCATTGACAGAAGCAGAGCGTGAATCGGTCTCTCACCTGCAAGAACTGAAAGATGCGGGTTTAACCACGCTACACATTCTGCCTGCGTTTGATATCGCAACCGTCGATGAAAATGCAGACAACCGCGTCGATATCAACGACACGGTTGGCAAACTCTGTGGCATCAAACCAGACGCTGCTGTTTGTGAATCAGAAGATGATACGAAAGTCATTGAAGATGTGCTCGACGGTTACGATTCTGCAAGCGGCTCAGCACAGGCACTGATGAACGATCTGCGTATGCTCGACAGCTTCAACTGGGGTTATGACCCATTCCATTACACCGTACCAGAAGGCAGCTACGCAACTAACCCGAATGGCACCCAGCGTATTCTTGAATTCCGTCAGATGGTCCAAGCGACGCATAAGATGGGCCTTAAGCTGGTGATGGACGTGGTTTACAACCATACCAACGCATCAGGCATCAATGAAAAATCCGTGCTGGATAAAATCGTTCCGGGGTATTACCACCGCCTAAACGTCAATACTGGTGGCGTAGAAAATTCGACTTGTTGTGATAACACCGCGACTGAAAACCTGATGATGGGCAAACTGATGGTTGACTCACTGAAGGTTTGGGCTGAAGATTACAAAGTTGATGGTTTCCGTTTTGACTTGATGGGTCACCAACCAAAAGATGTGATGGTTTACGCGTTAGAGCAAATCCGTAAGATTGACCCGAATACGCTATTCTACGGCGAAGGTTGGGACTTTGGTGAAGTGGCTAACGACGCACGCTTTGACCAAGCGACTCAGCTAAACATGGCTGGCACAGAGATTGGTACCTTCTCGGACCGTCTACGTGACGCCGTTCGTGGTGGCGGTCCTTTCGATGGTGGCGTCGATTCCGATGGTAGCCACTCACTTCGCTATAACCAAGGTTTTGGTAACGCGGCCTATGCGAACGAAGAGACTAAAACAGATACGGACTCAGTGAATGGCCGTCTACACAACCAGGATATCGTTCGTCTGGGTATGGCGGGTAACTTGGCAGACTACGTGCTGTTAGATTACACCGGAGAGACCAAACTTGGTAAGAACGTGGACTACAACGGTGCACCTGCTGGCTACACTAAGATGCCTTCAGAGAACATCTCCTACGTTTCTAAGCACGACAACCAAACACTTTGGGATAACAACGCCTACAAGATCGCAACTGGCACCAGCTCTGCTGATCGTGCTCGTATGCAAAGCGTATCGCTTTCAACCGTAATGCTAGGTCAAGGTATTCCATTCATTCACATGGGGTCAGAACTGCTTCGTTCGAAATCGATGCAGCGCGACTCTTACGATTCTGGCGACTGGTTCAACCGTGTTTTCTTTGACGGTAGCGACAACAACTGGAACGTGGGTCTGCCTCGCGAGGATAAAGATGGCGATAACTGGGATCTCATCAAAACGATCATCGGTGACAGCACGGCTATGCCTGATACAAATGATATTGAGTTGACTAAACAGCAATTCCTAGAGCTACTCAAAATCCGTAGTTCAAGCGAACTGTTCCGTCTGGATACTGCTCAAGAAGTGATGAACCGTGTTGATTTCCGCAACGTTGGACAAGATCAAGTTGCCGGCCTGATTGTTATGTCTATTGATGACGGTGTATCTGCCGGTCAAGATCTGGATCCAGCAAACGACGCGATTGTAGCGGTGATTAACTCATCGTCTGAAGCACAATCGTTTACTGTAGCAGGCGCGAGCGGTTTTGAACTTCACAGCATTCAGAAAAACTCTGCTGATGGTACCGTGAAAGGTGCACGCTTCGCACAAGAGACCTTCACAGTACCGGCGCTAACAACTGCGGTATTTGTCCAGCCTCAAGGTACTACGCAAGGCGAAGGCCTGCCAGTGAATACGTCAAACAAAGACGTATCAAGCATTCCTCCTTACGGTGAAACCGTGGTGTATGTGAAAGGCACAATGAACGGCTGGGCAGACAGTTCAGACTGGGCTATGACCTTCATTGGAAACGGTATGTACTCTGTAACAGGCGTATTAGAAGCCGGTGAACATGAGTTCAAATTCGCAGATGCTGGTTGGTCAAATCCAAATATTGGTTGTGACGCAGCAGATCAGGCGGGTGATTCTCTTGATCTAGGAACGGGTGAGAACTGTGCACTGACGGTAGCTGAAACGGGTAAATACAACTTCATTCTTAACGCACTTAACGTTCAAGATGAAAGCGTAGAAAAACCTGTCGTTTCGGTAACGAAGTCAGCAGATGCACCAACGTTTGGGGAAACAGCACTTTACCTACGCGGTGATGTCACAGACACTAACTGGGGAGCGATTGAAAGCGCGAAGTTCAGCTATATTGCAAACGATGTGTACTCATTAGACATTGATCTAACTGCAGGCACATTCGACATGAAGGTTGCCAGCTCAGATTGGGCTGACGCCACTAACTTCGGTGGCCAGGGCGCAATTGAATTCGGTACACCATTTACCATGGAAGCGGGCGGAGCAAGCGGTAACATTAGTATCACGGTGCCAGCAGACGGAAGTTACCACTTCCACTTCAATGCCGCAGATACAGCAGCACCAATCGTGACAGTGACGCAAAATTAAGTCATTTTCGATATGACAAGGGGAAGCCATCGCTTCCCCTTTTTTATATTTTAATTTTCCAAATGATCCATTGTTTATTTTGATTGGATTCCACTCAAGCAGACAAAAAAAGCCAAGTACCCTTTCAGATTGGCAATCGCACTTGGCTTAAAAGAAAAAGAGTTCAGAAAATCTTATTCAGAGACAGTAAAGAACCGAGCTTGTAAAGGCGACATCGGGACTTGATACTGACCATTACTTGGCGTGATCATCTCGTTGGTTAACAGATCCACCAGCGTTTTACGATTGCCAACAGAATCCTCACTAAGGAGCACAGTTCTGGCACTCTCCAACGTATTCAACGCAAACAATACCTGATCGGTGCCAGATCGCTTCAAATCCACATAGCTGCCGTTGCTCGATAACAGGTTAGTACGAGAACCTTCATATAATGCAGGGTGCGCAGCACGCATCTCCATCAAAGATTGCACATAACTTTTAAGGTCTGCCTGATTAGCATCTAAGGTTGCAGTAATACCTTCAATTTTCGCGCTGCTTCTGGCAACGTGGTCATCACATAAACCTGCGAGGGCACAAGTATTGATGTCCTCTTTTGCCGCAAAGCCCTCGACTTGGTCGCCGATTTCATCTCCATAGTACAGAGTGATCGGTCCCGAGTAAGCCGCTTGGAAGGCAAACACCGCTTTATGGCGTAACCAGTACTCTGCGTCGTTGACATCCGCTAACCCACCTCGTTGCAATAGATCACCAAACCGCACTAAATCGTGGTTACTTATCATCAAGTTTGGTTGTGCATGGCTTGGATATTGTTGGTGAGTGAGGTAGCCATTATCTAGCCAATCAACCCCTCTTCCACCAACGCCACTTTCGTTTACTGCTAAGGTTTCGACAATGCGATAGCGCATCGGGAAATCAAAAGCGGAACACAAGGCAGGATCACTTTCAGAGCCATAAGCCTCATCTGCAATGTCTGATTCCCCTTTCCAGATTTCCGCCACCATGTAACCCAGAGGATTCACCTGCTCGCCTTCGCTATTGGTATAAGTCACACTTTGCGAGGCTTGATCCACCGCTTTACGCAGTTGTGTCCAGGCTTCGGTCGGTACCTGATACGCCTGATCTAAACGCCAGCCGTCTATTTTTAGCTCGTTGATCCAATAGGTCGCCACTTCTTTATAAAATTCGAGGCTGTGTGGATAATCAACGGGGTTATTTGATCCCGATGGTAGTAAGCCGGATGGAGACGATTTAATTAACCCTGCTTTGTGGTGACCAAATACACCATCAAACAAAACATACAAGCCTCGTTTGTGTGCTTCGTCCACCAGCGTTCTTGCTGTTTCTAAATCACCAAAGCGTGGATCGATGGTAAAATAATCTGTCGCGTAGTAACCCGTGGCATCCAAACGATCAGCCCAGTCATCTTGCCCATCAATGGCTTCAGACTCAAAAATAGGCGTTAGCCAAATCGCATTCATCCCTAAGCTTTGGATGTAATCCAGTGAATCAATAATACCTTGCAGGTCACCATTATGATGACTGGTGCCATATCCTGTGCCATGACCAATAGTCGTGTCACCATCGACAAAGCTTTCTACCATAATCTGATAAGTACGAAGTTGATTACTTTGCTCCAATACATTTGTCTGGCAAGCATAGTTACGGACTTCGGGTAACGTTGTTCCGTTATCACCATCAGATGAGTTACAGCCCGATAGAGCGCCTGTTACGGCTAAGGCCAGTAAAGAGCGATATAGTCGTTTATTCACGTATAATCTCCCAAAAAAATTAGCCCCAGCATTTTTCACATGCCGGGGCTAATTAAATAAAAATCAAAATTAAACTAACTTAATAGAATATTACTGACACTTATTAACCATGACATGAAGAGGTTTACCTTCCCCTTCAAACTGAAGGCTCCAGACGTATTTCCCGTCTTCTTTAATATCGACTGAAGTATCGGTTCCGTAACCGCCAAATGTTAATGGCGTTAATTCGCCAACATTCATTCGATTACCTTTAGCCGTAAACTGAGGGAACCATAACTCTGTTGCATACTGCATTTTAAATGAACCCGATTTTTCTTGAGTCACGGCTTGGTAGATATTATTTCCTTTGTAATAATATTGGCGCTGAGGCGCATGTTTCCAGTCAGAATCTGCAAAGGTACCAACAACAAACAACGGTTTCTTAATTGGTCCTTTGTCTGCACTATCTGGGTTATCACAAGCCTGCATAAATGCAATCGCTTCTGCATCAGACATATTCATAACAGGCTGTGCAGCCGTTTCAGGATCAGAGGTAGACTGACAACCAACTAAAGCAACAAGTAAGGCAGCAGCAAGAGAAGTCTTCATCATCTTCATATTCACGTTATTCCTTTTTTTAGTAAAGCTCATCAAACCAGGCAAAGCTTAATATTAAGTCGCACTAATTTATGAGGTAATAAAAACTTTATCCCGTTGAGCTTAATTACTTGGATAGATATATTCCCCAATCATAAAAATCAGGTTAGGAATATTGTTTAATTATTACTCTGATTAGTATTAAAAACAAAGGGATAAAAATAAATATGTGAATGAGATAACTGTATGTAGGGGTAATTATTTAAAGATTAATTTATTATTTAAAAGGCCAGTATTGCACTGGCCTTTTTATTCGATTATTTGCTATTTACCGCTTTAACAAATACTTCTTGTGCACCTTCGATGCCTAACTCTTTCGCTTCATCGAGTAAGGTTAGGGCTTTAGGAATATTGTCTTCGGCTACAGCTCTTTCAATTGCACGGTGGTAGTAACCGGTCAATTCTGCACCTTCTGGAATATTATCGTTTTTCGCCACAATCTTAGTCGTAACGATATCATTTGCGGTTACCGAGAGGCGGAACTGACCAAGAGGGCTGTGCTTCGCATATGGATCAGCAATATCTGGTGGCTGAGTATGACGCGCTTTAGCATAGGCTTTTGCCGGATGCAGAATCTGAGTACTTCCTTTCAAATCTTCGGAAGTGGTGTAAATCAACACATGAAGGTCATTACCACTCATGTCAGGAATAACATTGAGATCGAGTACGAATTTGTCGTTATCCAACATTTTGGCAGGAACGTACTCAAACTTTGAGAAATCTGCTGAATAAACGGTTTTTCCGTCCGCATTAACCACGATGACATTTGGTGCGTAAAATTGAAGGTCTGTGCTAACGAAGGTCTCTAGCTGTAAATCGAGACTACCGCGGTTTCCCGGAAGTGCAAATGCGGCGATAGCGCCTGCGCTGTTGCCATCCAGTAGCATTTGGCTTTTATCTGTCAAAGCAAAATCAGTAACTACAGGTACATCGAGCGGTACCCATTGAATATCGCCAGACTGGGTGATCACCTGTTGCTGGTCATTAGAAGTCATCTCTACTTGTTCTACAGACGCACAGCCAGACGCCAACATGCCCAGCAGTACGGGAGCAAGCCATTTTCTCATTACTGTCTACCTCGACTTTTTATTGTTTTTGAAATAAATACAGCCAGATAGGTTCTGGCTGTATCATTCTAGGACAATTTAGGACTTAGTGGCTAGATGATTACCACCAAGCTTCAGCTTGTACACCAAATTGGAATGTATCGTCTGAACGACCGCCGTCAAATTTTTGCGTATCGTTGTCGTCGTCAGCGGTTAGGTAAGTCGCGTATAGACGGATTTCTGGACGTGCCCAGAAGCTAGAGCCAGCAGACCAAGCTTGAGCAACCGTCATCTTACCGTAAGTGCTTTCGAAGCCATCGTTATCATCCATCGCGTAACCCGCTTCGAAGATAGTCTTATTGTTTTCATCCCATTTGAATACTGGGCGAGCAACGACAGAGAATGTTTCCCACTTGTCTTGACCATCCCACATGTCGTTACCAACACCGTACACTAACTGGTGACCAAGTTCCCAGTTGTCGCCTAGGCCGATTACACCCCAGTTGATGATACGGTAGCCGTCTGCACCGTCGTTTGCTTCCGCGCCGTACCAGCTACCATCTCCCCAGAATGCGAACGCTTTAGAGTAGCCTTCAGTACCGTATTGGAATACTGTTTTGTTAAAGCCAGAGTCTAGACCTTGAGTCAACTCAGCAGTAACCATAACGCCATTTTTCGCATCTTTAGCTGCGCTTGACGCGTCTTCAGTTTCGTTTACGATTGCGTAGTCCAGACCCATTTCTAACGTCGCGTTTGACCACAGAGACAGGCCTGCGTAACGGAAGTCTAGCGTGTTTACGTTTACTGCGCCGCCATCATTACCAGCGTCTGGAGTGTCACCTAGGTTGTTAGCCCCTAACTTAAAATTGTCGTTGCGGTCATTACGAACCCATGCGAAAGAAAATTTACCAGGGCCAGCTTCGATGCCTTCGATACCCGCGCCTGCACCAGAGATGTTCCAGTAGTAGAAGTCAGAGATATGAACATCGTGACGTTGGTAGAAGCGTTTACCTGCCCAAAGTGTTGCTTCAGGAGCGAAGTTTAGCAGGCCTTTAGCTTGAACATTGAATTGACGTAGAGCAAATTGAGCATCATCAACACACTCAACACCGTCTGCAGCGTCGTTTAGGCCACAGTTAGTAGAAGTACTTTCCCAGTCGTTTGAACCGTTAGAAGTCATTGCAACCATAGAGTCTACGTAGAACGTTTTGCCGTTGTTGTTGTAAACTTCTTGACCTAGCTGTACTTCACCGTAAATATCGCCTTCGTTACCAAGACGACCTACTTTATTCTTTTCAAATGTTACTTGTTGGCCACCGTCACCATTCACGCCAACACCAGCACGCATGTAACCATGAAAGTCCACTGCGAATGCGGAACCAGCAGCTAAAGAAGCAGTCACTGCTGCAGCAATTACACTTACTTTTTTCATTCTTAACTCCATTAAGGGTATTTATAATTCTGTCTTCCCTGCTCGCTCTAAAGATGAATAAAAGGCAGTTTAACTTCACCTAGAGAAAGAGAGGTAAGATGGGAACAAGTCCCCGTTTGTTTCAACACAATCGAGATTACCCGAGGCGTAAAAGGATGACTTCCTCCGCCCTAAACTAAATTAAGGGGGATGAGAAAGGCGTAGAAAATATACCGAATGGCGTTTTATCTAGCCATATCACGGATATAGGGCGTAGTCCGTAAGTCTTTTCATTCATGGATAGGTACAAAATGATAGGAAGATCAAATTTTAAACACAAAAGTGAATAATTAAAGTAATTAAATTACATGAATATTTTATCTTCTTTATGTAATTAAGGCTGTTGACCTTAATAAGACAAAGTTTTTAACTTATATACCCGTTATCATTGAAGATACTTGATTTTCGATGAAGTCAGGATCATGCTACGTACCATGAAAATAATACTGACTCCTCAACAGAAGCAGCAACTCGAAGAGATGCACGATTCAACTCGTGATGGTCGAGTGCGTGACCGCATCAAAGCGGTTTTACTCGCGTCTGAAGGTTGGAGTCAGACGATGATTTCTCAAGCTCTTCGTATTCACGAATCGACCGTTGCTCGTCATCTTAGTGATTATGTTCTCTCTGAAAAACTTAAGCCTGAAAATGGTGGTAGCCAAAGCCGACTTTCTGCTGGGCAAACCATGCAACTTATCGAACATCTGACTGAGAAAACGTACTTTCATACCCACCAAATTGTCGCTTATGTACAAGCTGAGTTTGGTATCCGTTATACCGTTGCTGGAATGAACAAGTGGCTACATCATCACGACTTCTCATATAAGAAGCCGAAAGGTGTGCCGCACAAGTTTAATCCAGAAATGCAGCAAGCCTTTATCGAGCATTACAACGAGACGCTAAGAAACAGCGAAGACCCTGTGTTGTTCATGGATGCCGTTCATCCTACGCAGTCAACAAAACTCAGTTATGGCTGGATACGAAAAGGCCAAGACAAAGTGATTGAGACAACGGGCAGTCGAACTCGCCTTAATGTTATCGGAGCATTACCACTTCAAAATATTGGTGCAACGGTGACAGAGACATATGACACTATAAACAGCGAGAGCATCGTTCGCTTCTTCTGGAAGCTCAAAAAAGAGCATTACCCGTTGGAGCAAAAAGTTCACTTAGTTCTTGATGGTGCAGCCTATCATCAGTCAAATTTGGTGAAGGATGCGGCAAAGGTGCTTAATATCCAGCTTCATTATTTACCGCCTTATAGTCCAAATTTAAATCCAATAGAGCGGCTTTGGAAAGTGATGAATGAGCATGTGAGGAATAATATTTACTTCTCCTCCAAGTCTGAATTTACTTCAGCCATCAAAGAGTTTTTCGATGTAACGCTACCAGAAGTTGCAGGCTCACTGGTGTCCAGAATTACGGATAATTTTCAGATTTTAAAACCTGCATCTTCAAGTTGAACGAGTATAGTTTCCTATAGGTAGCAATATTTATTAAAAAAAGAATCTCAGATGACGCAATTTCGATCTCGCCCATACCCCTTGGGTGCAACACTGAATAAAGAAGGCTGTAACTTCTCTATTCACACACCCGAGAATAAAGACATAAAACTGGCGTTGTTCTCCGACGACGACAATTACACGCTGTACGATCTACCTGGTGAATACGCCGGTATACGGCACACCTTTATTCCAAAAGTTAAGGCTGGACAGAAGTACGGCTACATTGTCTCCCACAATGATGAACCGCTGCTCATCTCAGACCCTTACGCCAAATCAATAGATAAGGTGCTCCACTACCAACCGCCTTACTCTGCCAAGAAAAGCTTTACTATGCCAAAGTGTGTGGTAATCAAAGATGACTTTGATTGGCAGAAAACAGACCACCCGCGTATCCCAAGAGAAGAAATGGTGCTATTCGAGACCCATGTGAAAGGTCTTACTCAACTTCACCCCAAAGTCGACACAGCCAAGAAAGGGCATTATCTCGGATTGTCTGCGCCAGAGATGTTGGCTTTTTACAAGCAGCAGAACATCAACACGTTGCAGTTGCTGCCTGTCGCAGCGTGTATGCATGAACCACATTTACTCGAAATGAAGAAAGCGAACTACTGGGGCTACAATCCCTACTTGTTCATGACACCTGATCCACGTTATGCGAAAAAGGATGCGGTCAATGAACTGAAAACGACCATTCGCGAGCTTCATAAACACGGGATAGAAGTTATTCTTGATGTGGTCTATAACCACACGGCTGAAGGCGGCGAAGGTCCAACGATTTTTAATCTAAAAGCCCTAGATTCACGATTTTACATCAAGCATGGTACCCACTTTGCTAACTATACCGGGTGTGGTAATACCGTCGACCTCACTTACCAACCGGCATTAAATTTAGTCATGGACACACTTCGTTACTGGGTTAGTGAGTTCAAAGTCGATGGTTTCCGCTTCGATTTGGCCGCGACACTCGGCCGTCAGGGAGACAATTACAATCCAGAAGCGGCATTTTTTAAGGCGGTGGCGCAAGATCCCGTTCTCCGTGAGACAAAGCTGATCGCAGAGCCTTGGGATATTGGTCCTAACGGCTACCAGGTGGGTAACTTCCCCTTTGGCTGGAACGAGTGTAACGATAAGCTTCGTGATATCTCTCGCAGCTTCTGGCGCGGCGATCAAGGCTACTTAAAAGAATTTGCGACCCGACTAATGGGTTCGCGAGATATCTATAGCGCAGCAAATTGGCCTTACAAGCTGACCGTCAACTACATCACTTACCATGACGGCTTCACACTTCAAGACTTAGTGTCTTATAAGAACAAACATAATGAAGCCAATGGCGAAGATAACCGCGATGGACACGGCGATAACCGCTCAGAAAACTACGGGGTAGAAGGCGAGACAGAAAACCTAATGATCATTGCGACTCGCGAGAAGCAAAAACGCAATCTCATCGCGAGCTTGTTGTTTTCATTCGGTATCCCTCACATCCTCACCGCTGACGTGTTGTCTCACACCCAAGGAGGAAACAACAATGCCTACTGCCAGGATAACGAAACCAGCTGGTTAAACTGGGGAGAAACAGAACGCAAACAACATTTCAAGATCTGGATGTCGCAAATGGTTGCCAACCGTAAAAAATACATGGTGCCATTTATTCGCTCGTTCAGTGGTGAAAGTCGTAATAACAATCGTATCTTTTGGCGAAGAACGGATGGTAACTTAATGGAGCACGATGACTGGAACCGACTAAGCTCTGTGGCACTGCATCTTGGAATTGGCAAAGATGGGCAAGAGTTGGTGTACTTAATCAACCAAACCAATGCGACTGCGCGCTTTAAGTTGCCAAATGATCGTAAACAAAATTGGACGACGATTTGTGATACCAATGTTCGCAACTTAAACCCAGGCCATGCTGAAGGCGAAGTACTACTTTCACCAACTTCCATGGTGATTTTACATTACCAGCCAAAAGCTAAAGCGAAACCCACTGCGTAATGATGATGCCAATCGCTTAACGATTTCATCTGTGTCATTCCAGCGAGCTCTAGCGAGACTAGGAATCTAATAGCAGCGCGCTGAGCAGTTAATGAAATAATTTCGGCCATAAAGTGCTCGGAAATTAGATCCTGAATCACACTCCTTCGTCGTTGTTCAGGATGACTGAAGGCTTAAAGACGCCGTTAGTTGCTAAACGAACGGCATTTCTGCGTAATGAGCGGTTCTTTAGGGTAGAACGAGAAGCAAAAAGCCGATGCGTTGAAGCACATCGGCTTTTTTATTTTCAGATTAGGGGAACGTTCCCTAAATAAACATTTCCCATCTAGCAGGTTTCACGTTCGATGTTTTGGAAAGTGAGAACGACTTTGCTCATTTCCTCGCCACGACCTTCAATCCGTTCAAGTAGCATTTTAGCTGCATTTTCCCCAGCCTTATCAAAAGCATAGTTAAATGTCGATAAGCTCGGAATACTAATGCTTGACAGTTCATCGTTACCAACACCCAGCACGCGTACTTGCTCACCTACCTTAACGCCCATTTCACGCAGAGCTTTAACCGCGCCTACGGCAATACGGTCAGTCGCACAAAACAGACCATCGACTTCTGGGTAGTTTTTTATCAACTCTTGCGCTTGCTGGTAGCCAGACTCTATGGTGAAGTCACCTCGTGCGTGTACGAGCAATGATTGCTGGTGAAAAGCTAAAGCCTGCTCAAGCCCCTGCGAACGCTGTACGTCAACGGCAATGTCTTCACCTTGAACGCCGATGAAAGCGATGTGTTGACAACCAGCTGCAATCAGGCGGTTACCCGCTTCAAAACCCACACGTACATCGTCATGCACAACGCTGGGTACGTTATGTAATGAACCATCCTGTCCGACTAAGACAACCGGTACATTAGACTGCTGAATCGCTTTAACTAATTTTGCATCTAAGTGCGTCGCGTAGAGAATAATGCCTTCTACACGCTTTTGGTTAAATATCTGAATATATTCAACTTCTTTTTCGTAGATCAGATGCGTATTAGCCAATAGGACGTGCTTGCCAGACTGCTCAATAACCGCGGTTAACCCATCAACCCCCTGAGAGATAGCGTGAGAAGAAACGCGCGGTACGATCACGCCAATAAGATTTGTCTTTTGTGATTTGAGATCCTTAGCCACTTGATTCACTACGTAGCCACACTCTTCCACCGCTTTACGTACTTTAACTTTAGTGGCTTCCTTGACCCCATACTCGTTGTTTATCACGCGAGATACGGTAGATTTCGATACACCAGCCAAACGCGCAACGTCGTGCAAACTTGCCATATTGCCCCTATTCCACTTATTTATTGGGATTGTTTGCAGAAAGCTCTCTGTATCCCTAGTCAATTACGTGATTTTACCCTCGTTAAGCAGAATTTTGTTGACCAATATAGGGATCATACTCACATATTTCAGTCTTATGCTTTGACCACTTATGAATAATCATCAAAAATCCATTTTGCAAACGTTCCCAAAAACACAAAAACGATAAATCAGGTGCTGATAGGTACTCAGACCACAAACCTAACCGGGTTTGAGTATCATAGAGTCAAACATCCCCTCGATAATGAGCGGGAAAACAGGTGAATCGGTAACAATGATCAATCTGTGCTGTTGGCGTATGCACTTGGATACATTTTAAATTTTCAGTAATACCAATCGGGGTGTGCAATGAACTATCCAGTCATAGCAAAACAATTACTCGAGCACTTAGGCGGTAAAGATAACCTTCAAGCCCTCGCTCACTGCGCAACGCGCCTGCGTCTAGCGCTAAAAGATGAAGACAAAGTCAATGAAGAAGCAATCGGCAACTTAGACGGAGTTAAAGGCCAGTTCAAAGTTGCAGGCCAATACCAAATTATTTTCGGCTCTGGCATCGTAAACCAGGTTTACGCAGAAATGGCGAAACAGACTGGTTTAGCCGAAATGTCGACGAACGACGTCGCATCGGCTGGAGCTCAAAAACAAAATATCGTTCAACGTGCGGTGAAAGGGCTGTCGGATATTTTTGTTCCAATCATTCCGGCGATCGTTGCGGGCGGTTTGCTGATGGGTCTTTTCAACCTGCTTACCGCACAAGGCTTGTTTATTGAAGATCAGTCAATCATAGAAGCCTACCCAGGCTTGGCTGATTTAGCGAGCATGATCAACACCTTCGCCAATGCACCTTTTGTTTATTTACCTGTTTTACTGGCATTTTCTGCTTCGAAGAAGTTTGGTGGCAACCCATTCTTGGGTGCTGCACTTGGTATGCTGATGGTTCACCCAGACCTGTTAAATGGTTGGGGCTTTGGTAGTGCATCCGTTTCGGGCACGATCCCAACATGGAACATTCTGGGCTTAGAGATCCAAAAAGTGGGTTACCAAGGTTCAGTACTACCGGTGTTAGTCTCTGCGTTTATCCTAGCAAAAGTTGAGACTGGTCTGCGTAAAGTGATTCCTTCAGTACTGGATAACTTGCTAACGCCGATGCTGGCTATCTTCATTACCGGTTTCATTACTTTCACTCTGGTCGGCCCGTTTACTCGCGACCTTGGCTTCATGCTTGGTGACGGTCTGAACTGGTTATACGATTCAGCAGGTTTTGTTGGCGGTGCACTGTTTGGCTTTATCTATGCTCCGTTCGTTATTACTGGTATGCATCACAGCTTTATCGCGATTGAAACTCAGCTACTGGCCGACATCGCAACCACAGGCGGTACATTTATCTTCCCAATTGCGGCTATGTCGAACGTAGCACAAGGCGCAGCGGCGTTAGCAGTAGGCTTCACAACTCGTGATACGAAAATGAAAGGCATCGCAATGCCATCTGGTATCACAGGTCTTCTTGGTATCACTGAGCCAGCCATGTTCGGTGTGAACTTGAAACTGCGTTACCCATTCCTGGCTGCAATCGTAGGTTCAGCCGTCGCAAGTGCATTCATCACTCTATTTAACGTGAAAGCACAAGCACTTGGTGCAGCAGGTTTGCCAGGCATTATCTCTATCTCACCAGACAAGATAAGCTACTACATTGTCGGCATGATTATCGCCTTCACCACAGCATTTGCCCTAACGATCGTACTGGGCATACGTGAGAAAGCAAAACAAGGCAAACAAGCAGCAGCTTAACGCTTGCTAGCGCCTTTGTTAACCACTGTTCCATCTTCGTTTCTCGCTCCTGAGATATGAAAAATTAAATGAGATGGAAAACGGCCCCCTCGCCATTTGGTTGTAGAACCAAGCCAGTCAGAAAGTTTCTGACTGGCTTTTTTTGTTTCTACCGGTCGCCTTCTCATTGGCTCATTTGGTGTTGAAAGCATTAATGAACCCATGTATATTTATGAACCATTACATTATGTGAACCAACTTCTTTCTCAGGCAAATAACCATGACTACCTACCTTTATTCTCGCTATTCACCTCGAAACCGAGCTTACAGCGAGAACCTTTCAATACTGAAAGCAGCTGCCCCTGAAGCGATGCATTTCGAAGATGAGGGACGTGGCTGTATACCACCCACTGAGCGTGAGGCATTTCAAAAGTTACTTGATACCGTCGAATCTGGCGATACGGTAATCATTTGGTGGCTGACGACGTTTGGACGTGATTTCAGTCAGTCACTCAATACCATCGAACTCTTACTCAATAAAAATGTGACTCTTAAAACGGTGTGCGAACCGCTGTGCTTCGAGCCAAACTCGCTCGAGACCAAAACCATGATCGCACTGCTATCTGGCTACGGAAAAGTGCAAACCCAGCACCGCTTGTTTGCGGCAGAACAAGGTCGACGTGCGATTAAAGGAGAGCCAGAAAGGTGGAAGCAAAAATTTCGGGGTCGCCCAGCTGATAAGGCAAAGCATCAGCAAATCGCGACACTACTGCTTGAAGGTAACACTCTACAAAGCGTCGCCCAGCAGTGTGAAGTCAGCTTATCGACCGTAAAACGTGTTAAATCCAAACTGAATGAATTTGACGATGAAGGTGGACTGAGAGCGCGCGGGAGAGCTGGTCTTTCAAATGGTGAATCTTCATGAGAAACGCCATTAACTTTCGTTCCATTTTACTCGCATGCTTGATCATCAGTATTGGTCAGTTGAGTATGGGATTGGTGATGCCATCCTTGCCATGGATAGCGAAAGACTTTTCTATTTCACTCGATCAAGCCCAACTATTAGTAAGTATTTACTTACTTGGCTTTGGCCCATCTCAGTTTATCTATGGTCCAATATCCGATGCACTAGGCAGAAAAAAGGTCTTGTTAACCGGATTACTGATTGCCATGTCAGGGCTGCTGATGATCATATTTCTGAGTCAGACTTTTACTGGCATGGTCATGGGGCGCTTTCTACAAGGACTTGGTACCGGCTGTTGTGCTGTGTTAGCTCGTGCCTCTACCCGTGATCGTTTTAGCGGTAGTGAACTTCCGGTAGCGATGTCTTACATTGCAATGGCGGCTTCAATCACGCCTCTAATGGCCCCCGTGATTGGTGGTTTCATTAACTTCCATTTCGGCTGGAGTATGGTGTTTATTTCGTTGTTAGGTTATGTATCGATTGCCTGGATTATTATCGCTTTTCGATTTAAAGAGACAATATCAAAGCGTACTTCCATTCCGTCACCTAAGACGATGTTACGCCAATACAGAAACCTGCTGACCTCTCGTTACTTTATGAGTTTTGCTAGCATCAGTTGGCTTAACTTTAGCTTGATGATTACAACCGTGTCTGTGATGCCATTTATCATGCAGGACCAGATCGGAATGACTTCTGACGAATACGCGATGTGGGCACTCATTCCCGCCCTTGGTATGTTGGGTGGCACCACCATTTGTAACCGTGCTCGTCCAATCATCGGCAATAAAAAGATGCTGTTATGTACCCCGGTATTGCATATCAGTGCAGCGTTATGGTTGTTCTTCTGCCCGGTAGAGCCTTTGTACTTGATGCTTGGGCAACTGCTGATGATTTTGGGTAATGGTATTGCTCTGCCATGCGCTCAGGCTTTGGTCATGCAGCCGTATAAGGAACAAGCAGGAACAGCCGCAGCAATGTCTGGTGGCGGGCAAATGGTCGCTTCTTCTTTGGTCAGTTTAACTCTGGTTCAGCTGGGTTTGAGTGAAGCGTGGCACCTCTCACTGGTCATCGCACTGTTTACTGCCATTACCTTAATGAATATTCTGCGAGGGTTTAGTGCGTCTCTGCCAACAGAGCAGACGGTTGATCAAGTCACTCAGTCAAGCTAGTCATTTAGGTTACAAAGAAAAGGGGCGCTACAGTCTTCACTGTGGCTCCCCTTTATCATTTGAGTTTCTGGTTAGAAGCCTGTGGTCATACCAACATAGTAAGTACGCGGTGCTTCAACATCGCTAATGTGAACAGAGTGAATAATAAAAAATCAATCATTCACCTTCAACAGATCCGTAAATTTCTTTGAATAAGGACTTCACCCAACTGCACATCGGATCATTGTGGTAGCGTTTATGCCAGTATAGATAGACCGATTCGCTATCAAGGCGAATTTCTTTTGGTACCTTTTTTGTGACCAGTTTTCGACCAAGGCATGCTCCTTCTGCAAAAGGAGTAGGTAAATGAAATACCACATCGGATGCTTCGGCAATTGCAGGCGCCGCGTTAAAATTGGAAAGCTGTATGGGTATCGACAAGCTCCGATTTTTATCCACTACGCCGAGTTCGGCAAATCGGTGATAAATCGACAGTGTTTTACCGCCCTGAAGAGAAATCTGGCCAAAGTGGCATTCAAGTAACATGTCTATCGTCAACGTTTCAACATTCGCCAACGGATGAGATTCGCTCATTAAGAAACGATAGTCTCGGTTTGCAATTTTCATTCGATACAAGTTTTGCTCGGAACTCGCGGGAGAAGCGGTAGAAAGTACAAAATGCACATCACCAGTAATCAAACCATCAAAATGCCTTTTAGGGATAGAGTCGACATCAACAATCATGCTAGGTGCTTCTTGTCGAATGCGTGAAATCACACTAGGCAACAACATCGTCACTTGAGGGACTAAACCATAGAAGCGTATTGTCCCCTTGCTCTTCTCTGGAACAAAAGACTGGCCATACATTAGCTTTTCTAACCCGGTTAACACAGTGGTTAAATCTTGTTTGATTTCCTCGGCTTTGGGCGTCAGTTCATAACCATGAACGGTCCTAACCAACAGCTCATCGTCGAACAAAGTTCTCAGCTTTTGTAAAGATCGGCTGACAGACGGCTGGCTCATATTCAATAAAACCGCGGTATTGGACACATGTTTCTCTTCAAGCAAGCTCTTGAAAATAAACAGTAAATTTAAATCCACCTGGGATAAATTCATTTTTTGAATACTCACTATTCTCACAATTCAGTTGCTGGTTATATCCCATATGATAACGTGTATGCAATCAATAATCATTCTTATTTGATTTTAATCAATTAAGTTTCAGTCCTTTATCAGATCATCTTTTGCTCTGTTTTCATGTTTAAACGCTTTTCCAGTTAGATGACTGACTTTTAGACCTTTTTGGGAATCATTATGTTTGGTAAAACTTCTCTTCGTGCAGCAACAAGTGCGCTACTACTGGCTTTAGCGCCTATCGGGGCATTTGCAAAAACCTACCAACACAGCATGGGATCGGTAGAAATTAATGAAGTACCGAAACGCGTCGTCGTTCTCGGTTACGGTAGCCTTGATTACGTCGATGCTCTGGGTATCACGCCAATTGGTGTACCAAAGACATTACTTCCAACCACGCTGGAAAAGTACAAAAGCGATTCTGTGGCAAATACAGGCAGCGTGAAAGAAGTGAATTTCGAAACCCTGTTTATGTTGAAACCTGATCTGATCATTGCAGAAGCGCGCATGGCAACCATCTATAAAGATCTCAAAGACATTGCACCAACGTACATGTTCGAGATTGATACCAAAGACTACTGGAAAACCACACAGCAACACTGGCGTACATTAGGCGAAATCTTTGAAAAGAAAGACCTGGCAGATCAATTGATCGAAGACGTTCAAGACCAGATCGATACACTTCATGACAAAGTTGTCCAACATCCACCACGTGCTTTAACCGTTTCGAACAGCGGCAACAGCCTGGCTATGTTTGGTGAAAAAAGCCGTTTCTCATTTATATATGATGAAGCTGGCTTCGAGACATCTGCGTCTGAAAACGTGAAAACCGTCTCCGGCAATCACGGCAACCTGATTTCGTTTGAGTATATTGCAGATGCGCAACCAGAAGTACTGTTGGTCCTAGACCGTGAACAGGCTATTGGTCAGAGCAATGGTAAAGCAAAAGCGTTGTTTAACAATGAATTGGTTAAATCAACACCAGCAGCGAAAAGTGGTCGCGTCATGTTTATTGACCCAGCAGCATGGTATTTGACAGCTGGCGGTTACCAATCAACTCAAACCATGATTAAAGAGTTAAACCAAGTCGTTGTTAATTAATAAGCTCACTTTAGTCACCCTTTAAAAAATGACCTTTTCGCTTATGGCGTGAAAGGTCATTGTCATATTTATAATATCTATATTTTCACCATGAAATTACATCATATTTTGGCGTTTGCCCTGCTCATTATCCTTGCTGGCACCTCCTTGTTGGTCGGGGTAGCAAACGTATCCCTCTCACAAATTTTGGCTGGTGACAGTCACAGTTTGAATATTCTGTTGGTCAGTCGACTGCCACGATTACTTGCCATTGTCTTAGCAGGTGCGGGCTTGAGTATCGCTGGATTGATCATGCAGCAAATCGTTCAGAACCGCTTCGCTGCACCATCAACCACAGGTACCGTAGACTGGGCAATGTTCGGTTATATCATCGCTTTGATCTTCTTTGCTGATATGAGCAGCTGGGTCCACCTCATTACCATCTTTGCTTTTTCTGTGCTTGGCACGGTCATTTTTGTCCGTTTCCTGCAGCGTTTGAAGTTTAAAAATACCGTTTTAGTTCCATTGATCGGCATCATGTATGGCAATGTGGTCTCTTCGATGACCACCTTTGTCGCGTATAAATATGATTTAGTGCAGACGCTTGGCTCTTGGA
The DNA here is from genome assembly GCF_963675395.1 of uncultured Vibrio sp. Classification (NCBI taxonomy): domain Bacteria; kingdom Pseudomonadati; phylum Pseudomonadota; class Gammaproteobacteria; order Vibrionales; family Vibrionaceae; genus Vibrio; species uncultured Vibrio sp. Next base: position 467,349 of record NZ_OY776222.1, on the reverse strand, counting down.
CGGTGGCGAACTTCGCTTCTGTTTTACAAGGTAACTACGAGTTTTTATATTTGGCGCTTCCCGTATCGGCGCTGGCTTACGCTTATGCTAACCGCTTCAGCGCTGCCAGTATTGGTGAAAGCTTCGCGAAAAACATCGGCTTAAATTACCAACGTATCGTACTTATTGGCGTTATCTTAGTGGCAGTATTGTCCTCGTCTGTGGTGATGATCGTAGGGATGATTCCTTTTCTAGGCCTTATCGTGCCAAATCTGGTGTCGATATTTATTGGCGATAACATGCGTCGCAACTTGCCTTGGACCGCTTACGCAGGCGTCATATTGGTACTGACCTGTGACATTTTAGGGCGTTTGATTATCTTCCCTTATGAAATCCCTATTTCGATGATCATCAGCATCTTAGGCGGTTCTGTTTTCATTTACCTAGTATTGAGAGACAAAGCGAATGCGTGATTCGATTAAAGTCATCGTACTCGCGGCTATCGCAGTACTGATTTGCGCCGTATTTATCGGCAAAGGTTTAACCCCGGACAACTACCAATTTTTCTTGTCTCGTCGTGTGCCTAAAGTCTTGGCAATCGTGTTAGCAGCAATCGCCATTGCCTCCTCGTCATTGATCTTCCAGACGATTACCAATAACCGAATACTGACGCCGTCGATTCTCGGTTTTGACTCCCTGTACGTAATGATTCAGGTGATATTGGTGGTGACGTTTGGTGGTCTGAGTGCTTGGGTCATTAACAGCAAACTCAATTTTGTCCTGTCTACAGGCATCATGATTGTGTGTGCAATGACCCTATTCAGCTTCTACTTCCGAGGCCGTCAACGAAACATCTTCACTCTGCTATTGATTGGTATCGTGCTCAGCAGCTTGTTCAGTAGTATTACCGGCTTTTTCACAATGGTGACGGACCCAGATGAGTTTAATTTCATTCAGGGTTCCATGTTTGCCAGCTTTAACAACATCAACGGTGAATTGGTGTACTGGTGTATCGCTCCGATGTTGCTCTGCGGCGCTTATTTAATTCATATCTCACATAAGTTGGATGTCATGTGGTTAGGTGTCGACAACGCCAAGAGTTTAGGTGTCGATACGCACAAACTGACGATGCAAGTGATGTTCATCATTACACTGATGGTGTCGATGTCCACGGCTTTAATCGGTCCAATCCTGTTCTTTGGCTTAATAGTTGTCGCCCTGACGCGTCAAATTTTCACTGGTTACCAGCATCGCCTGCTGATCGTTGCCAGTGCTGTACTGTCTGTTGTATTGCTGTCTGGTGGTCAGTGGGTAGTCGAAAACCTGTTCGATTTCGATACCACCATCAGTGTCATCATCAATTTTATTGGCGGCGGTTACTTCCTCATTCTGCTTATGAAAAATAAATTCGACTAAAGGTTTATCACATGATCCGTATTCAAGGTTTAAGCAAAAAATACAATGAAAAATACGTGGTGAAAAATGCTGATGCCCTTTTCCCACTTGGTAAAGTCACCAGCATTATCGGCCCAAATGGCGCAGGTAAAAGTACCCTGCTATCGATGGCAAGTCGCCTGACAGAAAGCGATGCGGGTAGCGTCGTCATCGGTGACAAACCGCTCGACCAGTGGAACTCGGAAGACTTGGCAAAACGTCTCTCTGTTCTGCGTCAATCCAACAACATCAATATGCGCTTTACGGTGCGAGATTTAGTCGCGTTCGGGCGATTCCCCTACTCTCAGGGACGCTTAACCGACGAAGACAATCGCATCATTGAAGAGTCTATGCAGCATCTGGAAATTGACCATCTGCAAGATCGCTTCATTGACCAACTGTCTGGTGGTCAGCGCCAGATGGCATTCATCGCGATGGTCGTCGCGCAAGATACCGATTATATATTCCTTGATGAGCCACTGAATAACCTCGATATCAAACACTCTGTCGATATCATGAGTACGCTGCACAAGTTGGCCAAACTGAAAAACAAAGCGGTCGTGATTGTGATTCACGACATTAACTTTGCTTCCTGCTATTCCGATCATATCGTCGCAATGAAACTGGGCGAAGTAATTAAGGCTGGCACGATAGAAGAGGTCATTGATGAAGCGGTATTAAGCGATATTTATGAGATTCGGTTTGTCGTCCAGAAAATCGATGGCAATCGTATTTCGTTATATTATCGACGATAGGAACATCAGCGTATGAAGTGGCGACCTCGGGTCGCCATTTTTGTTTCATTAACTTGTGCTTGCAACCTTGAGCTTGCAACATAGTACGGCTTTCCAAGTGATACTTGACTAAAAAACTCACGGTTATTTGAGTATAAAGCATAAGAAAAATCCGAAATAATTGGTCGACATGAAGCGATCACTGTTACGAAAGGCTGATTTTGTTAATATTCATGTTGAGTCGAAGCTGACGACGACACCAACCTAAATTAATTGCCACGTGGTGGCTCTGCGTAATTCACGTAAGCAAGAGTCATTAACTCACGATGTTAGGTTGGTGTATTATAACTATCACTAAATCCTAAAAAAACAGTCGAAAGGAAAACAATGACAATTGAAAGAATAGAATCCACAGAGCGTATGAGCCGTATTGTTAAGCACAACGGCACCATTTATCTTTGTGGCCAGACAGCCGGTGATGCGGCGTGGGATATTACCGAGCAAACTCAACGATGCCTGGATAAGATTGATGCCTTACTTGAAACAGCGGGTAGCCATCGCGATAAACTCCTATCCGTGACCATCTACCTTCGCGACATGAAAGACTTCGCCGCGATGAACAAAGTGTGGGATGCCTGGGTTGCCAACGGTGAGAAACCTGCACGAGCATGTGTTGAAGCTCGCATGGCAAGAGATGTTATTCTGGTAGAAATGTCTGTCGTTGCAGCGCAATAGACCGAACAAATTTAATAACACCGGGCAGATACCCGGTGTTACCGAGAATAAAAACAGTGAAATCACTATGATGCATCCGGCTTCAATGTGAAGTTACCTAAATCAAAGTTGTCGGTGTGAATAGTTGTTTGAGTTCCTCAAATAGCCACTGAAATACGGGTCCGTCCATTCTGCCTTTTTTAAATACCAAATCGACTGGCGCATTCCAGGGCTTATGGTCGAACGCCACTTTAATTTTATGTAGTTCACCAGATTCGATTAGGTCATTGACCAAAAAAGACGGCAAATAGGCCCAGCCTACCTGCTGCTTAACGAGCTCTAACGCGCTGTAATGACTAGAGCTCCACCAAACTTTAGGTGCGATGCTGATCAAGGTTTGTGATTCGGCTTTGGATTTACCTCGAATCGCCAGTTGGCGGTACGGTGCCAAATCAGATTGCAGCTCGACATCAATATCTGCAAGTGGATAATTCGGATGACAAACAGGAAGATAATCAATGCTTCCAACGTAACAGAAGTCGACTTGCTTTAACTGTTCAAACTCGGTGAACATCACTCCGATATCAACATCACCATTTGCAACTTCAGCAGAAATATCGCCAGACGCTAAACTCAGCACATCGATTTGAATCGTGGGAAATTGGTTATCCAAACGCTTAAACAAATCGGCGAACTTTGGATTATACACGCCGTCGTCAATGGCTATCGTCAGTTGGCTTTCTTCCTTTCTTTCAATAGATTGAGCGATTTTTTCAAACTCATCAGCCTGTGCTAACAGGTTTTGCGCACTGCGTATTAATCGCTCGCCCGCAGGCGTAAGTTTGGGGCTTCTGGCGGAACGATCAAACAATTCGATGCCTAAATCAATCTCTAAGGTACTGATACCATGGCTAACCGCAGATTGAACCTTGCCCATTTTCCTTGCACAGGCAGAAAATGACCCGAGCTCCGCAGAGAGTACCAACATCCTAACTTGTTCCAAGCTCAACATATGAAAAAAATCGATAGTTATTAACTTTTACCCATCATAATAATCGATACTATAGGCCGCAATGTTTTCCTTTATCTATTTGGTGAAATTTATGAGCTGGTTATATCTACTTTTAGCTGGTCTTACGGAAATTGGATGGCCAGTTGGATTGAAAGTTGCTCAGTCTGGGCACAAGGTGTTAGGGATAACAATGGCGATGGTCTTCATGGCGATCAGTGGTGCGCTACTGTTTGCGGCACAACGCGTGATACCTATGGGTACCGCATATGCAGTCTGGACTGGCATTGGCGCAGCCGGGACATTTCTTGTCGGCGTTTACTTCTATGGGGATCCGACTTCGATGGTTCGCTACATCGGCATTATGTTGATCTTGTCTGGTGTGGTGATGTTGAAGCTTGGTCACTAAATTATAGGGTAGGCAGATGCTATCAAAAACTCCCGCTAGTTTTCGATAAAACAATCTATTATCGTAAATGTTCCTGACAAGTACTCAAAAACAAGGAAGTATGGATGAAACTTTATATCGGCAATCAAAACTACTCAAGCTGGTCACTCAGAGCGTGGCTTATCTTCATGCATTACGACATCGACGTTGAGATCGTAAAAATCACACTGTTCACGGATGAATTCTACAACACACTAGAGGATATAACGCCGACGGCCAAGGTACCGACTTTGGTTTGTGATGACGTTACCGTATGGGATTCACTCGCCATTCTCGAATACGTAAACGAAGCCTACCTGAACGGAAAAGCTTGGCCGCAACTTCAGTCAGAAAGAGCCAAAGCGAGAGCGATATCAGCAGAAATGCACTCCGGATTTATGGCTCTGCGTAACGAATTGCCAATGAACTGCCGAGCAAAGCGAACCGTCTCTTTGAGTAAAGACGCGCTTAAAGACATCGAACGTATTGATCAAATCTGGTCACTGCAAATGGAACAATACCCGGATGGCTGGTTATTTGGAGAGTGGTCGATTGCGGACGCCATGTATGCACCTGTGGTACTGCGCACGCTTACTTACGGCATCAAACTATCGGAGAAGGCCACTCAATATCAGCAAAAAGTCCTGAATAGCGACACCATGCAGCGCTGGTTAGCGGAAGCGAGTTTAGAAACCGACATCGTCGAAGAAGACGAAGCGGGCGAACCGATCTAAACTTGTATCCCTACGGCCTATCCCCCAGCAAAAAAGCCAGGGGATAGGTAAATTAGCCGTAAAATGAATCCTATTTATTACTTGGGAAAGCAAATTGCGCAGTTTCGTAGTTTTGCGGCTTTGGCCATTTCTGAGTAATGGATTTACGACGAGTGTAGAAGCGCACACCGTCAGGGCCATAGGCGTGAAGATCACCGAATAACGAACGTTTCCAGCCACCAAAACTATGGTAAGCCACCGGGACAGGAAGCGGTACATTTACACCGACCATGCCAGCTTCAACTTCATCACAGAAGATCTCTGCGGTTTCACCATCACGTGTAAATATGCAAGTCCCGTTGCCAAACTCGTGTTCATTGATGAGCTGAATCCCCTCTTCAAGGTTTTTAACTCGTACCACACACAGCACTGGGCCAAAGATTTCATCAGTGTAAATCTTCATGTCTGGTGTCACATTATCGAACAAGCTGCCACCGAGAAAGTAGCCACTAGAGAAGTCAGGAACCGAAAGACCACGACCATCCACGACTAATTCAGCACCTGCCTCAACACCGCTTTCTATATAGCCTGAGATCTTTTCAAGATGCTCTTTCGCAATCACTGGTCCCATGTCCACAGCGCTTTGCGTAAAGGCACCGACTCTGAGCTCCTGAATTCGAGGGGTGAGCTCTTTCACCAAGTTATCTGCGACTTCATCACCTACACACACCGCAACCGAAATCGCCATACAGCGTTCACCACAAGACCCAAACGCTGCGCCCATCAGTGAGTTGACGGTGCTTGATACTTCAGCATCCGGCATAATAATCGCGTGGTTTTTAGCGCCGCCAAGAGCCTGAACACGTTTACCACGTTTGGTGCCTTCCGAATAAATATATTCTGCAACTGGCGTCGACCCAACGAAGCTCATTGCTTTCACTTCCGGCGTTTCAATCAGTGCATCGACAACCTCTTTACCACCATTGACTACGTTAAGTACGCCACTTGGCAAACCCGCTTGATGCAGTAGATCTACAATAAACAGAGTAGAAGCTGGCACTTTCTCTGACGGTTTGAGAATAAAACAGTTACCGCAAACAACCGCAAGTGGGTACATCCAAAGCGGCACCATCGCAGGGAAGTTAAACGGCGTGATACCAGCGACGATCCCTACAGGTTTATGGTCACTCCAAGCGTTAATACCCGGCCCTGTTCCTCGGGTGTATTCGCCTTTTAGTAGCTCTGGTGCGCCACAAGCGTATTCCACATTCTCGATACCACGTTGTAACTCTCCAAGAGAATCTTCTATCGTTTTTCCATGCTCTTCACTGATCAAACGCGCGATTTGATCTTGATTCGCTTCCAGGAGATCTTTGAACGCAAACATGATTCGCGCTCTTTTTAGCGATGGCGTTTTACTCCATGCTGGGTAGGCGCGTTTTGCCGCTTCGACGGCCTGGTTCACGGTTTCCGCCGTCCCCATTTCGACTTGGCGAATCGGCTGACCCGTCGCAGGGTTGTAAACATCCATCGTCGTGCCTGAGTGTGAGAATTTGTCTCCGGCAATAAAGTGAGAAATAACTTCCATGATATGACTTCCTTCCTTAATTTTTTTAATTTAGTTGATTCAATGTCTCGTAAACCGCGTCGAATAAGCGCTCTAGATCTTCAGCTTTGGCATTAAAATTTGGACCGAATTGAATCGTGTCGCCACCAGAACGAACATAAAATCCTTTGTCCCACAAATCTAAAGTACATTCGAATGGCCTAATCGTTGGATCATTGTCTCTCGGTGCGATCTGAATCGCTCCGGCTAAGCCGCAATTTCTGATGTCGACAACGTGATTTGCACCTTTAATTGCATGCAGTTTATTTTCAAAAATCGGTGCCAGCTCGCTCGACTGTTGGATTAACGCGTCTTTTTCCAACAGATCTAATGTTGCCAACCCTGCGGCACAAGCGACGGGATGAGCGGAATAAGTATAGCCATGAGCAAACTCGATCATATGAGGAGGTAATTCCTGCTCCATAAATGCCTGATAGATTTCGTGGGATGTAATCACGGCTCCCATTGGGATTGCACCATTGGTAAGCTGCTTCGCGGTATTCATGATATCTGGCGTCACGCCAAAATACTCAGCACCAGTCCAGCATCCCATACGTCCGTATGCCGTAATGACTTCATCGAAGATCAGCAAGATGTCATGCTGGTCACAGATTTCACGTAGTCGCTGTAGATAACCTTTCGGCGGCACAATCACGCCCGCAGAGCCCGACATTGGCTCTACAATAATTGCGGCAATATTGGATGCGTCATGAAGTTCAATGAGCTTCAAAAACTCATTCGCAAGTTCCACACCACCCGTTTCCGCGCAACCTTTTGTAAAGGCTAAATCAGGTTGCAGGGTGTGAGGAATATGGTCGGCATCAAACAGCTGACCGAATGTCTTTCTATTGCCGCCAATGCCACCCAGGCTGGTGCCACCAACGTTAACGCCATGGTAGCCACGGGCGCGACCAATCAGCTTAGTTTTCGACGCTTTGCCTTTGACACGCCAATAAGCTCTTGCCAACTTAAGTGATGTATCAGCACATTCCGAACCCGATCCTGTGAACAGCACATGATCGAGTCCTTGTGGCATTTTTTCGACGATTCTCTCTGCCAACTTAAACGAAAGTTCATGACCAAATTGAAACGCTGGTGAGTAATCTAGGGTGCCTAACTGTTCAGCGACCGCTTTTTGGATTTCTTGACGACCGTGGCCAGCACCACATGTCCATAGCCCAGATAGCGAGTCATAAATATCTCGACCATTATCATCTTTGAGCCATGAACCTTGAGCTTGAGTGATGATGCGGGGGTTTTGGTGAAAGCTACGATTGGAAGTAAATGCCATCCAATGAGCAGAAAGATCTGTATCGATTCCGTCTTGTGCAAATTTATAGTTACTCATCGCTATACCGTCCTTGTATTGACCAGGGTCTGTTGACCTTTCGCGGTTAAATTTTGTTCGAGATAAAAGCGTTTTAATCGCGGCGAGAGGTTTGTAGCCTAGTCATTCTAAGCAAACACCTCTCAACAAAGAGTAAAACGCTTTTAGCGGGGGCGCCCAGCTCGAACCCTTCGGGCAGCGTTTGTGGATCCTTTCTACTGTGTTATCGGCTTATCAGGTAGGTCAACTACATTTCAAAGCCTCTGCCTTGTATAAAGAACCCACAAACTGCTGCAAAAATCAGCTCGAAAGGTCAACAGACCCTTTATTTATTTTTAGCACATGAGTATGTTAAGTAGATTATAAATTTACTTTACGTTAGTTATGAAAAAGCTCAACAATAAAACCCGAAGCGTCATTAATCAGATCACCGACTTTGATATCAAACTGATCCGCTTGTTTAAAACCGTTGTCGAGTGCGGAAGTTATACCGCCGCGGAGCCCGTTCTTGGCATTACCAAGTCGGCGATATCGTTACAAATGAGCGACCTTGAGAAACGTTTGAGTATGAAGCTGTGTCATCGAGGAAGAGGTGGAATCACCCTGACAGATGAGGGCGAAGCGGTTTTAGAATCTGCCGACATTCTTCTTGCTTCTATTGAGCAGTTTCGTAATGACGTCAACCAAATCAATAATGAGTTGCGAGGCGAGCTCAATATCGCGCTGGTTAATAATTTAGTCACTCAGCCCCACATGAAAATAACCCTCGCGTTAAAACACATCCGTAAGATGAGCGAGAAAATCAATATCAACATCACGATGTCGACGCCAGCGGATATAGAAAAAGGCTTAATCGACGGACGGTTTCATGTAGGTGCGTTTCCTACCAACAATAAAAGTCCCAACTTTGATTACCGCACGTTGTATAACGAAAATTATTTTCTCTATTGCAGCCATGAACACCCACTCTTCAGCGAAAACGATCGAGAGATAGAACGTCTTAAACAGACTAATTCCGTCATCACAAGGCACAGAATGTCTCCCGAAGTCACCGATCTGTATCAAAAGCTAAAATGCTCAGCAACGGCGTCCGATCATGAAGGTATCGCTTTCCTCATACTGACAGGGACTTACATCGGATTTTTACCACAACACTACGCCGATTACTGGAGCAATACCGGTAAAATGCGTGCGCTGTTTCCAGATGTTTTCCATTTCAGCTCTGATATTTCTTTGGTGACCAGAAGCGGGTTAAAACACAACCAAATCCTAGATAAGTTCTTAGATATCATAGAGTAAACATTAATTAATAAACGTTATCCTGACGATAAAAAACTTGTTCTTTATTTGCTGTATTTTTTATTGCGCGTGAAAACTTATGACCTTAATATCGCGCTGCTTCTTGATGATAGCCAATCCGAGTACATCACAGCAGTTTTGTGGCAAGGCGATAGAGCAACTATCCAAGAGTTTCTTTGACGGCGGTAACCCCGCTCTTATTGACGCTCCACTTTTCATCACAATGCACATGAAAAGTGTCTACTTAACTTTGGAGGTTTGCGATGGCTCATTCTGCGTCTGTATTAGGTTTTCAATCTTTTTCTTCTCCGGCTTTACCAGCGGAGACGGTCGATCTTATTCAAACATCTGTTGAACAATTTGGCGCGCCATTGTTAATGCTCGACTGCGATATGATTCGTCAAAATTACAGAGCACTAAGCCAGGCATTACCGAATGTCACGCTGCATTTTGCATTGAAGCCATTGCCTCATCCAACGGTGGTTAAAACCCTATTGGAAGAAGGGGCGAGCTTCGATTTGGCTACATCGGGTGAAGTCGACTTAGTCAAACAGCAAGGTGTGCCGGCAGAGCGCACAATTCACACTCACCCTATCAAGCGTGACCGTGATATCCGTGATGCGTTAGCGTATGGCTGCAATGTGTTTGTTGTTGATAACCTGAACGAGCTAGAAAAGTTCAAAGCGTACAGCCACAAAGTAGAGCTACTTGTACGTTTGAGCTTCCGTAACTCAGACGTGTTTGCCGACTTGTCGAAAAAATTCGGTTGTACGCCAGAACAGGCACTCAACATCATCGAAACGGCGAAAGAGTGGAATATTCGTATTAAGGGACTGTCATTCCATGTTGGTTCACAAACGATGAACCCACAGAAATACGTTGATGCAATCCGTACTTGTAAGCAAGTGATGGACGAAGTTGTGGCTCGCGGTTTACCTGTATTGAGCACACTGGATATTGGCGGTGGCTTCCCGGTTTCTTACTCAGAAAAAGTGATGCCAATTGATGAATTCTGCGTACCGATTAACGAAGCGTTAAACGAGTTGCCAGAAACAGTACAGGTTATTGCAGAACCAGGTCGATTTATTGTTGCTGAGTCAGTAACCAGCGTGGCATCAGTAATGGGTCAAGCAGAGCGTGATGGGCAAATGTGGTACTACCTGGATGATGGTATCTACGGCTCGTTCAGCGGTTTGATGTTTGATGACGCGCAATACCCATTGGTAACGCTGAAGCACGAAGGCGAGTACTTACCAAGTGTGTTGTCTGGCCCAACCTGCGACAGCATTGATGTGATCGCAGAAAACGTGATGTTACCGAAACTGGAAAACGGTGATTTGATCATCGGCCGAATGATGGGGGCATACACCAGCGCAACAGCCACTGATTTCAACTTCTTCAAACGTGCTCAAACAATCGTGATTAACGAACGTGATGAGCGTAGCCAACGCCTGTTTGGTTAACTTGGTATTAAGTTCAGGTTAGGAATATTCACAGAGCCAGCGCCATTTCGCTGGCTCTTTGTTCACAAATTATTTTGATTTGAGCAGCGACTTTAACTCAGCCAATGGCAAGGACCTATAGAACAACCAGCCCTGCACGTACCCGGTTGTACAATGCTCTTTTATCATGCGGTACTCTTGATCCGTTTCTACACCTTCAAATACCACTTCTTTACCTAGACTTGCGACAAGCTCCATAACAGCGTTGGCCATGCCTTTTTTTACATCAAAGTTGAGTGAATTAACGAATATACGGTCGATTTTAATGTAGTCAAAATCGACTTCAGTTAACCAAACTAAGTTGGACACGCCAGTTCCGAAATCATCCAATACCACCATAAAACCCAACTTACGAGCCCGATTGGAAAAGTCGGCAAGATCAGCCAGCGCAACATTGATACTCTCTGTGATTTCAATCTTGATCTGGCTCGGAATCACTCTTTCATTTCGCGCTACTGTTTCAAGAAACGTTAAGAAGCCGTGCTCTAAAACCTCATAACTACCAATATTAATTGTGACAGAAAACTGCGGATTCTCACGTAAGATCGGCGCCATATCACGAATAGTGCGTTTGGCGGTAAAATGAGCAAGCTGAGGGTATAACGATAGTTTTTCAGCAATACCAATAAAAAGGTCCGGTGGCACACTGCCAAAGACATCATCCTTCCATCGAACGAGGCTCTCCACGGCAATAATGTTACCATCCTGAATCGAAACGATGGGCTGGTACTCCATAAACAAAGACTTTTTAATCAACGCTTTCCTAAAACGCGACTCAATAGATTGGTTATTTACTCTCACCATTTTTGCTAAGTGAGTAATGAGATAAGAAAATACGATACTCGTCAAAAAGATGATTTGTCTTGTATGAGCACTGTAATAGGCAAGCCCAGCGTTACTGTTCGAGGTCATGACACAATAGTCGTAATCATCACTGCAGGTGTTGGTTTCTAAGCTTAAGGATAAAGGACCATTTTTGACTTGCTGCGGTGTGAACTCATCAAACACATGCCCCTTGCTAGAATAAATTTTAAATTGATATTCAGGCATGGATTTAATCATACGCGAATATGGGGTGGTGATATTTACTGCGAAAAAGTTATTTTTAACCGTAATATTGTAATGATCAGAAATCCGATACAGGTTTTCTTCATTAGCGTAAAAACGGTACCCATTCTGTGAGCCAACCTCTTGAGCCTTGAGCTCAACTGGCGTTATCACGCCCCAGTTTGCTGTACAGAGTACAATGTCCTCTACGATATAACCGACATCAAAAATCTCCGAGTTTACCTGAACCACTTCTCGAAGTTTGTCGATATTGTCTTCAGTACACGTAAAGTCAGATAACTGATTGGTCGTGGACAAGACAGAAACTAACTGTCCTGTTACGGTTTCAGCATTTTCTAATACATTGGCGGCAAAATATTCTTGCTCGTCTTTCTGGAGATGATACGAAAATAGTGTTCCTATGAATAAAGACATGAGTAAAGAGAAGATAAAAATGCCACTCAATAAGATTTTTGCTTTCAACCCAGCCTCTTCTAAATTTTTTAGAATATACAAACCGCGACCATCAACCTATTATTAAGAATAACAGTAAGGCCTTCACACGCATATACATTTTGTGCAATTTTAGAGGTGACACAGTGTTTGAGGAGCAGCGAATACAGAGTCTTGTTAAATCCTCCAACAACTCTGCAGCAACGGTCTCGAGGTATTTGGGTATACAACGCGACCGATACATCAATGAACACTTAAGTCTGATGTAAATATCGGTCACGTTTGCGGAGAACTATTTTTAAGTTGTAACCGCTCCCTTAACCATTTAATCAAGATCAGACTACAGGCAAGAATAATCAGTGTTGCTGGCAAGCCACCTAAGTTGGAAAGCTGTTTAACACCATTTACCCCCAACCGTACTAACCATGATCCACGCCACCAAACAAAATCAAAGCACCGTTTACTGGTGAAGACCCCAGTCCCTTAACCAGACAATACAATGCAAATATCATTGCAAAACCGAATCTAGATTACAGAAAGTTCCATAATGATTAGCGTTGCTTGTGATTACGTTAAATTCATCGAACAAAAAACGACCATAAAAATAGTTTTAATTCCTATTTAGGCCCATTTCCAAATACTTACTTGAAATTAACATCAAGTTGACATTAGAATCACTTTTTAACATCCATGCGAGTAAATTATGAGTGTAAACAAAGCGTTAATTGCGACCATGGCCATATCAAGCGTACTACTTGTGGGATGTGGAGGTTCAGATGAATCTAAAGCCCCTACAGATAGTCAAAGTAAAATACCAAGTATTGTTGAAGGTACTATTGTTGTGGCACAGGTAGAAATACAAGAAGATCCAATCACCATAGAGTCAAACGGCTTACTAATTATTGAGAAATAAAATGAAATTTATAAAAACAGCGTCACTAATGGCATCTATTGCTTTTTCATCATCACTATTAGCCGTTGAGCTATCGAATAGCGACAACAATCAGCTTTTGATTAATGGTCAGGAAGCGGCAATTCAATTAAGTGTTTATGATAACAATGATACACCGTTAAAGGGTTATAAGCTGCTTAGCTTTGAAGGTGATGGCGAAGGTATTGGTCTACTCACGCTAGATAGCGGAGCTTCAATGGTCGTAAGCCTTACAGGCCAAGGAGTACTAGGTGGTTCTTACGTGGATATAGACACAGTATCAGTTTGTGATGCAGAAGGGGATAGCATTGGGAGCGGTGCTAATACCTGGCAGCTTCTTAAGACTTCTCACATTTTAATGAAAAATGAGGATTCCTACGAAGTTTACACATCGAATAAAGTTGAAGGCGTAGACTGTCCTACGTTGTCTCTAGACAGTACTGGTAATATCACTGAGCATCCGTCTAAAGGAGAGAAAGTTAGTACTACTGTCTTAACTCTCGACACGGATGCTACTGCAGAATTTAACGTATGGTTGAACGAACTAGTTCTCCCTATATACGCCCAGTGAATTAACTCACATTCTTAATGTGAAATTTATTTAAATCTATAATATCAACCTTCAACTTGAGTTTATAGAGTAAGAAAAGCTACCGTTCATCAATGGTAGCTTTAAGTTATTTTTTAAGTGCGAATGGATTACGTATCCATTTAATCAAAGTAGCAAAGTTATTGATTAATTTGGTAACGAAGCCAATTGAACCTGTTTAACGGTTTCTTCCACCACTCGCCATTTTTTCAGACAACGAAAGCTAGAAAAAACGCCACTGAACGAGGTTCATGTGGCGTTTTTACCTATCTTTTTGGATCGGACTTTTCCGAACGATATTAGTTCAACGTGATCTGAACCGAACGCTCAAGTTGTGCGTTGCTACCATCAGTCAAAGGCTGTTGGTTTGCAACACCAGTATTGCTAATACGTTCAGCTGCAATACCTTGATCGATCATGTATTGTGCAACATGCTGTGCACGTTCACTTGAAACACGCTCATTGGTAGCAGCGGAACCAGTAGAGTCCGTACGACCTACGATTTCTGCAGTTAAATCCGGGTTATTGCGCATTGTCGTGATCACTTCGTCAAGGTTGTAGCGACCGTAGTCATTGATATCAACCTGGCCAACTTGGTAAGGCAGCGTGTAAGTAGAGCGAGAGGTTTGCGTCACTTCTTTCACCACTTCTACTGGTACTTCAACTTTTTCCTCAACGACTAAAGGGGTTTCAGGTTGGCCGAATTTATACGTCATACCCCAGTAGACTTGGCTTAAGTCAAGATCAGGACCATTTTTCGCTTCAAGATTGTTGTAGTAGTCGTAACCAATTTTTGTCGTTACCGCATTAGTCAGTTGGTATTCAAGACCTACACCTGCAGTACCACTAAAGCTGTCAGTTTTTAGTTCGCTACCATCAGCAAAGATGTACGTTGCACCAAGCTTACCGAACATCGACAAGTTGTCAGTGAAGTACAGATTTCCTTTCACGCCTAATGTGCCAAGGTGCAGTTCTGCATCGCTTAGGTTATGCATGTAATCGTAGCTGCCGTAAAGACCAAAATGCTTACCGAAATCGTAACCCATTTCAAGTTTAGGGCTCAGTACTTCGCTTTCTCCAGCATCAGTATCAGAGAGACCCATACCTGCAGCTGCGCCTAGCCAGAATCCAGATTTATCAATATTCTGATCTAGGTTTGCAGCGTTTGCCACTGATACACCACCAGCTAACATAATTGCTAGCGTCACTGCTTTTAATTTCATAGAAATTCCTGCGCTTATTAGATATTTTAAAACTATTATTAATCGACTATTTAATGATTTGTTTTTTAATAAACTTTAATCAAGAAAAACTAGTCTTAAGAATTGAAGCGCATGCTATATGAATAATGCGTTTTAATTAACAAATTCAGTTTATCTTTGATATAAATTTAATTTATAGAATCGATTCATATTAATATTTTTAATAACTACTAAGTTCATAAATACATTTAACCAATAAGATTTTAATTTTTCGTTTAAATTTCCACCAAAATTAATGGTTTATCTTCAGGTTTAGCTCTTAGTTCACATTTTTGAAATTATATTTCCCATAACTGTAACTACATGACTTTCAGATAGTTCTTACATAAGCCCTAAATCAGAGGTTGCTATGTAACCATTTGAAGAGGTTTGACGATAAATTTAAAAACTAATTAAATTTATTCTTCAGAAACTCCTTGGATGACAGGTCAATTTTAAATATTCCGTATCTAAACATGTCGGGATTTAAACGTTTATCTAATAAAAAAGGGCGTATTATTTATTAGGACCTTTGTTTCTTGCTCCTTTAGCCGTTGCTGTAAAAAATCTTAGCCTGTTATAAATGTGTTTGACACGCGAGATTTGATGGAAAGCCAATTCGGTACTCACACAGGAATTCTCTGCTCTGAACGATTCACGAAAATAAACAGTGGAAATCCAATCCTCAGCACTTAGAATGCAACAACAGAAACTGATGACCAAACTAGAGTGATTTTATGCTTCGTGATTACACCTTCGATTGTCTTGTAACCATGCCTCGTCATGAACTGGAAGAGTTTAGTGCTCGTATGATCAGCAAAATGGTGCCAGAAGACGTGATGAATGAGCTGTTTACTTTTGATCAAGAAGAAGTGGATAGTGAAGACCGTATGTTGTCTGCCCGCCTTGATGCAATGCTACGTATGACAGCAATTGCGCTGAGTGAAGTTCAACAAGCTTTTGATGACTCAGAACATGCGAAGCAAAACAGTGAGAGAATGACGCGGTTGATCCTTTGGCATTTCTATGCGATCTCATTTCGTTTGGAAGAGGCCATCACGCTTGAAACCCATTGTGCTCAAGTTGAAAAACTGCTTGAAAACACGCCGACGGATGTATTTGTGTGGGTTAAAACACTGACAGAGCTTCTACACACTTATGCTGAAATCAATGCGAAACAAGCCCCGCAAGACTGAGTTTGCTTTATTCCTTATAAGCTAGAGCCTACAAGGTGAAGCATGAGTTCACCTTTATCTAACTTCCGCTCAATTATTCACAGTTCAAGCCTAGGTTTTCATTAGTCCTTAGGTACCTCTTGCCGTAAGGAAGTCATTATTCAATGGCAAAAAACAAAAAAGCCCATTGACGGGCTTTTCTATTGCTGTATTGAAGCCATACTGTGCCAAGGAGTGACACAGTTGGCCTTCATAAGCGAGTTTTATTTCAGTTGGTAAGCACGCAAGGTAGTTACTTGTGCTGTGCTTGAAGCCTGATCGGCCATAAAGACACGTAAGTGAACAAACTCACCAGCTTGAGCGTCATTTGGCACGGTAGCAACCCACTGACCTTCTTCATAAGCCACTTCTGCGTCAACCCAACCAGATTCATCCAGTTTGTTGCTCACCGGACAATATGAATAAGCATACACATAGCTCAACAGGCATTCCTGACCATAAGCGTATTGCAAAGTAGCTTCTGCCAAGTTAACAGTGTCATGGTCGTCCATTAAACCCGATAGAACAACTTTTGCTGGCTCACCCGCTGCATAGCTGTTGTGAATATCCACAGGCACATCAATTTTCGGAACCAAAATAGGTTGTGCACCTTGCATGCTTTGATCCGTCATAAAGGTAAAGATACCCTGATAGAATGACCCTAACTTGTCACCAACCGGAGAACGCTCATCCACTCCTCGGTTATAGTTACGTAGCTCTAGGCGTACTTCAGCACTTTCTTCCGGCAAGGTTGAGGTGCCTACATCCATGTACGTATTCTCACCATTCACCCACAGACCATAAGCTGACATGCCATTCTGACCTGCAATCGCATCGTGACCTGATGCATCACCAAACTGTGCTAAGTTCCAAGTAATCACGTTAGTATCACGGTTACCGACCGCATAGTTGCTCGTATTCAAGCTCGCGCCTTTTGGTCCTTTCAACCACGTTGTATCTTCTTCTCCGCCAGCAGGCATAATGCGCGGGCCGTCAAAGTAGGCACCATCAGATTGAATACGGCTGCCCTGCATAACAACGTTGGTCCACGTGTTTTTGCTCGTTGCAGTGTAGTATTCGTCACGTACAACAGGTGCTATTAACATCTGTGGGCTACCTGTTGAATAGAACTCACCTGTGCTGTTGGTTTGCGCCATCATGTCACGGAACACTGGGCGTTCTTCGCCCTGTGCGTGATAAGCGGCACTAATGTGATACAAGTCTTTATCATGCACACGAACTAAGCCACCTTTGTTGTGACCATCTGTGATGTGGTGCAGTTGGTAGGTATAAGGCGTTCTATCAACGGCTGTGCCTGACCAACTTACCTTATTGCGACCTTGTTGAATTTCAGCAAATAAAATTTCACCTTCTTCAGCACTTAGACCTGCCACTGGCTTCGTTGGAATGCCGGTTATGGCTGTTTTATAACGGCCATTCGTGCCTGGACGATAGAAAAGTACGCCAACCGCACCTTGGCTTAGTGCATTTTTTACCATGTATGACGTTATGTAGTACGGGTTCTGGAACAGAGCAATTTTGCCTTCTAAATCAAATTGACTCCAATCTGTAGAATAATCACCGTCACCCACAGGCACCACTTCTGCCGTGCCTTTCCCATCAAAACCAACAGCAAGAGCTTGTGCTACGGTGTGTAACTGCTGACCATTTTCCATCGTCATCACAGTTTCTGGTGCCGTTGCATGAGTAGACACAAATGAACGGAAACGACTGTCGTGACCTTGTGACCATAGATACATGTTTTCCACATAATCTGGCATCAAATCAATTGCAGCGAGCTTCGCGACTTTGTTGTCATCCAGTGCATAGGTAAAACCAAATGAGAAGCCTTGGGTATCAATTGGCTTATCCGTTTTAAACTCAAGCTTTTCTGCTCTACCGGCATCAAAAGTAAGTTGCGTATCTGAGGTGACTTTGTGATCAAGGTACGCCATCTGCGCCGCAGACTCAGGCAATCCACCAAAATCAGAGTCATTGTCGTAGGTTACAATGTTTGAAATAACGCTGTAGCTACCTTTAGGTACACTGATGCTTGCTTGACCATTACTAAAGTAAAGCACATGGCCCCAATCGTCTTCTTCATTAATGATATAAGCTTTAGAAGCACTGGTTGCAGGCTTACCACGGTAATCGTACGCATTTAATGTCAGTTCCACTTCCGATGGTTGGATCCAGAATGATACAGGTACGGTAATTTGTTCATCCGATTGTCCAGTACTCACACCTTTAATACGTCCCGTAATAGCGCCATACGCGCCATCGCGTAGTGCCACTTGTGGCTCTATCCAAACAGGCACATCGACTGAACCATTTGCCGGCACCGTCACCGATTTAGTACCTAACCCAGCCAGAGTTGCTGGCAATTTCGTTTTACCGTCTTCGCCAATCAGATCCATGCTCAACTTATAGCTTACGTCACTGTCGCTGATGTTGGTCAACGTCACATACGCGTCTACGCTGCCCGCTGATGACACATCAACAAATCGACCAAGCTCAACGTTTGGTGCGGCAATCACAGGTTGAGTAATTGCGCGGTTCACATCCATTGGACCTGCGCCTTGTTCTAGTACATGGGCATCATTGTCAAAGACTGAAGAAGTCAGAACGCGTTTCAGCTGTACCGGAGAAAGTTCAGGGCGAGCTTGCAATACAATCGCTGCACCGCCCGCAACATGAGGTGCTGACATAGATGTACCTGACAAAGAGCGATACGCATTGCTACCAACACCACCGGATGCCGCCGCCATTACATTGACACCTTGTGAACCAATATCTGGTTTTGCTGAATGACCATCTGGTGATGGCCCTCGTGAAGAGAACAATGCCGTCTGGTTTTCACGATCCAACGCCGCCACAGTCAAGGCACTTGGTGCACAACCCGGTGAACCGACCGTTTCGCGGGTATAGCTGTTACCGGCGGAGATAACAAACAGAGCTTTGTCTCTATATGCTTCAACCACATCAACCATTGGGCCTTCACAAGCTGTTGCTGTGCCACCCAGCGACATATTGACAATGTCTGCACCATTCTCAACCGCCCAGATCATGCCGTTAATAATACCGGAGGTACTACCACCCCCACTGTTACTCAGCACTTTACCGATCAATAGGTCAGCACCAGGCGCCATGCCTTCCCAGTAGCCATTCGATTCTGCGCCGGTACCCGCTATCGTCGAAGCTGTGTGGGTACCGTGGCCATTTAAATCATCAACACCGTTTGAAGAATATGAAAAGTCTTTTGAGCCAATCACCTGACCCTGTAAGTCACGGTGCTCAATATCGTAGCCAGTATCCAGTACCGCCACTGTGACGCCTTCACCATTAAACGTAACGGCTGAAGGACCCAACGCACCAGTTAAAGGCACGGTCGGTGTCAACGTAGTGCCAACAGATTGCTTGTGACCGTGGATCACTGCATCAAGCCAAACCCCTTCGACACGTCCGTCCTGTGTTAGGTTTTCCCACACTTCTGCGGCTTTCTCTTTTTCGATACCAAATGCTGCACTGTCGATTAATTCGATTTCACCAGTTAATGAAGTGCCTTCAATCACAGTCGGTGTTGCAGCACCTGCGAGTGAACCATCGGTGTATTCGATAATTACAGGAAGATTACCTGTGCTCGCGTCATCATAATTTGACTGATATAACTTATTGATATTAAACAACTCTATGTCAATCGCACGTGAATCAACGAAAGGCTGTGCTTTTGCTGGCACTAAGTAAGTATCGTTACCACGTTTGAACACTGACGTAACAATTTCCACACCGTCTTCATTAAGCATGCGAATACCACCGAGTTCACCGGTATTGCTTACAACAGCACTGACTTTGTCACCAGTGATAAGGGTAAACTCAACCCCTTTTGCTCCACCTTGTACTGCAGCCAATTCCGTTTCGGCTTGCGCGCAAAGTGACATACTTGCACCTAATAACGCTAAACAATGCACAGCAACCTTACTGCGCTTAAAGCGACTACTCATAAATTTCCTTATTTCTACATTTATATTTCTATAGTTCGCTAGCCTTTATTTCCTAATGGTCACGAACTAAATCCCTTTATTTAAAACGCAGTACATACAGCCCCTGAGAATTAGGGAGAAATTATTAACATATTACTTATTTTAGGTAAATAGAAGGTAAGCCTTATGGCTTTCAGGCGTGAAAACAACATTAACTTTAAAGTGTTTTAAACAACTTTTGGACATATGTGAGCTTAAAAGTGCTCGCTATGTAGAAAACAATCAACAACCTGTTGAAAAACATAAACTATTGCCATCATGTTAAATTGAAAATAATATCATTAAGGATGGACACTTCCATTCTAGACACTTATCTACGCATCATTAACTCAGCAAAAATAACCTTTTAGTTTGGAGAATATCTGAACAAAGATCAACTTATTAAATGTAATTTTTGGTGAAAATAAACAATATCCGTTTTAAACGAATAATTACATTTTTCGTTCAGAATTTCTTAGTTCTAATTTGATTGACAAGGTAAAATTAAGTCCTGTTTATTTTTAAAAACAGAGTCAATTACGGAATAATATTTTGGTTATATTAATTATAAACATCGAAACATTACTAGAAGGATAATTACTCGTGCTACAAATCATTTCATGATATTACTTACCACCGTTAATACGTTTAATTGGTGTAACTTTTAATGGCGTAAGATTTAAATTTTTCAGTACGCTATCTCCTTCAACGGAAACTACTGAAATATCATTGCTTGATTGACCACTAAAATAAAGATTAGAAAGCGACATCTCACCATCGTTTACAAACACCTCGACAGAGAACGTATCAACAATAATATCCAGTTTTACACCATCGTTGTGGGTACTAACGACCGCCTTACGTTCTTCACTATATACATCAGGCATCAAGCTTGCTATTGCATCCTGATCACGTCTGATAAACACCGTTTTGTCTGCAAAGTTATATCCAACGATGGCGTAATGACCCTCCTTTCCCATAAGGCGAAATTGAATCTCGCTGGCATCAGAATGTGTGTCAATATCGGCTTTGATTCGATACGCACTCGATATCGGTTTGGGGAAGACGGTTTTTGTTGATGCAGAGACTTCGACTGCCGAGCGAGTATAGGAATTACCTTCCAACTCAGAGATGGCCTCGATAGGCTTGGAGAAAAGCACTGGCTCCCCATCGACCGATCGGAGCTGTATTTGACGTACGATAGAACTCGCTGCGCCATGCCATTCCTTCATGGGTAACTTTGTTGCATAAGCCCAATTATTTAGCCAGCCGATTGCATACCGAGAGTCAAGACGTTGGTTCGTTTCCTGGTCGGTATTTGCCCACGATACCATCGCATAAAAATCAGCACCGGCATCAAGCCATTTGGGCTCATTACTCTCTGGCGTAAATCGTTTCCCATCCCAATGACCAACCCAGTAGGCCGTACCTGTCGTTTTTCCTGTTTTAAAACCGTTCGCTCCGGATACAAGTAACCATCGAATATTATTAGGATCACCATCAAGCGAAAGCTGAAACAGATCAGGGCACTCCAGAAGCCCAAGATCATCACGTTGGAAATCGGATTGATACGTCCAGTGTTTAAGGTCAGGGGAGGTATAGAAGCCGATTTTGTGTCCTTCAGCGAGCGCCATTAGCCATTGATTATTCTCTTCATCCCAGATGACTTTTGGATCGCGCCAATGCTCCGCTCCAGGATTGTCCATAATGGGGTTATCATCATACTCTTTGAAGTGGTAACCACCATCTGTTGAAACAAAGAGTGACTGGCGCTGTACACCGTCATGTTGCTGAGTCGCAATAGCAATAATCACTCCGGCACCAAAGCCAGCCGTATTGTTGGTGTCAACGACGGCACTGCCAGTCTGAATATCCCCAAGGCCGTTTTTATATTTATGGATGGCAATACCCTGCTCCTGCCAGTGGACTAGGTCTTGGGATGTCATGTGATACCACTCGGTCCCATTACCATTTGGATAGTCTGCGTTGTACAGATAGTAATAATGCCAAACACCGTCGATCAGCAATGGGCGCTGAGGATCGTTCATCCAGTGTCTGTTGGGGGTAATATGTATTGCAGGCCGATAGGGAGACCATTTTACCGGACGAGTAAACGGTGACAATTCTGAAGATGACTGTTCAACAAACAGTGGTGAACTACTCACAACATCAGATGCCAGCAACGCACAGAGAGTGAAAGCAGTTATGATAGGCCTTACGCCCATCAATAAATTTATGTTAAAGCGCATAACCCTACTAATTATTATAGAGGGGCAAATACCCGCCCCTCTCATTTAATGGCATACAGAACTTAATAAGTTCTACTTAAGCGGTTTCTTGATAACGCCGCTAGGATTCACGTTCACATTCGACGGGATATCAGCCCAGCCACCTAATCCATTCGTTCCGTAAGAGTAATCGACCTCTGATGTATCTCCATTAATCAGGACTTTCACCGTTGGTGCCAAAGTACCACCACGTCGGAAGTTTTCTTTAACGCCAACCGTATCGATGAATGATTGAATCAGTCCATCAGGCATCACATAGTGTGAATAAGACTGGAAGTGGCCTGCTGGCTGATTATAGTCTGGATCGAAAGGCGTTCCAGGATAGAAGTTCAGATTCGTTGGGTTACCAAGCACTAACCCCGATCCTTGATTCAGTGGCTGATAATCACTGCGGATACCATCGCCTACAAAGCCATACACCCCTTCAGGACCAGTAATGCCATTTGCGAAAGTCGTACTATGGCTAATTGTGAACAGGTAGTATTTTCCATCTTTCTGATAAATTTGAGGGCGTTCGGTCTGGTCTGTAACACAGTTTGCCGAAAGGATCGGTGGTAGAAATTCCCACTCGGTAAGATCTTCATTGGTTGCTCGCGCTAAACCAACGTTACCGATCTGGAAAGTCGCCCCCGATGCATTCACTTCTCGCACTGTTTCAGCATAAGGGTCACCATCCTGATAACCCAGATCTTCCTTGGTACACTTGGCCGAGCCCCTTTCCATTGCTGAGTTACCTTCAAAGACCATAAAGGTTTCACCCGGGTGAGCAGGGTCTTCAAAAGTGAATGGGTCACGGAAGTTAAAGTAAGGGTTCTGTTCAGCCGTCTGGTAATATGTACCGTCTGCTTCTAGCAAATTAGTCACCTTATCGAACCCAGTAAACTTCACGCCATTTTTATTCGCGTGTATCTTACCGACACTGAGTGCAATACGCGGGTCATATGGCTTGATATCATTGCCGTCTGCGTCACGATAAAATGCAACATCGGTAAAGAAAAGTTTGACCTTGCCACCTGGGAAAATTCGGGCAGAACCAGACCATTGTGTCTGATGACTGTATGACTGGTCCTCAAAGATTTGCCCGGTAACCCCTTCATCAAAAACAAGACCACCGTAAGTCCATCCGCCATTTTCAGGACGCTCTTCCGCAGGAATGCCCGCTGGACGATAGAAGTAGCCGATCTTCGCAAAGACATGGCGATCATCAAAACCAAGGCTTCGATCTGCTACTAGCGAGAAAATAACTTCCTGACCGTTAATACTGTATTGGTTGGCATCTGCGTCAGTTAGGGGCCATGAATCCCACACCCATACCTGCTCATTAGACATGTCCGGAAAATCCTGTGGAACGTTCGGCATGGTGTACTCTTGTGGCATCGAGTTCTCACGAGACCCTGCCATAGGGTCGGACAAGCGCTTAAGTTGGCGCGCGTCAGCTCTAGTCCACTTAGCCGTAAAGTTACTATCAGGAGAGTAAGCTTCTTGAGTGTGTAATGTAGGCTCTGGACCTGGTTGAAGCTGTGCTGCAAAAACTAACTGGCTCGCTCCTGCCGCTGCTGTCCCCATTAAAATCCCTAAAATAGGGACTCCCGCTTTCATTTTTGTCGAACGCATTTTACTTACCTCTGTTAAAAAATTATCAAGTATTCAATTTTCCAGAAGTGGTTAACCCTCAGCAATGTCACAAACTATCAACGGCATAACCTAGTCAATATCATCTAAAAATCACCCTAAAGTAGGTAACGTTCCCAGCTGTAGGCGAAACTTAGCCACTCACATCCAAACAGAATAAAAACGTAACTGAATGCACCCGTGAATGAAAATATCAGACCAAAAGTCTGATATTAAGATACGAACAAATTTAATTAGTCGAAATACAAAACTGGCGGTCCCGCTATCATAGGAAATTTCCGTTAGATCGGAGACTTTGCGTCACCCCCTTTCAGAGGTTTTGCCTTTTCAGTCAAGCACCTTACAAAAGGAGAGATGATAAACTGATGGTGGGGAAGCCTTCGCTGCCCACATGAAAAAGCATAACAACGAAAAATGACAATTCAAGAAAGATAAGGTTAAGAACATAAAACTCTGACAATAGCGTTACGCCAAAACGCGTTTATCTATGAATGCTGCTACCTAACAAGACCTTACTGAAACTGACTTGTATCCGGTTACAATTAATCGACAGAGATAATTTCTCACGTATTCCAAGGCACATTAACTTGTTTGCATAAAAATCAAACTTTCATGACAAACAATAATTTATGAACATAACAAGAGAAAAAAGTAGACACCAAACAGATTTGCCCCTTAATTTCACGCACAACAATTGGGAACGTTATCACAAAGAATTTAATGAACTCGGGTAAGCTAACCACGACGCAAGCAACGACCACAATTTTCACTTCGCCAACTTTTTGCTGGATATCTTTGATACGGCTGCGCTAAACACCAAGAAATATTGGTATATCTGCTCCTCAACGCTCAGCCTTAGATTGATGCAATAAGGAGGATTTACAAACTTGTACTCTTGATAAAATAATCAGAATCAATAGGAAGATGGGCATCTACATGGACAAGCGCCAGAAACAGCAACTGCAATTTGAAAAGAGCGGAGAAAACCTCATCGTTGGCAATATTGATAATTGCCCGATATCTCCGCAACAATTAGCACTGACAACGGAAACCTCTCCTTATGTAATCGAGGCTTTTCAGAGTGGGTTGACGGCTGAAGTATTTCGGGTTCAGTTTGGTAGCAAAGACTACACCCTAAAAAAGAAGCGCCCAGAGGCCAAAGTACAAAACCTCAATGGCCAGCTTTCGTTTCTGAATGAAGTACAACGTCGATCCGATTTGCAAAAACGTAAAGATTCCCCGCACACATCGGTCGACTTCGAGTGTATTGTCCCAACGGTTTACGCCGATTATCGCTTAGGCATCATTCTCTCTGAATGGATCGAGGGAAGCCCCATCAGCGACGTATCCTCCTCATTGCTTTACCAGCTATTCTCGACCTTATCCGCCTGTGAAAAAATTGGCCTGTTCGAATGGGATTTGTGCAGCGGTAACCTGCTTGTGGATGACGACCATAAGCTCTGGCTGTTCGATTTTGGCTACATGTACCCCTTCGACCCGCTAACTGAGCTCAACAGTGATGGCCTTAACGCGCCAATCTTTCAATTTTGTGAACGCTTTGAAACCCGATTCCTTTCGGGTTGGCTTGTGAAGCAAAACTGTTCTCACCAAGAGTCATTATCGCTATTCAAAAATGTTAAGCATGAAGCGCTTAGTGTCTTGCTTGAGCAATGTAAGTGGTTACGTCTTAACAACGCCAGTTCAGCGGTTTTAAACCACAAAGAAGCGCAAGTGACCAAATACCAAACCGCCCTTCAGAGTGAACAGGCCTTAGAGGACTTATTTATTGTTGAGATGTTCCGTTCTCATATTCTGGATATCGAAGACGATCTCGATGGCAAGAGTTGTACTTCAACAACACTAAAGCGTGTAAACACAGTCCTTGAAATGATATACAATCATTATGATTTTCTTAGCGAACAAGGTGCGCTCTTCTATCATAACGAAGGGAAAACCAAACAACAGTTAATCGACGACTACAGAGAAAAACTGACTTTAGTGAAGGCATATCAACTCGATACAAAACACCGCTAGCGGCGGCCTGACAGCCCAAGTAAAAGTCCGTCTTCTTACTTGGGCTAAATGACTCGTGCGCAACTTATTGGATTGGATTGAGAATAATGGTGGCACGTTTAGATTGAGGCCCAAAGACTGATCGCGCACGCGCCTGAACTTCTTGTAAAGTGATACTTTTGGCCGCTTGCTCTACATTCAGCAACACATCCAGTCCATAATCGTGCACCAAATAACGGCCATATGCCCACGCTCGCTGTTTCGGCCTGTCTTCCATTCCCTGCATGGCGACCACCAATTGTTTCACCGCGATATCAACCTCTTGTTGGTTAATATTTTTTGCCAGTTCATCAAAAATTTTATTAAGTTGGCTGTCCATGATCGCCACATCTTTCGGATCGACTTGCGATTCAAAGATCCAATCCGATACTTGCTCACGATCTTGTATCATTGGATAGATACTGGGATTGTAATCCAGGCTCAACTCTTCACGTAATTGATCTAATATCCGTGCCGTACTAACGCGTTGCAGAATATCGACAACCATTGTGTCTCTTCCACTTTGGGCATCATCATTGGCGTTGGTCAAACGCTGCAAGTAAAGTGAAGACGGCTCATGGCCATCAGTCATCACCGTGCGGCTTGGTTCATCTGGGTTCAACGCCACGTCATAGTCAATTGACCGACCCGGGCTCATTTCAATAGAAGCAACGTACCTGCGCAGCAATGGCTCAAGTTGCTCTGGTTCTAAATCTGCCACCACGACCATCTTGAAACCGTTATTAGACTTAAATAAACGTTTATGTACCGCGTGTATTTGCTCCGGAGTGACGCTCTCGACAGCGTCGCTATCCAAAATACGGTGGCGACTTTGCGGCAGATAAGCATTTTGGTTTGCTTCCTGAACTAACTTTCCCATTGGTGACTCAAAAAAGGCGCGTCGCTGTTGTTTAAATTCTTGCTTCACCGCAGCCAGTTGGCGCTCATCGACTTTTATCTCAGAACTCAGGTTATAAAGTGCATTCAATGCGTTTTCCAAGCGTGTTTTTTGTGTGGTCACTTTCACACCGTGACTGGTGGTATCTAACATCGGGACAATAGAAATATTGTTGCTACGTAAGTAACTGTCTAACTCAGATCCCGAGAAATTCCCTAGTCCACTTCTTACGGTTGCCATGGTGGCAATTTCAAACGCTGGGTAGAGAGACGTATCCATTGCCGCTTTACCACCTTGACTGGCAAAATAAATGTAGGCGCGTCCACCGGCTTTCTCATCTTTTTGGAACCAGACATCCACACCATTTGAAAGTGTGTAGACCTCAAAACCGCCCGCTTCTTTACGAGCTTTGATAATACTGCCTTCCTTAACTGGCTGAAGAAACCCACCCGCTTTCGATGCCATCGACAAGGTTTTTTCTCCGGGTTGGAAATAAGCCGTATTCAGTGCAGAAAATACACCAGAAAACTGCGCGCGCGTTTCCTGTTTGCTCATCCCAATAGAAAAGCTCGGCGGTAAGGATAACAGCTCTGTGATTTGAGCATTCACGCTGGCTAACGTGGCGCTGTCGAGAAACGTAGCCAAGCTCTGAGCGTAACTCTGTTTAGACTGGCTGATGTTATTTTGCTCCAACTGGAATACACGCGCTTCAGCAAAGCTATTTGGTTTACGTTTGCTCCAGTCGGAATCCAGATTAGTGAGTTCACCCTGCCAGTTCGCCATGATGCTGTCTAATTCCGCTTGTGTAGCTCCGTAATCACGCAGTGAAGTTAACGTTCTAATAAACAGGCGGTGCATCTGTTCGCGACGCTCTGGCGCAAATGCAATACCGGCAGACATCATGCGGTGGTAATTGGAATAGTAAGGCTGGGCATACGCATACTGAAATGGCACTGCAGCATCATTAAGATCGGCAATCAATCGCTGCTGAATGAGTTGTCCGGCGACTTCATCCAGCCATTCCTGATGCTGTTGTTCGACAGTCTGACGCCCAATCGCCCCACGCTCAATCACAAGATGCAAGCTGGGTGACTCAATAGAATTACTTGGCAGGATTTCATTCTTTGTGTTGACCCGAATATCACGGCGCTTTTTGATCACAACATCTGACGTTTTTTCCCAACTAGAAAAGGTCTTATTGATAATTTTCGAAACAGAGTCTACATGCACATTGCCTGTGATAATAAGTTCAGCGTATTGTGGTTGATACCACTTATCATAAAAGCTTTTCAGCGCAGTCGGTGTCGCCTTTTCAATCGACTCCCGCGTTCCAATTGGATCATGCTCACCGTAGAGTGTGCCTTCCACCGAAGCGTGATATGCGTTGAGCGCAAAGGGCTTGTCATCCGGATTAGCACGACGCCACTCACCTAAAATCACGCCTTTTTCTTTTTCCACTTGGGCAGATGAAAACGTCAGCCCATCACCAATGTCTCGCATCCAGATTAATGCGTCTTGCAACTGACTTTGGTTGGCGAGATCCAGTTTGTACCCCGTTTGCTGATAGGTAGTGAAAGCATTGATGTCTGCACCAAAGCTCCCTCCGGACTGCTCGAATAGTTTAATCGCCTCATTGCCAGAAAAATGCGTACTGCCATTAAACGCCATGTGCTCGACAAAATGCGCATAACCTTTTTGGTTTTCCTGCTCTTGGAACGAACCAATGTTCATCACCATACGCACCGAGATCTCTTGATCTTGTGTCGGGTAGACGTGGTATCTCATTCCATTAGATAACTGATTAACATGCCAGTTGGTATCAGCCTGAATCGGTGTGGAATGAGGGGAAACAGAACAACCCGACAGCATTAACGTCGAGACCAACAATATATAGCGCATAACAAGGATCCAAGATGATGACTATGCAATATATCTCTCGACGCATAGCCTTAACATGAGTGATGGGGTCTTTAGCTTAAATCCATGCTCCAGATCCCGCTTTAGTTGTGGTTTAGGTCCCATTGAATTCAAGGAGCAGGACTCAAACGTAGCCACTAGCGTAAGTTAAGAAAACTAATGCAAGTGTAGGTCAAAACGAACGCTCTCTCCGAGTCGGTCAAGCTTGTCGAAAGTCTCGACAAAAAAGCGATGACTCTCCCCTTTGAAATGCAACACCAGATTAACTCCCTCCCCTCTTCCAGGCGTCGATACGGCAAACTGAAAGCCGGTATGTGTTCTCTCACAAAGCAATAAACACGGCGTATCGACCACTAGGGTAACGCTTTCTTTTGTTTCGGATTCGGGTATTTCAATACGGCCCGCAGTGCGAAAAACACAGCCAATATTGTCCTGATAAGCCACTGCCTGAAGATCTGGCGTGTTCATCAAAACCTTCGCATATGGTTGAGCCACATAACGTTTTGTCTCAGACAATGAAGCTCCGGGTAACAGAGTGTATTGGTAACTGGCATTTTGGGGGTGAACACCATGATCAATCGATAAGCTAAATACCCTGCCACTCATTTTATCGGCATTTAAGTGGGCATTAATTGCCTGCCAGCAGCCTTGTTGAATGTGATTTTGTAAGTGAGCATTCACATCGCCGAGAACATAACCTACGTTTGCATGATGAAGCCAATTTTTGGCTGTAACTGTCATCGACTCCCCATCCAGCTCTGCGCCATTTACGCAGCAAGGAGGCTGATAGTGACACTGGTTAATGGTGGTCGCTATCGGTTCGGGATGCTCAGAACGAATTCCAGCGCCGAGAGCGACAATCGCTCCATCACAAAAGAACCAAGATTTTAGTCCTTGGGTTTGCATCACATCGAGATCGAAACTGGTGATCCCCCAGCGGCCATTGCTGACACCGCCAGTCCAATCCGTTTGTTGTTCTATTCTCCCCCATTCGTGGGCGGGTTTGACAATTTGTGGACACGTCACGCCGGGAATCTTAGCCCAATCCCAATAAGGATAGATATCGTGGTACTCGTTCCCTGTCACGCTAATGTTCATGCTGCCAAAACCTAACCAAAAACCCCTCAGGTTCTCCTGATTACCGGTTTCAATCGGCTTAATTCGACAAGAGTTGGCTTTCACCGACACCGCAAATTTGTTATTGACCATCACCGCGTAATCAGAACGCCAGAAGTGCTTAAACCCGGCAAAAGGATAATCATATCCCTGAAGGTGCTCAAGATATCTTTGCAATTGAACGCGATAATAAGGCAACAAAGCCAGCAACATCTTAGCTTGCGTCATCAACATCGTTCGGCAGTGCGTTTTCTCTAAGTCTGGTTTGGCGATAGCTCGGCCGCAAACGTTGTAGTCCCAGCGTCCAGTCCGAGTCATCCATACTGAACCTTGTAGGTAGTATGCTAACAACAAGCGTTGCTGCTGCGATGAAAAACGGAACCGAGTCTCCGCACACACATAAGCCCAAGGAAGCGCAACATTGAGAAATGACTCCCCGTATCCCCCATTCTGTAATTGCGGCCCATGTTGTTGATAAGAGAAGTCTGCCTGTATTCCCTCTTCGTCAGTAATGGCTATTGTTTCTGCTATCGCTGCCATCGCCTCTGCAAAACATGTTTCGTCGTTTTCTAACAATCCACGATAGGCCATTCCATTGGCAAGATCGACGCGATTCGCCCCTGTCATCGAAACGTTATTGGGCAGATCTTCAATCAACCGTTTGATTAACGCCTTGCTAAGCTCTTCATTGAGCAACAGAGCGATTGGCCCCATAAGTCGTTGCTTACCGATTTGGTTCCACCACCAATTCCAGTTAGTTGGATTTATTTGATACCAATACGCCAAGGCCTGTTCAGCAAGAGAACGGGCCTTTAAACAACGCTGATGACTGTATTGGCAAGCGAGAACCAACACGCGCAGCAAATAAGTGTGTATGACTTGTCCGTTATGCACGGCGTCTGTCAACTGGATATCTGGCCATCCAGAATGAGAAGAAAAAGTGGCTTGCCACTGCGCTATTTGCCGTTGGCAGGCCTGCTGTGTTTGAAGAGACAATTGCTGTTCAACAATTGTTTGTGACGCCTTACGTCGGATCTGCATCAAATGTTGTGAATACATGATGCGAATAACTCCTTGATTCAGCCAAAAGGGAGGATGCAACAGTCAACCGTGTTCACTGTTAGGAAATAAAAAGAAGGTGCTCTCACACCTTCTTTGACTTGATTAGTTATCGAACCAACACCACTCATACGGCTGTAAAGCCAATTGCTGCGGTTCACCCTGCGTATTGAATACCGTGACCTGCTGAGCTTGACTGGTGAAGTTCACGGCTGTGGCTTTATTCGTCTCTGGATAAAAAGCGACATCGACATACGGGTTGTTAGACAACCATGCATGCGAAAGCGCTTCCTGCTGAGTCAGCCACAACAGAATGTGCTGTAGTAAACGAGCGTTTTCCATACTGAATGGCAAGTTACCCAGATACACAGCTCGGCCAGCTCCGTATCCGCGCGCCGTTAACGCCAAGTGTTGCCCTTGCGCTGCCAGTACCGTCAAGTCGTCCGCTTGTGGATACACATAGCTTGGGTTACCGAAGTCTTCGTCACCCTTAATGAATTGACTTAAGTAATGGTTCTCTACGATTTGCAGTGGCATCGCAACACGTCCCATTGTCAGGGAGGTTTCTTTTTCTAACCCAAACACATCGCCAAGCTGGAAGTAACGACCATTTTTCTGCCACGCAGAAGGCTCAGATACCCCCAGTAAGCCACCACCTTCGGCAACAAACTGACGCAGTGCCACGATAACTTTTGGATCGTCCCAACACTCGCCACCACTCCATGCAGAGTTCGCATCACCCGTGTTGATGATCACTTTTATCTCTGGATCGATGCCTTTTTCGGCAATGTCATCAAAGCTAATGAACTCAACGTCAAATGGCAATCCAGATAGACACTCAAGGATGTTGTTACCCACAAGCTCCATGACATCAGGACGAGGTGGTACGTAAAAACGTTGGTCGCGAGCTTGGTTTTGCAACCAGCTACGCGCGGCGCCCCATGCGCTCAGTACCGCAACTTTTCCTGCTACTTTTTTCGATTCACTGCGTTGCGTGTACTCAAGGTAGTCACCGAACTGACTTGAGATTTCTGTTACATGGTCGATAAAGTGCGGGAACTGATTCGCAAGTGACAAGTAACCACCATAGCCAATGCGGTCTAACGGCTTTTGCAGCATGGCACGGCGAATCTTAGTCCAGTTAGACATAGACTCAACAACCGGATCATTACCTTCGCGGAATACATCAGGGAAGAAATAAGGATAAAAACGCGCTTCGCGAATCTGATCACCGCCTGAATCCGTTAAACGACGTAGTGCTACGCCATCTTCTACCGCGCCGACATTAATATCGATACCAATCTTTTGGTAGCTCTCAAGGAATGGTTCCGTTCCAATCCAGTGATCACCCTGGAACATCGCGGTCTTTTTGCCTGCTTGATGAGCCATGTTGACTAACTCTGCGGCAAACTCCACGACGAATTCTTGGACAAAGGTCATCCAGTCTTGATACTGCTTAGATGGCACTTTATAAGTACCGTTGTAGTAACCGGCATCGACAAAATCTTCAGGAGACAATTTATAGCCAAAGCGCTTTTCAAAATCTTCTAGCGCTCGTGGGCTCACGGTTTCGCCGTAACCGGTCCAATCTCGATAGATGTCTTGGTTTTTCTCACCAGTATCAATCACAAACAAAAATGCAAAGGTGGTGAATCGAACCACTGTGGTATTCGGGTGCGTTTCTAACCAGTGTGCAAAATGGTTTAACAAATGAGCACGACATTCTGGATGATATGGGTCGAGACTCTTAATACGAGGGCCTTTCCAATCGTTGGTCAGCGCGTTGTACATAGAAACGCTGTCCCAAACTTGGCGCGCCATAAAGGTAATGGTGTACTCGTGATAAGGGATCGCATCGTAGATATCGATACGCTGATGTTCCGCATCAAATTCCCACATGTCAGCCGGAATCACTTCGTTCAAGGTGCGGTTTCGAACTTCCCACCAAAGCTTCGGCTCACTGTCATCATCCAGCTCATATTTGTCTTTGCTGTAACCTTCGAGTGGAAAAATCTCAACGCGATCGCTCATTGCTGTGACAGGAAAAGACATCAGATATTTACGATGTAGGTACTCTGGATGCTGATTAGCGTATTCCTGGTCCGCTCGAACAAGGCACATCACCGAATAGATGTCACTGTCTTGCTCAGCTAAAGAATCTGGCATGGTGGTACCATCGCTATCGCGGAGTGCATCCGCTTGCCAACGCTGGTATAAATCCAGAACTACTTCTTCCTGCCCTTCTTCGACAGGCAGGGTCATATGACCTTTACGAGAGGCAAATTGGGTCATGATAGGCTCCAAAAAGTTGGGAGAGAGGGGGAAATGTTCTCCCCCTGAACAGATAATCGAGTTCGCTTACCAGAAGAACTTCTGATAACCGTTTGCGCGCATCAAAGCTTCTAGGTAGTAGTAATCACCGTACGGCAGCATGTTGTCGCACAGGCCAACTTTGACAAACGAGGCACCATGCGCAAGCAAGCCAAGTGCAGATTCATCGCCCGTTAAATCACAGCTATTCATCAGACCTTGCAACAAGAAGTTGCCCCAATCGCGGTACTGCTTCGCTTCTTCTGGGTCTTGAATACACTGAGAAATCAACAGTAATCCTGCGGCAGTAATCGCGCCTGCGGAGCTATCTTTATACTGAATTTCATTACTTGGTAGCGAGTAATCCCAAACTGGAACGCCATCGTCGGTAATTTGCTCTACGGCGTAGCGGGCTAGCTTCTTCGCCAGCGTTAGGAATTTCTCGTCTTGGGTATACAGATAAGTTTGGGCGAAACCATGAATGGCCCATGACTGCCCGCGAGCCCAACAGGAGTCATCCGCGAAGCCTTGGAACGTCTCACCTTTAATCGGCTCCTGTGTTACCGGATGGAAGTTAAATGAGTGATACGTCGAGTAATCATCACGCACAATATGCTTGGCCAGAGTCTCGCTGTGTCGAGTTGCCGCTTGCGCATAAACGGGAGAACCTGTCACTTTTGACGCCCAAAACAGTAACGCAGTATTTTGCAGCGAATCGATGATAGATTTACCTTGCGTAATTTCAGGGCCGAGCGGATGCGTGTCATTCCACGCAACAATGTAACCACCAATCTTGCGGAAACGATGGATGAGGTGATCAGCGGCGCGAATTGCCATCATTTTTGACTCTTCATCGCCGGTCAATTTGTAATCGGCCACGCAGCTTAAGCTGTATTGGAATCCTAGGTCGTGATCTAACCAGAAAGGATCAAGCAACATGTCGGCAAAATATTGTTTGCGCAGCTTGGCGCTGTTTTTAAATTGCTGATCGGCTGTCATTTGATAGCAGAGCCATAACTCGCCTGTCCAAAAAGACGACACCCAATCAAACTGGTCGCAGTAATCCCATTGGTGTTCGGAAGTACCGATTTTTGGGTTACGCTCACCAATTTTAGCAATATTACGCTTAATCGCTTCTACGACCGTAGATAGATGGTTCACCACTTTTGTTTCGTCCAGTGTGCTTGGCAACGGACGCAAAGTTATCGTTTCACTCATACCGAAAATCTCTTAAAACTTTGTAATGCAAACTGAGGGTTATGCTCAATGATATATCTATAGTTTACAGTGATGCTTTTCTATAAACGCAAAGCCCGCTCACATTTTTAAAACATCATTTCATTTTAAATGTTAATTTCAAAAAAAGCTGATTGTCAGCTTCCTGTTACAGCGAATGGTCAAACTCGTCAACCGCCATCCACCTTCATGATTTAACCGTTCGGAGAAGCGTTTCTTCTCCGAACTTCGCACAGCTAATCTTGTTGCTTGTAGTGAGTCTCTGACGCATTGCGTAGACGTTCTGCCGCTTGCTCTGGCGTTAAGTCACGCTGACTCTCGGCTAGCATTTCGTATCCCACCATGAATTTTCGTACTGTCGCACTCCGCAGTAGTGGCGGTAAAAAGCTCGCATGTACTTGCCAATACGCGTCTGGATTACCTGCAATAAACGGTGCGCCATGCCAGCCCATTGAGTAAGGGAAGGAACACTGAAAAAGATTGTCGTATTTAGTGGTTAACACTTTAATGGTCTTAGCAAGATCAGCCTCGATCTCCGGAGTCATTTCCGTCAGTCGGCTTAGCTTAACTTTTGGCAAGACCAGTGTTTCGAATGGCCAGGCCGCCCAGTAAGGAACCAATGCCACCCAGTATTCACTTTCTACAACAACACGTTCACCAGACGTCACTTCACGCTGCACATAATCCAGCAATAGAGGGCTATGGTATCGTTCAAAATAGTTCTGCTGCTGCTGGTCTTTTTTTGCTACCAAGGTAGGCACGAAGCTGTTTGCCCAAATTTGACCATGTGGATGAGGTTGAGAGCACCCCATGCTTTCACCCTTGTTTTCAAATACCTGAACCCAAGGGTAACGCTGGCTAAGCTCTTGCGTCTGTTCCATCCAAGTAGTAATCACTTGACCAATTTCTTCCAAGCTCAATTCTGGCAATGTACGGCTGTGATCAGGCGAGAAACAGATCACTCGACTTTCCCCTTTCGCACTATGAAGTTGAAAAAGAGGATCATCACTAACCGGTGAATCAGGGGTTTGCTCAGTGAGGGCAGCAAAGTCGTTCTTAAAAACGAAAGTGCCTTGATAATTTGGGTTCACATCACCGCTGATTCGCTTATTGGTTGGGCACAAAAAGCAGTTATTGTCATAACTTGGCAGGTTTTCAATATTGAGTGTTTCTTGTTGTCCCTGCCACGGTCTTTTCGCACGATGAGGCGACACCAGCACCCACTCACCCGTAAGGGGATTAAAACGACGGTGAGGGTGCTCTGCAACATCAAATGATTGAGACATAATGTTTCCTTAAAAAATTAAGATTGGTAACCATTCGGATTGCGCTGCTGCCAGTTCCAACTGTGCTCAACCATATCCATTAAATCGTGATTCGCGCTCCAACCAAGCTCTTTCTCAGCCTTATCCACTTCGGCAAAACACTGAGCAATATCACCCGCTCTTCGCGGTTCGATGCGTACTGGTAACTCTCGACCCAGCACCTTATTCATCGCCGCAACCATATCTAAAACGCTGACACCGTTACCCGTTCCGAGGTTATAGACATGCAACCCGCTGATGTAACCTCGCACTTCCAGTGCCGCCACATGGCCTTCGACGAGATCCTGCACATGAATGTAGTCACGCACACCTGTGCCATCAGGCGTTGGGTAATCATTACCAAAAACAGACAGGGTATCGCGTCGTCCAATCGCCACTTGAGTAATAAACGGCATCAGGTTATTAGGAATGCCAGTTGGATCTTCACCAATTAAACCGCTAGGGTGCGCACCGATGGGGTTGAAGTAACGTAACAGAGTGATGCTCCAGTCCGGGTTCGCGGTGGAGAAATCTCTTAAACAACTTTCAACCATATGTTTACTGGTGCCATATGGGTTAGTCGTCGCGCCGGTTGGAGCAGCTTCAGAAATAGGAACCGTTAGAGGATCGCCATATACCGTAGCCGATGAACTGAAGATCAAGCGGTAAATATGTGCGGCTCTCATCGCAGCCAGTAAATTCAGCGTTCCTGTGACATTGTTGTCGTAATACTCGAGCGGTTTCGCCACCGATTCGCCGACGGCTTTTAACCCAGCGAAATGCATTACCGCGCCGATATTGTGCTGTTCGAAAATGCAATCAAGCGCGAGACGATCACGAATGTCCCCCTGATAGACAACCAATGGACGCCCAATCAATTTCTCAATACGAACCACGGCCTTAGGGTTACTGTTGCTGAAGTTATCTAGCACAATCGGCTCATGCCCTGCTTCAGCCAATGCGACACAAGCATGACTGCCGATATAGCCGCAGCCACCCGTCACTAATACTTTCATGAATTACCTCTTACAAATTAGCTTTAACAATGGCGTCAATCGGTCTGAAAACTGCTCTTCTCGAACCGACGTTGCACCATTTAACAGTGATGCTTTGGCGTTAGCTTTAAAGCGACAGAAATAGATGCTCCGCCCACTGGTTGATACATAATCATCGAGCATCTGGACTCCGAGATGATCAATGAAGTTGATCCCTCTTCCTAAAATAATCAATTGCTTAGAACTGATTTTCTGCAACTCTTGATGGAGGTATTGAACGCAACCAAAGAAAATCGAGCCGTTGATGCGGATCACCGCGATATCTTGCTGATCATCAATATTCAGCTCATCGCAATTAAGCAACTCGATAGTGGGACGCGACGTTCTGCGCAGATAGAAGAAGAGAGAGGCAGCAACGCCAACATAAATAGAAAGTTCAAGGTGAAGAAAAATCGCAGATAAACTGGTCAATACCAAAATAAAGATTTCTTTACCATCATGTTTTGCAATCACTTTAATGTGATGAACATCCACCAGGTTCCAAGCGACAACCAGCAACAAGCCGCCCATACCTGCAATCGGTATATAGGCTGCATACGGAGCAAACAGAACCATAATGATCAATAAAAATAAGCCAGCAAACACGGCCGCTAGTGGTGTTTGCGCACCACTACTGTAATTGACGCCACTACGGGTGAAAGACCCCGAGGAGACATAACAAGAGAAAAATGAGCCAACAATATTTGAGATCCCCTGGCCGATAAACTCTTGGTTACTATCAAGCTGTTGGCGAGATTTCATCGCGACCGAACGACTAATTGAAATCGCTTCTACCAGCCCCAGCATCGCGACAGCAAAAACACCGTCAAGCATGGCAGATAGGTGGCTAACACCCACAAAAGGAGAAGACAGGCTTAAATAGTTACTGCTGACTTGGCTAACCATCAATACCTCGTTACCGGCGTGATTCATCCAAGTCGCAAACCCCATCGCTACCAAGGTTGCCAATAACATATGAGGTAGTTTGGGCCAAAGGCGTTTACACAACACACAAACAGCGATGGTAATAACCCCCACCAATAACTCTTTACCATTTAGCGCATTGATATTGCTGACAAGCAAACTAATATTTTCAATCGCCGTTTCACCTGAGTCGTATTGCAAACCCAATACATGTTTTAGCTGGCTGACTCCGATAACAATAGCCGCCCCAAGAGTGAACCCAAGCACCACTGAGTGGGAAACGAAGTTGACCACAGCGCCAAAACGCAAGAGTCCGAAAAGCAATTGAATGATCCCTGCGCACAGGGTCAAGGTAAAGCAGAGCTGAATATAGATAGGCGTTCCTGGATCAGCGAACTGGCTTATGGTGGTAAAAACAATCACCGAAAGTGCCGCTGTTGGGCCCGAAATCAAATGATGCGATGAGCCAAACAGTGATGCCAAAATAGCAGGGATAATTGCAGTATACAGACCGAACTCAGGTGGCAAACCTGCAATCATGGCATAAGCAATGCCTTGGGGGAGCACGATAATCGCCCCTGTAAGTCCGGCTAAAACATCCGCTTTAAGGGTTTGAGAGTTTACCTTTGAAGACCACTTTAAAAACGGAAACAGAAGGGACAACTTGCGATGTTCAACAGCGCGCATCACGATTCCTCTAACAACAGTCGATTTATGGAGGGAAGATGATCATCTCGCTTTCCTGTACTCACCCAAAAACCAAAAATTCATACAGCAGCAAAATGAACACAAAAACTATAAACAATCACTCCCACTCAATCAAGATTTATTGAAACGTCATTTCATTTTTATTTTTCATTAATTTCAAATGTGTGACACGGATTGTAAAACATCGTTTCAGAATTGATTTATCACTCCATAGTGATAAGATTTAACTGTGAACGATAATTAACAAATTAATTGATCACAGTTTATGAAATATAAATTCAGTATCAGGTTAATTGTTTTAACCCAAAGGTATTGGATATGAGTAATTGAAAATATGATGGTTTTGAATGAGGTTAAGTTAGCTGCATTAAAAACTTAAAGCCTTTGATAACTCTAGGTAAATTTTGACTGGTATTGGCCCTACGAAAGTAGTTACTTGTTGAAATGAGATATAGCTTTATATTTCCTAACATACTGTTTGCATACTTCAAGAGCCCTTAGGGGCTCTTTTTTTTTTTAATAAAGAAAATTGAACAATTAACTTGTCCCTCACTACTTACCTCTCCTATTAACAACTCATACGGCTTTGTTGCTTAAATCAATGGAACTAATTCAAGACGCTACGATCTGATCGGTTACATCCATTTATCGTCGTAGCCTAATGCCTAAGCCTCATTACAAAACAAGTAACTGGAAGCAGTACAATAAAGCCTTAATAAACCGTAGTTCTCTGACCTTTTGGATTGATGAGGAAGCGATAGCTGAGTGGGAGAAAAACACACGAGGCAATCGTGGAAGACCTCGCCGATTCAGCGACTTAGCCATTACTTCAGCACTGATGGTAAACGAGTTTTCTCTATGCCATTGAGAGCGCTGCAAGGTTTTATAGACTCAGTATTTAAGCTGGCTAACGTCCCGCTTGTTTGTCCGCATTACACCTGCATAAGCCGTCGAGCTAAAGACGTTGAGATTTCATTTAAGACTAAAACCAGAGGGGCTATACAACACCTAGCCATTGATGCCACTGGCCTCAAGGTATATGGCTAAGGGGAGTGGAAAGTCAAAAAGCATGGTACGGGAAGCGTAGAGTCTGGAGAAATTTGCATTTAGCCGTCGATACCAGTTCCCACGAAATAGTCGCAGCAGAGCTGAGTTTATCTAATGTCACCGATGCAGAAGTCCTTCCTAGCTTGCCCAAGCAAACACGCCGACGAATCCTCGAAATATCTGGTGATAGTGCTTACGACACAAGGCATTACCATGATGCTATACGAGTCAAGCGAACTGTTCCGCTGATCCCACCAAGAGAAGGGGCAGCCTTCTGGGAGCAAGGACACCCTCGCAACCTAACGATGGGTTGCCAAAAACTCTACGGCTCCAATAAGAAGTGGGAGAAGCGGTACGGTTATCACAAGCGTTCGCTTTCTGAAACAGCCATGTATTGTGTGAAACAGTTGTTAGGTGGGAGATTAACCCTGAGAAACTACACTGCTCAGGTTGGTGAAACTTACGCCATGATTAAAGCGCTAAACAAGCTTAAAGGGCTTGGTATGCCTGAAATTCAGTATATCGTTTGAAAATCAACCATAATGGGGTAGGTATGTCTTATCTCTGAATTAAGC
The DNA here is from genome assembly GCF_963675395.1 of uncultured Vibrio sp. Classification (NCBI taxonomy): domain Bacteria; kingdom Pseudomonadati; phylum Pseudomonadota; class Gammaproteobacteria; order Vibrionales; family Vibrionaceae; genus Vibrio; species uncultured Vibrio sp. Next base: position 427,011 of record NZ_OY776222.1, on the reverse strand, counting down.
AAAGCCCTCTCCTTCCAAAAGTACCGAACATCCCATCCATCTATAGACGATTTGCAATCGGTTTCTCATAGCACATTTTGCATTCACATTGTTTATTCTTTCTACGTCACACTAATTCATGAAATATTATTTTAACTTTGATGATGATCTTATTTTTAATTTATAAAACAATGTTTCTGTTTAAAAATCATTCTTTTTGTATATTATTAGAACAATAAATCAAAACAAACAAATGGAAAGCATGGATATGAAAAATAGAACCAATCTCTCTATGGTTAGTGCCTCTATTATTGCGGTGCTAGTCTCTGGCTCGGTATTAGCAAATGATACGGATCCGACGGACGTACTTAACGAGAGTGCAGCAGCGGTTGATTTAGCAGCACAAGCGAAACAAGCGTTTTACGATAGTTCAACATCTACTATTCACTCCTTCTTATACATTCGTGATCGTGAAGATAAAAATGCAGATGGTCACTGGGTACCAAACATCGAAAACCAAACTCTGCAATTGGCTTGGGATTACAAATCAGGCTACTTCAAAGATACGATCGGCCTTGATTTGTGGGCAAATACCAACCTGAAGCTGGGCGACACTACAGGCATATCTGAGATCCTTTACTATGATCACGAATGTGAAGGTAACTCATCTTATGACGGCAAGGGTTGTGAAAAGTCTTATGCAGCACTGACAATCGCGGCATTGAAAGCAAAATTTGGCGATGAAGATGTCGGTCTTGCTGTACGCGGCGGTTACACTCGTATCAACATTGGTACTATCCGTTCAAGCTGGGGTCTTAACCCACATGCTTACCGTGGTATAGAGGCAAAAGCACACTTTGGTAACTTGGTTTTGGGTTACGCGATTGCTGACGAATTCAAGAACGACTGGCAAAAAGAATTCCTACCTATGACCACTAAGTGGCATCAAAATCAAAAATCAGGTTCTGATACGACTAATACGATCATTGATCATATCCAAACGGTAGGTGCGATCTACAAATTCGGTGGCGGTCAAATCGACCTTGGTTACGGTGTCGGTAAAGATTACCGCACAAACTGGCAAGCACTGGGTAAGTACGGTTTTGATTTAGGCGGTGCAGATTTGGGTCTAACCGCCTTCTACCACGGCTCTATTGCTGAAGAAAGCGATCTGAATCCAAACGTGAAAGATCCAAAAGCGCAAAGCTACTACGGCTTAGGCGCTAACCTTAAACATGGTGGTTTCACCTGGATCGCTGGCTTGAGTGACACCGATACTCGTGGCCAAGACCTGACTTACAACTTCCGTTTAACGCCTTGGGCGAACTCAGACAACCGTAACTTCATGCAGGCGACTTCTCAGCTAGAAGACTACAACGTGGATGGTGCGCGCGCGGCGAAACTGGCAGTGAACTACAACTTTGCGGATTGGGGTCTACCTGAACTAACTGCGAGTGTTGGCGGTAACTACGCAACAAACGTTCGCTCTAGCAAAGACGCGGAAGAATACGATGGTTCAATGACTTCATTTGACTGGCACGTAGGCTACAAATTCCTAGACGGTGCGCTAGAAGGTTTGAACATTCGTACTTACCGCGCTCAGTTCCGTGGCGACGACATTGTGCATAAGAACGATCGTAACGACCTGAAAGTTCTTATCTCATACAGCGTGAAACTCAAGTAATCCTTTAAACCTGTCTTTTACTCTTCGCCCGGCCTTGCGCCGGGCTTTTTGTTTATCGAGTTCTATGTCTTTGACCGCTTTCGACTATCGCCTTTAAGCGCTTAATTAGTGACCTGAATTATCTCGGTATAAAACCCAAGCAAACCATGAGTACGCAAGTACATATAAGTTATCAAAAGGTAACAAAATATCCCGCTGCGATAGCGGGCTTGTATAAGCGATTATTTACCGTGGGGGTACTCTTACCTAGCTTGTGAGAAATACGCGCCGCGGCGGTGTGAAGCTCAGCAGTTATTTTTCATCACAAATAAAAAACTGTATAACGATATTATTTTGTTTCTCGGATGTTAATTTTAGCTGCGTTCCTAATTGATCTAAGTTCCTAAGTTTTTAGTGGTTATTTTGAGAGTGTCGTTCAACCAAGGCTAATTTCTCAACAATATAATTAGCTAATTGTCGCTGTTTTATTGTTGCGGTCAAAATGCTCTAATCAATTCGATCAGTTTGCTCCAAAAAGATCCTAACTTTAGTTTTAGATTGAAACCGAAGATTAATACTTTCCATCGATACTTATATGCCTGAGAGATGTCACTCAAATTCACCGCGCTATATTCACCGCCCAACGGCTGAATTTTTGGGATAGAAATATCAATCACTCAAGCTGCAACAGCTCCCAAGTACCAAAATCACACTACATAGTTAACTTGGTTAACTATGTAGTGTGATTTTTGATTCAGTATCCAATGTATTCAGTATCTTGCTTCCTGCGTTGGATGCTGAGTGCGGGACGCCAACTCTGACTCACTCAAGGGACCACTTTTAGCCAAATGCGTTAAGATGGAACGCTTGTTGTGAACTCGAATCGCTTTGTTGGATAAACCTAATCCTCGACGCATCACCATCACTCACCCCAGTTTATAGTGATCAATCAATTTAAGTTGCTCTATCGACAACTCTTGCAATTTCTGTCCGTTTGCTGCCACTTCCACAGCACCTTTTGAATTCGATGACGCGATGTCTGAGATTCGACTGATGTTTTTTGCTATGTCTATCGCAGTGTTTTGTTGCTGTTCTGTTGCCGAAGCGATATGTGCTCCCAACTGAGCAAGTTCAGAAATTGATGCTTGAATGCCTTGCATTAGAATACTGGTTTGATTTGATGACTCGCGCGAGTGCTGCATATAAAAATGGCATTGCTCCACTTGCTGGACCGCCTGCTCAACCGATTCATGTAATAATTGAGTCATTGTATGGATCTCTTGAGTTGAACGCCCCGTACGACCAGCAAGTTCCCTAACCTCGTCCGCAACTACGGCAAAACCGCGCCCCATGTTTCCAGCTCTTGCGGCCTCAATGGCGGCATTAAGCGCGAGTAAATTGGTTTGATCCGCTATGGCTTGAATCACTTCGAGCACACGACCTATCTCTGTGCTTACGTCACTCACTCGCAATATGGCATCTGCGGACTCTTTGAGAGCTTGTGACAGCCGATTTTGCGCCTCTAAGTTGCCGGTGGTTTGTTGTTGTCCTTTCATGACCGAACGCTCAATATCGGTTAACTGAGTTTGGCTTGTGCGTGTTGCTTGGGAGACCTCCGCGACCGAGTTTTCCATTTCGTTCATCGCCGCTGCGACACTTTCGGTTTCGATGCGCTGTGACTCAAGCGATTTTTGACTTTGACAGGCCGTCACTTGATTGTGATTAGCGAGCTGGTTTTGCTGATGGGATACTGACTGTACCAATGCCACCAAGTGCTTAAGTGTATTGATCATTTGATCTATCGAGTTAGACAATTCGCCAAACTCGTTGTTACTTTTAATGCCGGTAGACAACGTCAAATCGCCATTTTCGATACGATTTAACGACGATTTAAGCATATATAACGCGTTACGAATCGTCCGACTTAGTGTCACAGCGACAATTGACACAATTAAAAAAGAGACTGACGTAACCAAAATGATCAGTTTTTCTCCCCTAGATTGCATTACATTGACTTGCTCAACTTGCTGTTCAGAAAGTTGCCTAAGCTGTTCAGACTGAAGGACAAACTGTTCAATTAATTGTGCCGTATCTGACTGAACCCCAGCGAGGAGATCGAATACTTCAGCCTGTTCCACCATGGCGCGATAATGTTTAAGCAACACGCCTTGTTCATTCGTCGCATGATCGATCACAGCCTTCAGGAGTTTTTGATCGCGTGTTGTATAGCCGCGTGTTTTTTCCGCTAGAGACTGACTGGTTTTAAGAATCCTCTCGGTGACAGCACGATTCTTTTTGATAAGTCCATCGATAACTTCCGCCGAATTCGAGTTTAAGCCTTTATTGGTATTAAAGACCAGTGAATCAATGGTGGCCGCTAAATCGTTTGCCATAAAGCTGGCATTCATATCATCAACCGAGTCAGACAAGCTATAAGCGACACGTTTCATTTTGGTGCTGTCTAAAGCAAACTGCGTAGACCGATCCTCTATCCATTGCTCTGTGCCGACAACTTGTTGATACCGCTTGAACAAGTCGAGGGTTTTAGAAAATAGTGCGATGTCATGTGGAATTGTTAACAAATCGATTTGGTATTCGTTGAGCTTGGTGAACAAAGCTTCCAGCTCCAACCGTTTTTCATCATAGATCTCATGGTTTTTTAAAAACTGAGATTCGATTTTTTTATGCATGCCGTTATCTAACGGCGTGAAATAAGAGTTAGCCAGGGCTTGGCTAGTAAGCAAGTGAACGGTAACCCGATCAAGTTCCACCATATAAGGAGAAATCACTTCAGTCACTATATGGGTACGATCGGACTGCAAGTTACCTTGGAGCAAACTCACGCCTGTAATCGAAATCATCGCTAGCAGCAGTAAGGTAAAGCTAATGTAGATACGCCTCACGATGGACAGATCTTGCCAAAACTTCATAGGGACCTTTTAATATTTTTATAGTTTACGAATTCTGAAAATAAAAAAGGCCGCATAACGCGGCCTGTTAAAGACAACTTAAAGTCACCCTGAGTTAGAGTAACCAGTGAACTTTACGCCACTTCTTTAGGTAGTTCGGCCACAGGAACCGCTGCAATCAATTTTTGCGTGTATGGTTCTTGTGGGTTATGAATTACCTGCTCGATAGTACCCTGCTCCATTATCGTGCCGTGCTGCAGTACGATCACTCGATCACAGAAGTACTTCACTGTTGCGATGTCATGAGTGATCAAGATGAACGATGTGCCAAATTCGTTTTGGAATTCAATCAACAGGTCCAAAACCTGAGCACGCAGTGATACGTCCAATGCTGCCGTCGCCTCATCAGCAATGATGAGTTTAGGGATTGTCACTAGCGCGCGAGCGATAACAATTCGCTGACGCTGTCCCCCCGAGAACGCGTGCGGATAGCGGCTTGAGAACTCCGCTGGCAAACCAACTCTACGCATCATATTACGTACGCGATCTTTACGTTCTTGCGCACTCATCTCTGTACGAAGCAGTTTCAGTGGTTCTTCAATGATATCCGCAACCGTCATACGTGGATTTAAAGAGGACCACGGGTCCTGGAAAATCAAACGCAGATCAGCAAACAAAGGATCGCGTTTCACACGCTTATAGTCAGCAAGCTCAAGCTCGATGTCACTATTTTCGTCTACGTAACGAATGTTACCTGACGTTGCTGGCTGCATACCTAAAATCGCTCGACCTAAGGTACTTTTTCCCGAACCGGACTCACCAACAATTCCCAAAGATTCACCTGGATGCAGCGTTAACGTCGCATTGTTAACCGCCGTCATAAATTGTTTTTTCTCGAACATTTTACTCGGCTTTTCAAACACTTTAGTGACATTATTTACATCTAAAAGCGGTGTTTGCCCTGCGTAAACAAACGGTTTTTTCACCTTAGAAGGTAGCTCTAGCGCACGCGTCGCATTCATTAGCTTGATCGTATATGGATGCTCCGGTTGTTCGAAGATTTGGCGTACATCTCCTTGCTCAACAACAACACCTTTTTCCATAACGACGACACGGTCAGAGATCTGTGCCACTACCCCTAAATCATGAGTAATGAACAAAATAGCCATGCCTATCTCTTGCTGTAGTTTGGCAAACAAATCCAAAATTTCAGCTTGAGTTGTCACATCTAACGCCGTTGTTGGCTCGTCGGCAATTAATACATCTGGACGACTGGCAATCGCCATCGCAATGACTACTCGTTGGCGCTGGCCACCAGATAGCTGGAACGAGTACTTGTTAATCAAACTTTCCGGCTCAGGCATTTGCACCTGATTCAAAAGTTCAACTGCACGTTCATGAGCCACTTGTTTCGTGATGCCGGGGTCAACAAGACAAAGCACTTCTTTAATTTGATCGCCAACCGTATGAACAGGACTCAGTGCTGCCATTGGCTCCTGCGATACCAATGAGAAGTTAAAGCGACGCAAACTACGCATTTCTTCACTACGCGGATGCAACGTAGTGATATCCACCATGGACCCATCTGTATGATAAAGAATTTCCCCTGAATCAATGCGTCCTGGCTTGTCCAGCAGTTGAAGAATCGCGCTGGTTGTCACCGATTTACCAGAGCCAGACTCACCAATTACAGACAAGGTTTCCCCACGATTTAAATCAAACGATACGTTTTTAACAGCGTGGAATGTTTCCATCGTTGTCGGGAAGCTGACGTTAAGATCTTTAACTTCAAGAATTTTTTCCGCCATTTTAAATACCTTATTTTGCACCTTGTTCATGGTAAGGGTCGCAGGCGTCACGTAAACCGTCGCCTACAAAGTTCATCGCGAGAATAGCAATAACCACACTTGCTGCTGGAATTAACAGCCAAATTGCATCCGCTAGAGCACGGATGTTTTGGGCTTCTTGTAACAAGACACCCCAACTCACCATTGGTGGTTGAAGGCCGAGACCTAAGAAGCTAAGCGCCGTTTCACCCAAAATCATGGCCGGAATAGCTAGCGTAACAACAGCGATAATATGGCTCAGGAAGTTTGGCACCATGTAACGGCGGATAATTTCAAATGGCGAGTTACCATCTAACCATGCCGCTGCAACATACTCTTCGCTCTTCAATGACATGAAGCGGCTGCGGACAACGCGAGCCATATCAGGCCATGCAACCAAACCTAAGATAATGGTTATCAGGAAGTAGCGCTGCAACGAGCTCCAGTCATTAGGTAATGATGCACCTAGCGCCATCCAAAGCGGAAGTGTTGGCACAGATTTAACTATTTCCATGGTACGTTGGATAAAGTTATCAACTCTTCCACCAAAGTAACCAGAGATACCACCCACCAAAATTCCGATGAAAAAGGTAAAAAATACACCAATTAGACCAACCGACAGCGAGATACGTGCACCATGAATTAATCGCGATAACATATCGCGTCCCATTCGATCAGAACCAAGGATGAAGAAAGGATCACGTTTATTATTTGGTACGACTAACTTGTACTTCATAGGAATGAACCCAGCTAGCGTGTACGGTTCTACCTCACCAAAAAATTCAAAATAAACTTTCTTGGCTGGATTTTCGGTGTAATGACGCTTTAAGGACCGCATGTCCGTTTTCACGTCGTAGCCAATCAAGTGCGGTGCCCAGTCCCAACCGTTATCCGTCTTTTCAAATAAATTGACTTCTTGTGGCGGCGCGTAAGTGTATCGACGCCAGTTATCACTTGAGTTAAACGGTGCAAAAAACTCCGCGAATGCAGCGACAAAATAGATTAGAGCTAAAAACCACATACTATACCAAGCCAGTTTGTGACGTCTTAACTTAATACCAATCAATTGCCAAGCGGTTGCTTCCGATAGGTCAATCTGTTTTTTCTTTCGCTTCCATACTCGAGCAAACATGCTATTGGAAGGAGCAGTTTGAATATTAGCTGTCATGATGATTACTCCTCGGTTAAAGACCAGCGCGTACGCGAGGGTCTACCCAATACATGATGAGGTCAGAAATGATGGTACCTATAATAGTTAAGGTAGACATCAGCAATAGAATGTCACCAGCTAGGTACATATCTTGGTTACGCAATGCGCTAAGCATGGTTGGTCCCATTGTAGGGATGTTCAACACCTGGCTTACAATTACGTCCGCACTGATAAGAAGTGGTAATTGCCAACCAATCGTCGCAGCAAGTGGTAAACACGCAACACGAATTGGGTACTTAACTAACAGCGTAAATTCTTTTTGGCCTTTCGCTCGTGCGGTTTTTACATAAGGCTTAGTCAATTCATCGAGCAAGTTGGCACGCATAATGCGGATGATACCCGCCATACCTGCTGTACCAGCAACGAGAATATACAGCCAGCTACGGCTAACACCATTCATGAATTTTTCGAAACTCATAGGTTGAGAGATATACTCTGGTGAGTAGAGACCAGACAGCATCACGTCAAATGAGTAATAGCCAATCAGCAAGGCAACAATCGCAATAACGAAGTTAGGCGTTGCCATACCAATGAAGCCAAATATAGTTGCGATGTAATCGCCAACAGAATATTGACGCAGAGCAGAATAAACACCGATTGGAATAGCTAACGTAAATTTAAAAACCAGTACTGCGCAAGCGAGAAGAATGGTAGGCAACAGCGTAGGCTGAATGTTTTCCCAAACTGGTTTATTGTTAACCAAAGAAAGTCCCAAATCCCCTGTAAGTAGGCCTCCAATCCAACTTACGTAACGCTCATGCAAAGGTTTATCCAAACCAAACATTTCACGCAAAACAAGTATCTGCTCTGGATCGACATCTTGACCCATGGCGGCCATTTCTGCGATTTTTGCAGAAGCAAAATCACCCGGTGGTAAATCAATAACGACAAAAACTAAAATAGACACGACAAGCAACGTGGTAAACACCGCCGCTAATCTTTGTCCTATATACAGAAAAAAACTGCTCATAATTATTCCTACATTTGCGAATTCGCAAACAGTTAAAACAAAAGGTTCGTTAGCCGCAGCTGCTAGTGACTGCGGCTAACAGGTCTGGTTTACCCATACCTAGTTCAACGAAATTATTTAGATTCCTTCCAAAGTTGAGCGGTACGCATAGGACCTGGCGAAGCGATACTGTATGAGTTTGGAACCTCAGTATCAGCGTTGCGAACGCCTTTACGAATGATCACACCTTCATCTAGAGGTTGAACCGTACCAATCACATAGAAATTTTCTTTCGCAATATCAACAATTTGCTGCATTAACTTAGACTGTTCTTCATGAGAAGAAGTTTTGCCCATAGCACGGTAAAGCTCAATTTGTTTCTTAACGTGTGCAGGTGGCTCAACAGCATTAGCGTGTGAAGTATCTGTCATCCAGTAGTAGTAGCCTAGACCCCAGGTAGACTCTGGGTTTTGAGGTGCGTAGCTGCGGAAAGTATCCAACACACCGATACCACCGTCACCTTTCGCTGGCACTAAGTCATACTCGTTAGCCAAGCGTTGTGTTTGCAGGTAAGAACCTTCAACGATGCGAATATCTAGGAATACGCCCACGTCTTTCCAATCGTTTTTCACAAGCTCAAGAATGTCTGTGGTTTCACCAACTTTTTGTTGGTTAACCAGTGCTTCAATACGAAGACGGTTGCCATTTTTATCAAGTCGATAACCATCGTCGTCTTTCTTGTTTAGACCTACTTTGTCCAGCAATTGGTTGGCAAGTTCTTGGTTAAACTCCGTGTACTGATTGGCAAACTCTTCATCGTAAAATGCACTGCCTTCAGATGGAGCCGCTTGATAAGGCGCAACGACACCAGAGAATACTGTTTCGCTGATGCCTTCACGGTCAATCGCGTGAGATAACGCGACACGGAAGTCTTTGTTAGAGAATAGCTCGCGCTTAACAGGATCTTTGTGCGTTTGGTTGAAACCTAGGATTACCGCGTTCATGCTGGTACTTGGACGAGTGGCGTAGGTAAATTGACCTTTATTCTCGTTTTCAATTAGCATTGGACGGTATTTGGCTACACCAATGTGGCGTGTTTGAAAATCAGTCTCACCCGCCGCAGCACGAAGAACCATCTCTTCTTTATTTTCTGAGTAAGAAAAGTAAACCGAATCTAGGTAAGGCAATTGGTTACCGGCTGTATCTACTTGCCAATAGTATGGGTTACGTTCCCAAACTGCATACTGAGTTTGCGGACCTGGAACCACTTTTACCTTCCAAGCGTTTACTGTCGGGCGGTCTGGGTTTTGGTAACTTTCTTGGAAATAAATCGCGCGACACTTAGTCTGGAAGTATTGTTGCCAACTATCAAAGCCTGCTGCTTTTGCTTCTTCATTCGCTTTAGGGTTTACTTCAGGCAGGTACTGCTGACAGTAGTGTTTTGGGAACTGAACGATGTTTGAGCCATCGGTGTTCGCCAGTTTGCGAATGAACATACCATCTGCTTTTTTAAGCTTGATCTTGATTGTGTATTTATCGACAACTTCACCTACAGCGTCACCCGGCGCACTTGCGTATAGAGGTCGGTTACCAGACCAGTCTTCACGATTGATCAGATCCAAGTAGAACTTGATGTCATCTGCTGTAAACTCAGAGCCGTCTGACCACTTAACACCTTTACGCAAGCTGATCGTGTACTCAGTTAGATCTTCATTTACGGTGTAGCTGGTCGCAAGATTAGGCTCAATACCAGTATAGTGACGGTTAAAGTTAAATAAGTTGTCGTACTTCAGCATACGCATACGGTGACCACGGTCTGCTTTCAATCCAAGCAGACGCAATTCACCGCCGTATTGACCGATAGATTCAATCGGCTCAACAACAAGTGGGTTTTCAGGCAAACGCTCAGAAACAGGGGCGAGTTGCCCTGCTGCAACCAACTCTTTTAGCTGTGGAGCTTCGTTGTACGTATCCGCCATAGCAGAAAAAGAGACAGAGGCTGCAACCGCGATAGCGACTTTGCCAAGTAGAGGTAAGCTATTCTTATAACTCATCAGTAACTCCCTGATTTTTATATAAGTTTGAGGATTGATTCTTTCGTGCTTCACGTAGACATTTAACTCAGCGAGGCACATTGCCAGCGTTCACGGCGACAATATACTGGTGTGTACCGGGTTCGATACGACCAGTAATGGCTGGAACACTTGCTTGGGGATAAAGTAAATTGGTGTTAGGTGCGCAAGGGTATACTCGGGTTTGCCCTTCACCTTGCAATAAAATCAGTTCACTAAAGAGTCGCTCTGATTCGACTCGCGCAGGCTGAATCACCTGATGACTGAACCAAGCTGACCAGCCATCCACGGCATACCCTGTCATGACAAATTCCAACGCAAAGTCTGTGGTGATTTCGTGGCTGCGAAGTTCGCCCTGCTCAATAAATTGTTGACGCGTTTTCACCACACAACCTTCAAACGGCTGCCATAGCGAGACCAATGCATCGCCTTCACGATAGCTATTGATATTTCGGGTGCGGCTAATCCATTGACGAGTCTGCGGATGGGCAAAGGCAAAAATATTGTCTCCCGCCCAACCCTGCTCCAACCAATGGGTTGATTCAACACACAGTCCATGCGCGGAGCTGTAGGCAAATTTGCTGTATTTGTCATTACAATGACGCAGCTCGTTTGCAGGTGCGCTATTGGTCAACAGATAACTACCTTGACGACGGGTGATCAGGTGATGCTCACCAATCCACGTGGCGGGCATGTTGCTAGATAGTGGTTGCTCTTCTACCGTCCAAAATGGATGCTGTTCAGCTAGATAGAGGGCGTTAAAGGCTTTCAGTGCCAGCATTGGTGACGCGTAACTGGTATAGAATTCACTCGCAAGTAAATTAGGGTAAGCAAAGCCTGGTAACAGCTGTGCCTGTTGATCCCAGATTGGCTGAGTCGCCCACCAGCGCATGTTTTGCATCCAGTAACTCTTTGCCGTTGCGATATCAATATCAGGGTGTTCACTACGCGCCAATTCCGCCCAAAAAGCAGCGCCAGCAAAGCGATAGTTTAACGAACGGCCATAACAGAGAGGCTGACCATCTTCACCAAACCAATATTGGTAGCGATGGGAGAACTCAATCGCACGGCGGACCAAAACCTTACTGAATTCGCTATTTGAGTTATCCCAGCGAGCATAAATCAAGGCGTAAAGTTGGAAAGCAAACGGGTTATAATAGTCCACCACCCCCGTGAGGCCATCTTGGTACCACCCGTTTGTTAAATGCATTTCATCAATAAACGCGAGGTCTTGGTCAAGTACCTGTTGCTGAATGTCGACACCGAGTAATGACAGCGCTTTTAAGATAAGTACTCGAAACCAGCGCCAGTTGTTTGGTGGTAGCTCTAAATCGGAGACGGAATTTAACCAAGTCACAAGATTGGTGCGCTGCTCGCGATCTAATGGCTGCCAGTAAAACTCATTGGCATCAATCAGCGCGACAGCAATCGATGACATCTCCACGACACGTTGGTCATAGTTACGTGGAAATTGCCAAAAGTCTGAGTGCAATGGGTTGGTGCCATTGGCAATTAACTGGAGCAACTCGGCGTGTTCATCTCTTAGCACCTCTCCTGCTGGCACTGCTCCCCACATCAAACGACAGATATGTTCGATACCAGCTGCGTCTGCAGTGTAGTGCGCAGCACTGTTGAAGTTTGGCACGTCTTGTGTTGTACCACGAACAACTTCCATTTGGCGCTCTACAATCACTTTTAGCATTTTCAGAGTTTCAGAACGGCTTGTGCATCCTTGCGCCGTATTTGCCAAACCATTCAAACTTATTGCCACGGGTTACTCGCTTAACAACAAAATCATCAATGAAATGAATTAAAGCCTATTCACCATAATTATTGAAACGCTTTTTTATATTTATGATATGAAGATCAAAACTACGTTTTGTTTTTTTAGTTCAATGTCCACCCAGCTCACAAAATTGAACTAGAGATGGCAATATATTTAAAACGTCGTTTCAATAATTAAATCTAAGAGAGTATATGAACCTTGACCTGCTACTCATGGACCAAACACGCGCAGATATACTGGCTTGTTAAACACGAATAGGAAAATGGCGCACTGACGCATGAACTTCTGTTCAGCGTCAGTGGTTGTAGGGAGCTCTATGACTTGATGTTTAACCTAAACGAAATGGTCAACTGCCGGCTTAGGTTGGTATTAGTTCTGGCACATAAATCGCGCGTAATAAATTGGTGGCAAGCCACGTTGCAAACATCGCCCCATCGCATCAAGGTAAGGGCGAAGATGAGAAAAAAACTGATAATATCCGTCACACAGATAGTGCTTTGCGGATATAGATAACTCCCCGTTTGCATTAATTCTCTGCGCTGGGCAAGCGCCATGACAAAGCGAACGTTGGTCACATCGCTGGCAATGGATTTGGCTACCAGTCGGCTTACGGGTAGCAAATTGTTGCTGGATTGGTGTTTCTATCAAGTCAGGGTAATCTCGCTGGTTGATATTTCCCACTTTAAATTGTGGATAAACGAAATGGTCACAGCTATACACATCACCATTATGCTCAATCACAAGATTCTCGCCACACTGAGGGGCGTGTACACAGATAGAAGACGGCATACCCAAATGCATACCGAGCGCATTATCAAAATGGCTGACGTACACCTTGCCAATATCTCCTTTGCGCCACTCTTCAAATACATCGACCATGAACTGACCAAACTGCGTCGGTGATACGCTTCGCTCTGAGACACCTTTACCTTTCTCCGGTTCTACAATCGGGATGAACTGAATAAACGTCACCCCAAGTTGTTTCAAGTGCCGATATACCCGCTTGCCATGGTTACCATTGTGGTTCTGAATCACGGTCAACACATTAGTATCGACCTGATACTTTTGTAGCGTCTGCAAACCTTGGATCACCTGACGATAAGAGCCTTTGCCACTGCGAGTTTTGCGATAGTAGTCATGCAGTTCTTCATCCCCATCAATACTGATACCAACCAAAAACTCATGCTGTTTAAGAAATGCAGCCCAGTTGTCATTGATCAGCACACCATTAGTTTGTAGCGTATTGATGATCTTCATTCCCGGGCGAGCGTACTTCTTTTGCAACGCCACAACTTGGCGGAAAAAATCCAGCCCTCTTAGGGTCGGCTCCCCTCCCTGCCAACCAAAAGTGACTTCAAGACAACCAACAGGCTGGCTCTCAATATAGCTTTTTATGTGCGCCTCAAGCGTGGTGCCTCCCATATCAAACTGCTTGGTTGTTGGGTAATAGTCGGTTTTGTCGAGGTAGAAGCAATATTCGCAATCCAAGTTGCACAAGGGTCCAATTGGTTTCGACAGAATATGAAACGGACGCTTTGCTTTCACTTTGCTGGTGGGAATAACATGTGACACTGTAACTAAACCTTAACTCTTGATTTGCTATTAATTTTAAAACGACATTTTAATTTTTTATCAATCCGTGATCACAAACAACAATTTTAAAACCTCGTTTCAATATAATATTTTAAATCCATTACTAATATGAATCATGAAAAAGCCCAATTTACTCTATGTCTTCCCCGATCAGTTCCGCCTGATGTCGTTGGGTATCTGGCAAGATCCCAACTATCGTGACTTAATTCCAGGTGTCGGAGACCCTGTCTACACACCCAATCTAGATACCTTTATTCAGCAGTCGACTCTGCTTAACAACGCCGTAAGTAACTGCCCGGTTTGTAGCCCACACCGTGGCAGCCTAATGACCGGACAATTCCCATCCCGCAGTGGCGTACCACTGAACTGTAACTCAGATCGCGTTGATTCCGAGTTGCCAGAAAGCGCGATTTGTTTCACTGATGTCCTGTCAATGGCTGGCTATCACGTCGGTTACATCGGCAAATGGCATTTGGATGTACCGACACCAAACGATCCGACGAAACCCGGTCATTATGTTGACCCGAATGTTCCTGCCTGGGACTCCTATACCGAACCGCAGCGCCGCCATGGTATCGACTATTGGTATGGATACGGCACGTTTGATGAACACAACAATCCACACTATTACGACACCGAAGGCCATCGCCACGAGCCAAAAGTGTGGTCGGCAGAACATGAAACCGACAAGGCAATTGAATACCTGAAGAACGAGCAGAACCAGCGCGACGCAGACAAACCGTTTGCACTGTTTATCTCGATGAACCCGCCACACAGCCCGTACGACAGTCTTGATGATTGCCGTTTAGAAGACTGGCTACGTTACAAAGACACACCAGTTGACGAGCTTTTATTACGAGACAATGCCGATACGAGTCTCGAGAAAGCCCATAGTGCGCCTTATTACTTTGCTAATGTCACGGGCACCGACAGTGAGTTCGGGCGCTTGGTTGAGACACTTAAGGCGATGGGTGAATGGGACAATACTATTGTCGTATTTACCAGTGACCACGGTGAAACCTTGTGCAGCCAAGGTGTAAATGATGCCAAAAACTGCCTCTACAACGAGGCGTTCTCAGTGCCTTTCATCCTGAAAACTGCCCAGCAGAACCAAGCAAAGCAACATCCAGCATTTTTGAGTAGTGCTGACATTATGCCAACCGTGTTGGGATTAATGGGGCTTTCATCATCTTGCCCAAGCAACATTCATGGTCACGATCTCACCGAGGTTTTCCGCTCTGGTACAATGGACAACAGCCCGACTTATGCTCTCTATCTAAAGAACATTAATTGCCCACCAAGTGCAGATGGCAAAATTCGAGGCTATTTCGCTGCCGCCCGAGGCATTAAAACTGAACGCTACTCCTTAGCACTACACATTGATGATTTTGGTCAGCTCGAAAAAACCCAATTTTTCGACAATCTCCAAGACCCATACCAAACCAATAACCTAGCCTTTGACCCCGATGAACCAGACCTTCGCCGTCTTTTACGCGCCATGGCGGAGGAATTAGTTCGAACTGATGATCCATGGGCTGATGGCCGAGTACTTGATCACTTGCTTCCATATGACTTGTTCTAATACTTTGGCACCAATAAGGAATTTTAATGAGTAACCACACCCAACCTAATGTAATTATTATCTATGCCGATGATCTCGGTTTCGGCGATTTGAGCTGTTACGGAGCCAACAACATTCCAACGCCTAACTTGGATAAATTGGCGGAAGACGGGCTTAAATTCCACCAAGGTTATGCCACTGCGGCAACGTGTACTCCGTCGCGCTACAGTTTGCTTACAGGCTCGTACCCTTGGCGTAACCCCAACGCCGCCGTTTTACCTGGTGATGCACCGCAGATCATCACCATCTCCGATTTTACGATGCCAAAAATGTTCCAAAAAGCAGGATATCGCACTGGCATCGTAGGTAAATGGCATTTAGGACTCGGCAATGGTGAGCTCGATTTCAATCAGGAAATTCAGGGAACACCAAACGATGTGGGTTTTGACGATTCGTATATCATGGCCGCGACGAATGACCGCGTACCGTGTGTCTTCATCAACAATCGCCATGTCGATAATCTTGATCTTTCAGATCCAATTGAAGTGACCTACGATTGGGATCAAGCCTTTGATGACGTACCTACAGGCCGTCGCAACCCAGAGCTTCTGGATGTCATGTACGATCATGGCCACGACGGTACGATCATTAATGGCGTTAGCCGTATCGGTCACATGCGCGGCGGTCAATCCGCAATCTGGGATGATGAAACCATGGGCGAAGTCTTTGCTGGCAAAGCCATTGATTTTATCGAGCAGAACCAAGATCAGCCGTTTTTCCTTTACTACGCCTTGCATCAACCACACGTACCACGTATCCCGAATCCTCGCTTTAGAGGCGCTACACCCCACGGTGTTCGCGGCGATGTGATCGTCGAAATGGATTGGTGCATCGGGCAAGTACTCGATAAATTGGAAGAGTTGCAACTGGCAGACAATACCATTGTAATCTTCTCCAGCGATAATGGCCCGGTCCTAAACGATGGCTACAAAGATCAAGCGGTAGAATTCAACGGCGAGCACCGAATGGCAGGCCCATTGCGTGGCGGGAAATACAGCTTATTTGAAGGTGGAACACGAGTGCCATTTATTCTCCGCTGGCCAAATGGCGCTACCCGAGGAGAAACGCAAGCGTTGTTCAACCAAGTCGACCTTTATCACTGTTTTGCTCAGCTAACGGGCTCTGATCTGCAAGAGGAAGAAGCACCAGATAGCCAACCGCTGCTAGACACTTTATTGGGTAAGGAGCCTCAAGGCCGAAACAACATGGTGCTAGAAGGGATGCAATATAAGAAGGTCTTCAGAGACCAACGCTACGCTTATATTCCGCCGCACGATGACGATTTTATCTGTCAATACACAGGGAATGAAAAAGGCAACCTTTCCAGCGCTCAGTTATTTGATTTGCACGATGATATTGGCCAGGTTGTTAACCTCGCCAAGCAGTATCCCGAAAAAGTACAAGAGTTAGCGGCGCTGCTTGAAAAGAGTATTAAAACACCACGCACTCGCTAATAGCTGCTCGTTTATCATTGCTTAAACCACGAGAGCCCAAGTTTGGGCTCTCTGATTCACTTCGAAAGCCCATGCTCTAGTATAAACCTAGCCTGTTGGGGCGACACTTAGTTAGCCACTTTGCGAAATTGCAATAATGCGCTTAATCAGCTCATCTGGCCCCATGTCTGGGTTTCGGTAATAGCGGAAGATTTCTGAGTTTATCGCTTGTTGGGCGACGGGGTTCACCGCCATGGAATCAATCATACTTGGCACAGCAAGATTGTGTTTAATACCGTAATGAAAGTCTTGATAAGACTGAATCTGGCAGGGGTTAAAATCGCTGATATCAATGTCGGTACGTACCGGAATTGAACCTTTCACGCGGTTAAATTCGGCTTGAAAATTCACATCGGCGAGCGCGTTTTCGGTTTTTCTGGCGTCATCCACAGAAAACGACTTACTCGACATAAACACGAAACTGTCCATATTGTAGAGAAAGACCCCATCACTATCTGGCGTTGGGTAACAGCCGATGTCTTGAGGAACCGAGACTTGATTGGCGAACAGCTCACCCAAAATCCAGTCGCCACCAATTTGAAATAACGCTTTATCGTTGGCTAAGGCTTTGGTGGCGGAATCCCATTTTCTGTCCGGCAACTGGTCGTCGATAAGTAAACTCAGACGACGAAATTGGTTTAGCGCTTCTCGCAGTGTGTCGCTGTCAATGCTGTCATGCTCCAACTTAACCATCGCCTTGGTGTAAAACTCAACGCCACCCGTTGATATAACCAAGTTCTCGAATAGCTGTGCCACCTGCCAAGGTTGCTCACCGATGGCAATAGGAATCATGCTGTTTCTCTTGGCCAGTTCCATCGCGCTAAACATCTCTTGCCAGTTTTTAGGTACAGACAATCCAAGTTGGTTGAGCAGCTTGTGGTTTACCCAAAGCCAGTTCAGGCGATGCAAGGTCAAAGGTAGCGCGACATAGCCGTTTGGTGTTTTATTTATCTCGATAGAAAGTGGGTATAGCACTTCGTTCCAGCGCTGCTTTTCAGCGACTACGTCAACGTTGTATAAAATGCCAATCGCATCCCATGCTTTGATGCTAGGGCCTTCAATTTGAGCGAAACTCGGAGGATTGCCTGCAAGTGCCCTGGCTTGCAACACCGTCATGGCGCTATCGCCACCGCCGCCTAGGACTGGGCTTTGAATCAGCTCGATATCGTGTTGTTTGAGTTGTGCTTGCAAGATTTGAAGTGCTTGCTGTTCGCCATCAGATGTCCACCAATGTAAAACCTCAATCCCTCGTGGTGTTTCAGCGTGAGCAAAATGAGGTGCGATCAACAGTGGGAACAAGAATGCCAGTTTGTTCATAGTCAGTCTCTCGGGAAAATCAGTGTGGCGCAAAGGCCGCCAAGCTGAGAATGGCTCAACGACAAACTGCCGCCGTGCGCTTTTGCAATACTCTGCGAAATAGTGAGTCCCAACCCGTTTCCTTCTTTGTCTTTGCTAGCACGGAAGTAAGGTTGGCAGAGTTTTTCTAATAACCCATCGTCTACGCCATCGCCATGGTCTTCAACTTTTATGCAGATAGATTCTTGGCTTTCATTCAAAGTAATGTCTACTTGGTCGCCGTATTTGAGTGCGTTATCGACCAGGTTCTGAATGCAGCGCTTAATCGCCAGTGGCTTACCAGCAAAATGGGGACGGATTTCACCGTGAATTCGAATCGTGTCCGGTGCATCGGTGATACTGGAAGAGATATGTTGAATCAGCTGGGAGAAATTGATTGGTTCAATTTCCTCGTGAATATCGGTCTCTTTAATGCATTGCAGCGCGCCTTTGACCATCAAATCTAAGTCGTTGCTTAGGCGGGTAAAACGCTCTCTGTCAGCATCGTTGTCCAACATTTCTGCCCGCAGCTTCAAGCAAGCAATCGGAGTTTTAAGGTCATGTGAAATGGCACTGAAGAGCATCTCTCGATCTTTAATATGGCTATCTATGCGTCGGTTCATTTTGTTGAACGCGCGTACCGCGGCTTTGAGTTCGTTGCTACCACGTTCAGACACTTCAGGCACATCCAAACGGCTCGACATCAGAGTCGCGGCTTTTGCCAGCTCACGCATGGGTTGAATCTCTTTACGGACAATAAACCACGTACACACCAGTAGCATTAGTGCCGATAACAGCAGCGTCCACCATTGTCGCAGTTCAAAATAGTTAGTTTCTAGATTTATGTAGGGTGCAGGCAGCACCGCCGCGAGATAAAACCATTCGTTTTTCGCCACTTCGACCTGCATCACCAGAATGGGCGGATTGAGGTCGCCAAACGAAAGGGAATAATGCGCCCACAATAGTGGTAGTTCGTCGATAGGCAACTCGTTGTTAAATACTTTGAGTTTGTCGCGCTGGGTAAACTCAACATTGATATTAGGAATGCCGTTCAACTCACTCTTTAACACCTGGCGAACTTGGTTAATCACTAAGGTTTTGCGTTCGCTCTCCGGCAATGGGTCAACTTGAATTTGATGATTATTGAGTGAAACAAAAAATCGCGTCCCACCCATACTTCTTAATTGGTTAAGGACCAGGTGACGATATTCAGAAGGCAGAGTTTGAAAAAAGGCAATGGTTGAAGAGGCGCTCAGTGCGAGGCTTCTAACCGTGGTGGTGAGACCTTCTTTGTCCCGTTCGCTGGCGTGCTGATACCAGATGATGCCCGATAGTAGCTGAGCCAGAATAATCACCAGCAGCAGAAAAACACTGGTTCGGACAACCAGTGATCCCGTCCAGCGTCTAATTCTCATAATGTACATCCGTGGTGAGCATGTAGCCTTTGTTGCGCACCGTTAGGATAAGTGAACGATCTTTATCTTCGAGATGATGACGCAAGCGACTGATCTGCACGTCAATGCCGCGTTCAAACGGGTCGGCATCACGTCCCCAGATCTCGCGTGCAATATCATCACGAGAGAGGATCAATTGAGCATGGTTGACGAACAAGCCGAGCAGTGAGAGGTCTGCACCACTTAGCTGCTTAACCTCCCGTCTCGAAACTTGGGTAAGTTGTCGAGTCACGGTGTCTAATATCCAATCGTCAAATCGTACTTTACGCGTCAGTTTTGTATTTGACGTCGATTGACTGCGTCTGAGGATGGTTTTAACACGAGCAAGCAATTCACGTGGGCTGAATGACTTGGTGATGTAGTCGTCGGCACCCATTTCTAGCCCGGCGACTCGGTCGGCTTCTTCGGTGACAGCAGTGAGCATTATGATCGGAATATCGGAGTTTTTACGCAGCTTCTGGCACAGGGTAAAGCCATCTTCGCCAGGCATCATAATATCAAGGATGATTAAATCAGGATGGTGCTCTTTTAGCAGTTGCCACATCACGTCACCGTTTTCTGCGCAGAGCACCTCAAACCCCGCTCGACCAAGGTAATCCGACAACGCTTCACGAAGGTCAAGATTGTCATCGACGACCAGTATCTGCTTGTTTTCCATCCTTATCTCCCTGTATTTTCCACTGGTCAATATCATGCATTCTTAATTTCACTGGCACAATCGAGGCGATTGCAATTTTCACTTCTCGATATCAGAGATTTGTAAGCAGCCACTTACAAACTGATTGCCTTTTGTAACCTTGGCCGTCGCCTTCCTCGCTATGATCATCCTGACCTTACGTGAAACAACATGACCTGAAGGAATCAGGTCTCAAAAAAAACTGACTTTTGTCAGGAGGAAACCATGTTTGCAAGTATATTTGGACAACTACAAAAAATAGGGCGGGCTTTGATGCTGCCTGTGGCGGTGTTACCTGTGGCGGGCTTAATGCTCGGTCTTGGCAACGCTGGTTTTGCGTTTATTCCGGACGCGATCAACAAAGTGATGCTTGCCGCGGGCGACGGCGTGTTTGGCAACATGCAACTGATGTTCGCGGTTGGCGTGGCGCTCGGATTATCAAAGGGCAATGACGGTGCGGCAGCGTTAGCAGGCTTAGTCGGCCTTATCATAATGAATGCTTCTTTAGGTATCGTCACTGGGCTTCGTGGTCTAGAGACCGGCGCCACAATAATGGGCGTTGATACACTGCAGACTGGGGTATTTGGCGGCATTTTTATTGGTGCAGTTGCCGCGATCATGTATAACCGCTTCTACAATATAAAGCTGCCAGAGTATTTAGGTTTCTTCGCAGGTAAGCGATTTGTGCCAATCGTTACTGGTCTTTCCGCAATCGCTGTCGGTGCAATTCTCGCGTTCGCATGGCCACCTGTCGGACAGCTTCTTGACGCATTTTCTCATTGGGCCGCGTACCAAAACCCGGTTCTTGCTTGGGCTATATACGGAGCAGGTGAGCGTTCTTTACTCCCGGTTGGTTTGCACCACATCTGGAATGCGCCGTTCTTCTTTGAAGTCGGCAGCTACGTAGACCCAGACACAGGTAAAGAGTTTACTGGTGAGTTAACTCGCTTCTTCGCGGGTGATAAAACTGCAGGTTATCTGTCAGGCGGCTTTATGTACTCAATGTGGGCACTACCAGCAGCAGCGCTGGCGATTTACCACTGTGCGACGCCTGAGCGTAAGAAGATTGTCGGTGGTTTGATGATGTCAGCAGCGTTGACCTCTTGGTTAACCGGTATTACTGAACCAATCGAATTTACCTTCTTATTCGTCGCGCCAGTGCTATACGTCATTCACATTTTCCTAACTGGCATTGCTTTTGCCATCACCGCATTTTTGGAAATCAAGCACAGTACCGACTTTGCTCACGGCGCAATCCAGTTTTTCCTTTACTACCCGATGTCAACCAACGCATGGATGTTCATCATCATCGGTCCAATCTGGGCGACGTTGTACTACGGCTTGTTCCGCTTCCTCATTGTGAAGTTGGATCTGAAAACGCCGGGTCGCGAAACTGACATTGCAGAAGTGAAGATTGCCGGACAACCTGATGAAATTGCTGTAGATGTGGTGGCTGCACTTGGCGGAAAAGCTAACATTAAATCTGTTGACGCGTGTATCACTCGTCTGCGCGTCTCGGTTAAAGACATTGCTAACGTTGATGTTGCTAAGCTGAAAGCACTTGGCGCACGAGATGTACTGGTGATTGGCGACAGTTTACAAGCGATTTTCGGTACGCAGTCTGACTCGATCAAGTCAGAAGTGCACAGCGTACTCGCGGCCTCCTGATCTTACCTCCCCCAATATAGGTAAGATTTGCCAACCTCCCTGCGAGGTTGGCTTTTTCGTTTTTGCTCTATCGCAGCTCGATGACGAACTAAGAGCGCTCTAAAAGCTCTTTAAGGTTTCGGGCGATTTCTTCAGCCGCAAGCATGCCGCGGTTGAGACATATCTTCCTGATCGGCACGGGAAATAGGTCGAAACCACCCACGTTGCGCCTGCAACGCTAGAATGATGTTCTCCCTTAC
Organism: uncultured Vibrio sp.; assembly: GCF_963675395.1. NCBI lineage: Bacteria > Pseudomonadati > Pseudomonadota > Gammaproteobacteria > Vibrionales > Vibrionaceae > Vibrio > uncultured Vibrio sp. The sequence continues at coordinate 404,538 of NZ_OY776222.1, read as the reverse complement.
TGATGCCGCTCCCACAATACCGTCGGTTTTGCGATCTTCAGGACAGAATCCGAGGCCATTCAATGACGCCTGACGACCAGAACCAAGTAACCCAGCTAGACCCACGATCTCACCAGCATGGACTTTGAGGTCGAACGGTTCAATCGTCCCGCGCTTTCCATAATCAGAAAACTCGGCGACAGGTTCATCACTGAATTTGGTTTTTCCAGCACGTTTCAGAGCGTTATCTTCCAACTCACGTCCTAGCATCCACTTAACCCGTTCGATTTGAGGTAACTGGCTTGTCTCTTTCGTGCCAACTAACTCGCCATTTCGTAACACCGTAATGCGGTCACTGACTTCATACACCTGATCAAGGAAATGGGTGATGAATACCAAACTAATGCCTTTCTCACGCAAATCACGCATGATGCCAAACAGCATTGATACTTCACTACTGTCCAAACTGGCCGTTGGCTCGTCGAGAATCAGTATCTTCGCCGAAAGCGATACAGCTCTGGCAATAGAAATAACTTGTTGGATAGCAACAGAAAAGCTGTTTAGCGCTTGCGTGACATCCAGATTAAACCCATAACTAGACATGATTTGCATAGCTTGCTGCGCCATGCGTTTGCGATCAACAAGCCCCCATTTTTTCGGTTCATTACCAATAAAAAGGTTATCCATGACTGACATATTGGGCAATAGATTCACTTCTTGATAAACCGTACCTATCCCCAGTTGCTGAGCATGCGCGGTATTTTGCGGTGAAATGGATTGCCCATCTAAGTAAATATCTCCCGCGTCTCGTTGATAAACCCCAGTGAGCGTTTTGACTAAGGTTGACTTCCCAGCCCCGTTCTCACCGAGTAACGCCATGATCTCCCCTTTTCGCAGTGAGAAATCGACATTTTGTAGTGCCTTTACCCCTGGGAAGTGCTTGCTGATCCCTTGTGCGCGTAAGACAACGTCATTGTTACCTAAATCCGAAGACATACAAACTCCAAGACCTCTCATCACATTGTGATGAGAGGTCTTTAGCTAAAAATTAATAACCAAGGTCTTTTTTCATTTCGAGCTGTGACTGTGCGTCTTCAGGTAAGTAGAGTTTTGACTCGGCTTTGTTGCAGAAATCGAATGAACTAAATCAGAATCTTACGATCAGATCAGGGACATTCATTCACTGACTTTGTTTTCATGCCGAAGCCTCGCTACAAAACCACTAACTGGTGCAAGTACAATAATTCCCTGATCAAAGCACTCAACAAGCTAACAGGGATAGGTATGCCCGCAACCCAGTATATCGTTTAAAATACAAACGATTTAGCTAGTGTTCGCTCTCAAGTTGAATTCTGCAACAAAGCCCCTTTAAACAAGAGTAATGCAGAGCAATTTAGAAATTTTCGAAAGCACTTTACCGAACTGTAAAATGCAAAAAACCCGCATTCAAACCGGAATGCGGGTGGCTTTAAGAGAGGTAAAGCAGTGGATTAGTAATGGAACTAAAAATTAGAACGAGTATTTAGCTACAAACTTAAGGCCGTAACCGTCTTTCTTCTCTTCGCCTTCCTGTTCTACAGAGCCAGTTTGAACGACAAAGTCTGTTTTGAATGAGTCAGTGACATCGTAGCCAAGACCTAGGTATGCAGTTTGCGCTTCTACATTCGTACCTTGTAGATCACCATCTGCGTATTGAAGTGAACCGTAAACTTTGAAACAGTCAAATGTGTACGCTGCTGCTACAGAGTATGTTTCACCGTCGTTTGGAGATTCAAGCTTAAGTTCTACACTGTCGCTTGCTTTCAAGCTCGCTGCGTTTTCGAAAGAAATGAATGCTGCGCCAAATTTGAAATCACCCAGTGTTACATCACCAGCTAAACCGACAGAGTTCGCTTTGTCACCGTCAGAACCGTAAGCTACCGCTGCAGAGAAATCGTCTACTTTGTAGTTTAGAGATGTAGCGAAGTTTGCTTCGTTGTCTGAATCGCTGTCAGTTTCATAGTTTGCTGAAAACTCAAGATCGTTGACTTTTTTCTTGTAACGGATGCCTTGGCCGTCTACACCACCTTGACCGATGATGTATAGGTTAGTACCTTCACCTTGTTTCGCCTTTTCAACTGCGCCAAATGAGTTACCAGTATCACCGAAAGAGAAATTACCGTAAGTAGTGTGGTCAAATTCTAATTTAATATCAGCGAATTCTGCATTGCGGTTTTCTTTTGTCACACTGTCGCCAGCATTAATTGCAAAAGAACCAATTAGTTTCGCATCTTCATTCAATTGATGCGTACCTTTAACTTTTAGGTGTGCATCTGTAAATACGTGTGGTTCTTTCTTTTTATCATCAGCATTAACGTAGATTGCGATACCTTTTGCCCAACCTGACAGTTCAACTGTATTTTCGTCTGATTTGTAAATTTCGCCAGCTGCTGCTGCACCAGTGAATAGAACAGAAATTGCAATAGCTAAAGGTTTGATGTTCATATCGTACTCCATGTGTTGCATAAAAATTTAACGCAACTAATTGTATTAAAAGTATTTATAGGCTAGAGATTACATTCTTATGCTGAATGCGCTTCTTGGATAATATTATCGAAATAAATTCAATTTAAAATTGAAATGTTATTTTAATTTTAATAAACAAGATCAAGATCATAATTAAACCCATATTTGTAAAGTAACGATATGAAGTTTTATGCATTAAAAATAATAAACTTACCTGTGGTTAATTGATTAAGATCAAATGTATGTCCTACACGAAAAAATGTAACAAGATGCAACACATTAATGTATTTAAAAAACAAACAATTCATTGATGGAAAATTCACGAGTTTATAAAAATTAGATATGGCTCGCAATTATTTTGATAAATATATTAATTAATATTTAAAAAATGCTATGGAGGGAAAAATATAAAAATGTATACCTCTGATTATTGAAGATGCTTTATTTTTCCTCGATGAAAATCTTGCTACGCATATGAATATGGCTCTTACCAAACAGTAAAAGTAAGAACTCGATATCCAGAATGAGACTAGAAGTGATGGTTGGGTTCGCGAGCATATAAAAGCTGCTAGCAGCCTTCTGAAGGTTGGAGTGTCGTGATAATGTCGTAAACGTTGCGGATTCATCCCACCGTCAACGCTCAGTACTTCAAACATCTGTAGGGCGGGAAAATAAAAAAGTCCCCTCATATCTGAAGGGACTTTTCTACATAATTAAGTGTCTTGGTTAAGCTAGTCGTTTAAGCTTTTGCTGTCTGTTTGTAGCGGTCAAAGATAACAGCCGCTAGTAAGATAGCACCACGCACAACATACTGAGCAAACGGAGACATGTTCAGAAGGTTCATCGCGTTTTCTACAGTACCCAGAATTAACACACCAGCGATAACGTAAGAAACTTTACCGATACCCCCTTTCAAAGATACGCCACCCAATACACATGCCGAGATAACCACCAGCTCGAAGCCAACAGAAGTCATAGGCTGACCAGAAGTCATACGTGCTGCCAGAATGACACCTGCAAGCGCTGATATGAAACCAGAGATCGTGAAGATCATCATCTTCGTTTTCACCACGTTCACACCCGCAAGACGAGCGGCTTCCTCATTACCACCAATCGCCAGAGTGTTACGTCCGTAAACCGTGCGGTTTAAAAGGAAAGCGAATACTGCGAATGTAATCAGTGTTAGCCAAACCGGAGTTGGAATTCCGATGAATGAAGAGTTACCCAAAGCGAAGAAACTCTCTTCTGTGATACCAACCGCTTTACCGTCAGAAATGATGTAGCCAAGACCACGTGCAATCTGCATGGTTGCTAGTGTGGTGATCAATGCATTGATTTGCAGTTTGGCAATAACAAAACCGTTTAACAGACCAAAAGCTACACCAGAAAGTAAGCCTGTCCCAACACCCAGTACCACGCTGCTCGTTGCGTTGATAGCCACAGCGGTGACAACGCCAGAACAAGCAATGATAGATGCCACAGAAAGGTCTAGGTCACCACAGGCAAGACAGAACAGCATGGCACAGGCGACCATACCGCTCATCGAGATAGCCAGGCCAAGACCTTTCATGTTGATAAAGGTTGCAAAGTAAGGAACAAACAGGGCGCAAAGCAGAAATAGTCCTGCAAACACCATTAGCATTCCAAACTTATCCCAAATTTTTGCGAAGCTGAAGCCGCCAGTTTTAGGTGCTGACTCTAGAGCTTTTGTAGGACTAGAAGTAGACATAATGATATTCCTTAATTTTAAGCTGCTGCCGAATCTTCTTTATCTAGCATGGCTAGACGAAGTGCAGTTTGTTCATTGAATTCGTCACGTTGTAGTTCACCGGTTACCGCGCCGTCTTTCATAACAAGTACACGGTCAGAGATTCCCAACACTTCTGGTAAGTCGCTGGAAACAACGAGTACCGTTACTCCGTTTTCTGCCAGCTTAAAAATGAGTTCGTAAATTTCAGATTTGGCACCCACGTCAATACCACGGGTAGGTTCGTCCAGTAAGATGACGCTCATTGCCGTTGACAGCCAACGACCAAGAATCACTTTCTGTTGATTACCACCTGATAGTTTACCGATTGGCTGTTCCAGAGAAGAAGCTTTGACATTCAGAGCTTGCTTTTGCTTGGAAGCGTTGTTTTTTTCCCAATCGAAATCAATCAAGCTCTTGAATTTTAAGTGCCAAGGGCGTGCACTGATATTGGTGTTCTCTTGTACCGACATGATAGGTACGATACCGTCTGCTTTTCGATCTTCTGAACAAAGCGTGATCCCAGCACGGATAGCATCTTGAGGTGTTTTAATACCAATTTTTACATCGTGCAGGTAAAGGTCACCGCCTGTCTTTTTATCTGCGCCGAAAATGAGGCGAGTAAGCTCAGTACGACCAGCTCCGACCAGCCCAAACAAACCTAGGATTTCACCCTGTTTTATATCAAGAGAAACCGGTGCGCTTAATCCTGGACCTTCGAAGTTTTCGAGTCGCAAACCACTCTTACCGTGTTCACGTGAGCGGTAATTGAAGATGTCGCTGATTTCACGACCAACCATCAGCTCAACTAAGCGATCGTTAGTCAGCACTGAAAGGTCAGTAAATGATTGAACGTGCTGGCCATCTTTGAAGATAGTTAATGCATCACACAGGTCGAAGATCTCTTCCATACGGTGTGATACGTACATGATGATTTTGCCCGCATCACGCAGTTCTCGGATAACCTTGAACAGGTTTTGAATTTCACGCTGTGACAAACTACTGGTTGGCTCATCAAAAGCAATAATTTGTGCGTTTCGGCTCAGTGCTTTAGCAATTTCAACCATTTGCCATTGCCCAATAGACAACTCTTTTAGTTGGCAAGAAGGGTCGAATGTTTCACCTAAACGCTCTAACTGAACACGTGCGTTCTTGTTGAGAGTTTCAGTATCCACTCGGCCACCTTTAGTCGGTAATTGACCAAGGTAAATGTTTTCTGCAACCGTCAGCTCAGGCACCAAGTTGAGCTCTTGATAAATAATGGCAATACCGTGCTCAAGGGCATCCTTGGTTGAATTCAGCGCCACTTCTTTACCATCAATCGCGATGTGACCTTCCGTTGGCTGATGAAAACCACTTAAAGTTTTGAGTAGCGTTGATTTACCCGCACCATTTTCTCCCATCAAAGCGTGAACACTGCCAGCATCAGCACGGAAACTCACGTTGTTCAATGCCTTCACACCAGGGAAGTGCTTCGAAATATTTCGAAACTCGATGTAAGAGGGGGACTTCGCCATGACATTCTCTCCGTTAAATCAGTTGGTGACGACCAAGTCGGCCGTCACCGAAATTGAGCTTACAGCCCTTTTTTCGCCAGTTCGTCTTTGAAATTATCACGTGTGATAAGCACAACGTCAGTCACTTCGACAAATTTCTCTGGCTGAACGTCTTCTTGTACCCACTTGTATAGAGACTCGATACTCTTGTAGCCGTGCACGTCTGGACTAGGTAGTAGCGAACCGTAGAAACCCGTTGGTTGAGATTTTGCAAGTTCATTCACCGCATCAACACCATTGATACCAATACCGATTACGTTGTCTGAACCAAAGCCTTGGCCTTCCGTTGCACGTACACCACCTAATACTGTGTTGTCGTTCATACCAACGATAAGCCATTGCTTAACGTCAGGGTATTGAACAAGTAGAGAGTTCGCAGCGTCCAACGCACCTGGGATATCATTGGTTTTCGTTGGTACGCGGTAAATTTGGTCGCCAGGGAAGCCTGCGGCTTTAAGTGCAGAAATTGAACCGTCTACACGACGACGCGCAGTATCGAGCTCATCCGCAGTGATTGCCATCACACCAGTTACAGAAGCATCCCAGTTGCGCTTCTGCATTTCTTTGTATAGCTCGGTGCCTTGGCGTTCACCGATAGCAGTAGCCGCCATCATAACCAATGGTACTTCTGTCATTGGCTCGCCTTTCGCATTTAGGAACTGGTCATCTACCGTGACGACTTTTAGGTCGTAGCTCTTTGCCTTCGCCATGATTGCAGGACCTAATTTAGGGTCAGGTGTACAGATAACGAAGCCTTTCGCGCCTTGCGCCGCGAGAGTGTCGATAGCATTAAGGGTTTTTTCGCCATCAGGCACCGCCATTTTTACTACTTCAAAGCCTAAATCTTTGCCAGCTTTTTCCGCAAATGACCATTCCGTTTGGAACCATGGCTCTTCAGGCTGCTTAACCAGATAGCCTAGTCTCGTTTCATCATTTGAACCAAAGAATGCATTAGCAGAAGCACTAAGCATAGTTACGCCAGATAGGGCAGCGATTGTGAGTAGTTTTTTTAGTTTCATTGTTATCCATCCACTGGTAAGGGTGAGTGTTCGTAATACATATTTGTGGATTTGAGAGCATTTGTTAGTGACAAAAATCACAGCGGAAGAATGTAGCGAATTTGTCCATTCATTTAGCCAGAGTGGCTATGACACAGATCTCAATTATGCGACCAATCGTTACAACCCGTGCTAAATAACCTAATGCAAGCGTTGAACTAGCAGGGATTTTGCCATTCTGACCTGACAAAAGAAGGTGTTAAAAGGAACACAAAAAATAGTCCATGACGTTTTTGTCCATAAAATTAGCAGACCTCTTTATGGGATAACTTCCCTCCTCTAGCTATAACAACAAGTAGATTTAGTTTGCTTACCAAAAGCTGGAGCAGTCATGGACACAATAAACACACAACAACAGCAGCATGTCATTGGTTTGGACTTCGGTTCAGACTCCGTACGTGCCCTTATCGTTAATGCACAAACAGGCCAAGAAGTATCTTCGTCTGTCGTCTATTACCCGCGATGGATGAAAGGGCTATATTGTCAGCCTGCTCAATCTCAATTCAGGCATCACCCTCAAGATTATCTGGATGCAATGACCAGTGCGATTCAAGAAGTCCTGACCACAGTATCACCTGAACTGGCCGCTTCCATTGTTGGTATCGGTGTCGATACAACAGGCTCAACACCGGCTCCGATTGACGAAAATGGCAACATTCTGGCTTTACTACCGGAATTCGAAAACAACCCAAATGCGATGTTTGTGCTTTGGAAAGATCACACCTCTGTGTCAAAAGCGGATCTGATTAATGAGCTTGCCCACTCAGGTGATTTCACCGATTACACCCGTTACATCGGTGGTATTTATTCATCGGAATGGTTCTGGGCTAAAGCCGCTTGGGTTAGCGAGCAAGACGAACAAGTCGCTAAAAGCGCGTACAGCTGGGTTGAACTTTGTGACTGGATTCCGGCGATTCTCGCCGACGCTCAACATCCACAACAACTGCGTCGTGGTATTTGTGCCGCCGGACATAAAGCAATGTGGCATGACAGCTGGGGTGGTCTGCCTGACCAAGCGTTTTTAAGTGCTATTTCTCCAACACTGGATGGCATTCGCGATCGTATGTTCACAGAAGTATTCACTTCGGACCAAGCCGCTGGTTATTTGTCACAAGCATGGGCAGAAAAGCTGCGGCTACCAGAAGGTATTGCAATTGCGATTGGCGAATTCGACTGCCACATGGGCGCGGTTGGTGCAGGTGCTGGTGCCAATGATTTGGTTAAAGTAATTGGTACCTCAACGTGTGACATTCTGATGGTTGAATCGGATCAGGTTAGCGATCGCACCATTCACGGCATTTGTGGCCAGGTTGAAGGCAGTGCGATGCCAGAGTTACTCGCACTAGAAGCCGGACAATCTGCATTTGGTGATATGTACGCTTGGTTTAAGAACGTTCTAATGTGGCCATTACAGGCGTACGCAGAAAGTAACCCTGACTTTGCACCGAAAGCAGAACAAATTGCGTCTGACTTATTACCCATGCTTTCACAAGCCGCAGAGCAACAAGGTATCGACCAGTACACGCCAGTAGCAATGGACTGGCTCAATGGCCGACGCACCCCATACGCAAACCAACGATTAAAAGGCGCTATCTGTGACTTAAACCTTGGCAGTGCTTCACCAGCCATTTTTTCAGCACTGGTTGAGTCAACCGCTCACGGCGCCAAAGCGATTGTAGATTGCTTCATTGAGCAAGACGTCAAAGTTGAACGCGTAATCGCAATCGGTGGTATCGCTCAGAAATCTCCTTACGTGATGCAGATGTGTGCAGATGTAATTGGTCGTGAAATCATCGTGGTTGAATCGGATCAATGTTGTGCATTAGGTGCGGCGATATTTGCTGCAGTCGCGGCAGGCGTTTACCCAGATACCAAAGCCGCACAAGACGTGATGGCAAGCCCTGTACGTCAAACTTATTCACCGAACCCAGAAGTGCAAGCACTACGAGCAGAGCGATACGCGACTTATCGTCAACTAGGTCAACACATGGAACAAATGGCGGAGTTCCATCAATCTCAGGAGCGTGAAGATGTCTGAACAAACAGCATGGAATGAAGTCGATTCATTGGCTGAACGCATGAAAACCCTTCGCCATCAAGTGTGGCAAGCCAATATGGACCTTCAGCGCCACAACCTCGTGACGTTCACCTGGGGCAATGTTTCAGGCATTGACCGCGCATCAGGCTTAGTGGTTATTAAGCCAAGTGGCGTCGAATACAGCGATCTCAGCGCAGAAAACATGGTGGTCGTCGATTTGCAAGGCCAAATCGTCGAAGGCGATCTGAAACCTTCTTCAGATACTGCGACACACCTAGAGCTTTACCGTCAGTTCCCTTCAATTGGTGGCATCGTCCATACCCACTCTTCTTATGCGACGTCATGGGCACAAGCTGGCGCGGCAATTCCAGCATTCGGTACCACGCACGCGGACTATTTCTACGGTCATATTCCTTGTGCTCGCGCTTTAACGCAACAAGAGATTGAAAGCGACTACGAGCTGAATACCGGCAAAGTCATCGTTGAGACAATCGGTGCAACTGACCCAATGGCAATTCCTGGCATCTTGGTCCGTGAGCACGCGCCATTTACTTGGGGAACCGACCCACATAACGCAGTACATAACGCCGTGGTGGTGGAAGAAGTCGCAAAAATGGCGTTCCGCACACTGTCAATAAACCCGAGCACGTTACCAATCCCGCAGACCTTGCTGGATAAACACTACTTACGCAAGCACGGTAAAGACGCGTACTACGGACAAAAATAACCAACAATTGTCGCCTGGCAACTGGCGAGGCGACCAATGCGACACAGAATAACAGAGGCACTTATGAAAGATTTAACAAACAAATCTGTATGGTTTATCACCGGTTCACAGCACCTATACGGTCCTAGAGTATTGGAGCAAGTGGCAAAAAACAGCGAAGAGATCGTTGCAGGCTTTAACCAGAGCGACGATGTGTGCGTGCCTGTTGTGTGTAAAGAAACAGTGAAGTCACCAGAAGAAATCCTTAGCGTTTGCCAACAAGCCAATAACGATGAAAACTGTCTCGGTGTGGTGCTTTGGATGCACACTTTCTCGCCAGCCAAAATGTGGATTTCGGGCCTTAAGCAACTGAATAAGCCGTTTGTTCATCTGCACACCCAATTCAGCGAAGCGCTTCCTTGGGAAAGCATCGACATGAACTACATGAACCTGAACCAAAGTGCGCACGGTGACCGCGAATTTGGCTTTATCGGTACACGCCTTGGTTTGGATCGCCGCGTTATCGTTGGCCACTGGCAGAAAGCGTCAGTGCGCAAGCAACTTGACCATTGGTGCCGTGCTGCCATTGGTTGGCACGAGAGCCACACGTTACGTGTGGCGCGCTTTGGCGATAACATGCGCCAAGTGGCCGTAACTGAAGGGAACAAAGTAAGCGCACAAATCGAGTTCGGTTTTGAAGTGCACGCTTACGGTTTAGGTGAACTAACTGAAGTCGTCAATCAAGTAGAAGACAGTGCAATCAATGCCCTGCTGGAAGAGTACCGCTCAACGTATCGAATCGCACCTGAGATCTTTGAAACACCAGAGCAACTGGAAATTCTTAAGAACGAAGCCCGTCTTGAACTCGGTATGGAAACCTTCCTGCAAGAGCGTGGCTGCATGGCGTTTGTAAACACGTTTGAAAACCTAACTGGGTTAACTAACCTGCCAGGCCTGGCAACACAACGCTTAATGGAAAAAGGCTACGGTTACGGTGGTGAAGGCGACTGGAAAACCGCAGCACTGACACGCATCATCAAAACCATGGGGCAAGGTCTACCAGGCGGCACGTCTTTCATGGAAGACTACACCTACAACCTAACGGGTGAAGGCCAGGTACTGGGCGCGCACATGTTGGAAGTATGTCCGACTATCGCTGCTGAAAAACCATCGATTGAGATTCATCGCCATACCATCGGTAAAACTGACGATGTCGCACGTGCTATTTTCAGTGCGAAATCTGGCCCAGCACTCGTAGCAACCTTGATTGATTTGGGTAACCGCTTCCGCTTGTTGGTGAATGAAATTGATACCGTGACACCACCATCCGATCTACCAAACTTGCCAGTGGCACACGCGCTATGGGAGCCGCAACCAAACCTAGAAGTGTCGGCAACTTCATGGATTCATGCAGGTGGTGCGCACCACAGCGTATACACACAAAACGTCACCTTAGATATGTTAGAAGACTTCGCTGAATTTGCAGGTATCGAGCTGGTTGTGATTGACAAAAACACCACCATTCGCGACTTCAAAACAGAGCTGAAACACAACAGTCTGTTCTACCGTTTTAGCAGCGGTATCTAAAAACACGCAAGCGCCTATTCGGCTGAGGGGGTCAGTTGAATAGGCGTTTTGCTATATTTCTAATATCCGACTTCCCGAACATCATGCCATCCTCCCTACTTGCTTGAATAATTCCCTACTTCTCGTTTTCATTACCTATTTTTTTACTGCGCAAAGTAATCGAGTAGAATTGGTGAGCTGTGCGCATGCGAAAGGAACAATGATAGCAGTGTGATCTGTGACAACTATACTGAACTATCTATGCTTAGCATGGCGAGTTGTAGTGTAACGATGTGATATGTCGAATTAGGCCTCTGCACTCGCAAAAACATAATGACGACAACCGATAATCATGGTGAGCGTTAAAACAACGACTTAAACAACGCTTCCCACTCTGGTTTATTTTTCGCCGCGCGTTTTTGCGGCACTTATTAATGCTGTTATACGGAAAAGAGAATGCAAAACGATCCATTGAAACCTGGATATGACTTCAATGCTCATTTAGTTGCAGGCTTAACGCCAATCTCAAAAGGCAACGATCTAGACTTTGTGATAGACCGGCCGAATGGAATGAAGGGCTTTATCATCAACTTGACGGTCAAGGGACAGGGTACCGTGTTCCGCGGTAAGGAATCCTTTACGGTCAATGAAGGCGATTTACTACTCTTTCCTACTGGTGTACCACACTACTACCATCGCTCAGAAGAGGCTGAAGACTGGCATCACCGCTGGATCTATTTTCGCCCTCGCGCCTACTGGATAAACCGTCTTAAATGGGAAAACTGCATCAACGGCGTGTTTATCACCAAAGGTGTCGAGATCGATGCTCAGGAAAAGCTCGACCAGCTGTTTAAGCAGATTGAAGATCTGAGTAAAAAGGACGAACCATACAGCGATGAATTGACGCTCAACTTGCTCGAGCAATTGTTGATTCGCTGCAAAATGAATCAGCCAAACTTGATCAAGAAACTCGTTGACCCGCGAATCACCAACGTATTGAACTACATGGCCAAACACCTCAATGAAGATTTCAGCAATGAAACATTGGCCGATCTGGTTTGTTTGTCGCCTTCTCGATTAGGGCATTTATTCCGTGATGAAGTCGGTATGACGATCATCCAATGGCGTGATGACCAACGAATCAGCCGAGCAAAACAGTTGTTGGTGACGTCGAACTACTCGATAAACCAGATCTCTCGCCTGATTGGCTATTCTGACCCACTCTATTTTTCGCGTGTGTTTAAGAACAAAGCGGGACTGAGCCCGAAACTCTATCGTGAGAAAGTGATGTAACTATAACCCAAGTCACCTCAAGATGCTTGGGTATACATGTCGGGCAGGATTCTCTTCTGCCCGAATCATTTCAGATTATTGAAAGCTAAACTGGTAACTGGTTTGATGCTGGTAGAACGACTTTTGAGTAATAAAGCGTTTGTTCGCCTCTGGCCATTCTGGGTGGTTTGGGCAATCTGGTAAAAATTGGGTCTCAAGCGCCAGACCTTGATAATCGCGATACTCCCCATTGCGAGAAGGCGTTCCTGCCAAGAAGTTGCCACTGTAAAACTGAATCGCAGGTTTATCGGTAAACACAGACATCTCCACCAGCTTGTCTGAGCTGGTTAGGCGAGCGATAGTGCTGACGCCATCCGTTAATTCTTCAGGCAAGGTAAAAGCGTGATCATAGCCTTTGGCTAGCTTCTGATCTTCGTCTTGGAGCAAGCGGTCACCGATTACCTGAGCGCTAGTAAAATCAAAACTGCTCCCTTGGACCGTTTTTAGCTCACCAGTTGGGATAAGCTGGTCGTCAGTCGGCAGATATTCGTTGGCAAGAAGTTGCAGCTCATGATCAAGAATGGTGTGGCCCGACTCCGCGCCATCAAGGTTAAAGTAGGCGTGGTTAGTCAGATTGATCGGGCAGTTCTGGTCACAGAGCGCTGAGTATTCAATACATAACTGGTTGTTTTCTGTCAGCGTATAAGCGACTTCAGCAGTCAGGTTGCCCGGGAAACCTTGATCACCGTCGGGAGACATCAAACAGTAAGTAATGTGTGCGTCACTTTTGTCTTTCACCAACCAACGGCGTTTATCAAAACCTTCAACACCGCCGTGGAGGCTGTTGCCATTGTTGTTGCGAGTAATGGAATAGGTTTGTCCGTTTAAGCTGAACTGCCCATTGGCGATGCGGTTGGCGAAGCGACCAATGGTTGCACCTAAAAACGCCAAGTGAGACTGATAATCGCGCAGTGATGTCATACCGAGCAACACTTCTCGTGGGCAGGATGAAGTTGGAAGCTGACAACTTAGCCACGTTGCACCAATGTCCATAAAGGTGGCCATCATGCCGTGATGATTACGTAAGATATGAACCTTGGCAGGCTCGCCGTCGATGAAAAGATCGCGTTCGATTGCGGATTTGATTGAGTCGGGTGAGATTATGCTGTTGGGCATAGGGGCTCCTTGCAAAAACACAGTACCTGCAAAACGCAGGTACTGAGATAATAGGATTAGATCGCTTCGCCAAAGAGTGGAAAACCGTCTTTCCAGATGAGGCGTTTAATGCGTGTGTGACGGTTGGGGTCCCAAAGTGGGTCACCCTCAATTTCGGTGTAATCACGCGCATTTTTCACGATGACACGGATATTACTTAGGAATCAGCAGTCTGGCTGTTAGGAATCTCATAGATACATGGTGATAGCGGTTTTGTGCATGCCTTCAGCCAATCTGTTTATGTAGAGGATAGCGATAAAACACGCTAGGGCTAATGAAATACGGTCTGATAACAGCAACACAACCAAATGGAAAACAATCATCCATGCATGAGAGTAACGTTACCTTGAACACGACGCAGACACTGACTACAATGACGCACTTTCCTTACGAAACCCAGGTCAAAAAATGAACGACACTACTAAACCAGCTCTACCAGATCGCCTTGCCGGCAACCCACGTAGCCCATTCTTTGTCAAAGAGTGCTTTGATCACCAAATCGGTATCCGTTTTAACGGCAAAGAGCGTACTGACGTCGAAGAGTACTGCGTGAGCGAAGGCTGGGTAAAAATCGCGTCTCCAAAAGCGAAAGACCGTTTCGGTAACCCAATGCTGATCAAACTGAAAGGCGAAGTTGAAGCGTACTACGTGTAAGCTTTGATGCTGAATCCGATGTAAAAGCTCGAGCCTTGCTCGAGCTTTTTTGTGCCTGCTCTCTCTCCAAGCCACTCATCCATTCCCTTCTCTTTTGAGTACAAGTTGTCAGGAAGTCGATATCTTTTTCTGTTTGTTGCCTAAAATCTTATAGATACAAACCGCTAAAAGAAACGACACAACTTGTTGGATTAAAGGGAGAGGAAATGGAAAGCCCACTTGTCACACTCAAAAGTGCCAATAAAAACTTTGTTGATGGCAAAGAGACACATCGTGTGCTGCAAGATGTCGACTTCAGTTTGACAAACGGCGCAAGCGTGGCATTAACGGGGGCCAGTGGCAGCGGTAAAAGTACCTTACTCAATATCATTGCGGGCTTTGAACCTCTATCAGCTGGTGAATTGTGGCTGAATGGAGAAAACACCGCCGCTTGGAAAGACCCACAATGGAGCCGTTTTCGATACCAAAAACTTGGCGTCGTCTTCCAACAGTTCAACCTGTTAACCCCACTTAACGTCAAACAAAACATTGCCTTCCCACTGCATATGAACCAACTAAAATGGAATGAATGGTGTGACTATTTGGTGGAATCTTTAGGCATCAGTGAACTACTCGACAGGCATGTCTCTTTACTTTCTGGTGGTCAACAGCAGCGTGTCGCGATAGCCCGAGCGTTAGCCCACAAACCTAAACTTTTACTTGCTGACGAGCCTACCGGTAATCTCGATCAAAAAGCCGGCTTAGAGGTCATGAAGCTGCTGAGTGAAATTACTAATCAAGGTGAAAACGCAGTGATATTAGTGACTCACAGCCCTGAATGTGCTGGCTTTATGCAGACTAAGTTACACTTGAAGAATGGTCACCTTGCCGTTGAGCAACAAAACCACAAGCCACGCTATGAAGCAAACTAGGTTCATACACACCAAGCTCGCACTTCATCTGTTTGCCGCTCACTATCGGCAGGCGCCACTGCAAGCGGCCGCTATTCTGATTGGTATCGTGCTAGCCGTGACGTTATTTGTCGCCGTGCAAGCCATCAATCTCAACGCCAAGCGCAGCTATGCAGAATCCACTGAGCAGTTGAGTGCTCAAGCACAAAACTTGATTGTTCCACCAGCGGGTCAACGATATTTGCCCGAATCACTCTACTTCTCACTACGGCAGCAGGGATTAAGTGACTCATTGCCTGTGATTGAAGGTCGAGTCAGGGATGAACAAGGCCGTCGGTGGTCAGTACAAGGAAGTGAACTCATTGCGGCGATCACCTCTGGAACACGTCATTCCTCCGACTCTAGTAACGAACACCATGTTTCCCTATTTGATAACGCATTGCCACTGCCTCAGCTGTTGGCGGGCGAACCCATTGTGATGATGAGTCAATCCCAACACCAAAACCTAGGTAACGTGAATGTCATAATTCTGGATGACGTCAAAACCAACGTGGTTGTGCTGCCGGATGAGTGGCAATTGGGAAGCCGGATGTTGATGGATATTGGCTTCGCCCAGCAGTTACTCAACAAATCAGGACAACTGAGCTATATCGCCGTTTTCGGTACTGAAAGCAATGATATTACCAAATGGCAAAGCATAGTCGGAGAACAAGGACAATGGGTTGCCAACAGCCAAAGCACCGATCTTGGCTCGCTAACGGACAGCTTCCACCTTAACCTTACTGCGATGAGTTTGTTGGCGTTTCTAGTCGGCCTGTTTATCACGTATAACGGCGTGAAATACAGCTTACTCAAACGTAATCGCCTGCTAGTGCAAATCCAGCAAGCTGGTGTTGAACCGAAAATCGTATTCGCTGCGCTGTTAGTTGAGTTGATGATTTTGGTGGCGTTCGGCGCGTCGCTTGGCTTTGTCCTCGGTATGCAATTGAGCCATTGGTTACTTCCAACGGTTGCACTTACGCTTGAGCAACTTTATGGTGCCACTCTACTCCCCGGCACTTGGCAGTGGCAATGGTGGGCTCAGGCGCTGTTGCTGACTTTAGCTGCGACTTTGCTCGCGTGTTGGCAGCACTTTAAACAGCGAGTCCATCAGCCACTCTCTTCTCATGGTGGCCTTTATCAAGCACCAGAAACGTCCAACCAGAATAAGCTGTTCCTTATCGGCATAGTGCTTACCGTGCTATCAGTGGCGGGGTTATGGCTAAGTGAACATCATCGCTTCACCATGGCATGGCTTGGTTTGTTGGTGGTTTCAATCCCTCTGTATTTACCGAAAACGCTCAGCGTATTAGCGAATTGGAGCGAACAACGAACTACATCTGGCTTGGTACAATATCTGTTTGCTGAACTGCGTGAGCTGATTTCTCCGCTATCCCTTGCCATGATGGCGTTGCTACTCGCCGTGACCGCTAATATCGGCATGAACAACTTGGTCGGCAGCTTTGAATCCACTTTAAAGCAATGGCTCGAACAAAGGCTACATGCGGATATTTACGTCAGTCCATCACAGGGTGAAATTGCGAAGGTTGAGCATGCGCTGGAACAGTTCGACAACGTTGAGAAGGTCTATAAGCAGTACTATGTCGATGATAGCTTGCACGGCTTACCTATCCGGCTTGGAACCAAAGACAAAGACACCTTAGAGCAAACCATGGTGTTTAAGTCTCGTGTTGCTGAGTTCTGGCCGCGCTTCTACCAGGGAGAGGTGGCTGCGATCAGCGAGCCAACCGCCGTAAAACTTGGTTTACCCCTGGGTAGTAAACTGAAGCTCGACGCGTTGCAAGACAAGACGCTGATCGTCGGAGCCATTTTCTATGATTACGGCGCACCCAATGGTGAAGTCTTACTCGCGCCGACATTGTGGCAAGAGAGCGGTTTTACTGACTTACCGATTAGTCTTGGTATCAAAGTCTCCGGCGACAAAAAAACCATGTATGAACAATTACAAAAGGAGTTCAGCCTGCATTCAAGTCAGCTCTACGATCAGGCGAAAATTAAATCGGTCGCATTAGATATCTTCTCGCAAACTTTTGCCATCACACGTGCGCTCAATGGCGTAACCTTATTAGTGGCAGTAATTGGTTTGTTCAGCGCTTGCTTTATGTTGCTTGATGCGCGCAAAGCCGCCATTGCACGCTTGTATGCGCTTGGCGTGAGTCGTCAAAAATTGATGGTTATGGTGGTTGGACAAATTGTCGCTTTGGTCAGCTTCACCCTAGTCATCGCTTTGCCACTTGGCGCGCTGGTCGGCTATTTACTCACTGACATCGTCACCTTGCGCGCTTTCGGCTGGAGCCTGAACTACCTATGGAGTTGGAGTGATGCATTCAGTATCTGTGTTATCACCATTTTAGCCGCGGTGATTGCGACTTTAATCCCGCTGTGGCGCTTAGTGAGTAAACCTGTGGTATCCAGCTTACAAAGTGAGGTACTGTGATGAATCACATCGTAAAACATGTCGCGCTAGCTCTTGGTTGCTTGTCTCTTATCGGCTGTGAAGAATCCCAGCAACAAAATGTAGGCGCGTTATTAGGAGGAAGTGAAGCACCAGCCGAAACCGAGTCGTTCACTCCCGTGGTAAAAGGCGTGGAGATCACCTTCCCTGCCGATCATCAAGCGCATCTCGATTTTCGTCATGAATGGTGGTACTTAACGGCAAACTTAACCGACGAAAGGGGCAATCCACTCGGTGTGCAATGGACGCAATTTCGTTTCGCTTCGGTACCACAGAAACACGAACCAGCAGAAAAAAAAGCGGTATGGCAAAGCCATCAAATTTACATGGCGCACAGTGCTATTACGACCAAAGACAAACATTACGCCGATGAAATGTGGTCACGGGATCACAGCGAGCTAGCTGGAGTGGATACCTCACCATTTCGTGTTTATCTCGATGATTGGCAGTGGAGATCATCAACCAGTGACTTGTTTCCTGCAACATTAAAGACCCATTCCAAGCAATTTGGTTACTCACTCACACTAAACAGCAACGCGCCCTATCAAAAACAAGGCGAGCAAGGATACAGCACCAAAAGTGCCGACGGTCAGGCCGCATCGCATTACTACAGTCAGCCCTTTATTGAAGTACAAGGAGAAATCACCATTGATGGTGAAACTCACCAAGTCTCAGGTAAAGGTTGGATCGACAGAGAGTGGAGCTCACAGTACTTGCTCGCATCACAGCAAGGTTGGGATTGGTTTGCGCTAAGGCTGTCTGAAGAAACAAGCTTGGTCGTGTTCCAGCTTCGCGATTTAAAAACAGGACTGGCCAGTTACTCGCACGCAAAACTGATGCAGAAAGATGGCAGCGGAACGGCGATTCCACAAAACGACATCCGCCTAAAAGCGACCAAACAAACGACCATTCAAGGGCGCGATTATCCGACCGAGTGGCAGCTTGCGATCCCCACTCAGCAAGTTGAAATCACTATTTCGGCACTCAATCCAAAAGCACAAATGCCGCTGTCTGTAACCTATTGGGAAGGTCCGGTGATCATTAACGGGTCTCATTCAGGAACAGGCTATATGGAGCTGACAGGATATTGAGCCTGTCGTTGTATGTTGTCAAACAGACACGAGACGGGTGAAAAATAAAACCCCAAAAATAGTCAGCACAGAAGAGTCTTAATAGGTTTTTTCTATTTGGGAAAATAGGAATCAGCTATCAATAAGATAGCTATAAGCAATTTTATTTAACCTAACTCAGATGCGAATATACTTTCCGACAGCAAGATTTGCTAATCCAAAATAACCGAAAGGAAAGTAAAGCAATGATCAATACTAAAATCAAACCATTTACAGCTACAGCGTTTAAAGAAGGCGAATTCGTACAAGTAACAGAGCAGGATGTTCTAGGTAAGTGGGCGGTATTCTTCTTCTACCCAGCTGACTTTACGTTCGTTTGTCCGACCGAGCTAGGTGACTTAGCAGACCACTACGCAGAACTACAAAGCCGTGGCGTTGAAGTTTACTCAGTATCAACTGACACTCACTTCACTCACAAAGCATGGCACGACAGTTCTGAGACTATCGGCAAAATCAACTACTACATGCTTGGCGACCAAACTGGCAACATCACAAACAACTTCGGTGTGATGCGTGAGGGTCAAGGCCTTGCAGACCGTGCGACATTCCTAATCGACCCAGAAGGTACTATCCAGGCGATGGAAATCACTGCAGAAGGCATCGGTCGTGACGCAGAAGACCTACTACGCAAAGTGAAAGCGGCTCAGTACGTCGCGGCACACCCAGGCGAAGTTTGTCCAGCCAAATGGAAGGAAGGCGAAGAAACACTAGCACCGTCTCTAGACCTAGTAGGCAAAATCTAATTTTAGATTAACCAACTACGTTTCGAATTAAGACCTAATTAAAGAGAGCAATCCGGGTTAGATACCTTGACGACCTTCTTACCGGTTTGCTCTCTCCTCATGTTTTTATCCAGAGTAACCACTCTTGTGTTTTTTAAAGGTAATAACAACTATGTTAGACCAAGCGATCCAACAACAACTCAAACAATATCTGGCTAATGTAAAAGAAGACGTACGTCTAGTGGTTAGCCTAGATGAAAGCAAAGCGGCAAACGATATTTTGTCTCTAGCCAATCAAATTGCGGAAATGAGCGAGCATATTTCTGTGGTTCGTGACGACGCTGCAAGTGACCGTAAACCAGTGATGACGGTAACCAACCCAACTAAAGGAACAGCACTTCGTTTTGCTGGCCTGCCTATGGGTCATGAATTTACGTCATTAGTCCTTGCTCTGCTTCATTCTGGCGGCCATCCAATTAAGCTAGAGCCAGAAGTGATTGAACAAATCGCTGCGCTAGACAAGGATCTCGATGTAGAAATCTTTATTTCTCTATCTTGCCAGAACTGCCCTGATGTTGTTCAGGCGTTCAACATGATGGCTGCGATTAACCCGAAAGTGAAAGCAACCATGATCGATGGTGCCTTGTTCCAAAACGAAGTGAAGCAGCGCGATATCATGGCAGTACCAAGCGTATTTGTTAACGGTGAGCTCTTCGGCCAAGGCCGCATGTCTCTGACAGAAATCCTTAACAAAGTCGACGACAGCGCGAGCGAGAAAGCGGTAAAAGCGCTGGGTGAAAAAGAACCGTACGACGTACTCGTTGTAGGTGGTGGTCCTGGTGGTAGTGCAGCGGCACTTTACGCAGCACGCAAAGGCATCCGCACTGGTGTGGTGGCTAAACGTTTTGGTGGTCAGGTTATGGATACCATGGCGATCGAAAACTTTGTATCGGTTAAGCGTACCGAAGGTCCGAAGCTGGCGGCTGATCTTGGCGAGCACTTGAAAGAGTACGATGTTGACGTTGTCACAGAGCAACAAGCTAACAAGCTAATGGGCGCAGCACATACTGAAGATGGTCTCATCCACATTCAGTTAGAAAGTGGCGCAACGCTTAAGAGTCAGAGTGTTATTCTGAGTCCAGGCGCTCGCTGGCGTGAAATGAATGTCCCTGGTGAGCAAGAGTACCGTAATAAAGGTGTAGCATACTGCCCTCACTGTGACGGCCCGCTATTCAAAGGTAAAAAGACGGCCGTTATCGGCGGTGGTAACTCAGGCATCGAAGCGGCCATTGACCTTGCTGGTATCGTGGAACATGTAACGGTTCTTGAATTTGCGGATGTTTTACGTGCTGACCAAGTACTGATCAACAAAGCAAACTCACTACCAAACGTCGACATCATTACCATGGCACAAACAACTGAGGTAGTTGGTGATGGCAAACGCGTAACTGGCCTTAAATACAAAGACCGTAACACAGATGCAATCAAAGAACTGGAGCTATCAGGTATCTTCGTCCAAATCGGTCTGGTTCCAAACACTGAGTGGCTGAAAGATTCAGATGTGAACTTATCTCCACGTGGTGAGATCGAAGTTGGTAGTCATGGTGAAACTAGCTTAGAAGGTGTATTCGCTGCGGGTGACGCAAC
Organism: uncultured Vibrio sp.; assembly: GCF_963675395.1. NCBI lineage: Bacteria > Pseudomonadati > Pseudomonadota > Gammaproteobacteria > Vibrionales > Vibrionaceae > Vibrio > uncultured Vibrio sp. Next base: position 383,338 of record NZ_OY776222.1, on the reverse strand, counting down.
AACCGTACCTTACAAACAGATCATCATCGCGATGGGTGAAGGGGCAAAAGCAAGCTTAGGTGCGTTTGACTACCTAATTCGCAAACAAGGTTAACCTCCAGAAGTTGTGGAATAAGAAAAAAGAAGCCCAAAGACTTTGCCAGCAGGCCTCTATCTGCTGGCTTTTTCGCTCTAAAACCAATAAGTTGGCATGCAATAATAAAAGCATGTTCCTTTTAAGACCATAAGTTACCCCCCTCCCCTCACCTGATCGTTCATAACCCGCAGTTCTAATGGCGGTACGTCATTGTCAACACTGAACACATTCATCTTTTAAATACCTATGATGCACAAATGTAATGGCTTTTTTATAGACGTATGTTGTTTCGTATATAAAATACAAATCACTCTTATTTACAATAACATCTAGAAGGGATGATGATGTACGCTCCCCCATTTAAATTAACCCCTATCGCTTTGCTTATTGGCACAGCCGCCGCCTTTACTTCTGTCGCCTATGCGGAAGAGCGAACCACAGCAGAGAACACCGATACCGCAGAGGTTCTCAGCGTGTGGGGTACCTCCATCGGCGACTCAACCTCACTACTCAGTGATGATATCTCTATGAAACAAGCCGACCACTTAAGTGACCTCCTGCGTGATCAGGCCGGTGTTGACGTGGGCGGTACCCATTCGCTGAACCAAAGCATCAACATTCGTGGTGTTAGTGAATTGGATCTTGATATCACGATTGATGGTGCAAGCCAGGCAAACAATGTCTTCCACCATGTTGGCAATCTGCTGATCAACCCGGACATCATCAAAGCTGTAGATATACAAGTGGGTACAAACTCTGTACTAAATAGTGGTCTAGGCGGCGGTGTTGCTTTTGAGACCAAAGACGCAAAAGATTTGCTTCGCGCTGGTGAAGAAGCTGGTTTCCGAGTAAATGGTGGCTATGCCTCGAATGATTATTACCAGTACTCAGGCACAGGCTACGCACAACTGACAGACACCGTTGATGCACTTGCCTACTACAGCGTTATCGACCGTAACAATCCAGAAGATGGTGATGGTGAGAAACAAGTCGGCGAAGAAGGTAAAACTGAAAACTACTTTGTGAAGTTTGGCTGGGATGCCAACGACATCAACCGTCTGGAACTTAGCTACGATTACTATAAAGATGCGGGTGATTACACGTTAAAATCCAATATGGGTAACTCCTACGATCACTCAAACTTCATCAGACCGATTGAATACACACGTGAAACCATCGCTCTGGTTCATGAGCTAGCGCTGAGCAACACCGATGTTCGCTCAAACGTATACTTCAATGAAATGAATTACCAGAATAAAAACCCAAGCACAAGTGATGTTGGTGAAGGTAATACTCAAGTTTATGGCGCTAAAGTTCTGGCTGAGACCATGCTAGAAACGGCGGGCATTGAGCACACAGCAAGATATGGTGCAGAAGGCACAATGCAAGAAGCCAAAAAAGTGACTAACGGTACTACTGTTTCTGACAGTAAAGAAACCGCGGACTCATTTGCACTTTATGTTGAAGATGAGATCGCGTTGACTGATGCATGGTTTGTCACACCGGGAGCCCGCTATAACCATTACAAAGTCGATATGGCAGCATCAGACAAAACGTTTAAAGACTTCACGTTTGCCCTGTCGACACAATATGCACTGACTGAAAACTGGACTTTGCGCGCAGCAGCAACAGAACTGTTTAAAGGTCCAGGCTTAACTGGTTCTTATATTTCATCCGGTTCTAGCTACAACTCTGATTTAAAAGCGGAAACGGGTGTGAACTACGAAGCCGCCATTGCCTACGAATCACGACACGTGTTGGGACTCGATACTCTGGGTTTCTCTTTCACCGCATTTGAAACTCACATTGACGACTACATCGACGATACAATGACAGCAAAAGCGGCGACTTACAGCAACGAAGGTGATGTTGAAATCCAAGGTTTCGAATCTGTTTTCAACGTGCGTAAGGGTGACGTGAGCGGCCGTGTGACTTACTCTCACTCTGACTCAGAGTTCGTAAACGTGAATAGCAGCAGTAGCTACGTTGTTGGCCAGTCTCTGGATGACGAAGTCGGTGATAGCATCTCATTAAACATTGGATATGACATCGCTGATGTGGGTGTGTCTGTAAACTGGACAAGCCAATGGGCACTGGACTTAAGCAAAGACGTCGAAGAAGACTCAGCGAAAGACGGCTACGATGTACACGATATCAACGTTCGATGGGTTCCAAATACGTTGCAAGACCTAAGCATTACTGCTGCGGTTGAGAACATGTTCAATGAACACTATTCATCTCATGCTTCTCATGATTTTGGTCGTACGGACTACGAGCCAGGACGTAACTTCAAGCTTTCAGCGGCTTACCAGTTCTAAGCAAAAAGTCATTATATTAATGTACTAAAAAGGCTAGCTTGCAAAGCTAGCCTTTTATTTCTTACCTATAGCAATAGTAAGTACTTACAGTCTAGATGCTCGGTTTGGCAAGAAAACTTCACCCAACATACAGCGAACCGAACCACCGCCGATAGATTCTATAGTAGACACATCAAACGGCAGTAATTTACCGTGCGTCGCCAACTGGTTTATTTGCGCTGGCGAAAATGCATGGTATGCCGATTGAGACATCGCAATCACTTTGTCACCGTTCACGGTTTCCAGTTGAAGGATGTTGCCGCAAAACTGATTCATCTGCTCAACCGAAATTGAGAGCACTTGTTTGTCTTTAGCCAGTGATTTCAATACGAAGCGTCGCTCAAACTCTGGGATCACTTCATCACAGATTACACAAAACTGTTCCCCCACCGCCATCATCACATTGGTGTGGTAGATCGGCAAGCCAGAAGGCAAACGTGTTTGGAATGAAATCACACGATCGTAGCCAATACGACTTGCATAATCTTCCAAAACTAAGCGGTCACAGCGCTGAGAAAGTGCCGCATACACAGTTTTGTTAAAATGATCAAAAATCATCACGCCAGTACTTTCCAAATACGCTTCATCATGAACGTATTCCGTTAAGCTGGCTTGCTGGTGCACTTCTCGACCCGCTTGCGCTAGAGCAGCAACCAAAGCGTCAGGACGAACTTCTTTCTGGCGATTTTCACAAGCCATAGGGAATGTATATAAAGTCCCGTCACAGGTTGTACTAAACCAGTTATTTGGGAATACCGCATCAGGTGTCGCAACATCGGACAGAGGATAATCAAACTCCACAACCTGAACACCTTCCTGACGCAACGTTGCTACCATTGCAGCAAATTCAGCCATCGTTTTTTGTGACACTTCTTTCTGGCTGAGTGACACCTGATTTTGAAACTCATTATCTCGCGCGGTTTCTTCGTTAAATCGAAATTCTTTAGGTGGCACCATCACTACGCAGTTTGCGGTATGGCGCAGAGCACTTTGTGTGCTTTCTTCATTCCCATTAGCAAATTGGGGTACTGATTCGTGTAATAGCATCCGATACATTCCTTATCACTAGAATGAGGAGATTGTAAATACATTGTTAAGTAAGGTTTTACTGTTTTCACGATTATTTCATCTCGACAAAAGGAAAATTTACTGCTTAACCACAAAATGTCAGTAATATTTCGCGCCACCTTACAAGCTCAAAATTTTATGTTATACGGGTTACAAATCGAAAAAAATCAGCGTTATGAACTCAAATTATAGTCAATTACACCGAGTTAGCTTAAAAATATACACGATTCAGTATTGAGATTGCTTTAAACAGGAGAAATTACACATTGAGGGATGACAATAAAAAACCTACATATCTGAATTTTAATTCAGTAAATTAAAGGGCAGATTAAGGTATTTTCAACTTGTTGCGTACGCGCGTAATCTAGCGATTTTTGATTCAGAACGACGCGTTTTTCAAATCGCTTCCACACCGATGAACCAAGACGTTCACGTGGAGCCTAGCATCTCGTGGTTATTTGGGTATAAAATCACGCCACTTAATTCACTGCTAATTTCATACATTACTGGTCACTATGAACAAAAGTTTGTTAACCAATGTCCTCGCAATCATATTGATGGGTGCTGGCCATCAACTTCAAAACAACTATCTTTGGTATGCAGGTTTGTTCGCCTTCTCCGGCGCTATCACCAACTGGCTTGCCATTCACATGCTATTTGAAAGAGTACCCGGGTTATACGGCTCTGGTGTCATTCCAGCACGATTTGAAGAGTTCAAACTCGCGATCAAGAACCTGATGATGGAACAATTCTTTACTGAAGCCAATATCGACCGATTCTTAAACAAAGAGATGGCGGGGGGGGCAAGCATTAACCTTCAACCTGTGATTAACAAGGTAGATTTCAATCCTGCTTTTGATTCTTTGGTGGAAGTAATCGAAGGATCTCAGTTTGGTGGCATGCTGGCTATGTTTGGCGGCGCAGAGGCACTTCAGCCGATGAAACAACCTTTTGTCGAGAAAATGCAAGCATCCTTAGTTGAACTAAGTCAAAGCGACTCGGTAAAAGAAGCCCTGAAAGAACAGTTTGAATCGCCCGCGATGATGGAAGAAATCAAGCTAAACATTGAAAGCATTATCGATCAACGACTCAGCGAACTGACCCCTGCATTAGTGAAAGAAATGGTGCAGAAAATGATTAAAGAACACTTAGGTTGGCTTGTCGTCTGGGGCGGTGTATTTGGCGGTTTAATTGGTGTTCTGACGACCTTAATCAGTAGCTAACCAGCTGTTATTTCGTGCGATATCAACAAAGGAGCTATATAGCTCCTTTTTTATCGCCACGGAATAAGACTACCCCAGTCAACCGTCATCCTGAACCGCGACGAAGGAGCGTGATTCAGGATCTTCTATCCGAGTACTTTGTTATCAAAGATGCTTCTCTCTACTCTCAGCGCGCTGATATTAGATTCCTAGTCTCGCTAAGGCCCGCTGGAATGACCTTATAGGAATCCTTAAGTGACTGGCATTAGCCAAACGGCTCCTTTTTAACAGCAGCAGAGTGAGCTTAACCCAGCAACTCAGGGTTCACACCAAATCCGGTTTTATGTTCTTCAATCACCACTTCACTGCGTGTCTGAATCACGCCTGGTAGAGTACCAAGTTTACTCGACATAAATTCTTGATACGCTTTCATGCTTTTGACGCGAACTTTTATCATGGTATCGAAGTCACCAGAGAGTGAATAGCATTCCTCGATTTCTGGCATTAACTCAACTGCCTTAGCAAACTTCTCAAATATCGAAAAGCTGGTTTGATCCAGGCGAATGTGAATGAATACTTGTACATCCAGACCCAACTTTTCCGCATTAAGTTCTGCATGATAGCCATTGATGTAGCCCTCTTTCTCTAATCTCTTCACTCGATCAGAACAAGGCGACGTTGTTAAATTTATCTGCTTTGCTAGTTCAACAACTGGAATTCGGCCTCGTGAATGAAGTACTCTCAAAATATGTAAGTCAATCCTGTCCAATTGATAACTCATCAACCACACCCTAGTCATACCATATGGAGACTCACAATAATCATTAGTGGCCTATTTGCAAACTGACAAATGAACAACGTGTGAAACCAGCTTTATTTTTGTATTAGCTGCGCATAAAAAGCAGGCACAAATAGCGTATCCACCATCATTGAAACTAATTTACGATAATTGATAAAAAATAGCGCTTAATACAGACAGAAGGAAAAAGCACGAAGAATGATGAGAGGCAACATGTTCACGCTGGGGAAAACAGCACTTGTTGCGCGGGACATTAGCAACGCACAAAAAAAGTAGAGTTGAAACGCACGTGTTGTGCCCTATATAGACAAAGAACAGAAGGTAGAGGCTGAAACTTAATTTAAACGTTTTGACGAGCCAGTAGCTCTACATCACCATTTAACCAAGTCACCCAACCCTAACACTAAATGCACTTGCTTTCGCTGTTCAAAAGTTATTCAAGGTCAGCGCACTTTAACCAATAGCCATCCACTTAATTATATGATTGCAGACGTTTGTCTGGTCGGATGTGGCACCACTTCACCGATGGCTCGGTGATTACAACGACGACAGTAGTACTGAGGCTCCATCTCATAATAGTGTTCGCCAGAAACAAACTTCGCCATCAACTGTGTAAAGCTCAAAACTTTGCCAGTCAGGGTTTCAACTGGTTGTGACTCACAACGTCTCATTATGACTTTGTGTTGAGTCGACTTTCTACAGGCTGAGCAATAAATATCCGGCATTCCTTTTCTCCCTATTTTTCTGTACTACTGACAATTGACATATTTTGTTCAAAATAATTCCACAATAAAAAATACCCTTGTGTTTTTTGTGTTCTGCCTCCAAAAAACAGGGCAATGTATTTATAAAATTGAGACATTGCTCAGGTGTCAATTTTTGTTATTAATTTATTAAAATCCATGTCAAATTTGGTAAAAACATGACAAAAAACACATAACCAACTGTTGAATATGACCATTTCAATAGCTACCTGCAAAGCTAACAGTAAAAATTCTCTGGCCCCATGCAACTTTAAATGGAAAATTCACACGATTAACAACATATTTAGTGCTAACTCTCACTTTTCACTCAATGATATAGAACCGTCAGTCAGTGCTCGTATTTTTAGAAAGAATCGAACAAATTCTCAAAAAGATAAAAGTCTGGCCTATTACGTTGATTTTAAGGACGTTAGGCGCGAAAAAACTGTACTGATTAGCTTTGATTATCCCGATCTCAGGCTAACTAGTGTCTATAAAAAAAGGAGCCTGATTAAGACTCCTTAAAATACCATCTATAGGGGGAATGGCATTTAAACGTTATAACTTTCCTTCACTTCCACACATATAAATCTTATCCATCACGACCTGTTTCATTGCCGCTTTACCCGGTGTGATGTACTTACGTGGATCGTTCGCATCGGGGTTTTCAGAGAAGTGCTGTTTGACAGCATTCGAAAACGCGATTTTCAGCTCTGTCGCCACATTCACTTTGCATACACCTAACTCAATACAGCGACGTACCATCTCATCCGGCACTCCTGACGCACCGTGCAGTACCAATGGAATATCGACCACTGCGCGGATCTTCTCTAGGCGAGCAAAATCCAGTCTAGGTTCCGCTTTATACAGACCGTGCGCGGTACCAATTGCGACTGCTAGCGAATCAATACCAGTGCGGCGAACGAACTCAGCCGCAGAGGCTGGGTCTGTCATCAAAGCATCGGCGCTATCGACGATCAGATCATCTTCCTGACCACCAAGGCGACCTAACTCAGCTTCAACGCTGGCGTCGTATCGGCTGCAGTATTCGACCACAGAGCGCACGATGTCGATGTTCTGCTCGAACGCATGGTGAGAGCCATCAATCATCACCGAGCGGATACCGTGTTCGACTTTATTGCGGATGTCTTGCAGGTCTTCATGGTGGTCAAGGTGCAGCACCAATGGGATGGAGTGTTTGTGTGCCGCTTCTTTACAGATGCTAACTAGGTAGTCGATGCCTGCGTAGTCGTACGTTCCCGGTGTACCAGCCAAGATGACTGGTGAACCTAATTCAGAGGCGGTTTCGACGATGACTTGCACTGTCTCAAGGTTATGAACATTAAATGCCGGTACAGCGTAGCCGCCTTGTTGAGCACGTTTAAGCATTTCACGAGAAGAAATTAGATACATAAAGCCTCCTGACTGGATACTGCGTCGCGGTCGAATACTAGACGTCCGTTAACCCAAGTCTTTGCAATTGAGAAATCTGAGTAAATCGCCACCATAGAAGCGCGCTTGCCCACTTCCAGAGTGCCGAGTTGATGTTGTAAATTGAGTGATTGCACGGGAGTTAAAGAAGCCATCAACCACGCTTGCTCAAGCGGTAAATTGAGCCAGTTCTGAATATTGGCGACTGCATTGAGCAACGTCAGAGTGCTGCCCTCAAGGCTACCGGTATCGGTGGTGACCACGGCGTCGTCTAACCAATGCTCGCCGTGCAACACGCTTTGGGCTCGGTAGTGGTGAGTATCAGATACCATCATGTTCTTCCGCTGTGGTTGCTTTGTCTTTCAACGCCATTTCAGCAGCGAGTGAGGTAATACCGCGATGACCACATTCAATCGCTTGGTCACGAAATTCGATAAGTTTGAGCTCGTCGCGCTCTAGCAGCATTTCGGCTGCCATTTGCAGATTGGTGCCCGTCACGACTTGCATGTCAGCACGCTCTTGGCTGAGTAGCGACGCGGTGCGAAAAGGCGAGCCACCAAGCAAATCAGTGAGAACAACAATACCTTCGCCTGAGTCGATCTTTTCGATCGCTTGGCGCATCTGCGCTTCAAGTTGCTGCGTGGTGGACTCTTCAGGAAAGTCTAACGCTATGAATTGTTGCTGTTCGCCAATCACTTGGTGAATCGCTTTCTCAATGCCCGATGCAAACCCACCGTGACCAGAAAGAATTACTGCAATCATGTTTCTATCCTCAATAGGGGCTGACTTAACAGCCCCAATACTGCGTGTGGAAGTAAGGGTTATAGGAAGCCCATAAAGCGACCAGCAACACCAAGCGCAACCGTGATACCGATAAGTTTGAGAGGGCTCCAACCGCGTTTAACAAGGGCATACATCGCAAGGGTGTACACCAGTGGTAAAAACGCTGGCATCAACTTATCGATAACATCGCCCTGCAGTTTCACCACGGCGTCACCTGCGGTGATTTCAGCGGTGGTTGACAGGCGAACGTAGGTCGCAACCAGCGCGCCAATCACGGTCATACCGACCATAGAAGCCGCGTGTCCGACTTTCTTGGTATTGGCTTTGATAACCGGAATTGCCGCGACACCCATACGGTAGGCGTAGTGAGCAAGGCCGAAGCGCAAGCCAAAGTGCACCACGTTAAACAACACGAAGAAGAACACCGCACCCATAATGGAACCTTGCAGCGCCAAGTCTGCGCCGATACCACCACAAATCGGCAATAGCGTTAGCCAGAACATGGCGTCACCGATACCACCCATTGGCGCACCTACGGCAATCTTGGTACTTTGAATACTGTTGATGTTTTGCTTTGAACGCTCCATCGCCAGTACGATGCCCATGACGAATGTCACCAAAAATGGGTGAGTGTTGAAGAAGCCCATGTGACCTTGCATCGCTTTAGATAGATCAGCCTTGTTGGTGTGGATCTTTTTTAATGCTGGGATCAGACCATATAGCCAACCCGCTGCCTGCATACGTTCGTAGTTAAAAGACGCTTGTAACAGGAGTGAGCGCCATGCCATACGGTTGATGTCGGCTTTGGTTAACTCCGCACCAATCTCCTTGTTCTCATATTCATCTTGAGATACCCCAGCTGCTGGTTGCACATCAACGTTTTGGCCACGGAGGTCGAGTTCATTACTTACACTTACATTAGATTCCATCTTCAAAATCCTCTACTGATGCTGTCATTGCTGGGGTAGGTTCTGATTTGCGCATAAAGTCGATAATCGCCATTGCGGTGGCTGCGGCGGCAATCGCCAGAATTGGTAGCTGTATCCACGCAGCGGCGACAAATCCAAGGATGAAGTAAGGGATGTAAGCGTTCTTCATCATAATTTTCATCAGTACCGCAAAACCAATTGCTGGCATGATGCCACCTGCGACGCCTAAACCGTCGATGAGGTCTTTTGGCAGAACTTCAACGATTTTGCCAGCATGCTCTGCACCAAGGTAGATAGGTAAAAATGCGCATAAGAAGTAGAACGTCCCTAATACTGCAAGAGCCGTGTAGTTGATACGTTCGATACCGTCAGTGTCGGCAGCTTGCGCGTATTCATCACACTTAGACATCACCGCTGACATCGCCGAGAAGAGTAGAGTAATACCCATCTGAACCGCGACCGCGAACGGCACCGCAACACCAACCGCGACATTTGGCTCTACTTTGGTTGTGATAGCGAAAGCTGTGCCGACGATCGTACCTATGATTACATTGGGCGGTTGCGCACCTGCAAGAGGCGCGAGTCCCATCCAGATCAGCTCCAGTGTACCGCCGACCAAAATACCGGTTTGCAAGTCGCCTAAAATTAGGCCGACAAGTGGACCGAGTACAACTGGACGGTGGAAGTGGGTGAGACCGTTAAATAAATCTAGGCCGGCCAAGAAGGCTAAAATGCCGAGCATCAACGCCTGAAATAGTCCTATTTCCATAATTGGTGTCCTTAATATTTAGATAAGAGTAAAGAGATCTGTTGCGCTTTCAGTGGGCACACCTTGGATCGTGCAGGTCACACCTCGCGCTTTTAATTGTGCAAATTCCGCCAGGTCTTCAGAATCAACTGAAACCGTTTTGGAGATTTGTTTTTTACCTTCCACGTAGTGCATGTTCCCTACGTTGATATTGCTAATTGGTACGCCACCTTCCACCAATTGGCGGAAGTCTTTGGGCGTGCGGCATACCAATAGAATACGTTGACGTTCAGAGGCTTTATGAATGGTGTCGATGGTTTTCTGCACCGTCCAAAATCGGATAGCGATACCGTCTGCAAGCACCATTTCCATCAGATTCTGTTGAATGAAATCTTCCGCTACCTCGTTGTTGACGACGACGATAATGTTGGCGTTGGCAAAACCTACCCATTGAACACCGACTTGTCCGTGAACAAGGCGCTCATCAATGCGACTTAAAACGATATTTGGCATGGTTTATTCCTTTTTAAATGAGTAATTGAATGGGTAGATGGTGACACCTTGCACTACACGGTTAACTTCACCTGTCGGGCATGGGTTATCCGGCCCTAACCCCAACAGGAGTGACTTTTCAAACGCCAACATTTGGCAGAACAGGATGAATGGGAAACAGAGCCATTGATCTCCCAATCCGAGTTGACCAAGTTCAAACACATCGTCTTCATTCATGGCAAATTCGCTGATCGCCACGTGCGCGAGCGTTTGGTTGTCACGACGAATCTCATGCAACAGATCCAAATCGTACTGACGGGTGTAGTTGTTACTGGAAAGCAGTTGAATCACAAGTGCCTGCTGGTTAATGGAGAACTTAGGCCCATGGCGGAACCCCAAAGAAGAGTCGAAGGTAGTCATCACCTTACCTGCGCTCAGCTCCAATGATTTCAGAGAGGCTTCACGGGCAAGTCCGGCAAAACCGCCGCTGCCTAGTACTACCAAGCGTTGGTAGGGCAGAGCCGCAAGAGATTTGATGCTTGCTTGCCACTGCTCGAGCTTAGCTTCACACAATGTTGCGGTGGCGCTGATTTGGCGTTGCCATTGCTGCGGGGGTTCGCCACCAAGCAGCGTCAACGTCGACATCAGCATGCAACTGAAGCTTGAGGTCATAGCAAAGCTTTTATCGTTTGAGCCTTCCGGCATTAGCAAGCAGTAGGCATTTTTAGCGTTTTCAGCGTAACGGGAGAGCTCGCCGTCGACGTTACAGGTTAAAAATAGGTGGTAGCACTCTTCGACCAATTGATCGGCTAGAGCGACTGCGGCAACACTCTCTGGGCTATTACCCGAACGAGCGTAGGAAATTAGCAGCGTTGGACGGCTAGGGTCTAAATACTGCTCTGGATTCGACACTAAATCGGTGGTCGGAATTGACTCTACCTGGAATCGTAATCCCGCTTGGAGAAAGGGAGCAGCGGCGTCACCGACAAAGGCAGATGTTCCTGCACCAGTTAGGATAATGCGTAGATCTTCGCGAGCGAGTAATGGGTCAATGAATGCGCTCAACTGGTCGTAACCTTGGTCAAGCATCGTCGCTAGAGCACGCCATAAGCGAGGCTGGTGGCTGATTTCTTGCGCGGTGTGAATACCTTTGTACTGCTCTAACCAAGAGCGTTCATAGCCTAAAAAAGCAGTCATTGAATTGTCTCCTTCTGCGCCACTACGTTGGAATAACACGCGTTGGAGTACATCTCGGTGACTTCCATGATCTTGTGCATCACAATTTCAGCGGGCAGATTTTGAATTTTATGTTGAGAGATTGCCTTAGCTTGATTTGGCAAATATTGGCTAAGGAGAGTCACGGGCAACGGTTTGGCAAGTAGATTGTCAAACAGAGCTTGTTGCGCCGCTTTCACTTCTGGGTGTGTCCAGTAGTAGCGAATGCGGTCGCTCAAGCTGTAGCTGCAATCCAAAAATTGTTGATGTCCTTTACTGGAGTAGTGTGAGCGCCAGTAGTTAGGTTGTTCATGCATGACCTGTTCGATGGTTTCGCGCAGGTGAGAGGCGTGATGTGTACCGAGCCACTCTTTTTCGGCGCGGTCTAAACCGTAAAGGGCTTCACGCAAGGCAAAGGTTAAAGCTGGACCAACTTTTAGAATCGCAAAGTGATCACGCACTAGTTGGTGATAAGCCGGTGGATTTTGGTAATCGGTAGAGTGCGCTTCAAATACAATGTTTGGCTGATGTTCAACAAGCTGGCTTAACGCCTGAGCTTTGGCACTGTCATAGTGGTGAACGTTATGGTGGTCAAACTCGACGCCGGGTTGAACGACTAAGCCGATCACGCGTGACCAGACGTTAGCGATACCGATATCGCTGAATGCTTGGTGATGGGCGTTTAACGTCACAAGCGCTTCTTCTGGTTTGGTGACGTCAATGCCTTCGTCTTCTAGAGACTCCAACGCACCGCCAGGTGTTGGCACTTCGGTACCGATGACATAAACAGGCGCTTCACCGCCAGTACTTTGCCAAGCGTTTTCTGCTACTAGACAAAGCTGCGCTGCACGTTCCGCCATGATGGTTTCGCTCAACGGCAGTTGGTCGTCTGCACAAGGCATAGAGCAGTCAAGGTGGATTTTCTTAAAGCCAGCAGATACGTAGTCGTGAATCATCTGAGCGGAATATGCCATCGCTTGCTTCACGCTAAGATGCTGCCAGCAGTTTGGGCCTAAGTGGTCACCTCCTAACACGATGTTATCGACCGGAAAGTTGTGGCTGTTCGCGAGCTGGAAAACATAGCTAGCAAAGTCTTGCGGCGTCATGCCAGTGTAGCCGCCAAATTGGTTGACCTGGTTCGACGTTGCTTCGATCAACACCAACTGGTTGTCATTTGTTGCTTGTAGGATCGCCGCTTCCAGCACGAGCGGGTGCGCAGAGCAAACGGAATAAATCCCCTTGGAGTGTCCTTGTTTGTGTTGTTCGATAAGCGAAAGTAACGATTTCATGGGAATTCCTAGTTAATGGTTTGGTCAGCAAGAATGATTTCGACACCCATATCAAGCAGAGACTGATGGGTTGCATGAGGGATATTGCTATCGGTTACCAGAACGTCGATTTGGCTAGCAGGGCGGATCATGCAAAAGCTTTTGCGGCCGAATTTACTGGAGTCAGTAACCGCAATAATTTGTCTCGTAACGTCACACATTGCACGGTTGACCTGCGCTTCATGGCTGTCTGGCGTGGTGATACCCGATTGAAGGTCAAACCCATCCACTCCAAGAAACAGCTTGTCGAACAAATAGGAGCGGATTTGTTGCTCGCCGTGATGACCAATCAAAGAACAAGATGCACGACGTAAACGACCGCCGACGACGTGCAAATCGATGTTCTCTATATTGCTGAGTTGATTAGCGGTATTGAGCGCGTTGGTCATTACCACCAATTGCTGCTTTGAGGTTAAGTACTGAGGCATTAGGCCGATGGTGGTACCTGAATCTAAGATGATTGCTTCACCATCTTTAACCAGTGCAGCCGCCGCCTGAGCGATTCTCTGTTTAGCGCTTCGATTGAGTTGGTCTTTACGGTACAAAGGCTGATCGAAAGCGAAATTTGGGTTAAGTGTTGCCCCGCCGTAGCAGCGGAATACGCAACCTTCTTTTTCAAGCAAGTTGAGGTCATGACGTATGGTGACAGCAGATACCTTATACTGGCTTGCAAACTCATCGACCTTGCCAGATCCATGAGCACGAATGTGCGCCATCATGTGTTGTCTTCGCTCTGCACTTGTCATGACCAATTCCTCTTTCGCTACATTTCGGTTGTTGAATGAAATGTTTCGATTTCTTTTGATTGGTATTAAAGCAGGTGTGAGAAAGCAAAATTAAACGTGAGATCACATTCGCTTTTCTTTCGTTCTATGGCGAAATAACCTTTCGTTTCAATAAAAGTGAAAGGTAAAACTTTCACTGTAAAATGAAACGCTGGTCCGAAATCGACGCAAATACAAGGCTGGCAATCTTTCACAGTGAAAGTCGTAAACAAGCAGTTGAAAAACAAGGGGTTTCGAAATGCAAACCGCGTAACTTCACAGTTTTTACATTTGGGAAAATTATTGACTGTGTGAATGAGTCATTGAGAAAGGTGATGATAGGTCGATAAATGACGAAGTTGTTACTCCAACCTATTCAACAATGTGTACTTCCACTCCGAGAGAAGAGAGTTCTTCCACATAATCTTGCGGAATTCCGTTGTCGGTAATCAGTATATTGAGTTGCTCAGGACGAGCGATTAAACAAAAGCTTTGACGGTCGAACTTTGATGAATCGGTAATCGCAATAATATTTTGCGCGGCTTCAACCATTTGGCGGTTGATGTCCGCTTCGCCTTGGTGCGGCGTGGTTACCCCAGCCAATTTATCGAAGCCATCAACGCCTAAAAACAGTTTGTTAAAGCGAAAACCAGAGAGAAAGGCTTCTCCGCCTGCACCATATAGCGAGTAAGAGTTTTTCCTCATTACACCGCCCGTTACCATGACTTCAACGTTGGCTTGATTGGCAAGGTGGTAGGCGATGTTAATTCCGTTGGTCATCACGGTAATATTGCTTTTGCCTTTGAGGTGGTAGGCAATTTGCTCTGTGGTTGAGCCAGAATCAAGGATGATTTTATCGCCATCTTGGATCAAAGACGCCGCGTATTGACCCAACTTAGCTTTGATATCGCTGTTGAGCTGCTTTTTGTCGTTGAGTGGTTTTTCGAACGCGAACTGAGAATTCAACAGCGCGCCACCATAGCAACGAGTGACACACCCTTGGCGCTCTAGTTGGTTAAGATCGCTGCGAATAGTCACTTCTGATACGCCATATTGCTTCGCAAAATAGGACACCTCACCTTTCTGGTGGGTTTGGATGTATTGCAAAATTTCGTTTCTGCGTTGGGCGGTCGAGAGCATGGCGTCAGATGTTTTAGGATTCAGAATGGCAACTTTAACCAAACGAGATTCGAAGTTGAATCTATTTATCTGAGACTTGGGGAAATTCTCAAAACTAACGCCCTAAGCCAAATAGGTCTAGGGCAGTAAAAATAACAGAAACCCGCTATCCAGTTAACCGCAATGTAGTTCACTTTGAAGCGGGCTTTATTGGTTCTATCTATAGCAAGAAATTAGTCTAGATCGATTAGTTTCTGCTTGAATGACTTATGTTGTTCCAGCACGTCATGCGCGGCACCACCAGTCATTTTACTTACGACAAAGATAGCCAGTGTAGAGAAGATGATTCCCGGTACGATTTCGTACACATCAAACCAACCGCCTGATAGCTGTTTCCATACAACGATAGTCACACCACCGACTAAAATACCAGCCAGAGCACCATTACGGTTCATACCACTCCAGTAAAGGCTAAGTACCACTGCTGGGCCAAATGCGGCACCAAAGCCTGCCCAAGCATAAGATACTAGTCCTAGTACTGAGCTGTCTGGTGTCATTGCCAGGAATAGAGCCAGCAAAGAAATCACGATCACGCCGACACGGCCAACCATTACGATTTCTTCTGAAGAAGCTCCGGGTTTAAATACTTGCTTGTAGAAATCTTCCGCGAGAGCTGAAGAAGAAACCAGAAGCTGAGAGTCTGCTGTACTCATTACCGCAGCCAGAATCGCGGCAAGCAGGATACCTGCGATAACCGGGTGGAATACGGTGTTAACCAGTAGCATGAAGATCTTCTCTCCATCCTCTACTTGTACTCCAGAGTGGTTGCCAACCCAAACAAGACCAACAAGACCAACCAGCATTGCACCCGCCATGGATAGCGCAGTCCAACCTACCGCGATACGGCGTGCAGTCGTCAGATCTCTATTTGAACGAGTCGCTTTAAAGCGCGCTAGGATGTGAGGCTGACCGAAGTAACCCAAGCCCCAAGCCGCCAGAGAGATAATTGCGATAGCCGATAGTGGCTCTCCTTTCACATCATTCCAAAGCGTTAGTAGTTGAGGGTTGATGCTATGCATATCTGATGAAAGCTGGCTTAAACCACCATCCATCACGGCTACAGGGACGACCATCAGTGCTGCAGACATCAATAGGCCTTGCACCAAGTCTGTCCAAGATACCGCAAGGAAGCCACCGAATAGTGTGTAAGAAACCACACATACCGTGCCGATGACAACTGCATAGGTGTAATCTAGACCGAATACTGTTTCAAACAGTTTGCCCCCTGCTACCAAGCCAGAGCTGGTGTAGAAAAGGAAAAATAGAAGAATGAAAAACGCAGAGATTGTCTGGATCAGTTTTGAGTTGTCGTTGAAACGACGTGACAGGAACTCTGGCAATGTCAGCGCGTCAGTCTGGATACTGTAAGTACGCAGACGCTTTGCACTGATTAACCAGTTCGCCCATGTACCAACCAGCAGACCACCGGCTAACCAGAAAGCCTCAAAGCCCGCTGCATACGCGTAACCTGGCAGACCAAGTAGCAGCCAGCCACTCATGTCAGAAGCACCTGCTGATAACGCAGCTGGCCACGGACCTAGGCTACGGCCACCTAGGAAGTAATCCGATGAGTTGGAAGTCCTCTTATACGCGATAACGCCAATGGCAACCATGATTAATAAATACGCCACAAAAGTGGACGTGATAGCAAAGCTATTTTCTATCATTTGATAGTCCTCGTTATAATTATGTCCTTCCTTGTCTTCTTTGATATTTTGCCATCTCAGCAATGCGTCAAAGCAAGAGACACCAACCCAAAACTAGTCTCAGGAGCGTTGTTCCAAATTGGTGTCGCAAGTCAGGTTAGTGAGTTTCGTTCCCCAGCTCGAGTAGAGTTGCGTTACCACCCACCGCGGTAATATTTATCGTTCGAGTACGCTCAGTAATAAAGCGTAACGACAGATGAGGATCGTGAGCCAATGTCGGTGACTCTAAATCCGTTTCAGAAACTAAGCCAACGATGGCACCATCGCGCTTAGCCAGTTGAAGATTGAGCGCATGCTCAACCTTAGAAAACCCAACATAACCCACACTACGCACATCACTCTCAAGCAACGGTGCTGAAGCATCATACGCAACAACCTGGACTAAGTTAGATGGGAGGTTCGTCGACGATACCGCTTTCGTAACCAGTTGGTTTAGCTCGATATTGTCGCTGCAAATCACCACACTGTTGCCCGCAATTAAGGCACAGGTGATCATTGCAAAGGCACTGTATAACGCGTTAGCCGTATTTTCAGTGTTGTTCTCACAAATCACCAAAGCTACGCCACGACCTGCAGCATACAGCTCGTTAGTTTCACCAGTAGGCCCTACTAACTGATGAGTTTCTGCAAGAAGTGCTGACGCCTGTTGCAAATGGTATGAAACCACTTTTGCTACTGTGGCATTCTGCCCTTCTAGTGCAGATTTAAATGCCAGCGCGTGCTCACATTTGTAATCAAAATCGGTCAGATTCCACTGTTCCCACGCAGAAAATGCATCTTTAAAATATGTGATCTGATGAACCATAATGCGACTCCTTATGCGTTATCTGCTTGAGCAACTATTTGTTGAGCAAGAACTGGTTGAGTAAAGCGGTACAAGTAGTGAGGACCACCAGCTTTAGGGCCTGTACCAGACAAGCCTTGACCACCAAATGGTTGAACACCTACTACGGCACCAACTTGATCTCGGTTGATGTAGCAGTTACCAACACGAGCGTGCTTTTCAATCCAACGGTAAGTGGTTTCGTTACGACTATGGATGCCCATGGTCAGACCAAAACCCGTTTGGTTGATTTGCTCAACAACGTTTGGTAATTCAGACGCTTTAAAGCGAACAATGTGTAAAATTGGACCAAATTGCTCTTCTTTCAGCACATCAATGCCTGAGATTTCAAACGCACTTGGTGACACAAAATCACCGTACTGACACGCTTCATTCAGGTTCAACTCAGCCACTTTCTTCTGAGTTTTGCTCATTTGTTCAATGTGAGCCTGAAGTTTCTGCTTCGCATTTTGGTCGATAACCGGACCAACATCGGTTTCATGCAGATACGGCAAGCCAACTTTTAGCTCATTCATCGCTCCTTGGATAAGCGTGATGATTCGATCCGCGACGTCTTCCTGCACAAACAGTACACGTAGTGCAGAACAACGTTGACCCGCAGATGCAAACGCAGAGCGAATCACATCACGTACCACCTGTTCTGGCAGTGCCGTACTGTCGACGATCATCGCGTTCTGGCCGCCTGTTTCTGCAATAAACGGAACAGGTTTCGCCGTACGCTCGGCCAATGTCACGTTAATACGCTGTGCAGTTGCTGTCGAACCGGTAAATGCCACGCCAGCAATCGCATCGTGAGAAGTCAGTGCATGACCGATTTCACCACCGCGACCAGGAAGTAACTGAATAACACCTGCAGGGAAGCCAGCTTCCAGCATCAGTTCAATTGCACGCGCTGCAATCAAGCTGGTTTGTTCAGCCGGTTTCGCTACCACTGTGTTACCAGCAACAAGTGCCGCTGTAACCTGGCCAAGGAAAATCGCCAGAGGGAAGTTCCACGGGCTGATACAAACAAACACACCCAAACCTTCACGGCTCGAAATACGTTTAACGCCGTCAAAGCCTTCTAGCTCAAATGGCTGTAGGTTTTGCGCTTGTTTTGCGTAGTAACGACAGAAATCTACCGCTTCGCGAACTTCATCGATGCTGTCATGGATGGTTTTACCCGCTTCTTTGTGACAAATCGCCACCAGCTCAGCAAGGTTTTCTTCCATTAAGTCAGCAAGCTTTTCTAAGCACTGCGCTTTCTGCTCAATCGCGGTACCTTTCCACTCAGGGAAAGCGGTCTGCGCCGCTTCAATCGCTGCGGAAACATGATCAAGAGTAGCAAACGCCACTTTCCCCACTTCAATGCGGCGATCGTATGGAGCAGTGATGATCTCTGCCGTATTATCCTTGATCATGCTTTCGGCAAAGTGCTCACCATTGATCACGGGGCCAGCGACCCATTGATTTTCCATGAAGCTTTCCACTTGAGCTTCAAACGGCTTGGCCTCACTGTCTATATCAACGTTAACGCCGTAAGAGTTTTTACGCTCAGGGAAGATACCGCTTGGCATTGGAATTTTGTCGTTATGCAGCGTCTCAAAGCCAGTGAGCACATCAACAGGGTGGTGCGTTAACTCGTAGATAGGGCAACGAGCGTCCACCAAACGGTGTACAAACGAGCTGTTTGCACCGTTTTCTAACAGACGGCGAACCAGGTAAGGAAGCAGGTCAGCATGGCTACCCACAGGTGCGTAGATACGCACTGGCTGGCCGTATTTAGCCATCACATGGTTGTAAAGTGAGTCACCCATGCCGTGCAGACGTTGGAATTCGTAATCTTTGTGCTGAGCCATGACTGCAATTGCCGTCACGGTATGCGCGTTGTGGCTCGCAAACTGCGGGAAGATGTTGCCACGTACGCCTTCACTTAATAGGAAGCGAGCACAAGCAAGATACGCGACGTCTGTCGCTTCTTTACGGGTGTAAACTGGGTAGTTGTCGTAGCCTGCTTGCTGTGACCATTTAATTTCACTGTCCCAGTAAGCGCCTTTAACCAGACGCAGAGGGATAAGATCACCCTGCTCTTTCGCTAGCGCATTGATCCATACCAGTACAGGCAGAGCACGCTTCGAGTACGCTTGAATAACAAGACCAAACTTGCCCCAGCCTTTCACTAGGTCGCTACGGTACACTTTCTCAAATAGCTTTAAAGAAAGCTCAAGACGATCAGCTTCTTCTGCATCAATGGTGATGGCAACGTCCACTTCAATCGCACGTTTCAGTAGCTGCATTAACGAGTCGTACAACTCGGTCATGACACGCTCTTCATTTGCAACTTCATAGCGTGGGTGAAGCGCAGAAAGTTTAATAGAAATAGAAGGCGCCGGGCTGGTGTCGCTGCCGTACGTCTCTCGACCTACTGCTTCGATCGCCATTAGGTAATCTTTGAAATATTTGTTCGCATCTGCGGTCGTCAGCGCCGCTTCACCCAACATATCAAATGAGTAAGTGAAACCTTTGTCGCGCATCGGGCGACCATTTTTTTGCGCTTCTTCAATGGTGCGGCCACGAACAAACTGGTGACCCATGATCTTCATCGCCTGATACATGGCTTTACGGATCACAGGTTCAGAGAATTTGTTCACCAGACGGTTTACAGCCTGACTTGGGCTCTGGCTGCCTTTTTCACCAAGACCAACCACTTTACCCGTCAGCATAAGACCCCATGTTGATGCATTCACAAACACAGAATCCGAATTTTTCAGGTGAGATTTCCAGTCTGCAACACTGAGTTTGTCTTTGATCAACGCGTCAGCCGTCGCAGAATCAGGGATACGCATTAACGCTTCTGCAAGACACATCAGCAAGATACCTTCTTGCGTATCTAAGCTGTATTCAAGTAGCAGGGCATCAATCATCTGGATTGACTTCTTATCGGCACGAATCGCTTCGATAAGTTGGGTCGTTTGGATAGTGATCGCCGATTTTTCTTCCTCTGTCGGCGTCGCTAGCGGCAATAATTGCTCTAGCCATTGAGACTCGTCCACCATATACAATGGCGAGATCAGTGACCACAACTTATAAAGCGGCTGCTCGATAAACTCCGGTGTCAACACGTTTGTAGCTGTAAACATGTGTGTTCCTCAATCTCACTCCTCGAAAACCGCTTCGAGGATCATCAATGGCTGGGAGTGTATTTTGAGGCCGACAAGAATACTTGTCAAAAACTACGGTATTTTTGCTAAAAACTCGCTTTTATAACAAAACATCCACACAATCACGCTCAAATAGGTAATATTTTGTATCGTAAATTTTAATTTTTCTGGCTTATTAACAACAAAAAACCAACGATATCAATAATATTGTTCGTAAGCCCGCTGTCCTAGCGGAATAACTCAGAACAGAATGCTGCTTTAACGTACAACTTGATGAAAAATGAAGAGAAAAGAGATCTAAATCACACTAATAAAAAACAAAAAACCATGCTAAAAGCATGGTCTTGAGTAAAAATCTTTGGAATTTATCCAATCTGTTTCTTATATTGTGAAGGCGATAATCCCTGTAGACGAGTAAAAGTATGGGTGAACGTACTTTGGTTAGAGAAGCCTGTGAACTCTGCAATTTGCCCCAGCGATAGCTGTCCTTGATTGATTAACTCTCGCGCCATATCAATCCGTTTACCCAAAACATACTGATGCGGTGTAATTCCCATTTGCTCTTTGAATAAGCAGTGGAACTGACTTTCACCTAAAAACACTCGACCAGCGAGTTGAGCAACACTGATCTTATGGCTTAAATGCTGCTCGATGTAGCGGTCGATCGCTTCCAGATCAAAACGGGACTCTTTGCGGCTGGTTTCAAAAGCGGAAATATGGCGCTGCATCAATGCGATGACTGTATCGTTACACGCACGGCTCAATAACAGATCTTCTGGGTGATTACGCATCTCCTGGACTAACATCTGTATCAGCTTCTGAATTTGACTATCTAGCTTGAAATATAGATGTGAACGTTCCAAGTTATTGATTTTATCCAACATTTCAGGATCTTCATCGGTTGGCTTTGGCATATTGAGTACCAAAATATCTGACTGATTTATCACCCCACCGAAAGCATGATCAGAGCAGGCGGTGACCACACACCCCTGACCTGGTCCAACGAGATTGCCCTGACCGCGAACCTCAAATTCAGCTTGTCCTTTCAACCCAATAACGATCTGAGTGTAAGAATGATCATGGCACTCCATATAAGATGGAAGTGTGATCAGTTCTGCAGGACGAGGCAGCATAATATCTTTATATAGCGGGGCTTTCGGGTTATCTGAATCAGTCATTTCACACAGTCATCTTAAGCGTGAGGCTTACAAGCACGCATGATATACCTTCTCGGCAAGCTTGCAAATCTTCCACGCATTAATCGGGCAAGATCAAAACACCATGATCAACATGAATTGCATGATCATAGTTCCGGAACGATGATCATGCAAGCTTAAACTACGGTTAACGGCAAACCAATTTTAATAATAAAAACTGACACATAGCGAGCACCTATCAATATCACCGTCACTATTAGTAAAGATCCTATCTTAAGGTCCCGAAGTTTAATCACACACAACCTCAAGCGTGAAAACCAACGATAAGAACTCTATTCAATCAGTACGCACAGAGGGATTTCCCTCCTTACTTATATTCTACCGATTCAATACATTAGTCGGTGAACTTTAGGGAACATCCCCCTTTAGCTCTAGGTATCTCGTTGATACCTCTGATTCACCTAGCAGGCCCTCGCTATGTGGATTAGAACCTCTTCAACAAGTTAATAAGATTAATATCTTGTGTTGCCAGCCCGTCTTCAGGCTGGCTTTTTTTATTTGAATGAAAACAATAGCATAAGCTGATACTATATTGACCACTTAACTGTATCCTCGCGTCAACTATCATTCTGAGTAATCTTAATCACGCTAATCTCAACGCTAACAAGCCATAGCGAAACAACGAAAGCATGATCAAGGGAGGCTCTTTATGTCTATAGACAAAAACCGCGACGTGATCTTATTAGCCTGTAACGACTTAGGCAGAGAGTAGTGAGTCCTTTTGTGAATATCCCAGTCAATAACATAGAACAGTCACTTCTTCGACAACTTCCCGGTTGTTGGGGATGCAAAGATAAAAATTCCGTGTTCCGTTACGTTAATCAGGAGTATGCCGAACTGCTCGGTCATAGCAGCCCTGAACATTGTATTGGTAAGACCGACTTTGAAATGCCAAGTCCGACTACTGAGTGTGCGGAAGAGTTTCAACGTCAGGATAAATATGTTCTAGAAACTGGAGAGTCATTAAAAATCCTTGATATTCATCCCTACCCTGACGGGCGCTGGCGTGCCCACATTTTCACTAAAACGCCTTGGCGAGATGAACAGGGAAACACTCTGGGTACCATATTTTATGGGCGAGAACTGACCGACACAGCGGTCATCGAGGTCGGTTATTGGGTTTGCCGAGCTGTCGAAACCGATCCCAGCCAGCAATCTATCTTCCGTTTCTCGAGTCTAGACTCCAAGGCCGTGACACTCACCAAGCGTGAACAAGAAACGCTTTTCTTGTTACTTTATGGCAAGAAGCCACAGTTCATTTCTCAAGTAATGGGGATTTCGACCAAAACGGTCGAAGGTCACGTCGCTCGCTTGCGCAACAAATTTAATGCAAACAGCAAAAATGAGTTGATTGATAAAGCAATGGAAGCTGGATACGGTTCTGTGGTACCGAAGACATTACTCAAGCATCAGCTTTCTGTTGTTCTCAATGGTGACAGAGAAAAGTAGCAGATAACAAAACACCGCCGACGTGGCGGTGTCTTTTAGGCCAGTAAACGGAAGCAGGTGGACTATGGCGCTAAGCGATCGATGTCCCATTTGCCGTCATGCTGCGAAAACAAGAAACGGTCATGCAGTCGATGCTCCCCACCTTGCCAAAATTCAATGCTTTGAGGTTTCACTCGGAAGCCACCCCAAAATGACGGCACTGGAATTTCTCCTTTGGCAAACTTTTGTTTTAGTTCAAGGAACTTACCTTCGAGTACGCCACGAGCCGAAATACGACTGCTTTGCTTACTGGCAATTGCAGCAAGTTGACTTTCTTTAGGACGAGACGTGAAGTATTTCATGTTTTCCATCGCGGTGAGCTTTTCGGCAATGCCAGTGATGTGAACTTGTCGTTCAAGAGGGTGCCAAGGAAAATGCAGACTGATGTTGCTGTTATGCTCAAGTTGTTGAGCCTTACGGCTACCTAGGTTGGTGTAAAACACAAAGCCATTTTTATCGACATTTTTCAGCAGCACAATACGCTGAAACGGCATGCCATTTTCATCGACCGTTGCCACCGTCATTGCGGTAGGATCCGTTAACCCCGCTTCAACCGCTTGCTGTAGCCACAAGTTAAATTGATCAATAGGATCCGCCGCTAAATCTTTACGACGCAGACCACCTTTCGTGTATTCACGACGAATATCAGCAAGTTCCATCTTTACTCCTTCACTATTTTTTGTCGATTGTGCTCTCGATATTAAGGAAATACAAGGACATCAATGGTTATGTCCCGTAGTCGCTGCGCCTCACAGCATCATCAGATACCTTCTGATAAACTACGTCTCAAGTAACTTCTTTACCCCAATGACTTTAAGATGCAGGGATTAAATCGAGATTATCTGATTCAATCATCACTCCTGCGTCTGAAACCAAAACCTCTCGCCGCCCCACTTTGGGATAGCGTTATAACAGGTGAGCCAAACGTGAACTTACTCAATCCCAAAGCACTTCGCCACTTTTTATTACTCCTGTTTGCTGTAGGTCTCACAGGACTTGCCCTTACTCATCATTACGCAACTCAGTATCAACATGATCAATGGCAGCAAAAACTCGAAAACCAAGCCTCTTTGGTATCGCAAGAGGTCGACTACGAACTGGCAAAATTTGAGCAAATCCCCAATATCTTAAGCCACGACCCAAGGCTGCTCAAAGCGGTGCAACAAGGTACCGCTTCTGATGAGCTCAATATCTTGCTGGAAAGCTGGTTAAAACAAAGCTTAGCGGATACGATTTATGTGCACGACAGCACGGGGTTGGTCATTGCATCAAGCAACTATCAGCAATCGGATTCGTTTGTCGGTTCCAGTTTCAGTTATCGCCCCTACTTTCAAAATGCGCGACGCGGACAAACGGCGCAATATGTCGGTTTGGGCGCTCGCTCGAATAAACGCGGTTACTTTTTCTCGTCACCACTTTGGGTCGATGACCACGTCGCTGGCGTAATTACCGTTAAAGTGAATCTGGAACAGTTGGAAAAGCGACTCGCTCAAAACGGCACCGATGTTTTGATAGCAGATAAACATAATGTTGTCTTCATGAGTAACTTGCCCGAGTGGCGCTACAAAGCACTGTTCCCTTTGACCCCAGAAGCGATTGATGCGCTGACTCAAACCCGACAATATGGAGATACCCTGCCGAAGTATAACGGGGCACTGACTGCGCAAAGCAATGCCGTCGACTTCTCAGGCAACCCGCTTTTGTTGTCTCCAAATTATCTCGCTTATGCGACCGAGCTGTTAGACAAAGGTTTTCGCGTTGTTGCCCTGACAAATCAAGATACCGTTCTTGCTGCTGTTCTACAGGCGGATGCCGTTTATCTGATCCTTTACGCTCTCATCGCTTTGATTGCACTTGCCTGGTTTCAAATGTTGGTCAACAAAGCTCATCTGGCTAATCTCAATGTCAGTTTGGAAGAAAAAGTAGTTCAACGAACCGTTGTTTTGAGCGAAGCGAATCAAAAACTGCAACAAACCATCCGCCAATATGAACAGAGCCAGCAAGAGCTTAAACAAACACAGCAGGAGTTGACCCAAGCGGCGAAACTGGCGTTATTGGGAGAGCTTTCTGCCAGCATCAATCATGAAATCAACCAGCCTTTAGCCGCATTAAGAACTTACACCGAGAACTCCCAACGTTTACTGGCAATGGAGCGTTACCCAATGGTCGTAGACAACTTAGAGAAGATGCTGACTTTGAATGACACTATTGCTGAAGTGATTGCTCGGCTCAAAGTTTTTACCCGTAAAACGGATCAGAGCCCTCACAGTGAAGTGTCGATACTGCATGATGCCGTGCACAATGCCACCAGCATCTTAAGTAACAAACTGATAAAACAGGGCGTGACGTTGAAAGTGCCCGAGATAGATAGCAGTTTGCGATTAGCCATTCACAGTGTTGAGTTGGAGCAAGTCTTGATCAATATCTTTCACAACGCAGCGCAGGCAATGGATGGCTATTGTATCGATCCGCAAATTTCTATTGCCGTTCAATGCGATGACTCAAGCTGCGACATTCTGATTTCTGATAATGGTCCAGGTATGTCTGAAGAGGCATTGGCGAAAGTATTCGACCCATTCTTTACGACTAAGCCAGAAGGATTGGGACTAGGTTTGACCATTTCTAAACGTATTTTAGAGAGCTATCAGGGTTCGCTCAGCGCCTTTAACCATAGCAGCGCCACATCAGAGCAACGTGGCGGTATGACCTTTGTTATAAACATTCCCATGACCAAGCAATCCACAATCACCCAATTAATGGAAAACGATCATGCATAACCCAGTTTTCTTCGTCGACGATGAGCCTCATATTCGAGATGCCGTTTCTCAGGCCTTACTTATCGAAGGTATCGAAGTCACCAGCCTGCCAAATGCAGTCGAAGCCTTACGCGTGATCAACCCAAATTCCCCAGCAGTCATCATTACCGATATTCACATGCCAGTAATGAATGGTCTGGAGTTCATGCGAACCTTGCTGAGCAAAAATAAACACTTTCAGTTTATCGTGTTAACCGGACACGGAGATGTAAAAACCGCCGTTGAAGCGATGAAAAGTGGTGCGTACGACTTTCTGGAAAAGCCATTTTCAACTGATCAATTAATGAAGTCTCTCAATAATGCCGACGATAAACTGAACCTACTGCAAGAAAACATCTGGCTGAAGAAAGAGCTCGACATGCAAACGCACGTTGGCCCTAAGATGATTGGTCACAGTAAAGCGATGGTTAATATTCGTCGGTTACTCATTAGCGTACCGACGAGCCAGCCGCTAATATTCGTTGGAGAAGATGGCACAGGTCGCAGGCTTGCCACGCAATTTGCTCATGATATACATGCTACGGCCGACAGCGAGTTGATTGCCGTCTCTGGCGAAGACTTACAAGAGCTTTCTATAGATGGGTTAGATAAAACCATTCAACATTTAACCGAAGGGAAAAGTCATTGCAGCTTATATCTATACAGTGCAGAAAATCTCTCTTTGGGACAGTGGCAAAGTCTCTTTAACCATCCCAAACTCGAACGTGTATTCGGTGCCGCGACCCACGTAGAGAAAGACATAAAAAACATTGCCACTCTGATTCACTTACCAACATTGGATGAGCGAAAAGAAGACATCGGCCCACTGTATAAGCACTTCGTGCGCCATGCAGCAAGTCGCTACCAACTGCAACCACCGCATATCAGCCTTGATGAAGTCAAATACATTACGGAGTTGTCATGGCCTGAAAACATCAAACAACTGCGTCGATTTGCTGAATTGCGCGCACTGAAACCCGATACCTTTCATATCGAAGATTGGAATAGCGACAAAAGCACCGAAATACAGAGTATGACCCAACGCACAGAACACTTTGAATATTGTCTATTAATTGATGCATTACAACGGCACAGAGGCAGACTTAAAGAGGTTCAACTAGAATTACAGGTATCACGCAAGACCTTGTACGACAAACTAAAAAAACATCAGCTGGACAAAGCGAAGTTCAAGGTACTGTAGCAACGTGAAATCACCTGCGTGCCATATGGAACAGCAGTGTAACGTTAGGTGATTCGCGGGGGAGACAATCCCTACACATTGATTCAGTCGAAGCAAAACGAGAACAAACGCATAAGACTGAAGAGTAATTAGATCAAAAATATAATGAGCCATTGTGACCAGGGAAAGTGATGGGCCAAAATAATTACAGCAAACTCAGCACTGATGAATTGGATTTTGTCGACGATAAAACCGCCGCTTTGCTTCTCAATACCCCCAGTAGCGCACGCTTAATGCTCTGGGTAATGGTGTTTTTTTTCATTACCGCTATTGCATGGGCGTCTTGGGCGCAAATCGATAAAGTGACCGTTGGTCACGGCAAGGTGATTCCTTCGTCTCAAATCCAGGTTGTGCAAAACCTAGAAGGCGGCTTGGTCAAAGAAATTTTGGTAAAAGAAGGTCAGCAGGTCGAAAAAGGTCAGCAACTCCTGTTAATTGACGATACCCGGTTTCGATCTGATTTCCGTGAACGAGAACAGCAAGTCGCGAACTTAACCGCCTCCGTTCTGCAACTTTCGGCTTCGATCAGCAGTGTGGAGGTCAATCGAGATTTCGATACAGAGAACTGGCGACAAAGCGTCGTACTGGATTATGGCAAACTCACCTTTCCACCCTTATTAGAAGAAAAACAGCCACAACTGGCCCAGCGCCAAAAAGCGGAATACCGCGAAAACTTAGATAATCTGCGTAACCAGCTTTCCGTTATCGATCAACAAGTGCAACAAAAACAGCAAGACCTTGTCGAGATCGAAGCTCGAGTACGAAACTTGCGTCAAAGCTATCAATATGTGCGCAAAGAGCTCGATATTACCAAACCCTTGGCAGACGAAGGGGTCGTGCCACGCATTGAACTGTTAAAACTGCAACGTCAGGTCAATGACACCCGCCGAGAAATGACTTCTAGCGAGCTGAAAATTCCGGTGCTCAAATCCGCGTTGAGAGAAGCCATGCTCAAACGTATTGAAGTTGCATTACAGTTCCGCTCAGAACAACAAGAGAAACTCAATAATGCGCAAGACCAACTTTCAGAGTTAGTTGAGTCGGCGGTAGGTTTGGAAGACCGAGTAAATCGCACCGTTGTTAACTCTCCAGTTACTGGCAAAATAAAAACATTGAACATCAACATTGTCGAGATTGTTCCAACCGAAGATACATTATTGGTTGAAGCAAAAATTGCCCCAAAAGACATTGCATTTCTGCGCCCGGATCTCCATGCCATTGTGAAGTTTACTGCCTATGACTTTACCAAGTACGGCGGTTTGGAAGGGGAACTGGAGCATATCAGCGCGGACACCACTCAAGATGACGAAGGCAACAGCTTTTATATCGTCCGTGTACGCACAGAAAAAACCAACTTTGGTCAGGATGCCGATCTACCGATTATTCCCGGTATGACAGCATCCGTCGATATCATTACCGGGAAGAGAACAGTGTTGGAATACTTGCTCGAGCCTATTTTGAAAGCCAAAACCAATGCGTTAAAAGAATAGGCATTGCGGGGCACTCTAAGCTCACATTGAATTAGCAACGGCATAGCTTGTAAGTTGTTAAATAAAAAGTAATTATTTCTCACAGACGAACTCATTATAAGAGTACACTTGTGACGTAAATCTAATATGCAACCCATTTTTACACGTAAAGTCACATTACTATTGAGCTTAAGTTGTCTTTCGCTCCAAATTGGCGCGTTAGACAAAGAAGAGCAGCAATGGGTCGACAAGGTAACAGCCATGTACGGCGAACGAGCGGGAGTGCGTGTCAGTACGTGGAGAAATACACTGACCCAACTAAGCCATGTCGATACCCGAGAGAAACTCGCGGGTGTAAACCGCTTTTTTAATCAATTGTATTTCGTTGACGATAAAAAACTTTGGGGCGAGACGGATTACTGGGCAACGCCACTCGAATTGCTAGGAAGTAATGCTGGAGACTGTGAAGATTTCACCATTGCGAAGTATTTCTCATTACTCGAGCTGGGGATACCTGACTCTAAGATGCGTTTGGTGTACGTTAAAGCCAATAATCCAAATCAGTTTCATATGGTATTAGCCTATTACCCGACGGCGAGTGAAGAGCCGCTCATTCTCGACAACCTTAATGCAGAAATTGTCAGAGCCTCTAAGC
Organism: uncultured Vibrio sp.; assembly: GCF_963675395.1. Classification (NCBI taxonomy): domain Bacteria; kingdom Pseudomonadati; phylum Pseudomonadota; class Gammaproteobacteria; order Vibrionales; family Vibrionaceae; genus Vibrio; species uncultured Vibrio sp. The sequence continues at coordinate 353,670 of NZ_OY776222.1, read as the reverse complement.
GCCACGACTTGCTACCGATTTACAGCTTTAATGGTACAAACCTGTGGTTAATAAAATCTTCTGCTGGTAAGGGAGAACTGGCAGGGAAAGCCTCTCGTTTGAGCCTTTGGAATGACTTACGTTCACGCGAACGTAAGTTGCAGTTAAAAAAACCTAAAATTAATTATGACGAGTGAATAACATGACCCTTTATAAGAAGCTAGTAGTGGGAATGGTTACGGTCTTTGTACTCTTGATGACATCAGTACTCGTAATTGAATTCAATACTACTCGAACCAGCCTGGAGCTACAGCAGCGTTCAGAGGTCAACAACACCATTAATACTGTCGGTTTGGCGTTAGCGCCTTACTTAAAAGATAAAGATAAGGTTGCCGTTGAGTCGGTAATCAATGCACTGTTTGATGGCAGCTCCTATTCGGTTGTTCGTTTGACATCGCTTGACTCTGATTACCAGATCGTGCGCTCTTACCCAATCAAACCGAGCGCAGTACCGCAATGGTTTATCAACTTAAATCTCTTTAAAGCGATTCATGACAAACGTGTGGTGACCAGTGGTTGGATGCAGCTTGCCGAAGTGGAAATTATCAGTCATCCTGGTGCAGCCTATGAACAGCTATGGAAAGGATTCACAGATCTATTATCCGCATTTAGTATTCTCTTTTTGGCTGGCTTGATTGCTATCTCATACATTTTACGACGTTCACTCAGACCATTAGCGGCAATCGTACAAAAAATGCGTGACATCGCGAATAACCAGTTTGGCGAGCCGCTTACCCGCCCTAAAACCAAAGACCTGATAGCCGTCGTAGATGGTATCAACACCATGTCGGCTCAAATTGAGTTGTCATTTAAAGAGCAGGCGAAAGAAGCACAGCGTTTACGCGCTCAGGCTTATCTGGATCCGGTTTCCAAACTGGGTAATCGCTCCTTCTATATGAATCAAGTTGACCAATGGTTGGCGGAAGAAACGCAAGGGGGTATCGCGCTACTCCATGCAGAATATATTGGAGACATTTACGAGACGAAAGATTACCAACGTGGAGACGCTCACGTGAAAGAGCTTTCTCAACGTCTGAAAAATACAATTGATGTACAGGGAGCGACGATTGCCCGCCTTTCCAGTGACGAATTCGGCCTTCTTTTCCCCCATATGGATGAGAGCGAACTGCGCATTATGGCTGACAGTATCGTGAACTGTGTGAATGGGTTAAACACCGACCCTACAGGCCTTGCTAAGCCGAAATCGGCACTAGGGGTAGCCCACAGCAAAGAGCATAAGACTCACTCTGAAATTCTATCAATGGTTGATAATGCCCTGTCGAAAGCGAAATCTCAGCCAGAAAAGCCTTACGGATTCATCGGCAGCGATTCACCTTCAAACCTAATGGGCAAACAGCAGTGGAAAGCATTGGTTGAAGAGGCCATTCACAGTGAGTGGGTACACTTCCGTTTCCAGGCGGCCAAAAATACTTGGGGCAAGGTATTCCACAATGAAGTGTTTTCTAGCATTGAAAAAGATGGCGAAACGTTCCGTGCGAATCAATACTTATTTGCGCTTGAGCAGCTAGAAACAACCAATATTTTCGATCAATTCGTGATCGAGTCAATGATCAACATGCTCGAGCGCGGAGAACTCACCGATCCTGTCGCGATCAACATTGCACAAAGTAGTTTATCTCAACCGTCTTTTATTCGTTGGACAACGAGTATGCTGGAGAAACACCCTGAAGTTGCATCTAAGCTACACTTTGAGATTCCAGAAGAGTGCTTTATTGAACATCCTCACCACACCGCGCTGTTGTGTAATGCGATTAGACAGGCGGGAGCGATATTCGGTGTAGATAATTACGGTCGTAATTTCCAATCGCTGGAATACATTAAAGAGTTCCGCCCAAACTACGTGAAACTCGATTATCTGTTCACTCATAAATTACACGATGAAAAACAGAAATTTACACTGACGTCGATCTCTCGTACAGCGCACAATTTAGGTATCACCACCATTGCATCGCGTATCGAGACTCAAATCCAGTTGGATTTCCTTTCCGAGCATTTTGTTGAAGTATTTCAAGGATTTATTGTCGACAAAGAATAGAAGGTTGAACCACGATGAAAGACCCTTTGCTGAATTCGCTCATCTACGTTAGCCGTTACTATGGATTAGCTAACTCTCCCGAAGCACTTGTTAACGGATTGCCGCTCTCAGAAGGCAAACTCACTCCGTTTCTACTTCCCAGAGCAGCAGAGAGGGCTGGATTAGTCGCCAAAGAAAACCGTGGTGAGCTGGAGAGTATCTCCAGCTTAATACTGCCAGCAATATTAGTTCTCAAAGGTGGTGATTCTTGTGTTCTGAATAGCTTCAGCCCAGAAACACAAGAAGCGGAAATTACCACCTTAGAAAGTGGAATGGTCCCTATCTCCATTCCATTATCAGACTTACGTCAGCAGTATGCTGGGCGCTACTTTTTAGTCAAAAAACAGTTCCGTTTTGATGAGCGCTCGCCTGAGGTACTCAAAACCAATCAAGGGCACTGGTTTTGGTCGACATTGTGGCAATCTAAACGCATTTACCGAGATGTACTGATAGCCTCCCTACTGATCAATATATTCGCCATCGCCGCACCAATGTTTACCCGTCTGGTGTATGACAAAGTGATTCCCAACCTTGCCTTTGAAACCCTTTGGGTACTGGCAAGTGGTGTGTTTGTTGTCTTCTTGTTCGACTTCATACTCAAGACATTACGCAACTATTTCATTGATGTCGCCGGTAAAAAATCCGACATTCTGATTTCCTCTAAACTGTTTAGCAAAGTAATGGGGATACGAATGGAATCCAAACCTCCCTCGGTTGGCGCTTTTGCTCGCCATCTACAGGAATTTGAATCAATTCGCGAATTCTTTACTTCGGCAACCATCAGTGCCCTCATCGACTTACCTTTTGCAGTACTGTTTCTAGTCATCATTTGGCTAATGACGGGGAACCTCGTCTTTGTACCTATGGTCGGTGTCATTATTTTGATTATTCACTCGCTGTTAATTCAAAAGCCGTTGAAGCGCTCGATAGAAGAAGGGACACGTCTCGCCTCGCAAAAATACGCTAATTTAATTGAAAGCCTCTCTGGTATAGAAACGGTCAAAATGCTCAGTGCGCAAAGCCAGTTCCAGTACCGATGGGAAGAAGCCGTTGCACACATGGCAAACTGGAATATCAAAAGCCGTCGTATTACAGATAGCATCCAAAACTCAGCGGGCTTTGTGCAACAAAGTAGTAGTGTCGGGATGGTGATTTTCGGTGTTTATTTGATTGCAGAAGGGGAGTTGACGATGGGCGGCTTGATCGCGGCAACCATGCTGAGTGGACGCGCCATCAGCCCTATGATTCAGCTTTCTTTACTTTCTACACGCTACAATCAAGCGAAGTCTTCAATGACCATCATCAATCAGGTAATGGACATGCCAGATGAACAAGAAGAGGGAAAGCGCTACATTCATCGTCCTGTTGTTCAGGGTAAAATAGAACTTGAACGTGTCACCTTCCACTACCCGAATTCACCTGTCGCATCGATTCGCGATTTAAGCCTGACCATCAATCCCGGAGAGAAAGTAGCAATTATCGGACGTATAGGCTCAGGCAAAACAACATTAGAACGCCTTATTATGGGGTTGTATCAACCTACAGAAGGACATGTGCGGATTGATGATACGGATATAGCTCAACTTCATCACGTTGATATACGGCGTAATATCGGCTGCGTACCACAAGATCCAACCTTATTCTTTGGTTCGATACGCGACAACATCACGTTTGGCCGTCCGCTGACAGATGATCGTGATGTCATGGATGCCGCGAATCGTGCTGGGGTAACTGCCTTTACCCAATCCGATCCTGCGGGCCTGGAACGTCAGGTCGGCGAAGGTGGTGCGATGCTTTCAGGCGGGCAACGTCAGGCTGTCACGATCGCCCGGGCACTCTTAGGCCACCCTCCGGTGTTGTTAATGGATGAACCAACCAGTGCGATGGATAACCGTTCTGAAATGCACATAAAGCATCAACTATCTCAATTAAAAGCCAACGAGACCTTGATTTTTATCACTCACAAGACCGCTATGCTCGATATTGTTGATCGTGTCATCGTTATGGAAAAAGGCAGCATCATTGCTGATGGCCCAAAAGCACAAGTACTTAATGATTTGAAACAAGGTAAAGTGCGTGCCATAGGCTAATTCAAAAGCTAGCTTACCAATCCCCTTAAACAGATTGTTTAGGGGGGACTTATCTAAAACCGAAATAGTTAATCTCTTCAAGGAACACCCAAACAAGCACTAAGCCAACAATCAAAAACAACACCATAATCGCTTTTTCATCTTCTTCCATATACGCTATCTTACTCCCAACCCTAATTAGTTAATCAGCCGTCAACGCAAGCTTAATCGACACAAATGATTTGTTTTGACTACTCTCAGGTTAGCAGTAGAAAAGTATTAATTCTGAGTGTCATAACGCGCTTAACTCGTTTCAATTTCGGATATGGGAGATACATCAAATCCCGGTCGAGATGTGAAATAAGGTTGAAGCAATCAAGTCAAAGATTTGTGATTACTTAGCGTAAAAAATCCGCTATAACAGCCGCTTGTTAGTATTATCGAGTTGAAGAAATGAATGATTGGATCCAATTAGATCAAGTGAACCAGTATTTCAGCGAGGGATCTCTCGGGTATAAAGTGTTGATGGGCATCATTGTCCTGATCACTTACCGGATCCTGAAAAGAGTTGCCAACCGAGCCATCATAAACCTTGCCTCATCGAAGGGAGTAAAGAAGGCGCGCCTAAGCTTCATTCAGCGCTGCTTTAACGTAGCACTGTTGTTTCTGACTGCATCCGTTTTTGCAATTGTCACTGGCATTGGCTACGGTGATGTGTCGCTGTTTTTGTCCTCCATATTCGCTGTACTGGGTGTCGCGTTTATCGCCCAATGGTCGATCTTGAGTAATATCACCGCAAGCTTTTTGATCTTCTTCGTATTTCCATATCGCGTCGGGGATCGGATCAAAGTCGTCGATAAAGATGAAGACATCAGCGGTGAGATTCAAGAGATCAGCATGTTTCATGTGTTGATCAAGCACGAAAACGGCAACCTTATCACTTATCCAAATAACCAGATATTACAGAAAGCAGTATTAAAACTGGCAAAAAGCAAACCCGTCACGAATAAAAGTAAGTCTCGAATTTACACTCGCAGAAAGTAATCACTTTCTTATCGAACAATGATGTCTCAGAGACTTATTATAGAAATTGCTCAGCTGATACTGATCCTTCTACAAAACACATTGTTGTGGAAAAAGCCCCGAGAGTTCGCTCTACGGGGCTTTCTATTTACTTTTTAATATAGAGGTCTTTTGAGTAAATACGGCCTTCTACGTTATTTTTAGCAAAGCCGCCAACGTTGGGACGAACTAATCTCGCCTGCATGTAATAGTAGATTGGGGCGATAGGAACATCTGCCGCGATCAGTTTTTCCGCTTCATCGTAGTACGCCTGACGCTTTTTATCGTCTGTGGTCGCTAGCGCATTCTCCATTGCCTGATCATATTCTTTGCTTTTGTAACGCGCAAAATTCCCTGAAGAATCCGATCGCAACAAACTCAAGAATGTCGACGCTTCATTGTAATCGCCACACCAAGAGGCGCGCATTACATCAAAATTACCTTGTTTACGCGCCACTAAATACGATTTCCACTCTTGGTTTTCCAACTCTACCTGCACGTCTAAGTTTTCACTGAGCATAGAGGCAATAGCCACAGCAATGGCTTTATTTGACTCACTCGTATTGTAAAGAAGTTTAAAATCGAGCGGCTTATCTTTTCCATACCCCGCCTCTTTTAGTAGTTGGCGAGCTTTTTCATCACGCTGCTGCTGAGTCCATTTGCTGTACTCTGGCTGAGTCGCATCAAAACCAGCCGTATATTGGTGAGCAAATGTGTACGCTGGTAAGTTACCAACTTGGGTGACGCCATTGGTAATAACATCTCGCAGGATTGAATAAGACACGGCCTGGCGAACTCTGACATCATCAAACGGAGGACGCGTGGTATTAAACGCATAATAATACGTACACAGTAGTGGCACTACCGTATACGCCCCCTGATACTCTTGTTCAAGCTTCTGTGCCATATGAGTGGGTACATCAGAGGTGATATCCACTTCTCCAGCCACATAGCGGTTAATCGATGCATTTTGATTCTCAAACGGGATGTAAGTCACTTTGGTGAGATGAGTATCGTCTGCATCCCAATAATTCGGGTTTTTCTTCAATTCAATACGTTCATTGATGACCCATTTATCGAGCACAAATGCGCCATTACCAACAAATTGTTGCGGATCACTCCACGGCTTGGCCCCCTGCTCCACTGTCGCTTTGTGTACGGGCATCATTGATGTGTGACCTGTCATTGCCACAAAGTATGGGACTTTACTTTCTAGCTCGAAACGAAGTGTATATTTATCTAACGCCTCAACACCTAGCTTTTCGACTGGTAGCTTACCTTCTGCAACACTCGTAATGTTCTTGATGCTTGTCATCTCAAGATACCAAACATTCGGTGACGCCAATTTTGGGTCCACTGCTCGTCTTAACGCGTAAACGAAATCCTCCGCCGTCACCGGATCGCCGTTTGACCATTTTGCGTCTTTACGTAGATGGAAAACGAATGTTTGGTTATCGTCCGTTTCCCAAGACTGAGCAACACCAGGAACAATATTGCCATTACGATCTTGAATAACCAGACCCTCAAATAAGTCTCGCAATATGTGCATTTCAGGCATGCCCTCAGCCTTTGCCGGATCGAGAGTCGCCGCTTCTGCGTCATTAGCTCGCACTAAAACTTGCTCAGCAGCTAGTTGAATGTTTTTAGGTATCCCATCTGCAAACGCCGATGTCGTTACGACAGAGGTTAAAAGAGAGGAAACAAGCAAAGTCATCGAGTGTTTTTTAATATCCATATCGTTTTTAGTTCTCCTAACTCGTCTTTTGAAGCCAGCGCCACAATTAACAATACAACCATTGACGAAATTTAACAGTTCGGTTTATCTAAGTAATTAAAATTAATACTACTTCATTTGCTAGGAGATTGTGGTGAGTCTAATTCCAAGAACGGAAAGAGCGGCATTTTTAATTAAGCCCAAAACCTACGGAAAATCCGTTTTGGGCGCTCCCTTGCTTTACTTCCCTGCACAGGTAGACAGTAAATCACGAGGCTTGATTTTAGCGGGAACGCACGGCGATGAGACAGCATCTATTACAGGTTTATCATGTGCGTTGAGAAGTTTGCCAGAAAACGGCTTACATCACGACGTCGTATTATCTATGAACCCTGATGGCAATCAACTAGGTACCAGAGCAAACGCTAATCAAGTCGATCTTAATCGTGCGTTTCCAACCAAAAACTGGACTGAGCATGGCACTGTGTATCGTTGGAGCTCTCACACGCCGGTGCGGGACGTAAAAGTGAAAACGGGTAGCAAGAGTCAACGAGAGCCTGAAGTCGCCGCGCTGATCAGTCTCATCGAAGAAAGACAACCAAAGTTTGTGGTCTCCTTCCATGAACCATTGGCTTTTGTAGATGACCCTCAATTTTCTGAATTAGCAAAATGGCTCGGTCAGCAATTCGACCTGCCACTAGTCGATGATGTGGATTACGAAACTCCGGGATCATTTGGCACTTGGTGTAGTGAACGCGACCTACCATGTATCACTCTGGAATTACCAGCCGTGTCCTCTGATTTAACTATAGAGCAGTACCTTCCCGCGATTATCGCCTTACTTAAGTATGAGCCCGTAAGCTAACGTTTTACCACCAAATCAGCTTTTCATTATCGACTTTGAAAAATAGAGAGAGATGGATGTAATTTACAGTGTAAAGCGCACTGATATCAGCGGAGTTATACAACACTATTCTTTCCAGCTAAGTAGTGCCAGCATTGGTTGAACGAAAGCCCAGCTCGGTTTGATACTCGATAAAGCCAGAGTGCGATACGTAAACGTAAGAATTTAGGTGATACAAAAACGGCTGCCTAAGAGATTATGGATTCTTGTTCAAGACTTGCGGACACATTGATTTCGTATTGATTAAATTGAAATGCGCATCCACCGTGGGTGCGTTTTGTTGTCACTTGCTCATTATTAAACTGTACGGTTACCCGAGAAAAAACGTGTTCTTTCGCGACCACCGTGTTTTCTGTTAATGCAAGTTCAAGCTCTGCCTCTGTCTGATCAAGTTTCAACTTTAACTCTTCTAGTAGGCGATTATTTTGGATTTTCAAATTTTCTAACTCTGCACGTTCTTCTTCAGTGCGTTCGAGTTTTGGCCGCTTTTTGTATTCTAGCTCTCTGCGGATGACATCCATAATTCCGGCCTGGGCATTTTTGTATTGTTCTTTTAGGCTGCCAACACGCTCCTTATACAAGGAATAGTTAGTGAACGCTTCAACCTTGGTTGCTGTATCACCCTCTACGCCCAACTGCAAACACAAAACACCTTTCGCTACCTTGGCATAACCTCCACTCAATGTGCCATGTTCGCCACTGGCATCCAGAACCGTCAGGTTCTTGCCACAAATGATGTCGTTATTCATGCTATGTAGTGCGATCTCAATATCTTGATCTGCAGATAATTCGCTATATTGCGCATAATTAGCCCGTATTGCGCCTTTAGTTTTTACACGACAACTTCTTGGTTGACCATCACTTACCGTATGGCCAATAATCCCTTTGCCAACCAGAACGTCATCAAGAGCTTGAACATTCGCTGACTCAATAAATCCACCTACCGTGATTGAACCTGTGGCTTGAACTATCATGCCTGGCTCAATGTTACCGCCAATGATCAAATTTCCTTTAAATTTGATATGGCCGGTGTTGATGCCAACATTATTGAGGCACAGCGCGTTGTCGACTTCAATTGTCTTGTTCTTTATCAGTGGAGTACCAGAGGTTGATGCAATGAGAAGATTTGGATCGCTTTGACTAACTTCACTCCCTCTACCTGGTTTGAGATCGGTATCTTTCCCGTCTTGCGCTGGTAGAACTCGGCCTTGGACCGTAAAACCAGATGTACCTTTTGTCGCTGGCGTACGGCGCATGAGTTCATCACCAACATTGACAGAAATTGTTTCACCGAGATTTCTTAAATCTATTTTGTCACTGCTCGATTGGCCATGTTTTGGCTTGAGTATACGTTTGGTGATGTCTTTAACCAGAGGAGTAAAAATGGCGTCAGTACCTTTAACTGGTGGTTTACCAACGGCTACAGGTTGTGTGAATGTTGCACCAGGCTTAAGTTGATTGCTCACCATCATAACTTTCTTTAGCGCAAGTTTGTTGATCCCTTTCGTCACCTTTGCTTGTGCAAGAGCGAGAACAATCTCTTCACCTCGTAATCCTCGTCCACCATAAGCGCCGGTAACGGTGATACTTGCAAGCAAATCGTTATTGGACAACTCAACGTTAATGTGAGCATTTTTCTTCTGAGCGATCACGATGCCTTTGTAAGCCTGAGAGTCTCGTATCCCCACACAATCAATAAATCGGCAGACCTCAGCTTCCTCAACAAATAATGAGCCTGCACTCATCAATGTAAGCTGCGCAGGTAATTCTTTTCTGTCGAACCCACCTACCAAATCTTGCGAAAGGCGGGCTATTATCCGTGTTTTGTCTTCAGACCACTCAAGACACCGTTTCCACATAGAGATACCATTTTGCTGAACATCAACGTCTTTAGTCTAACTAAAAATGTTTTTTCAACAAACTGAACCGTTTTAAGAATCGGGCTTACGTCACTAACAGTGGGAGAAATATCCATTTCAACAAGTTGGTGAATCTACACATCAAATAAATCTGTGCCAGTCCCAGTCTGGCAAATACAAAAGGAGATTTACAGTGTAAACCTCCTCTCAACACATTTTAATTTACAGTGTAAATCTAATTAAAATCTGTTTTACAGTGTAAATTGTTTCAAAAGCAGCTGAACTTCGTTTCGAATCTCTTGCTCTACTTTCTTGCGTCCTGTCATTTTAAATTGCTTTGCACAGCTTTCCCAATCATAGTTTAGGAACAGCTTACAGATCATTAAGTCGGAAACCGCTACTAAGCCATTTTTCAATAGCCACTGTTTTAACCACACAAACACAGATTCGTAACTACCACCACCTAGAGCGTAATTACGAATAAGCGTAAGTTGGCAAGGATGAAGAGCGACACCCATTCTTGGCGCATTAAGTAAACTTCGATATAAACGAGGCTCTAACTTCGAGTAAAGCTGATCAGCGCTAAGAGAAAGAAACTCGCGCAAAATGAGTTCCGCGTTATTAATCCAAGTTTGTGGTTTATTGGCTACCTGTCTGGCCATCAATAAAGAGTAACACCCACTTGCAGCGTCGCGCATCGTACCAAGACGAATCGGTTGGTAACCGACACTGTTCCAAAAGCGCAACAGTTCATCGGTCAAACCAAAGCTGGTGGAAAGGTAATTGACATGAGAAGGAAGAGATTGCTCAAGTTGAGAAAGCATTCTCTTGCCGAGTCCTTTATTTTGTAACTCAGGATGAACGGCAATACGCATAATACGGGCCGTTGAAAGCTTCCCCACATCCGGCATACCGAGTTGGTTTATGATCGTTATTGGCGTTAAATGGCCTGGCGGGCGACGTCTCCCAAGTTGAATATCAGAAATAATCGTATCATCTAAACGCCCTTCTTCGACCGTCATGATGACACCAACTATTTTATTTTCGCTCCTGGCCACATAAATAGAACTACAGTCATCTTGAAGCAAGTGAATCAGATCATTTGGTGACGTTTGATAATGCGCGTTCACCAAAAGAGCAAAACATTCTCGCAGTAAACTCGGATTAGAAACCAGTTCGTGCTTTGCAATTTTTTCAAGCTGGGTCTTTGCCGAAGCCACCAATGAAGAGTCGGTCAGTTCAGCATCCAGTACAAACGCCTGATACAGCCATGACTCCAGAAAATCGCTTTCACTCCAGCGGATCGGTTGTTGAAGGTGACATGATTTCATTCCAGATCTTTGCTTTTTCAACCAATCAACAAACTTGAGTGTGAACCCACGACCGCAACCTTCATAGCCGTGAATGGTGCTAGAAAATACGAGACGATGATAATGCGCAGTTATCTGCTGCAACATGGGAACAGGAATTGCCGCAGCTTCATCAACAAGTAATAAGTCACATTCTGGTAGCGAAGCAAGTAACTCGTCAGGTGCGATAAATTGTATGCTCCCCTCGCCCGCTATAAACCTGTCTTTTCTGACACGTTGACCCTTTAGTAATACTCGTTGTGCATGTAAGAAAACCGGTTCTACCGCTTTAATAGAGGGTGCGGTTACTAACACATGTAACGGCTGATTCTGTAGTAAGTTAGCGCACGCGATACCAAGGGCGCTACTTTTTCCTCGGCCACGGTCTGCGGTTAAAACTAAAGGTCTTTTTCGGTGCCCTGTTACCACTTTTTCAATTGCGGCAACGGCCTGTGCTTGCTGTGCGTATTGAGATATTTTACTGGTAGATTCAAAACTTGCTAACTCGGGCAATGCTTGATGTTGTTCTAAGACGTATAGCTTTTGCCACTGAGTCGTCATCCATTGATGAGCATAATTTGATGGTTCAATATCACTGATAGCAACAATCAGAATGCCGCCACCGACTAATGACCCCAGTGCCGCTGAGAAGCTGTTCGCATCAAAATGATTACGCGCATCGTAGACAAGCACATCACATTCTCTTCCTAATAACATATGGCCTTGTTTGGAAGATACTGAAAAAGCGTCTCCTAACGCCCACTCACCAACACAAAACCAACGCAGTTGCTGGTGAGTTTGATAGAACGAAGCGATAAGTTCGTCTTGCCAATGGCCATCGCCCTGGATAGCCACGCCTATACGTTGGAAAGACTGAAATGCCTTTTGTTGAAGTAAAGCAAGAAACTCAGTTTGTGTGTGCATTTTATATACCCAAGGTTTAACCAACGTCATATTACCACAACTTAAACAGGCTACTGAGCAGCAACCAAAACCAGCGGGCATAAAAAAACCGCCCGAAGGCGGTTGAAGTTTTGATTAACGTTATTGCAATTTGCTGTGAACAAAAGCAAGAATTTCTTCCATCAAACTGTCATCTACTTTTTTAAGGTTCAGTGCTAAATTACTACCTTTGCGGCTGTAACTCGCGCGACCTTTTATCAAATCAACTTTGTCAGCCTTCGGCGATGGTTTGACTGGCGATAATTCAGTAATCCAACTTTCTAGGCTTTCCGTGACTTCTTTAGTCAATCTCGCAACACCTTGTGCTGTACTACGCTGCCACAAGAATCCTTCCGCCGTACGACACTTATCTAATAACCCTTGCTGGTGTTCAGGGCTTAAGTTAGTGAACTGCTTGTGCAATTTAACAATTGTTGGACGGCCGAGATCGCCTACATTGGGATACGCTTGAAGCAATTCTAGTGGTAGCGAGGCCGCTTTTAATGCACCACTCACCAATGCTTCACTGCACTGGAACATTTTAGCTAGTGCTTTTTGGTCTTCTGCTTCACCACTATCTAGCTTAGCCTGCATCTCCTTACCTTTTTCATAAAGTGAAAGCGGCTTATGAGCATTTGCGACATCAGATAAGAATTTAGCATGATTAGAATTAATGTTGTTGCCAACATAAACCAGAAAATCCTGCTCAGCCAAGATACAAGATTTACGACGACGACTACCGTCTAAAACTTCAATCTTGCCATCCTGAGTACGACGACCAACCGCTGGATATTGCTGGCCACGCTCTTTTAACGTAACTAATACATCCGATAAAGCGTGCTCATTCAAAAAAGACTGTTCACGTGCGTTATCAACAAAAACGGTTGTTTCTGACTCAACCTTATCGGCAGGTATACGAACCAATTCGAATTGAACGGTATTCTCGCCCGCTACCGCTAACTCAATTGTTTGTGTTTTTTCTTTTGCAGCGGTTTGCGCTTCTTGAGGTGTTGCCACACGACGTTTATTGGTTTTACCAAATAATTTTGCGTTTAATTCAGACGTTTTCAAAGCCATTTACTTATTACCCCTGATTCAATGACGGCCAATTAGAGTGCAATACGCGCTCAAGTTCAAGTGAGCTCTTATGAACAGCGTCTTGAGCGGTTGCGAGCGTTTTCTTACCACCTTCAAAATCACTCACGGTAAGGTCAAATACCGTACTGTAAGTGTCAGCACAGGTTTCAAACGCTCGGCTACGCGGAATAGTAGCCATCATAACTTGGTCACCTAGAAGATAGTTCATTTCAGTTAAAACAGAAACTTGCTTCTTATTGTCGTCCTCAAACATGGTTGGCATCAAGCGTACAAACTCAAGACCATTCCAATCTTCTGGGAACATTTCGTATACCGTTGGTAAATGCTGGAAGAAGTTTACTGTCGAAGCCCAGTCAAGACGTTTAGCGGCACAAGGAATCAATAATGCGTTAGAAGCGTACATTGCATTCCAAACCAACGGGTCCACGTGTGGGCCGGTATCAATCATGATGATATCAAAGTCGTCTGCAATTTTGTCGATAAGCTGCTCTTTCAACAAACGAACAATATCAAGAGATGGGTCTTCAGATAGTGTCTGCCATGCTTCTGCGTTGAACATCGCATCTTCAGGAAACGCAGAAATTGACTTTAAGTTCGGATATTGCGTTGGAAGTAGCACATTTTTACGCAAGAACTCGCTATCAATTTCTACGCCGTCTGGCACGTTACCTAACATAATATCAACAGCAGAATAGATATTATCATGCTCAGCGACACTGATTTGTGGATTTAGGAATAGACGCAGTGAACCCTGTGGGTCCAAGTCAATCAAGCAAATGCGGTAGCGTTTATCTAAGTTAAGCGCTAAACAAGCGGCTAAATGCACAGCCGACATCGATTTACCTGTACCACCCTTTTGGTTTTGTACGTTGATAACCCATGGCTTATTGCCATTATTTTTTTTACGCTCATGGAATTTAGGCACCTCAGCCGCATCCATAAGCATATGTGCCTCATCTAAGGTAATGGAATAATGATTGGCATTATTCTTAGTAAATTGATGACCTGCAGCTTCCATTTTGCCAATTGCGTCATCGAGTTTTCGGCGAGTCAAACCTGACCGGGTTTCCATCATTGCCTTAGACATTGGAGGGAAATAATTGTCACTTCGCTCTTCCAAAACAATCTCAATACGGTCAGCTTGAACCTGTTGTGTGAGTTCTGCTAACTCATGAAGATTGTCAATCGTTTTTTCTCTTTTCATGCCAAATTCCGTTGAAAGGATATCTGATTGCAATTGTACAGCACCGAACACCAAAAACAACAAAAAGGTGAACAAACATTTTGAATAACAATCACATATAAAAACTTTAAAATCTACAATTTTATGAATTATGGCGAAAAGCATACCAAAATGTAATCAAACAACTTCGAATAAATACATTGCTAACACCATACATTTAAAGTGTTACAGCGTCACACATTTACAATGTAAATTAAAATTTATACGGAACGATTATAGTCGCCAGCTAAATTACGGATTATGTAAAATCAATACTTGGATACTTCAAGATAGATAAACTCGAAAAAGCTTCCTACACAGAGGGGACTTGATCTGCGTCCGAAGCAATAAACATCGATATTAAATAAACACTCCGGACAAATGATCAAGGTGTGCTCTTGATCATTTGTCCGAGTTAGAACCGAGTAATGAAAGCATGATCAAGGAAAACGACGGGATAGCTTAAGTGAACAAAGGTCAGGCTAAGCGATCAAACTCACGGAAAAATGATCAAGTGAACAGTTTTCCCGGAAGCATGCTTTTTATCCGCTATTTTACGGGCGAATGCAGACATGCTGGGACATTCAGAGAAAAGGGCTCGGAACGATGAAATGAAAACATTGAATTTGTTAAGTTCAACTATGATGATCATGCTTCCTATATTTTGCGTAGGTAGAGTATTTACAGGCCTGAGATTGAAATGTGATGAGTTTTTCAACACATGAATAATTTACCAGCAAAATTAGACTTTAATCTGACATCATAGTTAAGCTTGATCATTGTTCCGGGGTAAAGTGGTTCATAAAAATCACGTTAAAAACACTTTGGTCGATCAAACAAACGTTGATTTCTGTGGATAACCTGTACAAATCACATGATCATCGTTTCAAGAACATTTTGATCATCTTTTCAGAAGCTTAATGATCATGCTTACCAGAGAATGTGATCATGCTTTCAACATATTGTTGATCATCGTTTCGTGATAACCATGATCATAGATCCAAAAGGGTATGTAGAAGTTACCTTTAATAACAACACGTTACAAAGGATTAAAACGCCAGATCATTAGATCATATAATCAATTAAGATCATAATAATCAAAAAGATCAGTTATTTAAAAAAAGAGATTTTTTCTTTATTTATGATCTGATTTTCTTTATTCTTCGGAACCATAGCACAACTACGGCTAGTGTGACCTGGATCTAAAATGACAGCTGATGAAAAAATTCTGATTAAAGCACCGAGAAGTCACAAAGATGGGCATCTTTTTGAAGTGCACGAATCTTCTGCAGATTGGGTAGAACAATACCAACACTTCAAAGGGGTGACCAAAAGTATCTTAGAATTGCTTAATCTGATCTCATTGAGAGGTTTCAGCAGTAAAGATGGGCTCGTATCAACCACTGAAATTGTTGAAGCCACAGATGGTCATTTGACGCGAGCGGCACTTCAACAGCGTTTGCGAGCAGCTGTGAACATTGGTTTGTTTACTCAAACCCCAGTTCGTTTTGAAGAAGGATTGGCGGGAAAAACCATGCTACACAAGTTTGTTAACCCCAATAAGCTTATTTCCGCTTTGGGTGCAACGAGCTTAGTCACCGAAAAAGTCCGTCAGAATGAAAAACAAAAGCGCTCAAAGGCACTAGCACAGACACAAGTAAACAAACGCTTGCTGACCGAACATGGCTTAAATACCCCCCCAACGATGAAAGATGAAGCGGATCAGTTTGTCGTCTCTCCAACTAATTGGGCAGGGATCATCGATCAAGCACTGGCGCCACCACGCACACGCAAAAGCTATCAAAAATCTATGGTTTCTATTTCTGGCACGAAAGCAGTGATAGAAACACGATCTTCAAAAAATATCATGACAGTGGATGATCTGATGACCTTGTTTGCTCTGTTTACCTTAACCGTGCAATACCATGATCATCACAAAGATCAGTACCAGCTTGATGCCGCTCATGTACCAAACAAAACACCGCTGTATATTACCGATATCCTTTCGTTACGCGGCAAAAAGGACAGTGGACCGGCGCGCGATTCCATTCGGGACAGCATCGATAGAATTGAGTTTACCGACTTCCAGTTACATGAACTAACAGGCCGTTGGTTGAGCGAAAATATGCCGGAAGGTTTTAAAAGTGATCGATTCCGTTTTCTCGCTCGAACGATCACGGCGTCAGAAGAAGCTCCTGTTGAAGGTAGCGATGGAGAGATCCGGATTAAACCCAATTTGTATATATTGGTTTGGGAACCGTCGTTTTATGAGGAGCTACTCACCCGCGATTATTTCTTCCTATTTCCACCAGAGATTCTGAAACAGCATACTTTAGTGTTTCAGATGTATTCATTTTTTCGGAGCCGTATGGTTCGGCGCCATACCGATTGCATGTTGCTTAGTGAATTGAATCAGAAGTTAGCGCGCAACATTGAATGGCGCCGATTTTCCATGGATCTTATTCGGGAGCTGAAGCGATTGTCTGATGGAAAAGGGACAGAAGATCTTTTTATCGTTAATTTATGGGGTTATCACCTGACGATCGAAACCATGATCGAGAATGGAAAGATCAAGGATTATCAGATCGATATCAAGTGTGATGTTGAGGAAGTTTTACGCTACTCACGTGCTCGTACCACGAACGCAGGTAAGCGTAACATGGCTCCTACGTTACCAAACCCACTTCGTAATGAGATGGTAAGCAGACAACAGCTAGAAGAGCTCTCAGGCATCATTGACGGCGAATTTGAGCCTATTCAGCGTAAAGCACCGTCTCCTCGCGGGAATTTAGGGCGCAGGATCAAGCAAAGAAAGCACCTGGTCGAGATTAATGCAGATGAAATTACCATTACTCTATCCAAGTATACCTCACCAGAGGCTCTGGAACGCAGTGTAACGGCGTTATCTGCAATGACAGGGCATTCGTATGCTTCGATTAAAGAAGAGTGTTCTGAGTACATTGAGAAGCTTGACTGGTTAAGAGTTGGAGATGAACCTCTACCCTACGAGACACTGAGTAAGACCGTAGAACTGTTCAACACACAAAATGATCTAAAACATCTTACTATTGAGCGTCTAATTGCAGGTTTAGCGGTTCGTCGCAAGGTCTGTAGACAAATCTATGATGGTCATATGGATGAAATGGTATACCGCGCACTTGATGAAATGGCCATTTAATATCAAGTCGTTGTATGCACCGAGACCGATTAATGTGACTCATTGATTTTAAATGTAAATATATGTTTCGATAATAGAAAACAGACTTAACTTTAACAAAATGATGACACAGCCTCTCTGAGTCGGGACTAAGCTTAATCCCGAATAGACAACCTTTTGTCCTTTCTGATGATTAATAGATAGGCTCATATTATTGTTACATTCATTCTGAATAGACTTCGCGAGTTTCTGCTTAGGGAACTCGCTTTTTTTTATCCAAAATTCAGACAGGCCTTGATCAGTTTTCCGGCTTAATGAGGTAAACCTTGATCATGCTTCCGATGTTCATATCACATCGAGATCTGATCTTGCCAAGTACTCAATTCCATTACGCTGCCTCGGTCCATTGTTTTACCAAGGGAGTTGGCTCATTTTTAACTAAGTTACCAAAAGGAAGATCTGGGTTGGGGGATGGTCGATATGAGGCTGACGAATTCCACTGCATTAAAATCACTATTATCAGTGAAGTGACTCGAAAGTTAAGTGAAACAAAAAGAAGTTTATGGTGTACGTTTAAAACGTCTAAGAGGAAGAAAATGAGAGCTGGATCAGCACACTTTTCTTAAGGGTAATTATTCAAATCTAATCTTAATTTGTCCCTTTGGCAAAACTTAAATGATGTATCTATTAATGAGTTAGTGAAAGGTCGGGAGGGGTCACATTTCCCTACAGTTTTTCTTACCACACCCGATGGGGTTTGCTATAGATTACTCATCGAAAACATGGTGTGTTCGGAGGAAATATGTCCATTAATTCTATCGACCATGAAGAAATGAGTAACATCGCTCACAAGTGGGAACTACCTGAAGAAGAATCCGTTGTGCAGCCTGACAAAACCGTGAAATCGGCAGAAGCCAGAAGACGCATTGAGGCACTTCGTGAAATCCGTGAAAGCGGTTTGACGATGGAAGAAGCCAGAGAACTGGGTTTGATTCACTGATTTATCTTTGTCACCAACTCTCAATGTATAGGGTAGCGCTTTGCTACCCTTTTTAATTTTTGGACTATCACATCAACGTCTATTGGTTGAACTTTAGTCAGCACTTCTCTTTTATGAAACATTCACCGGTCAATCACGTAATCAAAGCGCGCTGTCACTTTATTGAGCGAGAGCTGTTTACAGTGTAAATGGCGTTTGCAAAACATGATGTTATCGGGTGCTCTGCAAGGGATATTTATTAGCAGCCGAACGCGTTGAAATTTGATGCGATATTGAACGCAGTAGTTTGAAATTGATCAAGTTAAGTGCGTTTCTATTCTCCAATTGCGAGTCGGTATGCTATAGTGCGCGGCTAGTATTTAACGTACCCTGAGGCTGTGAATGTCGTTTAATCTATCCCTATTGCCGCCTGATGAAAAAAACAAAATCGAGCTGGATAAGCAAGCGTCGTTTTTGGTTTGGAAACTCAGAGAGACCAAATCGGGTCCAGAAGCAATAGATGAGCAATTGTCTAAGATTAACGATGCTGATGAAAAAGCGTTTTTCCAGCAATCGGTGGAAAAGTACAAGCGAGTAATGGGTGTCGCGTAACGCGAATCGTGGCTCTGGTGTGAATCAATGCGGCGAATGAGATAACCTCCCCATTCCTCTGCAAAGCGAAAATTGAAAAGGTTTCGCTTTTTGCTAAAATCCTTCGCATTAAATTTGAATTTAGAGAGAACATCCCGATGGGAAGAAGTTTTGAAGTGCGCAAAGCCTCTATGGCGAAAACTGCAGGCGCAAAAATTAAAGTTTATTCCAAATACGGTAAAGAAATTTACATGTGTGCGAAAAATGGCGGTGCAGACCCAGACATGAACTTGTCTCTTAAGCACCTGATCGCCAAAGCGAAAAAAGACCAAGTTCCTGCACACGTTATCGACAAAGCGATTGATAAAGCGAGTGGCGGTGGCGGTGAAGATTACGCTCCTGCACGCTACGAAGGCTTTGGCCCTGGCGGTACCAGTGTGATTGTTGACTGTCTAACTGACAACGGCAACCGTACGTTCCAAGATGTACGCCAATGCTTTGTTAAAGTCGGTGCGAAAATTGGTGTTGAAGGTTCTGTATCTCACATGTTCGATCACCAAGCGGTATTCCAGTTCAAAGGCGATGATGATGAAATCATACTGGAAACGCTAATGATGGATGATGTCGATGTTACTGACGTTGAGCTGGAAGACGGCGTGATTACCGTATTTGCACCTCACACCGAGTTCTTCAAGACTAAAACGGCGCTTAACGGCGCATTCCCAGATCTAACGATTGATGTGGAAGAAATTACTTTCGTTCCTCAAACTCAAACGCCAATCGCGGGTGAAGATGCAGAGAAATTCCAGAAGTTCTTAGATCTTCTAGATGACTGTGATGATGTTCAGCAGGTTTACCACAACGCTGAGATGTAATTCGTTCGCGAATTCAATTGAAAAGGCTTCCTTCGGGAAGCCTTTTTTGATCGTGTCAAGAATGAGTCTGAAATCTCATTGCTTGATAGCTCAATACTACCATTTATCCGTGTCAGTACCCATTCACTCCGCAAAAAGACCGTTGGTCGCATACCTCGGCAGGGGAGGGCAGCTTTCCTTAATCTGAAACCATCTAACCACTTTTGATCAAGGACAGTTACCATGATGGTTTTCAATTCACACTTCGCTTCAAGATCCAAATTATTCACTACCTTGTTTATTGTTCTCGCATTGAGCAGTAGTTTCGCATTTGCCAACCCAACGGAATCATTACTTCACCGGTTTCATCAAGCTGAACAAGGCAATTCAGACATGGTAGATAGCGTTCATGACGAGTTATCTACTCTGCTTGAGCAGCAAGGAGCAACGCCTTTGACCTTGGTATATCTCGGTTGTACCCAAACACTGCAAGGTCGGGATGCGTTTATGCCTTGGAATAAGATGAAGTTCACTGAGCGAGGGCTCGCGACGATACAAAAAGGTTTGGATTTAATGGCCCACCAGCCACTACCCATTCAAGAGCAGCAGCGCTTACAAGGCTTACCTGAATACCTGCTAGCAACTGCGATGGCTGCGACGACTTATACTGCGCTGCCTGATATGTTCAACCAGTTCGAGCGAGGTTATGAGCTGTACCTTGCTTTGTTCAACGACCCAAGCTTCCGCCAACAGTCTTTTTCCTCCACCGCATGGATTTACCGTTACGCAATTGAGGCCGCTTTGCGCGCCGATGATACAACGCAGGCCAAAGCTTGGTTAGCGGAGATGGAGCGCTTAGGTTATGACAATGTTGAAACGCAAGGCGCCAAGACACTGCTCGCGAAACATTAAGGAACCGTTATGATCACTTTCAATCAACTCAGTCGTGATTATGTGCTAGGAAACCAGACGGTTCATGCTCTGCGAAAAGTGTCAGGGGAAGTGTTTGCCGGAGAGATGCTGGCGCTGTGTGGCCCTTCTGGCTCGGGCAAAAGTACACTGTTGAATATTCTTGGCATGCTGGATACGCATTATCACGGGCAAGTGACCTTTAAAGGAAGCACGTACCCAACTGGACAGATGCAGGCCGCGAAAATGCGCCGTGAAAAGCTCGGTTTTGTATTCCAAAAATTCAATTTAGTACCAGTGATGACGGCGTTAGAGAATGTGGCCTATCCGCTGCATCTCAACGGTTTTTCCAAAGCTGAACAAACCAGGCTCGCGAGAAAAATGCTTGAACATGTGGGTCTTGAGGAATGCATTCATCATATGCCAGATAACTTGTCGGGTGGCCAGCAGCAACGTGTCGCTATTGCGCGTGCTTTGGTCCACAAACCGGCACTAGTGATTGCAGATGAACCCACCGCGAGTCTGGATAGCCAAAGCGCTAACAAGGTGATCGACATTATGAAAGGATTAGGGCACGAAATGGGCACCACCTTTATTATCGCGACCCACGACCCACGAATGGCATCCCGCTGTGATCGCACCATTGAGTTAGTGGACGGAAAGATTACTCATACTCATCAAAGTGTTGAGGAGGTTTCATGGGCAAGTTAATCCCAGTTTCTATTCGTCTCACGTGGCTGAACTTACAACGTAACCGGCGCCGCAGCCTGCTTTCGATACTTATTGTCGCGATTGCTGTCTTTGCCCTGGCGAGTGCGGGCGGCTTTGGCCTTTACACCTATGATAGCTTGAAAGAGTCTACCGCGCGTGATACCGGACACTTAACCCTAACAACGCCAGGATACTTCACAAAAGAAGAAGAGGTGTCACTTAGTAATGGACTGAGCCACGCTGATGATATTACCAACCTACTGATAGGTATTAATGAAGTACGAGGAGTACAACCGCGTGTGGAGTTCAGCGGATTGATTTCCAACGGTACCAAGTCAGCGATTTTCATCGGTATGGGCGTGAATGATCGAGAGTTCGATATGAAAGGGCCATTTCTGGATGTACGAGAAGGGCAAACGCTGTCCAATATTCATGCTTCACGTTATGACCCGGCGGAGCCGGAAGTGATGTTAGGTGTGGATCTCGCCAGTAATCTTAGCGTGACAATCGGCGACTGGATCACCTTACTGGCGACAACGACAGACGGAGCATTGAACGCATATGATTTCAAGGTTCGTGGTATCTACTCAACAGGCGTTCCAGAGTTAGATAAACGCCAGCTTTATGTGCATATCGACAGTGCGCAATCTTTGCTTGGTTCAGACAAAGTCAGCACGTTATCGGTCTTCTTATTCGATACCAACTTGACGGCAAAAGTCGAACAACAAGTGGCGGTGCTGCTTGCAAATCAAAAGCAGTATTTTGCTAACCAAGAAGTTGAAATCACACCATGGCAAGAACGGGCGTTCTTCTATCTCAAAGTCAAGGGGTTGTACGATCGCATCTTCGGTATCATGGGAGCGGTAATGGCGCTGGTGGTGTTTGTTGCCTTGTTCAATACCATGACCATGTCTGTTACAGAGCGTACGCGTGAGATTGGTACTTTATCTGCATTGGGTAGCTATCCGCGCGAAATCATAGCCAGTTTCTTAAAAGAGGCGGGGCTGCTTGCTGTGCTAGGCAGCTTAATTGGTGGGCTGTTCACCGCCATTGTAACGGTCTTGTTGATGGTGATAGATGTGCAGATGCCGCCACCGCCGGGACGCACAGAAGGATATCCGCTCAATATTTACTTCTCGTGGGAGTTAGTTGCGCTAGCCGGTTTCGCCGTACTGATTATTTGTTTGGCTGCGGCGTTTTTCTCGGCACGCAAGGGGGTGAACAAACCCATTACGGAGGCACTGATTTATGTTTAATTTTAAACCAATAACGTCACTGGCGCTGTTAGTCTTCTGCGGGGCGGTTTCCGCGAATGATCAAGCTTTGGATACACAACAAGTGGTGCAATTAATGGAAAAAGCCGACAGTTACCGTTTGCAGGTTCAATCTTCCAAAGTGGTCTCTTTAGTGCGCTTGTACCAAGATCAAGCGTTGGATAAGACCCGCCTATACCACGTTTATACTCGCCCGAACCGCGAGTCACTGGTGGTATTTAAATCGGCTGTCGAAGCGGGGCAAAAAATGCTGATGATGGGTGATAATTACTGGCTGCAAATGCCCAAAAGCCGCCGCCCGATTCGCATTACACCAATACAAAAGCTCCTGGGTGAAGCATCGATTGGGGATATATCCACGCTCACCTGGAGTCAGGATTATCAAGGTGAGTGGAAAGCGACCGAAACCATCTCCGTGAGCGCTCATAGCATTCCTGCATACCATCTCGTGCTGACCGCCAAAACCGCAGGAGCGAGTTATCAGAAAATCGATTTGTGGTTAGCAAAACGTGATGGGTTCCCAATCAAAGCAGATCTCTATTTACGCTCTGGCAAACTCGCTAAGCAAGCTTACTACAGCCGAGCAACGAATAAGGCGCAAGATTACGTCAGCGAGATGACTTTATTAGACAGTATCCAACCAAGCAAAAAGACCGTGATTGAGTACCAAGAGATTGTCCCATGGCAGTTGGATAACAAGTTTTACAACCCTAGCTATTTGCCAAAAGTGAATACCTCGCAATTGTAGGTTGCAGAGAGGAGTAAATATGAGAATCCGGTCTACTCACATCTCGAGCCTGATTGCTTTGGCCTTAGCTTCGCCAGTATTAGCGGATAACGTACTGAGTCTCGAGTGGGATTGGGCACTGAGCTACGAGACAGCCAAGCAACGCGATACCAACTTTATGGTCTCGCAAGGCCACGCTCACGATTCGCTTGATGCATTACTCGATGTGCAAATGAAGTACCAAAACATCAGCGGATTATTCTCATTCTATAGTCAGGGTTTGTATCTGAATGAGTATGACAATAGCAAATGGTGGAAGGAAGCCGACCATCAATTTTTCGTTCGAGAGCTTGCTTGGCAGGGCGAATGGAAAGTCCGTAACAATACATTCGATGTTAGCTTAGGTAAATTGCGCGTCGATTGGGGCGTGGGGTACGCCTATCGTCTTTTGGATTTATTCAAACCCTACCGACAAAATCCAGTTGGTTTGGTGGCAGAAGAAGGGGCGGGTGTTTTTTCTATTTCGCACTACGATATGGCGGGTGAATGGACTTTGATTGCCACGAACTCTAGTTGGGGGCAACAAGATCGAAGTGCACTGGATAAAGCGGCCGAGCAGCAAGGTGTTGGCGTGCGTCGTTATTTGCTGGTGGATGACACTGAATACCAATGGATTGGTTATTACGATGATGTTCGGCGCGGCTTACTTGGAGCCAGTGCCATTACGGTTTGGGATGAGTCAATTGCCATGCACAGTTCTCTGCTGTGGCAAAAACAGAGTGTCGGTTATCAAATGCTTGATCAGTTGGAACAACCTGTTTCTGTTGAGAATCAAGGCAGTGCCTTTCAAGCATTGGTTGGACTCAACTGGGCCAATCATGCAGGGCATAACGTAATCGCAGAGTATTGGTATGACAGCCGTGCGTGGTCAACAAGCGAATGGGAGAAGGCGATGAGCCGTGGTGAGTTACTCTCTCAATCACCCGCAACACGGCTGCTTGCGAGCAGTTACACGCAAGGCTTACAGCATGCCAATATTGTGCAACATAACCTGATGTTGCATTGGCGCTGGGATATTGAGGCTTGGATAGCGTGGCGTGGTGCGACCAATATGACAACGGATATGAACTGGTTAGGTGATATTACACCAACACTCGATATCATGATCTCACCACAAGATGGCGGTGCTATTGTCACTCAATGGATAAATTATCAATGGATTGATACTGGCGACCAAAGCGTAGAACTGGAAGCTGCTGCACGATTTTTATCTGGAGATAACCAATCTGCATATGCGCAGATCAATGATAAATATATGATTGTCTTTAATATAAAAGGGAAATTCTAAATGTTTTCAGGGAAGTCAATGGATAAAGGTGGATGGCGACGAAGTGTGGTGGAGACCTCTTTGTTTTGCCTCTTTATTGCTGTGATGACGCTTTTTGTATGGGGCGGACCGCTGTACATTCATTTGCTGGTTAGTTTTGGCTTTGGCTATTCGGCTATTTTCTTCTCTTGGTTGATCGACAAGCTCTTTCCAACCATCCCGCGTGTAATAGAAATTGCCATTTCGCTCACCGCATGTTTGCTGGTTGGTGTGATCAATGCGCAGTTTTGGCTGGGTGATTACTTTGGTATCTCAGGCATGCTCCCTATCGGTTTGATGGGGTTGTTATTCAGTGCAATGTGTTTTTTCTATTTTCACTCGCGAGAGAAGCAGGCCATCGCACAACGTGAGCTGGAAACCATCAAGCTCGAGAAAGCGGAGCAAGAACGCGCCTTATTACTTAGCCAGTTGAAACAGATGCAAAGTCAGATTGAGCCACATTTCTTGTTTAATACCTTGGCAAACATCAGTGCGTTAATGTCGCAAGACGTGGATAAGGCCAGAAAGATGCTTGATCAGCTAACCGCGTTATTGCGTGCCACATTAAAAAGTTCACGTGAACAACAAACCACCATCGACAATGAAGCCGCATTGATCGACGCTTACCTTGCGATCCAACAAATTCGCTTAGGTGATCGTTTGTGTTACTCCATTGAAGTGGAAGAAGAGTTAGGGCAGCTAGAACTGCCACCCATGATGCTGCAACCCTTAATTGAGAATGCCATTATTCATGGTATCGAACCGAAGCGAGAGGGTGGAGAAGTGAGCCTGCGGATCAAATGTGAAAACCGGATACTTGCAATTGAAGTTCGGGACACTGGGGTTGGGCTGAACCACGCTAGTCAACATTGTGGATCGGGTATTGGGCTTAGCAACTTAAAGCAGCGAGTTGATGCTCTGTTTGCAGGCAAAGGTAAGGTGTTGATCAGTGAACTTGCCGAGGGTGGTGTCAGTGTCCGTTTAAGCTGGCCAATTGAGTGGTAATCATAATCAAGGAGTTGGGGAAATGAAGACTGGTATTACGGCCATCATTGCCGACGATGAGCCGCTATTAAGGCGGCATTTGGATAAAAGCCTCGCTGATGTATGGCCAGAACTGGAAGTGATCGCAAAAGTCGCGGACGGTGAGCAGGCTTGGAGTGCCATTCAACATAATCAACCTGATATCGCTTTTCTTGATATTCGCATGCCCGTTTTAGACGGAGTGACTCTGGCGCAAAAAATAAATGGTATGGTGAATCCACCTTTGATCGTTTTTGTTACCGCATATGACGATTACGCGATTAAAGCGTTTGAACAAAATGCGGCAGATTACTTACTCAAACCCATCTCGGATGATCGTTTGCAAACCACGTGTGAGCGCGTTCAAGCTCGTCTTGCCAATCTAGGGCAACACAACAGCAATATGCAGATGAATAGTTTATTAGATCAGCTTCAGCAACTATCAGCCCCCAAAACGCCTCAATACCTGCAATGGATTAAAGCGACTCAGGGTGAAGACATTCACTTGATTGCCACATCAGATGTACTCTATTTCAAGGCAGAAGAGAAATACGTCTCCGTTTATGCGCATCAGGGGCAGGGGGCGGTTATGGAATATCTGATTCGCACATCGTTAAAAGAACTGATGCAACAACTTAATCCCGAACAGTTTTGGCAAGTGCATCGCTCAACGGTGGTTCAGGTGTGCAAAATCAATAAAGTAAATAAAGATTTTACCGGACGAATGTTTGTCCATATTGGTGATAATAAACTGGCGGTCAGCCGAGCCTCGCAAAGTTTATTCAAGGGAATGTAACCTTTACTTAGTAAGTCACTGCTGATTCTTTACACTGTAAACCCGGTCATGATTTCATTCAAAATGTATTGATCTCACCTTTACGAAATTGAACCGAAGCTCGGCATCTGACGGGATTAGTCTCTTATTGTCACTTTCTCGAGTAGAGTTTGGATTAGGCATTATATCTCAAGTGATTTTAAGTACGTATTAACGTGAACATTGATTGGTGCCGCAGCGGGACTTGCCAGTGAGCCAGTAAGAAATGCGGTATCTGTTGTTAGCGAATTTAATATACAGCCAATCGGAAACGGGGCGAATCAAAGGCCAGCGTAATGGTGCATAAAGCCAACCTCTCCCCACCAGCTGCCATGCGCGATAGGTGACGTCTAAGCCGAAAAGTAAATTACCGCAGTCGTCCAAAGCGTGGAGTACGGTATTTGCTTTGGCGGCATCGATTTGAGGGTATTCAGAGAAGGCGTCGCTATAAATATCGACGCTACGAATATACTGATGCGTATCGTGCTTTGTTAATGCCCTCATCTCTTTGGCACAAAGTGGGCAGGTACCATCATAAAATATGGTGAGCTTTGTCATGGCTACTCCTTATATTCCTCTAAGAATACCGAATTACTTACCCTGTTCATACGTTGTATCAGTGAGAGGGATTTAAACCTAATCCATTTTCTGTTTTCAGGTGCGGTGTACGAGTACGGAATTAATCAATCGAGCTTTAAGTTATAGATTTCATGAATATCATTGAAATAAAGACAGTTTTTGTCGATATGCTATAATCTGTTTTCGCTAAAGTGGTCATTTTCGTTGTTGCTTGAGAGTTTCCCTGGATTCGGCTTGATTAAACGTCCATAAGTAAACTACGCGATAACGTCCCCTTCCGCTTACATTTTAATGCGCTCTGATAGAGTCTGTCGCGCATTTGTAAGCTCTTTAGAATATTTTTGAAAACATCAGTGAGAATGTTTGCTATTGGAACAAGGTTAAATTAACACTCAATCATTATGGAGGATGAAGAGAACAACAATAAGAGGTGATATGAATCATATAATATCTATCGGGGCTCTGGAGTCCTTCATGGTTGCGATCAGTGTGCTTTTCCTAGGACATTTCGTAAATGCCAAGCTGCCAATTTTAAATAAGTTCAACATACCAGAGCCTATTGTGGGCGGTCTTATCGTAGCCTGTCTGATTACGACACTTCATTTCTACGGCATCGATTTAGAGTTCGATCTTCCGTTACAAAACACGTTTATGTTGATGTTTTTTTCAACCGTCGGCTTAGCGGCAAATTACACCCAACTGATGAAGGGTGGAGCCAAAGTTTTTATCTTCTTAGCGGTGGCTTCATTTTACATCATCATCCAGAATGGCGTGGGCGTTTCACTGGCAGCAGCTCTTGGCTTAGATCCATTAATGGGGCTGATTGCCGGCTCAATAACGCTTTCTGGTGGGCATGGAACAGGAGCGGCCTGGTCTCAAACCTTCCAAGATGTGTATGGATTGAATAACGTTTTGGAAATCGCGATGGCGTCGGCCACATTTGGCTTGATCATTGGCGGTATTATCGGCAGCCCGATGGCAGAACGTTTGGTGGATAAGCATGGTATCGAATCGGAATATGGCCGCAGCGCCAAGACGCATGAAAAATTCCCGGAATTGGTGACCTACAACGAATACGAAGAAGACAAAGTAACGGCGAAAAAAGTGGTTGAGAAGCTGTTCTTTTTACTGATTTGTGTCACTGGCGCCAAATACTTAGAGCAATGGGTAAATACGTTCGAAATCTCATGGTTAATGATCCCTGATTTTGTGTATGCCTTGTTTATTGGCGTGGTTGTGACCAACTTCCTGGAAGTGACCAAGATACGTAAGTTGGATGCAGAAACGGTGGATATGCTCGGTACCGTGTCACTATCCCTGTTTCTGGCTATGGCGTTAATGAGCTTGAAACTGTGGAATATATTCGATTTGGCTATTCCATTTTTAGTGATTCTGGCTGTGCAGTCTGCGGTACTGGCAATTTTTACCTACTATGTGACCTTTAAAGTTATGGGGCGTAACTATGATGCTGCGGTCATTGCTGGTGGTCACTGTGGTTTTGGTTTGGGTGCCACGCCAACAGCGGTAATGAACATGGGGTCTATCGTTAATCGTTATGGGCCATCACCTCAGGCATTTATGGTGGTACCCATTGTCGGCGCTTTCTTTATCGACATCGTCAACTTGGTCATCCTGCAAGGGTACATATCCTTTCTGGGCTAAGAGAGCAGGGGAGTGATAAAAATGGTCACAACCAAAGTTGTGGCCATTTTTTGTTTTTGAGTTCAGCGTCGGGCTTCTATCGCTATTGAATGGTTCGGCTGATTCTGAGGCTTGCCGCCCAAGCTAATACGCCAATAAAGGCATAAATACCAAGATTAGTGTTTCCAACCTCTGCAAACGCATCCAGTGGATTCGGCGCGATGATAGCATGGAAAGGTAGGTAGAATATCTCAGAGAAAAACTGATCCATGCCGTAGTAACCAAACATCGCGATTGGCATCCAGCGCAGCGCATAAATGGCGATAAACAAGATCACCAGCGGAGAGTTTACTTTTTGTGAGATGGCCATGGTTGTCAGAGCCAAAGGCAGCAGTAAAAATCCAGCCAATCCCATTCTTAACAGAAACTCGCCCCAATGCAGCAATACGTACCCTATTGATGAGTAATGATATAAGAAATCGATCTGATGGTCGGTGGTTACATTCAGCGACCACAACATCACATCGGCAATGATGACCAGGAAAGAGCACACCAGAGGAATCACCAGCAGGCCGAAAACGAGCTTTACTACGTGCACCTGAACATCGCTGATCGGCATACTACGCCAGAACATGATACTGCCTTCTGAACGCTCTTTACGTAGCGTTCTCGGGAAGTATAGTGTACCCAGCAGAATAGAAAGTAAGCCGGCACCGCCAGCAATAAATGAACTTAATTCTTCTCCCAGTTGCTTTTGGATGCCATCAGCATTACCACCAATACTCATTTGGAAAAAGAAGTTTTGCTGAAGGTTCGAGTTGCTTATTAAACCAATAAACAACAAGGTCCCACACACAAACATAAAAAAGGGCACGCGAGACACGAGAGGGTTTTCTAGCCTCTCTTTATTTAACATCGTCATTATCGAATGCATTAATCAGCCCCCTTTTGCAACGCGAGAAACAGATCTGACAGTGTTACACCGTGAATGTCACCCAAACCTTCGACTTGTGCCGCGTACTTTGAAGGTAGCAGCCATTTGGTTGTGCCAAGTCCCTTTTGCGAAGCAAGCGGGTGCATTGCCTCAATTTGCAGACGAAATGAGTCATTGGCATCAAGGATAAAGTAATCCTCGTGGATACTATCCATCGACGTTTGCAAAACAGAATGACCGTGTTTGAGGATCAGAACATCTGTTAACAGATGCTCAATTTCAGAAACTTCATGGCTGGCGATGATCAAGACTCGATCGCCATCGTGAAACCATTCTAAGAGGTGACGATAGAAGGTATCCCGGTAAACTAAGTCTAAACCGAGAGTCGGCTCATCAAGGATCAGTATTTGCGTATTGGTCGCGATGACTATCGCCAGATGCAGCTGCACTTTCATCCCTTTCGACAAAGTGCGAATGCGAGATTTTGATTTGACATCCGTCTGGTGAAGTATCGCATCAGCTTTGTGGCGATCGAAGCCTGGGTGAACCCCCTCGGTATAGGTCAATAGCTGCTCGACCGTCATCCAGTCTGGCAGCACGTTAACATCTGAGATATACGACAAGTGCTGCATAATTTTGTGGCGCTGCATGATCGGTTCATAGCCGTTGATGCGGATCGTTCCTTTATATTCATGTGCGCCTAGCAGAGCGTTAATTAACGTCGACTTACCAGCACCATTGTGACCGAGTAAACCGAGCACCTGACCAGGATGCAAGTCAAAACTGATATCGTGT
This sequence comes from uncultured Vibrio sp., assembly GCF_963675395.1. Classification (NCBI taxonomy): domain Bacteria; kingdom Pseudomonadati; phylum Pseudomonadota; class Gammaproteobacteria; order Vibrionales; family Vibrionaceae; genus Vibrio; species uncultured Vibrio sp. The sequence goes on along the minus strand of NZ_OY776222.1, from coordinate 322,963 downwards.
AGTGTTTCTCCTTGGTGGCTATAGTGTTTGGAGAGGTGCTTTACACTGACTGTTGGGTTCATTGGTCACCTTTAATTTGTAATTTGAGTTGTAGGATAAGCTCATCGAGCGACATATCCAGGTGCTTTAGTGTTTCGGCTATCTGAGGGATCTGTTCATTGAGAAAGCGTTTTTTTTCTGTGGCTAATAAGCGTTGTTTTGCTCCAGTTGAGACAAACATACCTTGACCAGGTTTCTTCTCCACCACGCCTTGCTCAACCAAGAGCTGGTAGCCTTTCATGACAGTAAGGTGGTTGATTTTCATATCAGCAGCGACGCGACGTACAGAAGGCAACGCTTCACCCTCTTTCCAAGTCTCTTGTAGTATTTGCTGAGTGAGCAGGTCAGCCAACTGACGGAAAATGGGTTGGCGATCATGCCACTGTTTCATGATGAAACCCTTTGGCCAAATTAGTGTTATATATAGGTATAACACCTTGGGATTTGGATGGAAAGGCTTGCACGAAGATGAGTGGGGATTAAATAAAAACCCGTGAGTGATCACGGGTTTTGTATTTCTAGCGTGAGTGAAAAGTCTAGCGACCCTTAGAAGCCCTTGATGTTTTCTGCTTCTAGCTCAGAGAAGTATTTTACTGTCTTCACTTTTAGCTCTTGCTGAGAAGGCTCATCACATACGATCACGGCTTTCGGGTGCAGTTGAAGCGCTGAGACTGTCCAAAGGTGGTTAACGCAGCCTTCTACTGCTGCTTCAAGAGCAAGTGCTTTGTTATGGCCTGTCACTAGGATCATCACCTCTTCAGAATCTAGAAGAGTACCAACACCGATCGTCAGTGCGTATTTTGGAACTTGATTAATGTCGCCGTCAAAGAAACGAGAGTTCGCGATACGAGTATCTTCCGTCAGAGTTTTGATTCGAGTACGAGAAGAAAGTGACGATGCTGGCTCGTTGAACGCAATATGACCGTCGTTACCTACACCACCCATGAACAAATTGATTTTACCGTAAGATTTGATCTTATCTTCGTAGCGCTTGCACTCTGCGTCGTGATCTTCGGTATTACCGTTTAGCAGGTTGATATTTTCTTCTTTAATATCAATGTGGTTGAAGAAGTTGCTGTACATGAATGAACGGTAAGATTCAGGGTGATCTGCAGGGATACCAATATATTCATCCATGTTGAAAGTCACAACGTGCTTAAAGCTCACTTCACCCGCTTTATGTAGTTCAATTAATGCGTTGTAAGTTGCTAGAGGAGTGCCACCAGTAGGTAGACCCAGAACGAATGGACGTTCAGCAGTAGGTTGGAAATCGTTGATGCGTTTTGCGATGTGTGCTGCTGCCCACTTACCTACTTGTGCTGCTTGAGTTAACGGGATAAGTCTCATTTTGTGCCCCTAGTTATTGAATTTAAGATGTTCTGAAACATTAATTCGCATTATAAAATAAGTTGTCAGCGACTGCCATTGTTTTAGGTCAAAAATTTGCTCTTTCTTTAACCAGTGTTGTTTTTATCAACAAATAAGCCAAATTATGACTCTGCAAAGGATCTGTTTCGATTTTGGCTTCTTATTATCTTAGAGTGTATTGAGGTAAATTTCATGGCTGAAATTAAGTTTTTATCACGTAGGAATACAGTGCTGGTACGGAAGAGGTAACGAGTATCGCAAGACATGAAGATCTTTTGCTTTGGGGCAACCTCGAATATGGCGAGGTGCAAATTCCTTATCCATAATTAAGAGGTGTGTATTGGTGAGGAAATCGCTATGAAAAACGAATTAGATCCAAGCAAAGTATTATCGGCATACGAAAATGTGATGGACAACGGCACCCCAACTGAGTTTGGTAAGATCTATGAAGGGGTTGAGGCGTTTTCTGATTATGATGGTTACAACGTATTTTTGCGAGGAAACGGTGTTGAGTTAAAGGTTGGTTTCCACAATACGTATCACCTTGAGTACGAGCAGGAACACCTGAAGGAGAGTTTCTTGAAAAAGATTGCGATGCTTGCCAAGTAGACCTGTATGGTTTGATGTGCAAATAAAGCCCTCGGGAGAACGCGACCTTGGGCTTTAGGAGAAGAAAAAATCACAAACGTTCACTCTTAAGGAGAATGTACGCGTGTCTAAGTCTTCGACTTAACTATCGATTAATTGATACTGATAAATTAATCGTCTTCAACCAAACTCTCTTCCGTGTAGTCTTCCGCCGCTTCAGGTTTATTGCGTCCGTTTAGCGTATGGAAGCGCTTACGACCACGAGCGAGTTGAGTGTATTTTAACCACGTACGCTCAATTTTGGTTTTTGCTTTGCCTGGGTGCTCTAACACCTTAACGAAGTGTTTCTCTTCGCTGTTTTCCGGTGTTAGCTCGCCAGTTTCCAGACCAAGCATTGTATCCCCATAAATTGTTAGGATTTCCTCTTCTGCAAGAGTAAAATCACCAGACTTTGCAAATCCGCGTGGGAATTTTACGTTATCGTAAAATCGTTTTTTGCCATGACGGAATTCAGTGTCAGACATGTCAACAGCCTCTGTAACCGTTATTGATGAATGTAATGAACTAAGGCGAAAATTAGGCGTAAAGCTAACAAAAGAAAAACAAATTTTTTTTATCGTCATGATTTTAATTAGTTGTTAATCTGGTTTGATATTAACCAGGAGATGGTTTATGGATGTAAAGGTCTTTCGAACATTTTTAGAGCTGGCAAGGGTTCGTCACTTTGGACGTGCCGCTGAGAACTTGTATATTACCCAAGCTGCTGTGAGTGCTCGCATCAAGCAACTGGAAAGTTATTTCGATACTCAATTGTTTATTCGTGATCGCAATAACATTAAGTTAACCTCTGCGGGTGAGCGTTTGATCAGTTATGCCGAGGTGATGGTCACTACATTGCAGCAAGCCAAGCTTGAACTGTCACTCGATGATGGCAAAGCGCTGCAACTTACCTTAGGTGGTACACCAAATATTTGGGATGCGTATCTACAGAACTGCTTGAGTGTGGTCACCGATTCTTTCGGCGGCTATGGCTTTATGGCGGAAGTCATGGGACGCGAAATGCTCAGCCGTAGTTTGCTGGAGCGCACTCTGGATATGGCATTTGCTTTTGACCAGATAAAAGCGGATGAGCTGAACTGTAAAAAAGTGGCTGATGTTGTGCTTGTTTTGGTATCGACCGAACAAGATTCGCTAGATACGGTATTTGATAAAAAATACGTATACGTTGACTGGGGCACCCGTTTTGCTTCTGAGCATTCTGAGCGCCACCCGAAAATCCCGGCACCGTTCTTACGGACCTCAACTGCGCGTATTGCACTGGACTTTATTCTAGAAAAGGGTGGGGCCGCCTACTTACCGATATCTCTTGTTGAGCCATTTATTGCTAATGGGCAGCTCTACAAGGTGTCTGGAGTGGAAGACTGGCATCGCCCTATTTACTTGAGCTATCGCAAAGCGAGTTCGTCTGTGGACGCGATTCAACAGGTTGAAGAGATTGTTAAGGATATTGATCCGCTTACCGCTTACAGCTTGCAGCAAATAGGATCGGGATTGTCTGACGAATAAGCCATTCTTTGCTGTGAATTGAACAAAAAATGAAAGCCCCTGACGTGATATCAGGGGCTTTTTCATGAAAACTTGGTTGTACGTTAAGTTGCATGAGGAAGAATTAAGATAAAGTCTTGTTCAACACGTTGTCCAGAGCGGCTTTGCTTGCGCCCGATAGCACGAGCGAAACACTTGCTGCCAATAGAGCTAATCCAAATTCATAACCGTTGTTTGCTAGGAACAAACCATTTTCGAAGTTAGAGCAAAGAGCAGCAATGCTAGATAGGTGGTGTTTAGACCCAAAAATAGAGCACGGGTGTGCTCTATTATTTTGTTGTTAAAGAGGGGAAGGTTTGTTCGGGAACCACAGTTAGAGATTCATCAAACTTTCAAGCGACTCCTCTACATTATTGTAGTGATAGGTTCTGATGTTACCCCCATCGGTCGTATTAATTTGAATTTCTGAAATCTCGTTTTTTGCATCTCGCTCAATTATTCCGATAGAATGATCAACGGATTTACTCGTAATAACCTTTTGGTTTCTAAGCACAATTACGCATGTATGCAAGTCCATAGTAATTCCCTTTTAGCCGACGTTGTTGTGATGTTCTGGTCTTAACTTTAGTGTAGAAATACACTAACGCCAACTAATCTCAAGATTGAGTTCCGAAAATGGCTAACTTCAGTAAACGCCTAGTTCTACAATGAACATATAACCCATTGAGTTGCTCGTTAGAATCGTGCAGGCAAGGACATGAACATGCTTATACACCCCTCACGTCATTGACGTTTGAGCAGTGTCAGAAGGCGCGTATGACGCGTGATAGTCGTTTTGACGGCCGATTCTATATTGGCGTGAAAACGACGGGAATTTTCTGTCGACCAATCTGTCCGGCTAATTTACCAAAAGAAGAAAATGTCGAATATTTTACTGATAAAACGCAGGCGATTAATGCAGGTTACCGTCCTTGTTTGCGCTGTCGCCCAGATAGTGCGCCAGGTTCGTGGGCATGGAAGGGAGTGGAAACCACGTTTCAACGCGCTATCTCAATGATTGATAACGGGGAGTTGTATCACCATTCGATTGGTGAACTTGCAGAGCGCATAGGGATCTCTGATCGTTACTTAAGAATGTTGTTCGATCAGTATCTGGGCATGTCGCCCAAGCAATATGCTCAGTATCAGCAATTGATGTTTGCTAAACAGTTACTGCATTCGAGTTCTATGTCGGTTACTGAGGTGGGCTTTGCGGCTGGTTTTAACAGCACGCGTCGGTTTAATGATGCTTTTCAAAAGTTTCTCAAGTTAACACCGTCTCAGGTAAGACGGAATGAGTTTGAAAAAATGGTAACGAACCGAATCGTGTTTCCCTTTCGTGGTGACTTTAACTGGCAGCATATGTTGAATTTTTATCGCTTGAGGGCAATAGAAGGGATGGAAGTGCTGACTGAAACCAGCTATAGCCGTACGGTTTGTATCTCAGGGAGTAAAGCGTGGTTTAAAGCGACCAAAGGTGAAACTCATCTAGAACTGGATTTCGAAATTGAAGACGTAGCCAAACTGCATACGCTGGTTACCCGCGTTCGTCGAATGTTTGATCTTGACGCTGATATTTGCGCGATAGAACGGCATCTCAACTATGTTGCCCCAGGGATTGTGAAGAACCACGGAGTTCGTATTCCTGGCGTGTGGAACACATGGGAAGCGGGTGTTCGGGCAATTTTAGGCCAGCAAGTTTCAGTTAAAGCGGCGATTGGTCAGTTGAACCTGTTGGTAGAAAAACTCAGCGCAGAAGGAGAAGCTCGTTACTTTCCTGAGCCAATTGACATCGTGAATGCGGATGTGAGTTTTTTACGCATGCCTCAAAGTCGTAAGAAAACGTTGGTGACCTTTGCACAATTTATGTTGGATAATCCTCGAGCGGAACCGCAGAAATGGCTAGAAGTTAAAGGCATTGGCCCCTGGACGGTGAGTTATGCCCGTCTTCGGGGAGAGTCTCAACCTGACTGTTTTTTACATAACGACCTAGTTGTTAAAAAGGCCATGCAGCGCTACCCGTCACTCAATAATCATACGGCTTCTCCTTGGGGTAGTTATGCAACTTTTCATTTATGGAATCAATCATGAAAACAAACTATACCGAAATGCCCAGCCCGCTAGGAACCGTGACTATACAGGCCAACTCTGATGGCCTACTTGGTATTTGGTTTGAAACCTATACGACAAAACCGGATGACTTGGGTGAGCGCAACGATCATCATCCTGTCCTCAATCAGACGGTTGTTCAGTTAGGAGAGTACTTTTCTGGGTTAAGGAATGAATTTGATCTGCCCCTAGCTGCGGCAGGGACGCACTTCCAAAATCAGGTTTGGCATGCACTGACAACCATTCCTTACGGAGAGACATGGAGCTATCAACAGCTTGCGGATGCAATAGGTAATCCTAAAGCCGTGCGTGCTGTGGGCATGGCCAATGGCAAAAACCCCATTTCTATCGTTGTTCCCTGCCATCGTGTTATCGGTAAAAGTGGCAAATTGAGTGGCTATGCTGGTGGAGTTGAGCGCAAGCAGCAATTATTGGCTTTGGAACAGGGCAAACCTCTGTTGTGACTGTGATGAGTGGGGTTGTATTCCTAGGCTGAATTGAACTGATAAAAAAGCCCCGAGACAATGGCTCGGGGCTGTAGCGTTTGGAGTTCTGACTCCGAAGTCGCTTTATACTTCCTGAGGCTTGGGTTGGTAACGGCCAGGCTTGTGGTTCATGGCAAGAATCAGGTTAATGATGATAGCTCCCATCACAGATAGAGCGATGATGTAAACATCGACAATAAACAGAGACATGACGACGATAGCACAATCCAACGCCATCTGTACTTTACCCGCGCGGATACCGAAGCGTTCTTGTAGAAACAGTGCCAGAATGTTAAAGCCGCCAAGGCTCATCTTATGGCGAAAGATGACCAGCATGCCCATCCCGATCAAACCACCGCCTAGAAGGGCTGCATACACCATATCGATTCTGGAAATTTCAATAACATGATGCAGGTGGTCTACCGCGAAAGAGACAATCGTCACCGCAATAAACGTATTGATGGAAAAACGCCAGCCCATACGTGTTACCGACAGAATGTAAAACGGCAGGTTAAGAGCAAAAAAGATTTGACCAAAACTGTAGTCACTCACTTTGGTGAGGAATATCGCTAAACCGGCCGTGCCGCCAGTCAGTAGTCCGACTTTGCTGAAAATAATAACCCCCAGCGACACTAACGCACTACCAAGCGTCAGTGCCAAGAGGTTCTCTCTAAGACTATGATCTTTGTCCATAAAAGTTTTTCCTTGGTTTAAACCCTTCCAGCCACACTAGTCGCCAGGTTTAGGGATACGGTCGCCAAAATGGCCACCAAATTTATTTAATGTATTTGACAGAACCAGATGACTTTTAGCTGTAGGACAAGCGGGCGGTGGTTGGCAATACTTTCGGAAAACAACCTATCCTTAGTAAGCGTTCTCTACCTCATTGTCTCTAAACCAACATAAGTTGTGGTTACTTGCGCATAAAATGTCTTGAAAAGTGACCAATGTCGAGTTTTCAACAAACATTGAACTTTTGTTAATCTGTTTAACATAATGTACACGTTGTAAAGTTGAGCGAAAAAGACGAAAGGAAAAGTCATGATAAAGCGAGTTGGAGAAGCAGAAATTAAACCTTTGCACCGGCTGAGCTGTCATTGTGGAGCGGTGGAACTAGAGCTTTCACTACCTAATGGCATTGAAAAGCCAAGACGATGTGATTGCTCGATGTGCCGCCGTCGTGGCGCCATTGTGGCTTCAGTGCCCCTAAGTGGCATTAGAATTGTTAAAGGAGAAGAAAAGCTTACGCTTTATCAATTCAATACCCATACCGCAAAGCATTATTTCTGTAGTGAATGTGGTATTTATACCCATCACCAGCGTCGCTCAGATCCTACTGAGTATGGCTACAATGTCGGGTGTCTTGACGGTGTAAATCCCTACGACTTGGGAGAGATTGAAGTGATGGATGGCGTCAACCATCCATCAGACAGGTAACGTTAGTGAAATAAGCCACCATTCAGCCAAATATGTGCAGCGATGCTAGTGGCATACCCCAGCGCAATCACGGGTGTCCACTTCAGGTGGCCAAAGAAAGTGTATTGACCACGTGCTGCGCCCATTAACGCGACGCCAGCTGCCGATCCGATTGAGAGCAAACTACCACCGACACCTGCAGTGAGCGTGACCAGCAGCCAGTTGCCTACAGACATGTCTGGCTGCATGGTCAGTACGGCAAACATCACCGGAATGTTATCCACGATGGCTGAAAGTATGCCGACCATGACGTTCGCCCACATTGGATTCCATTCGGTGTACATCACGCTAGACACCAACTCCAGATAGCCAAGTAAGCTTAGTCCACCAACGCACATTACGACTCCGTAGAAGAAGAGTAATGTATCCCACTCCGCACGTGAGACACGATGGAAAACATCAAATGGAACGACGGAACCGATACGCTTTAGAGCTTGCTCATCCCCGTTGGCAATCGCGATTGCCGTTTTTTTTGCTAAAGACTGCTTGAGTGTCCGACGTAGGAAATAGCCAAAAAATTGCAAGTAAGCCAAGCCCATCATCATGCCTATCACAGGAGGGAAGTGCAGCACTGCATGGAAAGAGACGGCGGTAGCGATGGTCAGAATGAATAACAGAACAATGCGTCTTGCTCCGCGTTTCAGCTCTACGTGCTCATGTTTGGTATTGGGTTTGGTGTTTGGCACAAACAGAGACATCAAAAAGGCTGGGACTAAATAGTTGACCAAAGAAGGGATAAACAGAGGAAGAAATTCAGAAAATCTGACATGACCCGCTTGCCAGACCATTAACGTTGTAATATCACCAAAAGGGCTGAATGCACCGCCCGCGTTGGCGGCGATGACGATATTGATACAAGCCAGATTGACGAATTTTGGGTTGTCGCCAGAGACTTTCATAACTACAGCACACATCAACAGTGCCGTCGTTAAGTTATCCGCGATGGGTGAAATAATGAATGCGAGGAAACCTGTCAGCCAAAACAGTTTTTTAAAACCGAAACCCTTACCCACCATCCACGCTTGTAAAGAGTCAAAGAGTCTTCGCTCTTCCATGGCGTTGATGTAAGTCATCGCCACTAATAGAAACAGCAGTAATTCTGCGTATTCAAGCAAGTTGTGCTCTAACGCAGCTTTAGCAACATCCTGTTGGTTGTGTTGAGTAAAGGTGTACCCGATCAGAATCCAAATTAACCCTGCGGCGAGCAGTACCGGTTTGGATTTTCTCATCTTGAGATACTCTTCCAGCATAACCAGAGCATAAGCGATGGAAAACAGAACCAGAGCGGTGTAGCCAACGGTAGAGTTTACTAAGTTGAGATCATTGGTGATCGCTGCCATGCTGGAGCTTGAGAACAACAAACAACAGAAAGCCGCAATTGGGTAGATTGGCATAGACATTTCTCCCTTGTCTTGTTGGAGAAATAGTAGCCATAAATGAAGGGGTTAGTTGTGAGAAAGCTCGAATTAACGGTAGGAGCCGGATAATCTTGCCACTATTTTCTTAGTGACACGATACCCGCCACACAACATAGAATGGCCGCGGCATACAAACCGTAAGTCAGCCAATGGCTTATTTCTAAAAAAGGAGTAAGTCCTTGAGATGCCCACATACAGCCTCCGTTAAATGAGCAGTGTTTTATTACTTAGGTCAATCTAACGGAAATGCTCGATGTTTTTTGTGAGTATAGACAAAATTATTGAGGCTCAAGGAGCTAAATTTTAGCCAGTGAGAGCTTTCTCTCATTTTTAGCTTGCCCAACGAAATTCTCAGAGCAAGCTATGATTTGTATTTAATTGATTTATCTTAGTAATAATTTTCTTAGTGGTGAAGTATCAATGCCTTTGACAAAGAGTAATGTGGTGACGATGGTGGTTGAGTAAATAAACACATCTTTAGCCAAATCTCGTAGTCCGAGAATACCGGCCACATTCATCATCACAATGATCACCAGTAGGTGACTAACGTAGATACCTAAAATGCTTGGCGACCATTTTAACACCCATGGCATGTTGCCAAAGTTGGGGTGAGAAAGCAGCCACATGAAAATACCGAGTGACCAAATCACGGTTCCAAATAAGAAATCATGCGTGTTAAACACGACGTTGTACTGCATCAAGCCATACGCCTCTCCGAAATGAAGCATCATGCCTATCACGATCAGGATCAAGGCCTTGCTGTGCGAACATTGCCATTGCTTCTCTCTGGTCAGATAACCAAGTACAACCAGTAAGGTACTAAAGAAAGGACCATTACGAGTGAAAAAGGGAGATGGCAGTTCGGTTAACGTAGAATAACTCCCCGCTAGAACGCCATATACGTACAGCAATAATGCGATGGGTAGTAGCAGTTGTGACAGTCTGACTCTGACTAAAAAAGCGATCAGCGACACGGCCATAACGAGTGCTGGCAGGAACCATAAATGTACCAGTCCTCCTTCGAGGAAAGAGTTAATCGGGGATAACATCAGATAATCCCAGTAACCTTGTCGCTCTGCTAAGTAACCTGCTTCAGAGACTGTCTGCCATTGGAACGGTACCAATAAACAAATCACACTCCACACCACCCATATCCTGATTAACGGTTTTGAATAACGTTTGACTGTTTCGATTGGAATAGTGCTGAGCTTTGGCTGAATCAAGTAGCCTGAAATAAGGAAAAACAAAGGAACCGCAAACCGTGACATCTGATTAAGCATGTAACCGACCCACGGTACGTCATCCCAGTGCCAGTAAGTAAGTGCCATCTGGCAGTGAAGGCCGACGATAGCTAACATGGCGATGATTCGAGCAAATTCTAAGCTCGCTATCTTTTTGTTTGTTCCCATAACTGGTTTACCTGAAGAGGAATTATGCAGCGAAATTAACAGTTTGCGCATAACGGTATGCGTGAAGAGATCAACTAATACGGTCTTCGAAACAGGCAATGTCTGAAATTCAGACCCATTTCAAACTTCTTGTCTCATTTGTACATTGAGGTGATTAATATCCCCCGACCAGTCTAGTCGAACTGTCCGAGAATTGGTTTTACCAGAATAGGAATACTTGCATAAAAGTACGATCGTGCTAAAAATACCGTTATGAAGAAAGGAAAAGTAACCAAAGAGTTTATTCTGCAGCGCGCTTTTGAGATTGCCAGTGAGCAGGGATTAGAGAGCCTGACTATTGGTGAGCTAGCAAAACAGTGTGGGATGTCGAAAAGTGGCCTGTTCGCCCATTTTAACTCTAAGCTGAACTTACAGCTTTCGGTATTAGAGTATGCGAATCAAGTGTTCACCTTACGTGTGATATCGCCTGTGCGAGAGCTAGGGGATGAGCACATAGAGAGAAAAATCCGTGGGTTGTTAGATTCCTGGATGACCTGGAATCACTCTTTTCAGGGTAGCTGCATGTTTCTTGATGCGTGGAATGATACGGCAGAGGAAGACTGTCCGTTGCAAGCCGCATTGAGAAAGTCCATCAATACGTGGCTAGACTACTTAGAAATACAAATCGTGAAAGGTAAAGAAAGTCGTGAGTTTTCAAGCCATTTAGATACAAAACAAGCAACATTTGATTTGTATGGACAATACCTAAGCGCGCATGTGTTTTACTCGATTAAAGGCGAGGCCGAGAGTCAGAGATTGTTCTGGCAAGGTATTAATAACTTGTTTGCTCGTTGGAAGGGCTAAGCCTCCGATTTAATTCAATTAGAACACGCACACATTAAACATTTAGAGAGGGCGGCAGAGTTCGTCCTTTTTTACCAGCATAAAAAGCACGACCGTTCTATTTTATTTATGCTGCTAGCAAAGGAAAAGATCATGAGTGATAAAATTTACTTTAACACCTCGCAGCGTTTTAGCGTCAAGCGTAGCTTGGTTAATATCAGTACCCGTCTGCACCACACTCTGGCACCATCACACGCCAAAAATACCGCAAGAAAGCTGCTTCTGACACCTGTACGCACTAAGCCGAAAAATGCGCAGCCACACGGCTTGGTTCAAGGGGAGATCAAAGGTTTTGATGGTGTGATTAAAACTTATTCTCTTGGCTCCGGCCCTATTTGGATTCTGACTCACGGTTGGTCGGGTACGGCGAGCCAGTTTTTTCCTTTGATGGAGCACATAGCTTCTAAAGGCTTTACTGCATTGGCTTATGACCATCCTGCGCATGGTGAGAGCGAAGGTCAATACGGCCACATTCCCGGGTTTATTCGCGGTCTGGAAGATGTGTTGGATTCAGTTGGCGAGATTGCTGGTTTGATCGGGCACAGCATGGGAACGGCTTCTGCACTTGAGTGTCGACACAGCAAGCTGGAGAACAAGCCATTTTTGCTCATCGCTCCGGTTCTAAACTATGTAGAAAACCTGTTTGGCAGTATTGCGCGATCGGGCTATTCCATGAAACTGTTCAATGCGGTGGTATCCGAAGTGGAAGCGCAGTTTGATTATCCGTTGCAATCGATTGACCCGCTTAATCGCCTTTCTGAGCGTGAGTCAGTGACTATCATTGTTCATGATGAACAAGACAAGTTCACCAAACACAGTATCTCCGCGAAAGCGGCACAGGATATCGCTAATGTTGAGTTGGTTACCACGCAAGGGCAAGGCCATGGGCGAGTCATGAAGTGCGAGCAAGTATTCCAAAGCTTTGAACGCTTAATTGAGCTGCAAGCGTAGCGATTTTATAAAAACAAGAGCCAATAGTCGTTAGGTTAAAAACGGTCAATTTATCAACTCTATAGTGCTTAAATACTCACCTGCTCTGATGTGCTTCGCATGGTTTGCAAACCTGGTTATGAATCTATTTGTCACTAATGTTCAATTAGAAGGCTTTATGGGCTTGAGTCGTTGAGAAAAACAGGGTAAAAAAGGTCAGATTTTTAATGAGGGAACTGATAATGAGTATCAAGGAAAACAGCTATTTTGCAGGCGGTGTGAAGTCACTAGGTTTTAGTCAACACGAACAAGAAGTGAGTGTCGGTGTGATGCTTCCGGGAGAGTATACGTTTGGTACGCAAGCTCCAGAGCGAATGACCGTAGTAAAAGGTGCCCTTATTGTTAAACGTGTAGGTGAAGCTGACTGGACAACATACAACAGCGGTGAGTCATTCGACGTTGAAGGCAACTCATCGTTTGAGCTACAAGTTAAAGATGCGACAGCGTACTTGTGTGAATATCTATAAAACACCGTCTTGAGCAGCGAATTGAAGCCACCTTCGGGTGGTTTTTTTGTGTGTATACTTAGTGTGTACTCATCAATCCAAGGAGGAAGTGATGTCAGTACAACGCAAACATACCGATCTCCCTCCGCGTTATGAGGCTACCGACTTTACTACAGATCAAAGGCAACGTTTTACTGCGGTAGCGAATGCTGCGCAAAAGCGGAGAGAGTTGTACAAAAGCGCACTAGAGAAAAAGTTAGTGGGTAAATTGAGTCGACAAGCCTTCAAACCTAATGAGGTTTCACATCAAAGAAAATCCAGCCGAGCCAGCCAAGTCATCTGGTTGCTGGTTATTCTACTCGTGGGTTTATGGGTGATGTATAGCTTCGCTTATTAGCATCATTTAAGTATTCGCTCGCCAACTTAATAAGCCTCTCCGATTTCTGGTTGATGCAATTGTTGGTTGTTCAACTTTTCTACCTGCGCACAATGTTCATAATACGCGTACTGATTTTTTCCGCTGTGTTTTGCTACATACATGGCTTTGTCTGCACATCGAATCAGTTCAGATAAGTCGTTGGCATCTTGTTTATAAATTGCCACGCCTACACTCATCGTAATGTCATTAATAAGGTCGTAATCCAGGGAGTGGTTTGAGAATAAATTGACGATGCGTTTTAACACCTCATCCAAACTTTCTTTGTTGGGCACATCGTGAAGCAGCAGCACAAATTCATCACCTGCAAATCGAGCGATGGAATAATCATTCTTAGGGGAAGTCTGGCCAGTTAGGCGGATACTCTCTTTTAATCGAGATGCAAATACCTTTAGTACGTGATCACCAACGTCATGGCCGTAGTTATCATTGATGAGTTTAAAGTTGTCGATATCAAGGAAGATAACGGCGGTCAGGCCGTTGGTGTTGAAATGATCGATTTTACTCAGCTTTTGCTGTGCCCAAGTTTCAAAGCTCCAGCGATTCGCCAAGCTAGTGAGTTGGTCAAAATAGGCCAGCTCTTCAATACCTTCTCGGTAGAGGGTTTGAATGTAATTCAGAACTTTGGCGTAGTAATAAGAAAATGTGTGACAGACGAAGGCAATGGCTATCAAGGTTAACATAAACCGACGTTCAATCATCGGACTGGCCGTTGGCAATCTATCCAGAAAAGTGATGCCGAAAAAAATAAAGAATATGTAGGTGCAGCTAAAGAGCAGTCCGACTTTAAACTCGTTGATAAGAATGAGTGTCGCGACGATCGGGTACAGCCATAACATTTTTCCTGAAGGAGCATCATTAAAAAGTAGCAGCAGTAAACCTTCTAACATGAGCACCGAGCTTAATAGCAAGTCGGCATACTGGTGATGCTTTTGTACTTTTATCATATAGCCAATCGCAAAGCAGGCTACCGCAGATAGAGAATGGAGCAAACACAGCCCCCACTGTTCTTCCAACGCTTGAACGAGTGCACCATACACTAGGCAGGTGGCAGCGATACTGGAGCATACAAAAACAATCTTCTTTTTTCTTGTTGCGCGGATATCCGCCATTTCTTCTAAACGTGCTCCAGCCAGTGTCGACATCTTCTATCCTTACTTAATCGTTTTCCCTTTATTCTAGTGGTTAACTGAACGGCAGATAGAATAAAAGTTCGGTTATCTGTGATGTAAATCATTTTGAATGTGACGATGAGTGATTGAATTAACGTTAGATTTTTGAAATGAAGATGATGTCTAGCGTTGGTGGCTATGCGCTCTTAAGTTATTGTTTTTATTATACTTGAAGAAACCGCCTTTCATACTGTCAATGAATACCATCGTGAGATAGAAAATATTACCCTGAGCGATGAAATTCTGTTGTTGTTGTGTGCTGAATGCGAATAGAATTTGCGCTACCACGTATTTGTTGGGTCAATCCACAAGTCCCAATTGTTATTCTTATAAACTGCTTCACGGCTTTTCTGTGAAGCAGTTTTTCATTGTGTGAAGGTTTATCAACTATGCCTAAAAGCCAGAAAATCAACCAGCGTATGTCCATCGTGACATTAGCTTGGCCGATACTCGTGGAAATTTTGCTAAGGACGGCTTTAGGAACCAGTGATGTATTCATGTTGAGTAGCTACTCAGATAAGGCGGTGTCGGCTGTTGGGGTTATCACCCAATTGACGTTTTTTCTCATCGTTGTCTCAACATTTGTCAGTAGCGGTACCGGCATTTTAATTGCTCAGTACAACGGCGCAGACCGAGAGAAAGACTCGGTCGATGTCGGTGTCGCGAGTATTGTTTTGTCGGTGATTGTGGGTATTTTACTCAGCGTGATAGCGGTACTTGGTGCGATATTCTTCTTACCATATTATGGGCTTGAAGCTCAGGTCGAGCAGTTCGCTCGGGAATATTTGCTCATCAGTGGCGTGATGACGTTCAACGTTACCATTGGTATTGTACTTACCACGATTCTGCGCAGTCATGGCTACTCTCGGTCCCCAATGGTGGTTAACCTGCTCAGTGGCGTGTTAAACATTGCAGGTAACTACATCGCCTTGTATCAGCCGTTTGGTTTGCCTGTTTATGGCGTAGAGGGCGTGGCTGTTGCAACCGTTGTGAGCCAAGTCGTTGGTACATTGATGTTAGTGTTTATTTTGAACCGAACCAACATCGAAATGCCAATGTCGACGATGAAGCAAGTACCTGCTGATATCTATAAAAAAATCTTAAAAATAGGTGGTATGAATGCAGGTGAGGTGCTGTCTTACAACGTCGCTCAAATCTGTATCGTTTACTTTGTGGTACAGATGGGCACAGCATCACTGGCGGCATTTACTTATGCGCAGAACATAGCGCGTTTTTCCTTTGCCTTTGCTCTTGCGATTGGACAGGCAGCACAAATTCAAACGGGTTATTACATTGGTAAGGGCTGGGTGAGCAGCATCCTCAAACGTCTTCAGGTTTATTTCTTGGTTGGCTTTGTTGCCTCTACGGCTGCGACAACAATGATCTACCTGTTTAGAGAAGAAATTCTCCGAGTGTTTACTGACCAGCCTGAAATCCTTGCTCTGGCCGGCTCATTGGTTCTGGGTTCTATTCTGTTGGAAGCCGGGCGTGTATTTAACCTGATCTTCATTGCTGGTTTAAAAGGTGCTGGCGACATCAAATTCCCGGTACAGATTGGCATTTTGAGCATGTGGGGGTTAGGCGTGCTGTTTTCTTACCTTTTTGGTATTCATATGGGCTACGGCGTAATGGGGGCCTGGATGGCGATTGCGTTAGATGAATGGGTTCGCGGCATCATCATGGCTAAGCGTTGGCGCTCACAAGTGTGGACCAAATTTAAAGTCAGTTAAATGAGTCATTACCGATAGGGATGAGGTTACCCATTCTTGGTCTGAAACGTAAAAGGCACTGAATTCAGTGCCTTTTTACTATCCCTATATTTAACCTTACCGGGTTTAAAATTCACAATCCGCATGGAAGCTCATGCGTTCTTTGCTGTATGGATGATCCAGCTCCAGCATTTCAGCATGCAGGTGCAAGCGATTCGCCTTTTCGCCATACAGGCCATCACCAACCATAGGCATATTTAAGCCCATGTGATGCGCACTGTGGACGCGCAGTTGGTGAGTACGGCCAGTTTTAGGGTACATGTATACCTTGCTACGGCCGTTTTTGACTTCAATCAACTGCCAGTGCGTCTCTGCTGGTTTACCATGCTCAAAGCACACCAATTGGCGCGGGCGATCTTCTGGGTCGCCGCGCATGGGTAATGAGATGTCACCCTCGCAATCCTTGAGTTCACCTTCCAGCAAAGCCATATAGCGTTTTTGTACGCCGCGAGCCATGAACTGCTTCTGTAAGCTCTTATTGGCGCGTTTGGTCAGCGCAAATACCAAAATGCCTGATGTCGCCATGTCTAAACGATGAATAACAAAAGGCCCTTCAACGTCAGGGAACATCGTCTGTAGCCTTGTGTACGCCGAATCTTTGATGGTTTTTCCCGGTACAGAAAGCAAACCTGATGGCTTGTTTACGACGACCATGGCCTGGTCCTGAAACAGAATTTCCAGCTCTTTATCTTCTGCCCAATTTTCAGCCAGCGGGTTTGGTTCGACGTTCATCCCTTGCAACATATGCCCCAGTATCGGTTGGCACTTACTGTTGCATGATGGGTAAAACTTTTTGTGCTGGCGTACTTCGGACTTTGGCGACTCCCCCCACCAGAACTCAGCAAGCGCCAAAGGTTTAAAGCCATGTTTAAACGCGTATTGAAGCAGTTTCGGCGCGGCACATTCACCTGCGCCTGCTGGTGGCACTGGATTATTGGTGTTGGCAAAAATATCCACTAAATCCCGTTCTTCGTCTAAGCCGTTAAGAAATCGGTATTGTTTGTGCAGTTTGTGCTGCAGGGCATTAGATAGTGTTTTACGGCGCTGTTTAAGGTCTGATAGTTGGCGTTTTAAAGCGGCTAAACGCTGCTCTTTCACTGTCAGTTTTTCCTCCCACGCCATCTTGAGGTATTTGAGTGTGTTTTTCTCAGCCACACTTTGTTTACCCAACTCGTCTAACAAGGTTTGTAGTTCATCGGGATTCAGTGTTTGTTCACCCTGTTTACGCTGAAGTTTTCGATTCGCGCGACCTTCTATCATGACTTGGCGTTGCGTATGCTCTGCTCGCTGGTATGTGGCGCGATCCGCTTGAATCTCTGCTTTTAGTTCAATGAACTCTGGGTTTGCCGCAAACTGTTTGCAGTCGGTATTGATAGCATTGATGGCGTCGGTTTCTGCACGGAAAAAACCTTCATCTGCCAGCATGTCATACACTGGCGGTACAAACCCAGGCAGCAAGTTTTGATCGGCGATTTTACCGGAGAAAGCACTGAGATAACCTAACTCGCCTTTTGTATTTTGCACCAAAAGTACCCCGAACATTTTGCCGCGTCCCGCTTGCTCATCCTCTAGTCCGAAGTCATGTTCAAAGTCGCTTTGCGTGAGTAAGTGTTGTTGCAGCTGTTCAGCGGCTAATACGCATAGAGGATGTGGTGTGTAATAGAACGGAAACGTAAACTGCTTTGGTAACTCATAACCAGAAATATCGGCAGTAAAACGAGTAAAACAATGTTCAGGCGAGTGCATGGTGTGTATCCGCGAGCATAAAAATCGAGCGAGGATTGTACCTGTTTGAATCAGGATTGCTATATTAACAACGGTACTTGAGATTCACTCACGATCCTGTACCTTAAACGTAATCGCAGTTTTCCTTCCCTAATTAGAGTCTTAGTTCATGTCACAAGCTAGCATTAAATTTATCGCCTCCGATATGGACGGCACGTTACTCGATCAGTACGGTCGTTTAGACCCTGAGTTCTTCGATGTGTTTTTACGATTAGAAGAAAAAGGGATTATGTTTTCGGCTGCCTCTGGTCGTCAGTACTATAGCTTGCGTGACACTTTCGCTCCGATTCAAGACCGCATTCTGTACGTGGCAGAAAATGGCACTTTAGTGATACACAAAGATAAAGAGCTCTATAGCTGTACGATTCCGAAACCTGAAGTCGCTGAGATAGTGAAAGCTGCGCGCTGTATTGAAGGGGCGCACATTGTTCTGTGTGGTAAGCGCTCGGCTTATATCGAGATTCAAGATCAAAAGACGTTGGAAGAGTTTCAAAAGTACTACCATCGTTGTGAAAACGTGGATGATTTGCTGGAAGTTGATGATGAGTTTATTAAAGTGGCAATTTGCCATTTTGAAGGCTCAGAGGAGCTAGTGTTCCCGTCGATGAACAGCCAGTTTGGTGACTCACACAAAGTGGTGGTCAGTGCAAAAATTTGGTTAGATGTGATGAACGCAAAAGCCTCCAAAGGAGCGGCCATTGAGTATCTGCAACAAACCATGAATTTTACGCCCGCAGAGACCATGACGTTTGGTGATTACCTGAATGATTTGGAGATGCTGCAAGTGAGTGAACACTCGTATGCGGTGGCCAATGCCCATGAAGAGATTAAGAAAGTCGCCCGTTTTTCTGCGCCAAGCAACCAGGAGTCTGGCGTACTCGCTGTGCTGAAAGAGAAATTTCTGTCCGACTAGGTGGACTCATCCCCACTGGTAATGCAAAAGCCCCGCTTGTTGAAGAGCGGGGCTTTTATATGAATGAGCGTTAACTCTGTTCTATCGGTGGAATTTCATCTTATACATGCGCTTATCGGCGATATTGATAAGAAAGTCTATATTGTCGCTATCCATCGGATATCGCGCGATACCAATGCTGGTCGAAAGCTGATAGGCGTTTTCCGCTTTTAGGACAGGATCATCAAACACGGCATTAATATGCTGTTTGATTTCATCTTCATCGATGACTTTGTCCTCAACGACGATAGCGAATTCATCACCACCCATTCGGTAAGTGGTAAAATAATTGATCTCCATCGACGTTAGCCGACTAGCGATAGCACGTAAAACTTTGTCGCCTGCTTGATGCCCGTGAGTATCATTTATCTTTTTAAATCCGTTTAAGTCCAGAATACAAAGGTAAAACGTTTTTTTTTGTTGCATGTTTTTTCTAAGCGTCACAAACAGCGCACTTCGGTTGCCAAGCCTAGTTAGAGGATCGCTGAGGGCCAATTTTCTGTGGAAACTTGATTCGCGGTAAAAGAAGTAAATAAGTGAGAGTGTCGATAAAACAAACGTCGCAAACAGCATATATTGTGCTTGTACTAGTCGCTGTGTTTCACCTTTTTGTGCCTCATATACTTTGCTGGTGAGTCGGAAGTTTTGATTTACAAAATCCACTAAGTCCAAGTACAGCGTTTGAGTTGAGCGATAAAACTGAGCTGCTGCTTGACGATCGCCGGTTCTCGCCTCGACAAGAAAAGGTTCCAGATCTTTAAACTGTTCGAAGAGTTCTACAAAATACTGCTGGATATTGTTACGCGAAAAGAAAGTGTATGCGTCATCACTGTTGATGAGTAAATCAAAGCGACTCCATGCGAGTTCATACTGCAGCTCTGCTCCATTGATATCTTGAATGTTGTCATCGAGCCTACGTGCTTCCCCAACCAGTTCAGACAGTTCTTTAGAAAGCTGAAACAAAAACCACGTGGCTTGCTTTTGCTCATCAGTAAAGTTTTGCGCTAATGCACGAGTTTGTTGAAGCAACATGACATTTGCAAGTAATAAAGAGGTAGCAAAGACTAACAGCAGTGCTTTGCTGAGTGTCGTATATCGCCACTTTTGGGCTATAATTGGGTAGGTGTCTGATAACTTCATTATTTCTTTATCAATTTAATATTATTCACCTGCCAGACCATTTGAGCATGGTATGCCGAGCGATTTAATTCTGGGTACAGGTTTAGCGGATATACAATCCAATATGGGCCTTTGTCTCTGATCTTTATGTAATGTTGGTCTTTTTGATAGGCCAGTATCGGTTGATATTTAACAATATCTGGCCGAGTAACAACCGCGTGGTAATTGTTTAAACCACCGATATCGATTTTTTCTGGAATATCACCGTACACGTGAGTTAGTAAGGTACTCAGTTTTACACCGGTATACTCTGACTCCCCGTTACTCCAGGGTAATTCGGTGGTGTAAGTGGTTGAGGGTAACGACTGAATTTCTTCTAACTCCAGCGTAATACTGGATTTTTGCGGACCGTTACTAAATGAAACGGTATGTGCAGAAATGAGGGGGGCAAAACACAGCAAGCCTAATACGAGTATCTTTTTCATTCTATTCATTTTGGAGTTTTATTCTTTTTTTGAGCTAGAGTAAGCGACACTAGCGGTAGTTTTTTAAGTTTTTGATGATTTGAATAAATGGATAAGGTTGCAAAAATATATCGTGTTTGAAAAGTAACCTCACGCTTACTTTACGTCAAGGTTATTGGGTGACTTCTTAAATAAATGAGCGATGAAGTGCTGTGATTGTAGGGATATGAGGGCTCTTAGCGTATTTTCAGTACCATATAATACAAATAGGTCTAATTATCAATGGGTCATTGTTGGAATCAAATTAACATTTAACACGAATTTTTTAAATTTACTAATATTTGTGAATAATGAATATATATTCAAAAAGATAAAGCCACCTTAGTCAGGGTGGCTTTATTCTTACGTTATCTTTTTTTACTTACTCGAACAAATACTTGGCATGAAAGTTCAAATGGTCATCAATAAAGCTTGAGATGAAGTAATAACTGTGATCATAACCTGGTTGCATTCGAAGCGTTAATTCTGAGTCATGCTTGTTTGCTGCAGCCATGAGAACTTCAGGTTTAAGCTGTTCACTCAGGAACCCATCGGCGTCTCCCTGATCCACCAGAATAGCCAAAGGTGATTGAGCTTGCTTGAGTAGCTCACTCGCATCATATTGCTTCCAGTTTTCGATCTCGGTACCCAAATAAGCAGTAAAGGCCTTTTGACCCCAAGGACACTGCATAGGGTTACTGATAGGGCTAAAGGCTGAGATTGAGCGATACTGATCTGCATTCTTTAAGCCGATAGTCAGTGCACCATGCCCGCCCATGCTGTGGCCAGAAATAGACTTCACATCAGAAACCGGGAAATTGTTTTCAATGATTGCTGGGAGTTCTTTGGTGATGTAGTCATACATGAAGTAGTGCTGTGACCAAGGTGCCTGAGTTGCATTAAGATAAAAACCAGCTCCCTGACCGAGGTCGTAATTTTCATCATCTGCCACACCTTCTCCGCGAGGGCTGGTGTCAGGAGCAACAATGGCGATGCCAAGTTCTGCCGCCATACGAAATGCGCCAGCTTTCTGCATGAAGTTTTCATCGCTACAGGTGAGACCGGATAACCAATATAGGACCGGGACCGGGTGAGATTTTGTCGCGTTTGGCGGCAAAAAAATAGCGAAGCGCATTTGGCAGTTAAGTGAACTGGATTCGTGTGTGTATTGTTTGTGCCAGCCACCAAAAACTTTGGTCTGACTAACGTTTTCAATCATCATGAATAAACTCTCAAGCAGCAGAAATTAGATTTAACAGATACAATAAGGCTCTCCCTAAGGAGAGCCTGCAGCGATATTATTTGTCCATGTGAATCACACTACGGATACTCTTACCTTCGTGCATCAGGTCAAACGCTTCATTCACGTCTTCAAGTCCCATTGTGTGAGTAATGAATTCTTGCAGACCGAATTCACCCGCCATGTATTTTTCTACAATTTCTGGTAGCTCAGAGCGGCCCTTCACGCCACCAAACGCACTGCCTCGCCATACGCGGCCAGTCACAAGTTGGAATGGACGGGTAGAAATCTCTTGGCCAGCACCTGCTACACCAATGATGACGGATTCGCCCCAGCCTTTGTGACAGCATTCCAGCGCTTGACGCATCACGTTGACGTTACCGATACATTCAAACGAGAAATCAACGCCGCCATCTGTCATTTCAACAATGACTTCCTGAATTGGCTTATCGAATTTTTGAGGGTTGATCACATCAGTTGCACCAAGTTGTTTGGCAAGATCGAATTTACTCTCATTGATATCGACACCGATGATACGGCCAGCACCAGCCATACGTGCACCAATGATTGCAGACAGACCGATACCGCCAAGACCAAAGATTGCGACTGTGTCGCCTTCCTGAACTTTTGCTGTGTTCAGTACTGCACCCATACCTGTTGTTACACCACAGCCAAGCAGACACACTTCGTCTAGAGGTGCTTCTTTATTTACTTTTGCTAGTGAAATTTCTGGCAGTACCGTGTACTCAGAGAACGTCGAGCAACCCATGTAGTGGAAAATCGTTTCGCCGTTGATTGAGAAGCGGCTGGTACCGTCTGGCATCAGGCCTTTACCTTGTGTTTCGCGTACTGCCTGACAAAGGTTAGTTTTGCCTGATTTACAGAACTTACACTCGCCACATTCTGCTGTGTATAGAGGAATAACGTGATCACCGACTTCAACGCTAGTCACGCCTTCACCAACCATTTCAACGATACCGCCACCTTCATGACCAAGAATCGCAGGGAAGATGCCTTCAGGATCGTCACCAGACAGTGTAAATGCGTCAGTATGACAAACGCCAGTTGCCACGATACGGACTAAAACTTCCCCTTTTTTAGGCAGTTGTACATCCACTTCTTCCATTTTTAATGGCTCACCAGCCGCCCATGCGACAGCCGCTTTAGATTTGATCGATGTTTGACCAGGTTTGATTTCAAGTGCCATTGGATTTCCCTTATCTAATCAATAGGTAGGCGTCGTAACTAAGCGTAGCTGAGCTTTCGTTTTTCGCCTGATGTTTTCTTAGTATTCATTCTATCTATTTCATTAGAAATGATAATCCGTCGTTTTTGAAAATGATTTTTACACATGTGTAATAATTGAGTGTATTAAATCTGAGGGAAAACAAGGGGTCTTGAGCTTGTTCATTCTTCTGCCCTACTTGTAGATTCGATATTCATCAAAGTGCATTTGTTGTTTTGTTAGTGTTGATATATTTACATTTAATTAACTCTGAGGCGTTGAAATTTGAAATCAAAGGGAAGTTTCTCCCTGTCAGTGTTTGTGTGACAATGTTGTCGTTAATAAATAGTTTGACAGGAATAGAGAAATGGCGAATTGGGAGGGTGTCACGGAGTTTGTCGCCGTCGCAGAGACAAACAGTTTCACCGGTGCTGCAAATAAACTCAAAACATCAGTTGCGCAGATTAGTCGCCGAGTGTCCGCACTTGAACAACGCTTGGCCGTAAAGTTGTTGCATCGTACCACACGTAAAGTTTCTCTTTCTGAGGCGGGGCAGCTTTATTATCAGCAATGTAAACATCTGTTGGAAGGGTTAGAGCTCGCCGAGCTTGCGGTTACTCAAATGCAGGCAGAACCAAAAGGCTTGTTGCGGGTGACAGCACCAGTTACCTACGGCGAAATGAATCTTGCACCGCTATTACACCAGTTTATAGAGAAGTATCCGCAGGTGAATCTGGACTTGGTACTAACCAACCAACGACTTGATTTAATCGAAAAAGGGGTGGATGTTGCAATTCGCCTGGGACGATTACAAGACTCAAGTATGATTGCCAAGCGACTCTCTTCACGCCAAATGCACGTCTGTGCGAGCCCTAACTATTTAGAACGATTTGGCGAACCTCATACACTCTCAGAGCTGGGGCGTCATCAGTGTTTGGTGGGTTCCGTTGATTACTGGCATTTTAAAGAGCAGAACAGAGAGAAGTCCTTACGAGTATCAGGACGAATCAAGTGCAACAGTGGTTTCGCTTTAGTGGATGCGGCAAAACGAGCGCTTGGTTTGGTTCAGTTGCCGGATTACTACGTTCAAGAGGCGTTAGATAGCGGAGAGTTGGTCGAAGTGCTCAGTGATTACCGAGATGATCGTGAAGGTATTTGGGCGCTGTATCCACCAAGTCATAACTTGTCGCCTAAAGTTCGATTACTTATCGACTTTTTGGCGAAAGAGTTGGCGTGAACAGCGCATCAGGTAGCAAAGCGTTAATTAAAAAGGTAGATAGCGAAATTGAATCGACCTTTCAAAATTTACAAAGTTGGCAATAGAGCAGTCTTATCGCTGCTTTCAAGATTAAGAGGGGTAGTTATGGTAACCCAATTGCTCTGAAATATTTTTGCCTGCTTGATGTAACAAGCCAACATACTCTTCCATTCTCTCTTCTTCAAAGCGAATAACAGGGAATGAAATAGAAAGACCGGCAATAATTTGACCAAAGCGATTGTAAACCGGGGCCGCGATACAGCGAAGGCCTGGCTCTTGCTCTTCATTATCTTCTGCAAAGTGTTGAATGCGAACTTGTGCTAACTCTTCTAGCACCTGCTCAGTGTTCTCTAGCGTCTTTTCTGTGTGTTTAATAAATTCCACATCGCTTAACACATCGCGGATGAAACTTTCATCGCGATCAGAAAGTAACACTTTACCAATAGCAGTACTGTAAAGAGGGTTACGACGACCAATGCGCGATTGCATGCGTAGGTTGTAGCCAGAATCGATTTTGTGGATGTAAATGATGGCATTTTCATCCAGAGCACCTAGGTGCAAGGCTTCATTGGTTTGTTCTGAAATGTGGCGCATTTCTTTATCGGCCAGTTCAATCAGATCGACATACTCAAGCGATTTCGACCCCAACTCAAATAGCTTAAGCGTTAGTGAATATTTATCGTCTTCACCTTCTTGTGATACATAGCCTAACGACTTCATTGTTTGTAAAAAACGATATGTGGTTGCTTTCGACATCATTAGTCGTTGGGAAAGATCAGATACGCCGATGGATTTTTGCTCGCCTAACGCTTGAAGAATGTGAAACACTTTCAGTACTGATGAAACTGCTTCAGGTTGATTTGTAGTTTTCATTGTTATCCTTGTGAATTTTTTGTTTGCTTCATTATATCTTATAAAATCTGTAGCACTAGTATTTATAAAATACCTTTTCAAAAATTTGGAATGAAACTGGGGTTCGGTTCAGAAAAATTGGATCGTAATCTATTTTTTGAAACGTCTTTTCAAAAATAATTGAAACTAATTTCTTTTTTGTACAATATATGAGTGTAGAAAGTGACATGGCCAGTCGCCAAATCACGAATTATCTAATTATTGAGGAAAAAGACATGATTCTTGAGTCATTTAACCTTGGAGGCAAAGTAGCCATTGTTACTGGTTGTGACACTGGTCTTGGCCAAGGTATGGCGCTTGGTTTAGCAAAAGCCGGCTGTGATATCGTGGGCGTAAACATCACTGAACCGACAGAAACTATTGAGAAAATTGAAGCAGAAGGCCGTAAATTTGTTGATATCCGCGCTAACCTAATGACGTTGGATGACATCCCATCAATCGTTGATCGCGCAGTCACAGAGCTAGGCCGTATCGACATTTTGGTCAACAATGCTGGCATCATCCGCCGCGAAGATGCAATTGAGTTTTCTGAGCAAGACTGGGATGACGTAATGAACATCAATATCAAGTCGGTGTTCTTTATGTCTCAAGCAGTGGCAAAACAGTTCATCGCTCAAGGTGAAGGTGGCAAGATCATTAATATCGCATCGATGCTGTCTTTCCAGGGCGGTATCCGCGTTCCTTCATACACTGCCTCTAAGAGTGGAGTTATGGGTGTCACGCGCCTAATGGCGAACGAATGGGCAAGTCACGGCATTAATGTGAACGCGATTGCACCGGGTTACATGGCAACAAACAACACCGCAGCCTTACGTGCTGATGAGCAACGTAACAAGGAAATCGTCGATCGTATTCCTGCTGCTCGCTGGGGTGAGCCTGAAGATTTAGCTGGTCCTTGTGTATTTTTGGCTTCAAAAGCGGCGGACTACATCAATGGTTACACGCTCGCCGTTGACGGTGGCTGGTTAGCTCGCTAATCGATTTGTGAGAAGTTGATTGTGGATACTGCAACATTAGCGCAAATATTAGGGTTTATTAGTTTTGGTTTGGGGTTCTCCGTCTTTTACCAGAAGAATGATAAACGCCTAAAAATCTTGATGCTAATTTTTAATCTCAATCATCTTCTCCATTTCTTATTGCTTGGTTCAATGATCTCAGCGCTTGGCGCGTTGTTGTCGGCAATGAGAACGACCACTGCGATATTTGTCTCGTCGAAGCGAGTTGCCGCTGCATTTATTGTTGTTAGTTTTGTGAGCGGCTTTTGGGCTGCAGAACAGTGGCGCGACGTTTTGCCTATTCTTGGAACGGTTATCGGTACCTACTCCGTATTCTGCTTGTCGGGAATTCGGATGCGCGTGGGCTTTTTGCTCGGTGCGGCTTGTTGGCTGACCAATAATATTCTGGTGGGATCTATTGGAGGAACGCTACTGGAAATGACCGTGATCGTATTGAATTCAATGACAATCTATCGTTTGTATCATCAGCGATCTGAACCGAAGCTAAATCAATCAGTTACTGGATGAACCATGTCCTTGTCTAACTGAAAAACGGCCCGAAAGGTCAACAAGCCCTAAGAGTTTAATTTAAGAAACATTTTTGAATGCGGTTTGTTCCGCAGGAGTAACACATGAAAATTGCACTAATGATGGAAAACAGCCAAGCCGGGAAAAACGCAATGGTGGCTGGTGAACTAAACACTGTTGCTGGTGGCCTTGGTCACGAGGTATTTAACGTAGGCATGACGGATGAAAACGATCATCACCTAACGTACGTCCACTTAGGTATCATGGCGAGCATTCTACTGAATTCAAAAGCAGTAGACTTCGTGGTAACGGGTTGTGGTACCGGCCAAGGCGCCCTGATGTCAAGCAATCTGCATCCAGGCGTTGTGTGTGGCTACTGTCTGGAGCCATCAGATGCATTCCTGTTCAACCAAATCAACAACGGCAATGCTATTTCTCTGGCATTTGCGAAAGGCTTTGGTTGGGCTGGCGAACTGAACGTGCGTTACATCTTCGAAAAAGCATTCACAGGTGCTCGTGGTGAAGGTTACCCAATCGAGCGTGCAGCTCCACAGCAAGCCAATGCTGCGATTCTGAACGACGTGAAAGCCGCAGTTTCTAAAGATGTGGTTGAAGGCTTACGTGCAATCGATCAAGAGCTAGTGAAAACAGCAGTAGGTAGTGCGCAGTTCCAAGATTGCTTCTTCGCACATTGCCAAGTGCCTGAAATCGCGGAATACGTGAAGTCTCTACTGGACTAATTACTTAATTTATCGGGAATTAAGTACAAGCCAGCCATTGTGCTGGCTTATTTTGTACCACTAAGGAGGCTCCCATGAACCCAATCAGTCGCGTCGCTATCATCGGTGAATGTATGGTGGAGCTTAGGAAACATCATGGCGTGCTACAGCAAGGTTTTGGTGGTGATACACTCAACACTGCTGTTTATCTGTCTCGGTTGACTCAGCAACATGGCGTCGAAACGTCCTATGTGACAGGGCTAGGACATGATCCGTTTAGCCGCGAAATGCTGACGGCATGGCAGGACGAAGGTATCAACACCGACATGGTCTACTTTTCTGAAGATAAATTGCCGGGCATTTATGCCATTGAAACCGCAGACGATGGTGAGCGGAGTTTCTTTTATTGGCGCGAAGATGCAGCCG
Source organism: uncultured Vibrio sp. (assembly GCF_963675395.1). Taxonomy (NCBI): domain Bacteria; kingdom Pseudomonadati; phylum Pseudomonadota; class Gammaproteobacteria; order Vibrionales; family Vibrionaceae; genus Vibrio; species uncultured Vibrio sp. The sequence goes on along the minus strand of NZ_OY776222.1, from coordinate 295,130 downwards.
CGAAATATTGGCTACGCGAACATGACTTCCAGTCTTTAGTAAAAGATCTGTGCCAACATCAAATGATTTATCTGAGTGGTGTTAGCTTAGCAATTATCGCTGATGAACACCGCCAAACGCTGATCGATTTGCTGACCACCTGCCGTAACGAGGGTGTCACCATAGCGTTTGACAACAATTTCCGGCCAAAACTTTGGCCAAGTATAGAGTTGGCTCGTCGTTTCTACTCGAAAATCCTCAGTGTTACTGACATGGCATTTTTGACGTTTGATGATGAAGCCATGCTATGGGGTGACAAAGATGAATCCGAAGCTATTCGTCGCACCAAAAACTTTGGTGTGAAAGAGATCATTGTTAAGCGTGGCGCGGACGACTGTTTTGTCGTGACACAAGACCAACAGCATACGATCCCGGCATTGAAAGTAGACGCTGTAATCGATACCACGGCGGCTGGTGACTCTTTCAGTGCGGGGTATCTTGCAAAACGTATTCTAGGCGGAGACGTTGCTGAGTCTGCGCTGGCTGGGCACAAAGTGGCTGGTTCCGTTATCCAACATCGCGGTGCAATCATTCCAAGCGAATCGATGCCGATTATTTAAGGAACGATGAAATGAAAGACCTAAATCAACAACTTTCTGAAATTAAAGTAGTCCCTGTTATTGCAATTAAAGATGCAAGCAAGGCTGTAAAATTGGCTCAGGTATTGGTTGAGAACGGCCTGCCTTGTGCTGAAGTGACGTTTCGAACTGAAGATGCGGCACGCGCGATCAAAAATATGCGCGACGCGTATCCAGAGATGTTAATTGGCGCGGGTACTGTCTTAACCAGTGCTCAGGTGGATGAAGCGATTGAAGCTGGTGTCGATTTTATTGTTAGTCCGGGCTTTAACCCAACAACGGTTAAATACTGTCAGCAGCGAAATATCGCTATCGTACCTGGTGTAAATAATCCAAGCTTAGTTGAACAAGCGATGGAAATGGGACTTCGCACCCTAAAGTTTTTCCCTGCGGAGCCATCGGGTGGCACGGCAATGCTTAAAGCACTTTCAGCGGTTTACCCAGTGAAATTCATGCCAACAGGTGGTGTGAGTCCAAGTAACGTAAAAGATTATTTGGCCATTTCTTCGGTCTTAGCGTGTGGCGGAACCTGGATGGTGCCTGGCGATTTGATTGATAACGAACAATGGGACGAACTGGCAGCGCTGATTGGTGAAGTTGCAAGAGTTATTGAATAATTTTCATTCTGCCGAGACGGAGAACTATCGCTGATAGTCAAACAAGTTATTAGGCAATATGTCCACGCCCGGCTCCACCGGGCGTATTTTTAAACGTGAATTACTATTGATTAGATTCCGCATCTTCACGCTTAATCACTTTATGCCCATCTTCTGAAACGCCTTGTTTCCAGTAGCTGCTGATGTAGATATTTTCACGCTCGACTTCTTTCTCATTACGGAAGTATTGGCGTAACGCTCGCATTGAGTCAAACTCACACGCACACCAAACGGCGACATTACCTTCTCGCCACTCTAACTCGCGAACGGCTTCTGCTAGATTCTGCCCTTCCGTCAACCAAATCAGCTCCATGCCTGCTGGAGCGTGCAGAGGTTGAATGTCTGCGGCAGAGAGGACACTAATAACTGCGTAGCCTTTTGCTTCTCCAGATAAAGTGCGGATTTTGGCCGATAGAGCAGGGAGGGCGGTCATATCGGCTGCCATGAAAAACCATTCGGCGTCGGTGTTCAGGTTAGAAATACTACCCGGACCAACGATGTTGATGGTGTCTCCTTTTTGCGCGGCCATCGCCCAGCGAGCAGCGAATCCACATTGCAGATCTTGAGTCATATGGCGAACAAAATCGACTTCAATACTGCATGTCTCGGGGTGGTAACGACGAATGGTATAGGTACGCATCAATGGGCGCTTATCTTCCGCCACCGCATGCACATCGGTACCACCCATTTCATTAAATAGCAGCTTAATGTAGCTCCCTTCACAGTCCACTGGAAATTGGCCTAGAGCCTCGCCCTGCAAAGTGAGACGCTGCATGTTCGGGGTGATAGTTTCGGTGTGTGTAACGACAAGTTCTTTAGGTTCAGGTTTCTTTTTCATCTTTACTATTCTCGATAATTATTCTCTTTCTCATTTAAGAATATCAATATCTCTCTTGAGAGAGTAGTGTCTTTAAATAAATTTACACTGTGAATTGCCCTTGAAACCTGATCGAGATAACTCGATGATTCCATGACTGCCGACCAATCATGGAATCCTTCCGGAGAGACTCTGAATGATCTTCTTCTATAGCATTGGAATTGTTGATAAAAGCAGCAACGCTGCCATGCCGTAATTAAACCCTTTTACACGTTTAGATGTGGTTAGCCAGCGCTGGAGTTGTATGCCCGCCGCGGTCCAGAAGGTGACAGAGGGCAGGTTGGCTAAGCAGAAGATACCCGCAATAAAAGTTAGCTCTAACCATGCGGCACCTGAGCTGTATACGGTGACAGCGGTGAGTGCCATCGACCAGCCTTTTGGATTTACCCACTGAAATGCGGCCGCACCGATAAAGGACATTGGCTTAAAATCACTTTTTGTTTCCGCTTTACCACTGGTGGCGATTTTATAAGTCAGATACAGCAAGTAACTTAAGCTGAGCGCTTTTAAAATCGTATGGGTCACCGGATACGCGTGAAACAAACCCATTAAGCCAATACCAACCAGAATGAGCATCGCACCAAAGCCAAAAGTAATCCCTAACATGTGTGGAATGGTACGTTTAAACCCGACGTTCGCACCTGATGTCATCAGCATGATATTGTTCGGACCCGGCGTAAATGTCGATACAAAAGCAAAAAGCGCCAGCGCGCCTAATTGTTGGTATTCCATAGTTTTTCCTTACATCAAAACTTGTCCTAACTGGACGTCATCTATGAAACAACTATAAGTAGAAACTCCATCAATATTGTGCTTTTATTGACCCTGTATGGATTAATTAAGCAATAAAACATCACTATGGATAAATTTGACGAAAGAATATTGCAAGAGCTTAAGTTAGACGGAAGAATCTCCAATGTAGAGCTTTCTGAGCGAGTTGGGTTGTCACCTTCTGCGACGTTACGTCGGGTACAGGAATTAGAGCGCCAAGGTGTGATCAAAGGTTATCGCGCGGTTTTGGACAGTCAGCAACTTGGTGTTGGCTTTATCGCCTATGTCTCGATTGGTTTAGCCTCTCACTCGAAACAAGCACAACATGCTTTTGAAGATCACGTTCGTTTTGTGAAAGAAGTCGTTGAGTGTCACAACATCACCGGCGCGAACGAATATTTGCTGCGAGTCGAAACGAGAGACTTGGCCACCTATAAAGCGTTTCATGCGGGGGTTTTGGGGGAGTGTGAGCATGTGCAAGGCATTACAACCATGGTGGTGATGGATACGCCCAAAGATGAGCGATGATAATCAAAACTAATGCAGCACGTGAGCCTACATCGTCGGGTCTCTGGTGAAGTTATTGATAAAACACCGCTAACCAAATTGTTTCTTGATCAGTATCGGTCCAGCTCACTTTATGTTTGGTGTATGCCGGGATATTAATATAATCGCCTGCGTCCAGACGTTTGACTGAACCATTCTCAAAGGTGAGTTCTCCCGCGCCTTTTATCACCAATACCCACTCGTTTTCATCCTGATCGTACCAGCCTTCTTCGGGTGACGTTTGCCCGTGAGACACAATGCGTTCAATACGCAGGTTTTCGTAACACAGCAAATCTTCAAATGTTTCTTCACTGAGGTCATGAGGTAAATCGTTAAACAGGTTCATCTTATTCCCTGGGGTCGTAAAGAGTCACATTCATCAAATGATAAACGATTTACTCTGATTTGACCTTCTTTAAGCGTGAGTCTTTAGGTGTACAAGAGCTTCTCACACGCACATTTTGCATTACAAGGTTGTGTATCATTTGCATAATTTGTTGATCAATTTGGCGTTTTCTCATACAGATTCGCTATATTTTTTACAAATTGATTTCCGTCAAAATAGTAAGGTTTTTATGTGCTAGATTGCGCGCAGTTAGCAAATATAAATACCTGAGTTCATTAACACTTTGACTTTCCATTGGATATATCAGTGTGTGATGAACACTCGATTGGGTACAAAAACGAAGCCCTAAAAAAGGAAATAAAAATGAAAAAAACAATCTGCAGTTTGGCAGTGGTTGCTGCGCTCGTGTCACCAAGTGTTTTCGCTCATAAACAAGGTGACTTCGTTCTTCGTGTTGGTGCGGCGTCTGTTGTTCCTAATGATAGCAGCGATAAGATTCTTGGTAGTTCAGAAGAGTTGAAGGTGGATTCTAACACTCAGCTTGGCCTGACATTTGGCTACATGTTTACAGACAACATCAGCTTCGAAGTGTTGGCGGCAACACCGTTTAGTCACGATATTTCCACAGATTTAGGCAATCTTGGCGATATCGCTGATACCAAACACCTGCCACCAACGTTTATGGTTCAGTACTACTTTGGCGAGCCACAAAGTAAGTTCCGTCCATACGTTGGTGCGGGTCTGAACTACACCGTCTTCTTTGATGAAGGCTTCAATGGTACTGGTAAAGCTAATGGCCTGTCGGATCTGAAACTGGATGATTCATTTGGTTTAGCAGCAAATGTAGGTGTGGACTACATGATCAACGATCAATGGTTCCTAAACGCGTCCGCGTGGTATGCAAACATTGAAACAGAAGCGACCTATAAAGCGGGTGGCGTGAAATATAAGACCGACGTAGAGATTAACCCTTGGGTATTTATGATCAGCGGTGGTTACAAGTTTTAGAAAATAATCCGTAGTTTTCAGGTCTTTTGACCGCTAGCAATAATTACGATGCGGGATAGCATTTAACAGTTTTGGCATGACTTTAGGGGCGGTATTCGGGCACTGCCCCTTTTTTTTGGCTTCCACCTTCAAATCAGACTGATTTAATCAAAAGTGACTTCGGTGAAGTGTGGGTTTGCCTTCAGCGCGCGCATCGTGAGAAGTTGTTCGGTCGGGAATGCAATATGTTCGCCGTCAACATCAAGAAACAAGCATTCCTGTCGCTGCATATCAAAACCGGTATCAAATGCTCTTCCCTGATGGCTCTCACCATTTTTCAGAGTAATTTCAACGGGTAGCTCAAACATACAGGCTATTTCAATAAAATCGTATTGATTGCAGGTCACCATCGCAGTTCTCCTTCCACACCAAATCCACTTGTTTAAAGTATACCCTGTACAAACTGTTTGGTTTGAGATTCCACACCCGAAGGATGTCTTTCCACTGAAACCTAATCTTCATTTTACGCCTCTACTTGGTCATGAAACAGACACATAATCGCGTTTAACTAAAAGCATCGTCGAGCAAACGTAAATAAACATGTCTGAAACGACCCTAAAGAGCAGTCTTTTGAGCCGTGAGCGTAAATTAGCCTCACAGATTAAGCCGCAAACTTATACCGCGCAACTCGCGCATCGTATTCTTCACTCTCCCCAGTTCGAAAATGGCCGAGTCAAAAATGCCATGCCGAACGTGCCAAGCCATCAGTCGTTCTGGCAGGTTTGTTGGAGTTATTTGGGAGGCCGTGCACCATTGTGTCCCAATGGACATTTACCTTACTCCCCAATCGTAAAAGATCAGTTTTTAAATCGTAGTGATGCTATGCGAGTAACCTGGCTAGGCCACTCAACCATGCTGGTGGAAGTAAATGGGGTTCGTATTCTGACTGATCCTGTTTTTGACTATGCTTCGCCACTGATCGCAAAAGCGTGGTTTGAGCGCAATATCCCCAACACACATGCGAGAGAAAGTTTGCCTATCCCCGATATTATCGTGATCTCACATGATCACTATGATCACCTGGAGGCCTCAAGCATCCGTTTTTATGCTGATAAATCCGTGACGTTCTACGTTCCGCTTGGCGTCGGCAAACACCTGATCAAGTGGGGCGTGTGTGCTGATGATATTGTCGAATTCGACTGGTGGGAGAGTTTACAGTACGCCAATGTCGAGCTTATTTGTACGCCCGCTAACCACAATTCAGGGCGAACTTATCTCGATAAAAACACCACCCTGTGGGCGTCATGGGTCATCAAAGGGCGAAGTGAAACACTCTACTTTAGTGGTGACAGTGCTTATGACCAGCATTTTGCCGAAATCGCGCAGCGATGCGGACCAATCGACATTGCCTGTTTGGAAGTTGCGGCAGATGTGAAGCAAAATCAAGGCTATCCAGTCGAAAACTGGGGCCATATGCAAGCGCACCATACGGTTCAGGCATTCAAGGATCTACAGGCTAAAAAGCTATTGCCTGTTCACTGGGCGACCTATGAGTTGTTCACCCATAAATGGGATGAGCCAATTGAAGATTTGATTAACCACTGCCAAAACGAGAGCATAACGTTGCTCACGCCTATGCCGGGAGAGAGTTTTTACGTTCAGAATGAAGTGAGAAACCGCACTTGGTGGCAGAAGGAACAAAGTGAAGAGTGCGTGAGAGGGATTGAGGTGTGATGTCACCCTTACTTAATCATTGAGATAGCGTTCATTCTGTTTGCCTTATCAAAATCATGTTGCAATAGCTGAAACTTAGTCGATCATCACCTGAGGTTTGAGCTCCACAACATTCCCCTCAGGATCACTAATATAGAGTGAGCGTCCAAAACCTTGCGCACCGTAACGCTCGGAAAAATCCTCAGTTTGAATATCGTGTGTGTGTAGATATTGAATGAGTTCAGCTTCTTCAAACGGCGTAAGTTGCAGACAAAAGTGATCGACATTTCTGCCGTTTTGTTCTGGAGGTTTTCCTCCTAGCTTACCCAACTCACTGTCTACCGTAACGATATCAATCAATGCCGTTCCTGCTCTGAGCTGCGTTAATCCCAATTCCACGAGCTCCCTTTCTATCGGGCAACCGAGTATTTCTCGATAAAAGTGCAACATGGCATCGAGGTTCGTGGTTCTTAAAACAATATGATCGAGCGCTTTTATTTCGATAGGGTTTTGAATAGGCATGTGTTCCTCCTCTCCATATGCTATTGAGAATAGCATATGGAGGAAGAGTGCTCGTATGTTAGTGAGGGAACCAGGCAGTAGTTATAAATTAGGTTAGGAACTTAAGGCTCAAAGATGAGCTTGTATTATGAATCTGCCAATGCACAAACGGCTTGCTGTACGCTACTGAACTGGATTTTGATGATGCATCTCTGCGCTAGACTAAACTCATGGGACTGAATGAGTTTCGTTACTTCTTCAACAGAGAGCGTTTTGTTGTTCGGATTCAGTCTAATGTGACTAGCACTGTCATGCTGTAAGCCGAAAGCTTGACCTTGTGAATCAATCACGTAGTCCTCTTGTCCCCAAATGAGTGCCTGGCATTCTGTTTGTAAGTCCGACTGCGAGTGCAGATAGATGAGCTCGTCATCGCCTTCCAGTTTTAATAAGCATGGCCATATTACGGTGTTTGGCGTCATTCTACTGCCTCGTTGTTCACTGGCCTTAAAAGCCAGAGTTGGGTGTTTTCAAAAACTCAACTTCTTCTGGCGTGCTTTCTCTTCCCAGTATCGCATTGCGATGTGGGTAGCGTCCAAATTGGTCGATAATGGCTTTGTGTTTTAGCTCAAAATCGTAGTTCTTTTCAAGTCCTGGCGCGCGAAACAGTTTTTCCGCTTCGACATGGATGACACGCGATTCACTGTGCATGAACGGCATGTACAAAAAGCTACGCTGCTCGTGATTAAGTGCTTTATGCAGACCGAGTCGAATGGCCTCTTGCGCTAATGAGAGCGCGAGCGGATCTTGCGCAAACGCTTTTGGTGTATTGCGGTATACATTCCGCGAAAACTGGTCGAGTACAATAATTTCGGCTAATCGCCCTTTTGCGCTGTCTCGCCAGCTAAATAGTTCGCAGCGAGCGGCTTGTTCTAGCACTGAGGAAAACCGAGATTCAATTTGTTTATCCAGTTCTGGATTGCTTTCGAACCAATTTTGAGGGGTCAGTTCTTCAAACCAAAACTTCATGATCGACAGGTACATACAGTGTCCTTTTGTTACCGAAAGTTTATAACCAGGAGCCAGAAGTGTAAATTCTGGCTCCTGGTTTTATTATCGACCGTAAGTTTTTACAATATAGCGTTCAAAATCGTCACACATTTGCTCATCGGAGAGGGTGTTGCTCGCGAGCTCTTTACTTCCGTCGACGACTTTAATCGCCGCATTAAGCGATGCTACCGGTGCTCTCTCTCGTGTTTCAAGCGCTTTGATTTTCTGCTGCTGAACTTCCCAAGCTTGCGCTGGTGAAAGGTTACATACGTCTGCCAAGTACTTGGCATTAAACCCTTCACCAGTCAGGCTGACAATGGTTTCATTGTGCGACAAGTGGTTGCCTGCATGCCAGTAGTGTTTTGCTAGCAGTGGGCCAATTTCTGGGTTATCGGTCAAGTAGCCAAACTTATCCAGGAAGTAAGCACGCGTCTGATAAACCGCCATGTGCGCGAGTAAATAACCTTGATAAGCACAAGCGGCTTCATCCGATAACAAATGTGGAATTGCCATTAACGGACGAGGGCTGCATTCCAAACCAAGGATTTGCTTTTCACAATCACGCGCAAGCTTGGTGATTCGCTCTGACGTTAATTCTTCATCATTTAGCTGATATAGCGCGCGCTCAAAATATGGCACAACTAAGATACTGCGCTCTTCGTAGGCTTTGAATGGCTGACGGCTGTTGATCATCGATTGAATTATCTCATCTGGAACTGAGTTACCTTCATCATCCAGTGCGTACTGTTTTAGCCAATCTGCATCAGTGAGCAGGCTGTCACAGAACATAGATTGCGTTTCTGCATAAGCCATGGAGGTCGGTGCAAACTCCTGCGAAAAGCAAGGTGCATTCATTTTAACGTTGGCAAAGTGTGCTGCGTGACCGCCTTCGTGGAAAAGCGTATTGATGCCATCGTAGCCGCTGCCCACTTGGTCTGGCTTGGCATTGCTGGTGAAGTTGACCTGCGCGGCAATCCATTCGCCTTGGTTGTAGAAAGAAGGAATCGGCCCATGGCAGAAGCCGTTCGGGTATTTGCCTTTGCGATCGAGTAAATCTAGAGTCAGCGTTGCACCTGAGTAATCAATATTTAAACGACCGAAGGATTCTACCCAGCGTCTCAGAGATTTTGAGAAAGGCACGTATGGGTCGAGATCACGCATCACGTCACCCGCGAACGAGTAAATAAAGTTGTGGCCAGTAAGCGCATTTTGACCTTTCTCTTTCGCCAAGTTTTCTAAGCTACTCAGGTGAGCATTTCGGGTACGTTGTTCAAAATCTTCCAGAATGTCAAACAGCTGCTCTGAGGTCATCTTTTCCGTTTTTTGTACTGAGTAATCAAAGAAGGTCTCATAACCAAGTGAGCGAGCGAATTGATTACGTAGCTTGATCAGCTCAATAAAGCCATTTTCCAGCAACCATTGCTCAAGATTCAGTAACGCTTGATGAGCGGATTGACGCACTGCTTCATGGGTATTGGTTCGAATGGTCGAGCTCAATACCGGAAGCGAACCTTCTGTTTGTTTGCCATTTTCGTCAGTAAACGTTTGTACGTGGTTCTGTTTTTTCTCAAACAGCTCGGCTTCAAAGGCAATTAATTGATTCTTCAATGCCTGCGCTTTTTCACCTTCGATTGCATGCGACTCAAACATTGCCAGCCAGCCTGACAGACCCGTTATGGTTTTCTGCTTCTCTTGTGGGTCAGAAATGGAGTCAGCGGCTTCAAGTTGTTGTTTGATTGCCGTAATTTGTTCTGCGTTGCTTAAAAAGCGTGTCCAGGCTGTTTGTGCTTGCGTCGAGCCATCATGGTCGTCGCTGATCCCCATATACGTTTCCCAAAAGAAATCTTCTTTAGTACGGTGAATCGCGAGGTAGCGCTGATTGAGGTCGTTGAGGTAATCCGTTGCGGTCATTTTAATCCTTCAAATGGTTGCGTTATGTAGACGGTTGATTATTACACGCTTGGCGGCGAGAAAGGAGTTGGCGCGTTATTTATTGCCTTCGTAGCTCGTAAACATGGTTTTACTATTTATTTATATTTTAAAGGGTTAGTGACTGATTTGTTTTTTAAACTAGCCAGTAAATCAGACCGTTTGGTTAAGCCGTGACTGAATATGTGCTCAGTCTCGTCGTTGATCACGGCGTTAGGCATGAAAGCCATACAAAGATAGTGTTTGCATATATAGTTTATGCATACTTTTCCAACAACGATAAAAATAAAAATGGCAACGAGAACAATCGCTACGTTACTGGCATTCGGTTTAACTTTGACAGGGTGCGCATCGGATACTTCACCACAGAAAGATACGGTGAATAATATTCAGGATAAATGTGCGCTGATTCTGAGTGGTCAAGTGTCTGAGGACCAGCGTTGGCAGGTCTACAATGATTTACTGCAGGAGTACGCAAAACATGCCATACATAACCAAGCTGATAGCGACCGGTTCAATGCGTTTATTCAGGTTTTACAATTGGATCAAACCAGGCAGTTAATGACGGAGTTGATTGAAGTGACTGATTGGGGATGCGCCAATGGTAACTATCTGGAAGAGATGACGATGTTTATTGAGGAAGTGGCAAAATAAACCGAGCGTCTGGCGCTCGGTTTTGGGATCTGTTTCAGACGAAGTATGAACTGCTTGGTCAACAGCGGGAGATTACTCTTCAGGGTATTCACCCATGCCTTGAGTTTTACCTTCTGCTTTCCAATGTTCACCCGGATCAAACGCCTCATCGCATAAGTCAATGGTGTAGCCCATTTCGGTAATTTCTTTCAATGTGAGGTTGTCGGCAATTTTCGCAACTTCGCCGGCTTTGTTATGTAATTCCATGATGTTCCTCCGCTACCTTCAGCTATTAGCCAAGTGACTTCAACGTGCTGCTCCAAGTACATCGAAGTGCCTTTGGTTTAAGTATATATGCCAGAGTTAGAAATGGCGGTTTAAGACCATACTTTTTATATGACTAAATGAGGCGGTCCGTTTGTATCTACTTAGTCGTGATAGATTAAAGTGCCCCAGAAACGAGCTGCGACAAACAGCGAATTTGCTGTGGAATCGGTTTGCCTGGCGGTGGCGCACCTGTAGCGTTAAACCAAATGGTATTCAACCCTGCTTCCATCGCTGGGTAGATGTCTTTGTTTGGTATGTCCCCGATCATGGTCAATTCCCTTTCTTTTACGCCCAGCTTTTTTGCCACCGCTTGGTAAAATTCGGCGCAGTTTTTTTCAATGCCAACATTAGAAAAGCAGAAATAGCCGTTGATGTATCGGTCTAAATCAACTCGTTGGAAAGCCCGTTGGACCTCTTCCATTACTGAATCCGACGCACTGGTCGCGATGTAAATCTGATGATCTTTGCAGAGCGTTACCAATGTCTCTTTGGCCTGTGGGATCGCTTCCACAGTGTTCCAGTCACACATTTTTCCCCGTGCGTGAGGAAAGTCGACCATTAATGTGTTGCCCCAGTCGAATAGATAAATCATGTTTTGTCTCCAGCATCCGATTGGTATCAGTTCTGCCCCAGTTTCTCACCTTATTTATACGTCGTTCAAATGGTTGCATTAATGTTGGCTATTTATTTTTATAATGCGGATTTATTTAAACGATTAATACTAAATATCGCTTAATGGAAGCAAGGTTGCGATATTTAGTTCTTCAAGTGGGAAATGCAGTTGCGTATGACGTAGATCATGTGCCATCTAATCACTAAGTATTAATTTGCAATCTATAATTACAATTTGTGAGCAAGTGTAGCGAGTTATTACAATGAAAAAACGAACTATTATTTTGTTATTAGTAGCTGGAATAGGAGTGGGGTGGCTGACTTTGGGAGGTTCAGCTGCGGTGATGCATTACACCTCATCTACGGAGTTTTGCGTCTCATGCCATACTATGGAGACCCCTTTGAAAGAGTATCAAGGCTCTGTTCACTTCAGTAACGCAAAAGGCATTCGCGCAGAATGCTCCGACTGTCACATCCCTCATGAGCCTGTGGATTATTTGATCACCAAAATTCGTGCCTCGAAGGACATCTATCACGAGTTCATAACAGGCAAGATTGATACGCCTGAAAAGTACGAAGCACACCGGAAAGAAATGGCTGAAATGGTATGGGAGCAGTTCCGCGAGAATGATTCTGCAACCTGCCGTACCTGTCACGACTATGATGCGATGGAACCGTTTGAACAATCACGTGACGCTGTGAAAATGCACGACTACGGAATAGCAAACAATCAGACCTGTATTGATTGTCACAAAGGCGTGGCTCACTTTGCTCCAGAGGCCGAGCTCGACAGCAAAGCGTTTGAAACTTTAATGAGCTTTACCACCCAAACCGCTCCGGGAGCGGAAGTGGTTTACCCAGTTACGACGATTAACATGGGTGAGTTGGGTACCATCAATCCAACAACGAAATTGGAAGTTGTCAGTACGGAGGGTGATGCTCGCACAGTTAAACTCAATGCTTACCAAATGAAAGGTGCTGAGCAAGTGCTTTACATGGGCGAAGGGCAACGTGCAATTGTGGCAACACTGACCGAACAAGGTCAGCAAGCGCTTGACGGTGGCGAATTTGCCGCTGATGTATACGGTAACGAATGGCGCTCTGTTTCTTTAACCGGCACGATTGATTCTCCGGTTGTGGACACGCTAGAGCCAGTTTGGTCATATGCAGAAGAGTTGGACAATGTTTACTGTGCTACTTGTCATGCGAAAATTCCTTCAAATCACTTCACTGTGAATGCTTGGGGACCAGTCGCGAAGAGTATGGGTGATCGAACGGATATTACTGCCGAGAACCTAGAAATTCTAACCAAGTTCTTCCAACACCACGCGAAAGATGTGGTTGGTCACTAAACATAAATAGAAGGATAAGATTATGACTAACATGACCCGCCGCGGATTTCTAAAGGGCACTGGTATGGCGGCCGGTGCGATGGCATTCACTTCATTTTCACCGTTGTCAGTCGCCTCCTCGGATGCGCGTGGTAAAGGCATCCTTACGGCCGGCCGCATGGGCCCAATGCTGTGTGAAGTGCAAGATGGTAAGTTGATATCAACGACGAATGCGCTGCCTCAAACGGTACCAAATAGCCTGCAAAGTACTGGGCCGGACCAAGTTCATACCAAGGCTCGGGTAAAATATCCAATGGTACGAAAAGGCTACCTGGCGAACCCATCCTCACCGCAAGGAGTTCGAGGCAGTGATGAATTTGAACGCGTGTCCTGGGATGAGGTTTACAAGCTGATCCACGAGCAACACATGCGTATTCGTAAAGCCTACGGACCCGCATCTGTATTTGCTGGCTCTTATGGTTGGCGTTCGAGTGGCGTGTTACACAAAGCGCAAACTTTGCTGCAGCGCTATATGAGTATGGCGGGTGGTTATTCTGGTCACCTGGGAGATTATTCAACGGGTGCCGCACAAATCATCATGCCGCACGTTATGGGCTCTATTGAAGTGTATGAGCAACAGACCACTTATCCTGTCATTCTTGAACATAGTGATGTGGTGGTACTTTGGGGATTGAACCCAATCAATACATTAAAAATTGCCTGGAGTTCTACTGATTGTGCTGGACTTGAGTTCTTCCATCAACTTAAAAAGTCTGGAAAAACGGTGATTGCGATTGACCCGATTCGTTCTGAAACCATTGAGTTCTTTGGTGACAATGCGGAATGGATAGCACCGCATCCAATGACTGACGTGGCGATGATGTTGGGTATCGCACATACATTGGTCAAACAAGGGAAACATGATAAAGCGTTTTTAGAGAAATACACCACGGGCTATGATTTGTTTGAAGCTTACTTATTCGGCGAAGAAGACGGTGTCGAGAAGTCAGCTGAATGGGCATCAAGCATCTGTGGCGTCCCTGTGAAACAATTAGAATTGCTGGCCGATATCTTCAGTAAAAACCGTACCATGCTGATGTCCGGCTGGGGCATGCAGCGCCAACAATATGGTGAGCAACGCCACTGGATGCTGGCAACATTAGCATCAATGTTGGGACAAATCGGTCTTCCAGGTGGTGGCTTTGGTCTCTCATACCACTATTCAAATGGCGGTAACCCAGCACGTGATGCGGGTGTACTTCCGGCGATTTCAGCGTCACTGGGCGGTGGTTCTTCCGCTGGTAATGATTGGGCGGTATCAGGTGCAGTACAAAGTTTCCCGGTGGCACGCATTGTTGAAGCGCTCGAAAATCCAGGCAAATCTTATCAGCATAATGGTCATGAACTGACGTTCCCTGATATCAAAATGATTTGGTGGGCGGGTGGCGCGAACTTTACTCACCATCAAGATACCAACCGGCTGATCAGAGCGTGGCAAAAACCGGAGCTGATCGTGATTTCAGAACCTTACTGGACGGCGGCAGCGAAGCACGCGGACATTGTTTTGCCAATTACTACGTCGTTCGAACGCAATGATATGACCATGACGGGGGACTACAGTAACCAGCACTTGGTTCCGATGAAACAGGTGGTGGAGCCACAAGGTGAAGCACGGAACGACTTCGACGTATTTGCGGATTTGGCTGAAATGCTCGCTCCGGGCGGTCGAGATGTTTACACCGAAGGCAAAACGGAGATGGAGTGGTTGTATGGATTTTACAAAGTGGCGCAACAAGGTGGTCGTGGATCTCGTGTGGCGATGCCTAACTTCAGTAAATTCTGGGAAGATAACCAGTTGATCGAGATGAAGTGGAACGAGAAAAACGCTCAGTTTGTACGTTATGCGGATTTCCGTGAAGATCCTGTTCTAAATCCATTAGGTACGCCGAGTGGCAAAATTGAAATTTACTCGAAAACGATCGAAGGTTATCAGTTAGACGATTGTTTGCCACATCCTGCTTGGTTCGAACCAACAGAATATACCGGTAATGCGCATGAAGATGAGTTACAGTTAATGACAGCGCACGCCGCACACCGTCTTCATAGTCAGTTTAACTATGCGAAAATCCGTGAAGAATACGCCATAGCAAACCGTGAACCAATTTGGATTCACCCGGATGATGCCAAGCTTCGTGGGATAAAAACCGGTGATCTGGTTAGAGCCTTTAACGGCCGCGGTCAGGTGTTGGTCGGTGCAGAAGTGACCGATCGTATCAAGCAAGGTTCAGTCTGCATTCATGAAGGTGGCTGGCCTGATTTGGATCCGAATACCGGGATTTGTAAGAACGGTGGCTGTAATGTGCTTACTTTGGATATTCCAACCTCACGACTCAGCAATGGCTGCGCGGCAAACTCGGCACTGGTTCGTATCGAAAAATACATCGGTCCTGAGTTAGAACTGACCGCATTTGAACCACCAAAAAATGGCTAAAAAAATTAGCATTTGAAAGCAAGAAGTCAGCAAATTTCGCTGGCTTCTTTTTGGTCTAAATCTTGTTCATATTAGCGCGCTGCGAAAGTAACAAAAGGCATCTTTTGAGTGATCTGAAACGTTGGCAGTAAAGTAAAGGTCATGCCTAATCCGTCTGATCTGAAAATAAATGATGCTTGCTTCGAAGTACCTCACGTACTTGTTATTTGGAAAATCTAAACCATTAAGCTTAGTAAGTACTCACAAGCTAATTTTGGATCGTCGGCATGACAGATTGCTGATACCAATGCTAACCCGTGCACGCCGGTTGCATTTAGAATAGGAATATTGGTTTCGTTAATACCACCAATCGCGACGATCGGCAGCGTTGTGGCCTTGAGTGCCATTTTCAATCCATCTAAGCCCCAATGTCTTTGGGTATTGGTTTTAGTTGGTGTCGCATAGATGGCACTTAAACCAATGTAATCGATCGGCAGTGTGTTTACGTCTGCAAGCTGCCGTTCATTCTCGATGGATAAACCAAGGATTTTGTTTGGCCCAATCAGTTGACGAGCTATATGCGCTGGCATATCCGATTGGCCGAGGTGCACGCCTTCAGCATCGACAGCGAGTGCAACATCGACTCGATCGTTAATAATCAAAGGTACGTCTGTACCGTCGAGAATTTCTTTTACCGCTTGTGCCCGTTGAATGAAAGCACGCACGTCACCATGTTTTTCGCGCACTTGTACCATGGTTACGCCACCTTCCACTGCTTTGCTAACAACATGCTTGAGCGTGGCGAGATCTTGTTGGTCATCGGTGACCAAATACAAACGATAGGGGTTCATTGTGTTTCCTTTATGCCTCCGACCATGTTTGGGGACAGAGGCATCGATTTTAAGTTGATCAGTGTTCAGTGACTTGAAGCTTAAGTCGTTTTGCCAGAGTTTGTTCATCAAGCTGATACAACTCATCAAGCAACGTTGACTGTAAGCTACCGGGACCTCGTGCTTGTTCTGCTGCGATCTCACCCGCCACACCAAGTACGGCTGCTGCAGCCAAACCCGTTTCATCACCCACTGTGGCAAACGCCCCCGTTAGTGCGGTTAGCGTACAACCCATTCCCGTCACATATGGCATCATCTCGTGGCCATTGCGGAGTGTTACGGTGTGCGATTTCGTCACGATATAATCTGTCTCGCCAGAAATCACCACGTTGGCACCGTATTCAGCAGCAAGGAATTGCGCTGCTCCTAATGCCGCGTCACTACTGTCTAAAGAATCGACCCCTTTGCTTTGCGCTTGTTCGCCAGCTAAAGCAATGATTTCCGAAGCATTACCACGAATGATGAGTTTATTCGCCAGGCGTGCAATTTGACGAGACGTTTCTGTTCTCAGAGTACTTGCGCCGCAACCAACGGGATCGAGGACGACGGTTTTACCGTTGGCATTGGCTTGCTCTACCGCAAAGATCATGCGCGGTGTCCAGGTACTGTCTAGGGTACCAATGTTGATCACGAGCGCGCCGGCAAATGACATCATTTCAGCCATCTCTTGCTTAGAGTGCGCCATGATTGGAGATGCGCCGATGGCTAGCAGAGCATTTGCTGTATTGTTCATCACCACATAGTTTGTGATGTTCACGACCAATGGCTTTTGTTGACGCACTGCGTTCAGTGCTTGAGTAATTTGTTCTGTTAACATGTTGTTTATCCGATTAACCTTGGTGAGCATTCAAGCCTTGCTGCCAAAAAGCCACTTCCATACGTGTTGCAGTTTTGAATACCTGAATCAGGTTCTGGCCGCGCTGGCTATTGATGTCGATTTCAGCTAGTAGCTCGTTAAAGTGCGCCGCGCCCTCCGCAACACCTGACTGGAACTCTTCACCGCCATAGAGGGTGATCCAGCTAGCGTACGGGTTACCTTCAATAATGGTGTTTTCATCTTCCATCAACATTTTGCCAATAACCGCGTAGCCGATAGAGCAAGGCGCTAATGCCGCATACAGATCAACCAAATCCCCCGTCATACCTGCATCTAATACATAGCGAGTGTAGGCAACGGTGCCAAAATCTTCCGGTTCGTTTTCCAAGTCGGATTCCGTTAATCCCCATTGACCACAGTAAGTTACATGATGAGCGATTTCTGAATCTAATAACGCGTGAACGCTCGGCAGTGCGCGCCGCATGTCATACAAAGTACGTGCTTTATAAATCGCTAATGCATAAGCGCGAGCGTATTGCTTGAGAAACAAAAAATCCTGTTTTAGATAATGCAGAAAACAAGGTTGAGCAAGCGTACCTTGTGCTAATTGCTGAACGAAAAGGTGCTCTGTGTATTCTTGCCAGTCTTGATGGCAAGCGTCGATCAAATCTTGGTATTTCATAATGGGATGACCTCAGTATCAGTCAAAGCTAGGCACGTAATCTTTCGCTTTTGGTAGCGTTTCAATGATTTTTTGCGAGTACATGAACTCGGCGTAATCGTCGTAGCGTTTTAGATCTACCGCTGATGGACGAAGCGCGAAACGAGTCAAAGTGTCATTCCAAGCACGTTGATTAAGTTCGTTGTTTAGCGTGTCTGGAGAGTAAGCAACAAACTCTTTCCAAGACGATTTTGGATGGTTCACGATGTAAGTCGTAGCTTGCTCCAATGCTTTGTTGAACGCTTTGATGGCATTTTTGTCGTACGTATTTGCATTCGCGACAAACACAAGTTCGTCATAAGCAGGAACCCCATGTTCTTCTGGGAAGAAAGCTTTGGCTTGGTAACCTTCTAATGCCAGTTGGTTAGTTTCGAAGTTACGCAGTCCACCCCAAATTGCATCGACTTTACCTGATGCCAGAGATGACGAGAGCGCCCATCCAACATTAATGATTTGTACGTCAGAAAACTTCACATTTTCTTGTGCTAGCATTGTGCCTATGGTTGCTTCTTCATTACCTGCGATAGCAATCCCGATTTTCTTACCTTTTAGATCGGCAAGGTTGTCGTTCTTGCCATTATCCAACACCATCATAGTATTTAGTGGCGTCGCGATAAGTGTTGCTGAGCGGATAAGTGGCAGACCTGCTGCTACATCAATCGTCAAGCTTGGTTGGTATGAAATTGCCATATCCACCTTGCCAGCCGCGACCATTTTAGGGGGGGTGCTTGGGTCAGCAGGCTCTTGAATGTTGACCTTCAAGCCTTGTTCTTTAAAGTAGCCACGCTCTTTGGCTATAACGATAGGGCCGTGGTTCGGATTCACGAACCAATCCAACATCAAAGTCAGCTCTTTTTCGGCCGCCAGTGCGTTAGTTGAAACAATAGAAGCAAGCAAAGCTGCAGCGCTAATAAGTTTGTTTTTATTCACGGGTAATCTTCCTTTTGGTGATATCTATTTGTTTTATCTATTTGCTTTCCCAAGGGATGGCTTTTTTCAATAATTTGTCAGTGATGAAGTAGAGTGCGATGGACAGCACGGCGAGGATAAACAGTGCGGCAAACATCTCGTCGATGATCATGCGTGCATTGGCTTGTAACATGAGATAACCCAAGCCTTTACTTGAACCGACCCACTCGCCGACGACCGCTCCAATTGGGGCGATAACGACTGCGACACGAATGCCTGAAGCCAATGTTGGCAGTGCCGCGGGCAACTGAATGTGACGCAGAAGTTGCCATTTCGAAGCGCCCATCGTTTTCGCCAAATCCAGGTATCCGGTTGGGGTATTGCGTAAACCGTCGTAACAACAAGTCGTAACAGGGAAAAAAATGATGATCGCTGCCATCACGACTTTTGAAGCGATGCCGTAACCAAGCCAAAGCATCAGTACGGGTGCAATGGCAAATACCGGAATCGCCTGGCTAGCAATGAGAATCGGTAGCAGCCAGCGTTTTAGTGGTTCGAACAGCAACATTTGCAGTGCAAACAGCAAACCCATCGACAAACCGAGCCCGAGACCAAGCAGGATTTCCTGTGCCGTGACCCAGGTGTGTGCGAGCAATACGTCATAGCGGGAGATCAATCTATTCAGCACATCAACAGGCGCAGGCAAAATGAAGCTGGGCATAGTGAACGCCACGACAATCAGTTGCCACAGGCCTAAAATGACCGCTGTGCTGATCACCAAGCGCAGAGCTGGATGGGTGACTCGTTCTTTTTTACTGATACGTTCTGAGACGGAGTTGTATTGAGTCATATCACTCATAATCTTTCTCCAACTGATCCAAGATCGCTTGTTGCAAGGCGGCACATTCGCCATCAAGCACGCGAGGAGGCATCGTATCTGGCACCAGCAGATGTTTAGCTTGTGCAGGTGTGCCTTGCAGTACATACAATTGGTTGGCAAGACGAACCGCTTCTTGTGGATCGTGAGTAATCAGCACGACCGTTTTTCCTTTGAGCAGCGTGGCCGATAAGGTTTGCAGCTTATGACGAGTAACAGCATCGAGGGCAGAGAAGGGCTCGTCCATCAAGACCAGAGGTTTGTCCTGCATCAGTGTACGAGCAAGAGCAACACGCTGGCGCATACCTCCGGAAAGTTGCGTTGGCTTAGCGTTGGCGTAGTCAGCTAATCCAACTTGTTCGAGCAATTGAATCGCTCGCTGTTTCTCATCGGTTGAATTTGAGTTGGCGTGAGAAAAGCGAGAACTCAAACAAACGTTGTCCAGCACGTTGCGCCACGGCAGTAACAAGTCCTGTTGAGCCATATAAGCGATACGCTCGTGCAAAGCTATTCCGTCAGTGGTCGTCAGTTCACCTTGCCACTTCACCTGTTCATCAAGTAAGCCAGCGAGATAGCGCAAAATGGTGGTTTTACCGCAGCCGCTTCGCCCCAGTAGAACCGTCCACTGCCCGGCAGGAATGTTCATGTTCACCCCTGCCAGAGTGGGTGTCTGGCTGTCGTTGTATTGGAGGCTGACTTGACTAAACTGAATACCAATTGCGCTAGCGCACATACGTGTGACCTGCAAAGAAGTGGTGAACAGGGCCGTGGCCTTTGCCGACCTCCAGCTCATCGGCATGGGCGATAGCTTGAGAGATATACTGTTTACCTAAATGCACGGCTTTGTGCAGGTTATTGCCTTGTCCAAGGTAAGATGCAATAGCAGAAGACAGGGTACATCCCGTGCCGTGGGTGTTCTTGGTTGGGAAGCGCTTCGCGCTAATGAGTTCTGCAGAGTTTTGCATGATCAGTAGGTCGTTACTGTTTTCACCTTTCTCCAAGTGACCGCCTTTCAACAAGACTGCTTTTGCGCCGAGTGCACGGAGATCCGCAATCATCTCATTCATTTCAGCTTCGGATTCCGGTGCTGCTTTTCCGGTTAAAGCTGCGCCTTCAGGAAGATTAGGGGTGATGATGTCCGCGAGAGGGATTAGTTCTTCTTTTAATGTGCTTATCGCAGAGTGTTCCAGCAATAAATCACCGCTGGTGGCGACCATTACCGGGTCAATGACCAGATGTTTCGGTTGGTATTGTTTAATTTTGTTAGCCACCACTTTGATGATGTTGGCATCGGCCAGCATGCCGACTTTGACGGCCACGATATTAAGGTCAGTAAATACCGCATCGAGTTGGCTTTCAACGTGCTCAAGTGGGATAGGGAAAATGGCGGAAACGCCTTGAGTATTTTGTGAAGTAATGGCGGTAATGACAGAGCATGCAAAACTGCCTGTTGCAGACATGGCTTTAATGTCTGCCTGAATACCGGCGCCGCCACCGCTATCTGATCCAGCGATCGTCAAAACGATTGGGGTTGTTGCAGATGGCGTCTTGTGGGAATTAGGCTGTGATTGCTGCGTCATGGTCGCTCCTATTACAAGACGTATAGGAACTGACTTTGACCACGGTAGGCAGATCGATTTTCGTATCCGCTGCAGTGTGCCTATTAAGTTAGGCGAAAGGCAAAGTGCTCATAGTTCCCTACGTCAGTGCTAACTGAATCAGGTTCAACGGGTCTCGAATTTCGATCTCAGCCAACGCGTAATACGTGGCCCCCCGACTATTTCGTTTGATGATAGCAGGACACTTACTTAAGGGATACGTTTTTTAAGTGTTCATTTGTGTGTTGTGAGTGATAGAGTAGCCTTTACTTGTTTTGTAGCGCGGAATTGACCAGTGCAACTCTCTGGTTTACGTGCAGAAACTGGAATATTTAATAAACAATCGTGGTCTCACTTAGCAAGGATTAGCACAAAACAAGGTTAATAAACTGTTAAAATTTAACATGTTGCCAATTTAACTTTACTGAATTAACAGTAAGTTATTTAGGAAGGCTAAGACGATCATCAAGCAAGGAGACTTCATGCTTAATTCTGTAACAGCGAAGTCAGTGATCGATCATGCTCTTTTTTTAGGAGCTGATTTCGCTGAGCTATTCGTTGAACATCATCAAACTAACACCGTCCAGATCGCTTCTGGTGAGGTGGACAAGGTGAATTCGGGTATCGATTTTGGTATCGGTATTCGCCTCTTCTTCGGTCACAAAGTGCTTTATGGTTACACCAACAGCACAGACGAAGCAGAACTCAAACGCGTCACCTCGTTGCTGGCTGCGAAAGACAAACGTGAGCAAATCGCATCGGCGGGTTCTATTAATTTGAATCGCTACCCAGTTCAGCACGGATGCCGTTTGCCACTGAGCAAAGACGCCAATCTGGATTCTAAAATCGCGTTCCTTTTAAAAGTTGACCAAGCGGCACGAGCGGAAAGTGAATGCATCAGTCAGTTTATTGGTAGCGTGCTACAGCGAGAGCAGCAGGTATCTATCTTCAACTCGGAAGGTTTACACGTTGATGATACGCGTCATTACATTCGCGTCGCAGGTAACACCGTTGCGCAAAAAGGCAATGAGCAGTCTTCTGGCATGGAAGGTCCAGGTGCACTGGCTGGCTGGGAGTTCAGTGAGCAGTTAGATGCCAAGGAACTGGGCCAGACTATCGCTCAACAAGCGTTGGTTAAGCTTGGCGCAGATGCGTGTCCATCTGGTGAAATGCCAGTGGTTATCGGCAATGGTTTTGGTGGTGTTATCTTTCACGAAGCCTGTGGTCACTTGCTTGAAACCACATCGGTCGCGAAGAAGGCGTCAGTGTTCCACGATAAGATGGGCGAAATGATTGCTCATACGGCCGTAAACGCCGTCGATGATGGCACGATGACCAATGAGTGGGGCTCAATTCATGTCGATGACGAAGGGTTGCCTACTCAGCGCACTCAACTTATTAAAGACGGTAAGTTAACCAGCTTTATGGTCGACAAAATGGGCGGCATGAAAACGGGTTATGAGCCAACCGGTTCAGGCCGTCGCCAAAACTATAAGTTCGCTCCGACTTCCCGTATGCGTAACACCTTTATTGAAGAAGGTGAGCATTCACTGGACGATATGCTGGCAGGTGTTGAGCATGGTATTTACGCCAAGAAAATGGGCGGCGGTTCTGTGCAACCAGGTACGGGCGAGTTCAACTTTGCAGTACGTGAAGCTTATCTGATCGAAAACGGCAAAATCACCAAACCACTCAAAGCGGCAACGCTGATCAGTACCGGCCCTAAAGTTCTGAAAGAAATCAGCATGGTGGGTAAGGACATGGCACTTGCTCCGGGTATGTGTGGTTCTGTGAGTGGTGCTGTACCAACAACCGTCGGTCAGCCTTCGCTGAAAGTCGACAATATTCTGGTAGGAGGTGGTAACTAATGAGCCAAGAACAACAACTTTTTAATGCCGTTGATTACGTCCTGTCAGAAGCCAAACGCCAAGGCGCAGAAGCGGATGTGATTGTTAACCGCAACAGCAGCTTCTCTTTGAAAGCGAACCAAGGCAAGCTGGATGAATACAAAGTAAGCTCGAGCCAAGTACTAGGTGTTCGAGTGGTAAAAGACGCACGAGTAGCGACCAGTTATTCTGAGTCATTAGAACAGCCAAGCCTAGACTTGATGCTGACGAATGCGTTGCAGAGTGCTCGCTTCTCCAAGCAAGATGAACATCAAACGATCAGTTGTGTAGACAGCAAGATCACGACAGATGTTGCGGAAATTGCCCAGGAAGATACCACGTCTGTTGATGAAAAAATCGAGCTTTCTTTGGCGCTTGAGCAAGGCGTGGTCAGCTTACCTCATGCTTCAAGCTCGCCGTACAATGGCTATAGCGATGGTGAAACTCAACTGATCATTGCTAATACGCAAGGTACTCTGTGTCAGCACTTCGAGCGCTCTTTCAACTGTTACGCTTACACGCTTTTTGAAAAAGACGGTAAGCAGTCGATGGCGGGTAAGATGTCGGTAGGGCGTCGTTTCGACGAGTTGAACTCGGTTTTCTGTATTGAAGAGGGCTACAACTTAGCTCGTGACTTACTGGATGGTGGCCCGGTTAAGACGGGCAACTACCCTGCTATCTTCCATATCGATGCGCTAAGCAGTTTGTTCGGTGCATTCGGTAGCGCTTTTTCTGGTGCAAGTGCAGTGAAAGGGATTACACCGTTGGGTAACAAGCTTGGTCAAAGCGTTGCAAGTGAATTGATTACCTTTACTGACACCGCGTACATGGCTAATGGTATGGCGATTTGCGGATTTGATAGTGAAGGTTTTGCAACTCAGGACAATGTGTTAATTGAGAACGGCCAGCTAAATACGTTATTACACAACAGTCATACAGCAAGCTACTTAGGTACTGTTTCAACCGCAAGTGCTGCTCGAGGAGCTAAATCAAGCTTAGATGTTGCAGCTAACCACAAAGTCATTGCTACGGGTAATAGCAGTGTCGCGGAAGTTAAAGCGGGTGAGTACCTTGAACTTGTAGAACTTCAGGGTGTTCATTCTGGCGCAGATGCTGTCAGCGGTGATTTCTCGTTTGGTGCTAGCGGGTTCTTCTGCCGAGATGGTCAACGAGTTCAGTCAGTCCGTGGCATTACTGTTGCAGGTAACTTCTACAAAATGCTGCAAGAAGTGGAAGCGGTTGGAGACATTCAGTTGATCAATGACAGCCGAACTTTCTTTGCACCAGATGTGCGTTTTGCACGTTTGAGCATTGGTGGTAAATAAGGCCACCACCAGAAATTGAGAAACAAAAAGAGGACTCCATATGGAGTCCTCTTTCGTTTTTAACCATCTGTCGGGAAAGCGCTAGAATTCGCGAATATCCAATTCATTGTGGATCAACACCACGCACTGAGAAGCAAACAGCATCTTAGGACCAAGGCTGATCTTTTCTGTCCCAAGGCGTTTCAAACTGTTGAATGACTTCTTCGGCATTGGAATGTGATCAGTTAGCAAGAAACAAGGGTTTGCCCCAATTTCTGCATCACGAACGAAATCGCCTTTTTTATCCAACATATATAGCTGATGGTCTTCAGCCAGTTCTTGAACCAAACGCTCAAAACTAACGGTACGAACCGTAATACCTGGCTCAACGTCACGCAGCTGTTCTTTGCCCATACCAACCGATGCATCCAAAGCGCGAGCTACAGCAGCGATCAACGTCGACTCATGGAATCCACCAATATTAGTAATATTATTAGATCGAATCGTAATCGTGCGGGAGTAATCTTTGGTGCTCTCAAGAACCAGGTACACAACTACGTCTTCACGATGTGACTGTGCAACAAACATAGTGTTCATCATAGTGTGAGCAAGGATCTCAGTGTGTGCTTCCTGACCGACACCTTCGAGTAGTGCTTTGCTGGTGGTTGGTGCAGCACGAGCTCGTAAAACAAAAGAGCGCATGAATATAGCCTCTATAGAAGAAGAGTGAATGCGCGGAGTATATACCCAGACGACGCTTTGATGCGAGAATTATGAACTTACTTACAAAGCTACGATTGTGGTGCCGATTCTCGCCGCTACAATAGGGGTAACCCTTTAGGAGTGGTATATGGAAATTAAAAAAATTAATAAAGAAGTCTATAAAAAGAAAGTAAACTTGGTGATTGGCGGATTTGTTGTATTGCTTGCTGTCTCTTCATTAGCCTTCAGTACGCTACTCATTAGTCTTTTTGGCAATACCAACATTCAACCGGAACAATCTACAGGTAACTTTCATTGGAATTTGATTGGCGTACTTCTGTCTCTCGCGACGTCTCTCTCTTTGCTAAACCAATTTAAAACTCACCCTTACATGCGAGAAGTTCTGTACGTTTGGAAGCTTAAGCAAGTACATAACAAGATTTACCGTAAGCTAAACAATATTAAAGCTGCTGCAAGTACGGATGATTTGAAAGCGTTGACCATTCTCAAGTTCTACTACACCACGCAAAGACAAGTATTCGAGTTAGACAACAACACGCTCACCATGAGTAGCGTAACTAAAGAATTAGAAACCATAGAAGAGATCGAAGTGAGCAAATCGCTTTCACTTGATATTACAAGCTTTGAAGAGTCTTGGTTGGATACATTCTGATTGCCTATTTGCTACCTGGCATTAACAAATGAGTGCTAAAAATAAGCGTTTGAGTGAGATTTCATCACTCAGCGCTTTTTTTTGAATTTTTTCTTCAAAAAGGGTTGCCAAGAAAAATCATCTCCCTATAATGCGCCTCCGTTGCCAGGGCAAAGCGGAAACGCAAAAGCAGTTGGCAACAAGGCGAATTAAAAGCTTCTAAAAATTAATTTAAAAAGTGTTTGACACCAAGAATTAGTTCTTTAGAATACGCCTCCGCTTTGAGAGAAAAACTTCTCGTAAAGCAAGCTCTTTAACAATATAGACCTATCAATCTGTGTGGGCACTCGTTGATGATAATCCAAATTGATGTTTCAACATCAACTTAGGTTTCAATGAACTGAGTGACCAATCGAGATTAAGTTTACTTAGTCTTGGCACAGTCAATTCAACATTACATTAGTAATGCAGTAAATCAGAATTCATTGAGCCTCCCCTATTAATTTAGGGAATCAAAACTTTAAATTGAAGAGTTTGATCATGGCTCAGATTGAACGCTGGCGGCAGGCCTAACACATGCAAGTCGAGCGGAAACGAGTTAACTGAACCTTCGGGGGACGTTAACGGCGTCGAGCGGCGGACGGGTGAGTAATGCCTAGGAAATTGCCCTGATGTGGGGGATAACCATTGGAAACGATGGCTAATACCGCATGATGCCTACGGGCCAAAGAGGGGGACCTTCGGGCCTCTCGCGTCAGGATATGCCTAGGTGGGATTAGCTAGTTGGTGAGGTAAGGGCTCACCAAGGCAACGATCCCTAGCTGGTCTGAGAGGATGATCAGCCACACTGGAACTGAGACACGGTCCAGACTCCTACGGGAGGCAGCAGTGGGGAATATTGCACAATGGGCGCAAGCCTGATGCAGCCATGCCGCGTGTATGAAGAAGGCCTTCGGGTTGTAAAGTACTTTCAGTCGTGAGGAAGGTAGTGTAGTTAATAGCTGCATTATTTGACGTTAGCGACAGAAGAAGCACCGGCTAACTCCGTGCCAGCAGCCGCGGTAATACGGAGGGTGCGAGCGTTAATCGGAATTACTGGGCGTAAAGCGCATGCAGGTGGTTTGTTAAGTCAGATGTGAAAGCCCGGGGCTCAACCTCGGAATAGCATTTGAAACTGGCAGACTAGAGTACTGTAGAGGGGGGTAGAATTTCAGGTGTAGCGGTGAAATGCGTAGAGATCTGAAGGAATACCGGTGGCGAAGGCGGCCCCCTGGACAGATACTGACACTCAGATGCGAAAGCGTGGGGAGCAAACAGGATTAGATACCCTGGTAGTCCACGCCGTAAACGATGTCTACTTGGAGGTTGTGGCCTTGAGCCGTGGCTTTCGGAGCTAACGCGTTAAGTAGACCGCCTGGGGAGTACGGTCGCAAGATTAAAACTCAAATGAATTGACGGGGGCCCGCACAAGCGGTGGAGCATGTGGTTTAATTCGATGCAACGCGAAGAACCTTACCTACTCTTGACATCCAGAGAACTTTCCAGAGATGGATTGGTGCCTTCGGGAACTCTGAGACAGGTGCTGCATGGCTGTCGTCAGCTCGTGTTGTGAAATGTTGGGTTAAGTCCCGCAACGAGCGCAACCCTTATCCTTGTTTGCCAGCGAGTAATGTCGGGAACTCCAGGGAGACTGCCGGTGATAAACCGGAGGAAGGTGGGGACGACGTCAAGTCATCATGGCCCTTACGAGTAGGGCTACACACGTGCTACAATGGCGCATACAGAGGGCGGCCAACTTGCGAAAGTGAGCGAATCCCAAAAAGTGCGTCGTAGTCCGGATTGGAGTCTGCAACTCGACTCCATGAAGTCGGAATCGCTAGTAATCGTGGATCAGAATGCCACGGTGAATACGTTCCCGGGCCTTGTACACACCGCCCGTCACACCATGGGAGTGGGCTGCAAAAGAAGTAGGTAGTTTAACCTTCGGGGGGACGCTTACCACTTTGTGGTTCATGACTGGGGTGAAGTCGTAACAAGGTAGCGCTAGGGGAACCTGGCGCTGGATCACCTCCTTATATACGATGGACAGTTTGTCTTCACTTTTTAAAGTGAAGACAAATGAGTCACGATGAGTGTCCACACAGATTGATACGGTTTATGAAGTTTAAGAGATAGAACATCCCCCAAGATGTTCAAAAACTTGTTTCTGCTTTTTAAAGCGGAGGCAAATCTAGTGTCCCGTTCGTCTAGAGGCCTAGGACACCGCCCTTTCACGGCGGTAACAGGGGTTCGACTCCCCTACGGGATACCATTGGGTCGTTAGCTCAGTTGGTAGAGCAGTTGACTTTTAATCAATTGGTCGCAGGTTCGAATCCTGCACGACCCACCATTCCTTCCATTAGGAATTAAAACTCAAAATATGGGGCTATAGCTCAGCTGGGAGAGCGCCTGCCTTGCACGCAGGAGGTCTGCGGTTCGATCCCGCATAGCTCCACCATATTTTGAAACAATGGGCGATTAGCTCAGTTGGGAGAGCACCTGCCTTACAAGCAGGGGGTCACTGGTTCGAGCCCGGTATCGCCCACCATCTTTAAGCGCACTCGATGAGTGCTTTTAAAAATGGTTACTTTCTTTAAATGGAAAGTGAATCTAGCTCTTTAACAATTTGGAAAGCTGACAAAACAACAATTTATTGTTGTTTATAAAGTTCTCAAAGTATTCTTAATTGAATACAACTAAAAACACATTCAAGTGTTCTTGGGAATAATCTTCGGATTATTCATATTTGAGTCCGGCAAAATCGAAATGTCTCTCGCTCATTCAAATAATGAGAGACAACTTTGGTTGTTTAACATCAATTCGAAACTCCTTCGGGTTGTATGGTTAAGTGACTAAGCGTACACGGTGGATGCCTTGGCAGTCAGAGGCGATGAAGGACGTATTAACTTGCGATAAGCCCAGATTAGGCAGTAAAAGCCACTTGAGTCTGGGATTTCCGAATGGGGAAACCCACTTACATAAGTAAGTATCGTTATGTGAATACATAGCATAACGAGGCGAACCGGGGGAACTGAAACATCTAAGTACCCCGAGGAAAAGAAATCAACCGAGATTCCGAAAGTAGCGGCGAGCGAAATTGGACTAGCCCTTAAGCTTTATAGGCGTCAGGTGAACAAGCTGGAAAGCTTGGCGATACAGGGTGATAGCCCCGTAACTGACAACGCATATTCAGTGAAATCGAGTAGGGCGGGACACGTGATATCCTGTCTGAATATGGGGGGACCATCCTCCAAGGCTAAATACTACTGACTGACCGATAGTGAACCAGTACCGTGAGGGAAAGGCGAAAAGAACCCCTGTGAGGGGAGTGAAATAGAACCTGAAACCGTGTACGTACAAGCAGTAGGAGCAGGCTTTGTCCTGTGACTGCGTACCTTTTGTATAATGGGTCAGCGACTTATATTCAGTGGCAAGGTTAACCATCTAGGGGAGCCGTAGGGAAACCGAGTCTTAACTGGGCGTTCAGTCTCTGGATATAGACCCGAAACCAGGTGATCTAGCCATGGGCAGGTTGAAGATTGAGTAACATCAATTGGAGGACCGAACCGACTAATGTTGAAAAATTAGCGGATGACTTGTGGCTAGGGGTGAAAGGCCAATCAAACCTGGAGATAGCTGGTTCTCCCCGAAAGCTATTTAGGTAGCGCCTCGGACGAATACTACTGGGGGTAGAGCACTGTTAAGGCTAGGGGGTCATCCCGACTTACCAACCCTTTGCAAACTCCGAATACCAGTAAGTACTATCCGGGAGACACACGGCGGGTGCTAACGTCCGTCGTGGAGAGGGAAACAACCCAGACCGCCAGCTAAGGTCCCAAATTACTACTAAGTGGGAAACGATGTGGGAAGGCTCAGACAGCCAGGATGTTGGCTTAGAAGCAGCCATCATTTAAAGAAAGCGTAATAGCTCACTGGTCGAGTCGGCCTGCGCGGAAGATGTAACGGGGCTAAGTAGTAAACCGAAGCTGCGGCAATATCCTTTTGGATATTGGGTAGGGGAGCGTTCTGTAAGCGGTTGAAGGTGTGTGGTAACGCATGCTGGACGTATCAGAAGTGCGAATGCTGACATGAGTAACGATAAAGGGGGTGAAAAACCTCCTCGCCGGAAGACCAAGGGTTCCTGTCCAACGTTAATCGGGGCAGGGTAAGTCGACCCCTAAGGCGAGGCCGAAAGGCGTAGTCGATGGGAAACGGGTTAATATTCCCGTACTTCAACTTATTGCGATGGGGGGACGGAGAAGGCTAGGTGGGCCTGGCGACGGTTGTCCAGGTTCAAGTGTGTAGGCTTAAGAGTTAGGTAAATCCGGCTCTTTTTAAGGCTGAGACACGACGTCGAGCATCTACGGATGTGAAGTCATTGATGCCATGCTTCCAGGAAAAGCCTCTAAGCTTCAGATAAGTTGGAATCGTACCCCAAACCGACACAGGTGGTCGGGTAGAGAATACCAAGGCGCTTGAGAGAACTCGGGTGAAGGAACTAGGCAAAATGGTACCGTAACTTCGGGAGAAGGTACGCTCTCGACGGTGAAGTCCCTTGCGGATGGAGCTATTGAGAGTCGCAGATACCAGGTGGCTGCAACTGTTTATTAAAAACACAGCACTGTGCAAAATCGTAAGATGACGTATACGGTGTGACGCCTGCCCGGTGCCGGAAGGTTAATTGATGGGGTTAGTACTTGTACGAAGCTCTTGATCGAAGCCCCGGTAAACGGCGGCCGTAACTATAACGGTCCTAAGGTAGCGAAATTCCTTGTCGGGTAAGTTCCGACCTGCACGAATGGCGTAATGATGGCCACGCTGTCTCCACCCGAGACTCAGTGAAATTGAAATCGCTGTGAAGATGCAGTGTACCCGCGGCTAGACGGAAAGACCCCGTGAACCTTTACTACAGCTTGGCACTGAACATTGACCCTACATGTGTAGGATAGGTGGGAGGCTTTGAAACCAGCACGCCAGTGTTGGTGGAGCCGACCTTGAAATACCACCCTTGTAGTGTTGATGTTCTAACTTGGTCCCCTCATCGGGGATGAGGACAGTGCCTGGTGGGTAGTTTGACTGGGGCGGTCTCCTCCCAAAGCGTAACGGAGGAGCACGAAGGTGGGCTAATCACGGTTGGACATCGTGAGGTTAGTGCAATGGCATAAGCCCGCTTGACTGCGAGAATGACAATTCGAGCAGGTGCGAAAGCAGGTCATAGTGATCCGGTGGTTCTGAATGGAAGGGCCATCGCTCAACGGATAAAAGGTACTCCGGGGATAACAGGCTGATACCGCCCAAGAGTTCATATCGACGGCGGTGTTTGGCACCTCGATGTCGGCTCATCACATCCTGGGGCTGAAGTCGGTCCCAAGGGTATGGCTGTTCGCCATTTAAAGTGGTACGCGAGCTGGGTTTAGAACGTCGTGAGACAGTTCGGTCCCTATCTGCCGTGGGCGTTGGAGAATTGAAAGGGGCTGCTCCTAGTACGAGAGGACCGGAGTGGACGAACCTCTGGTGTTCGGGTTGTGTCGCCAGACGCATTGCCCGGTAGCTAAGTTCGGGATCGATAACCGCTGAAAGCATCTAAGCGGGAAGCGAGCCTTGAGATGAGTTCTCCCTGATACTTTAAGTATCCTAAAGGGTTGTCGTAGACTACGACGTTGATAGGCAGGGTGTGTAAGCGTTGTGAGGCGTTGAGCTAACCTGTACTAATTGCCCGTGAGGCTTAACCATACAACACCCAAGGGGTTTTGATTTTGGGTAACCAGGACTCAATGAAAGAACGTTGAATGTGTAATAACGAGAATTAAAAACAGCTTTCCAAGTTATTCTCTAAAAATAGAGAGAAAGAATTTGCTTGGCGACCATAGCGTTTTGGACCCACCTGATTCCATGCCGAACTCAGAAGTGAAACGAAATAGCGCCGATGGTAGTGTGGGGTTTCCCCATGTGAGAGTAGGACATCGCCAGGCTCTAAATATCGTTTTCAGGTATCACCTTAGATACAAGGTATATCTGAAAGCAAAACTAAAATTTGGCATCATTAAATAAGACTAAGTTTTAGTAACAATTTGTGGAGAGATGGCTGAGTGGTTGAAAGCACCGGTCTTGAAAACCGGCATACGTTAATAGCGTATCTAGGGTTCAAATCCCTATCTCTCCGCCACTTTTAAGAAAAAACCGCTGTTCTTACAGCGGTTTTTTTGTATCTGTCGTTTTTAAAACAGCCTTGCAAATAAAAGTTCTGTAACGTCTTACTTATCAAGTAAGTACTTCTTCTAAAATTTACCTTTCTCTAATCCATTTCTGTACATCTGCTTTCGAGTTAAGTTTGCGTCGGTTCTTTTCCGTGCAATAGTCTCTTCATTGGCTAGTAAGATTTCTGTGGAGCGGTGCTTTATAGGGTCCTTAATAGCATTTTGGTAAATTTAACAGAGAGATAGAGTGTGTTACTTATTTGGAGGATAAATGAAGTTACTGTACTGGTTAGATGAATGGCGAACGTATACCTGTATTGAACAGCGCTCCAAACTACCGATTTCCGGGTTTGATTTACTTGACGATGTGTATGTTAGGTATGAGTTAGTCGATCCGAATAAGCCTTTACTGTTTACCTTTTCTCCTTCCGGTACTGATGTTCAGGTACAGGATTTAAGCCCGAATTTTAAACCTTGGGGTTATCAGCTCGCAGAACAGCAAGAAGTGAACATTATTTCTTTCCAGCATTTGGATAAAAGTAATTGGTTCCGAAGTCGCAATTTGATTTTCTTTCTTGAGCAGTTATCCGAGCTATTAGCACCCTTTAAGTGTCGTCTGGGTTATGGTCAGAGCCGAGGAGGGTTTGCTGTTGGTGCATTTGCAGAGTTGCTAAAGCTGGACCATGTCCTGCTGTTTTATCCTGTTAGTACGAAGAATAAGACTATTGTTCCATGGGATGACAGACCTAGCACTGATTTAGCTCAGCAGTTTGACTGGGATAATGACTATCATGATCGAGAGTTGGGAGATGCCAAAGGCTACATTATTTATGATCCTACTAATTGTATCGATCGTCTGCATGCCGAACGTTACCCAGAGCTCAGTCACTTAAGAGTTGTTGGAATGGGGCACGGAATCCAATCCAACCAATTGGATAAATTAGAATTTTTTAATTCAGTGGCGGAGAAATTTATCCGTCATCAACAGATAGATATTGCCCAATTTAATGAGCAAACCAAGACTTTGTTTTTAAAAGAGGACTGATATCAGAGCCCCTGCGATAGGGGGAATGATCACGCACTAAAAATTAAATTTTTAATACAATTGCTAGGCGCAATTTAGATGGAGGATTAATGAAGTTACTGTACTGGTTGGATGAATGGCTGACTCTTTCTCGTAAAGAGCAGGAAACCAGACTACCAATATCCGGGGAGGACTTACTTGATGATGTCTTTGTTAAGTATGAGTTTGTTGATCTTAACAAACCATTGTTGTTCACCTTTTCTCCTGCAGGTACTAACTTGCAAGTACAGGACTTACATCCCGATTTCGCGCCTTGGGGCTATCGTCTAGCCCAAAAACAAAAAGTAAATATTATTTCTTTCCAGCATTTGGGTAAAAGTAATTGGTATCGCAGCCGTAACTTGATTTTCTTCCTAGAGCAACTATCAACGCTGCTGGCGTCTTTCGAGTGTCGTTTAGGCTATGGACTGAGTCGGGGAGGTTTCGCGATAGGGGCGTTCGCCAATTTGCTTAAGATCGACCAAGTTCTGCTCTTTCATCCGGTTAGTACCAAAAACCAATCACTGGTACCTTGGGATAACAGATCCAGTACTGAATTAGCCCAACAGTTTGATTGGGACGGTGACTATCACGATCTGGAGCTAGGGGATGCACAGGGCTATATCATTTATGACCCAACTAATGATATTGATCGACTACATGCGAAGCGTTATCCAGAACTGACTCATCTAAGGGTCTATGGCATGGGACATGGCACTCATGCTACGTATATGAATAAATTTGGCTTTTACAAACAAGTAGCCGCAGATTTTATCCGTTATCAACAGATAGACATTGCCCAGTTTCGTCACCAAACTAAAACACTGCGCTTAAAAGAAGATTACTACCAGTGCCTCAACAAGGCGAACGTAAACTCAATCCATCGCCTGGGTCTATTGAGTAAAGCTCACAATGTGTTGATTGATGAGAAGAAAGAACACGTGAAGGAACATCAGGCACAAATTGATATTCAGCCACTGGTAGACATCGCGCTGAAACATGAGCATGACAATCCGCAAGATACAGTCCAGCTTTTAGAGGTCGCTCAGCAATTGGTTCCAGGTGATCCTTTAGTGGAACATAAACTACAGCAGCTCACATAAAACGTGCTGTTATAAAGCGGAGAGGCGCTTCGGAAGTGAAGATGGTCGGGTACCGGAACGGTCTTTATAAACCTGTACGGTTGCCGTATCAGAAACAACTGGATACCACAGCTAAAAAAGCCCAAGTCTTAAGTTGGGCTTGAAATGAAACCGTGTATAAACGCAGATTAAAACTCTTTTGGAGCAAAGCCTGTCATCGCATCCAGACGTAGTTCTTTACCAAGTTTGGTCATCGGGTGAACGATAACAAGTCCGCGCACGCGCTTCTTAAGTTTGCCGATATCTGCCTGCTCTTCTTTGGTTATTTCACGAGAAAATGGCATATCCAGCAAGCTCTTACGCTCTTTATTCAGCTCGTAATTCTGTTTGTGCTTAAGCTGATTAAGCTTTTTGGTTAATTGCTCGACTTCGTCAGTAAACTTAGAAATCATTTCGTGATCACCACGAGAACGTGCTGCATCGAGTTTACGTTGGCAGTTCTCTACGCGGTTATGCAGCTTTTGAATATCAGTTTTAATGCTCATGGTAGTAAGACTCTAATTTTAAATGGCCGAGGAGTATAGCATAGCTGAAATCAAATCCCGTACTACTCGATCTTCTACATCAGTTGATTAATTCATTGCCGGAAGTTTGTCCGGAGAAAAACGCTTCAATGTTGCTGAGTGTGACTGCCGCAATGTTGTTGAGTGCCTCGTGAGTTAAGAAAGCTTGGTGACCTGTGAACAGGACGTTATGACACGCAGATAGGCGGCGAAAAACGTCATCGACAATAACGTCATTGGACTTATCCTGGAAGAAAAGCTCTTTCTCATTGTCGTAAACATCGAGTCCTAGTGAACCAATTTTACCCTGTTTCAGAGCCTCTATTGCTGCCAGTGAATCTAACAACTCTCCCCGACTGGTATTGATGACCATTACCCCATCTTTCATTTGCGAAAATGATTCTGCATTGAGTAGATGGTAGTTTTCTTTGCTCATCGGGCAATGCAATGTAATGATATCTGCATTGGCGTAAATATCTTCAAGAGAGCAGTAACGTGCGCCCATTTGTATGGCTAGAGGGTTTTCGTAAGGATCATGGCAAAGAATATCCATACCTAACCCCTTGAAAATTCTCATGGCAGCGATGCCTATTTTTCCCGTGCCTATCACGCCGACAGTCTTACCAAAAAAGTTGAAGCCAACTAAACCTTCCAGAGAGAAATTTGCGTCACGGGTTCGCTGATAGGCTTTGTGTAGTCGACGGTTCAAACACATCATCAAACCGACAGTGTGCTCTGCCACCGCCTCCGGAGAATAAGCTGGCACACGTACGACTTGTATGCCTAATTCTTTAGCTGCTTGCAGATCTACTTTGTCAAAACCCGCACAGCGCATCGCAATAAGCTTAGTCCTGCCCTGAGACAGTTGCTTTAGAACGGGCTTAGACAAGTCATCATTAACAAAAGCACATACCACTTCACAGTCGTGCGCCATTTTTGCGGTCTTGGGGGTCAGCCGAAAATCGTGATAATGAAACTCTAACTCCTGTTGATCTTTGACATTGTCAAAAGAGGCTTCGTCGTAGGATTTTGCACTAAAAAAAGCAATATTAATCATAATATCCTCTGTAATTTTAGGGTCTTTATAAATAAATATACTTATAAAGTAATGTAACTCAGGTATGAAGGGTAGATAAATCTGCAATAAACGCTTTTTCATACCAAGATGTCATTAGCGCAAAATTTTTTACGTCCCAACGTAATATTCAGATTGCTTTGTCATTACCAACTGACTAGCATATCTTCTCTTTATTTTCCCTTGTTGGCTCTTATTTAGGCGTTCTGGCGATGTCAGTAAAATGGTGTTCTCTACTGGTATGTTGTGCGCTTGTGTTTGAAGCACAAGGTGCTGTCGATCTTGTCAAAGTGGATAAGTCGAAGCGTCGAATGTACTTGATGGAAGAGGGGGTCGTGTTAAAGGAATATCGAATCGCTCTAGGTACCAATCCCAAAGGCCATAAACAAGAAGAAGGAGACAACCGTACTCCGGAAGGTAACTATACTCTGGATTACGTTATCAATGACTCTGCTTTCTACCGTTCAGTTCATATCAGTTACCCCGATGCTATTGATACGCTTGAGGCTCAGCGTCGTGGTGTCTACCCTGGTGGCAACATTAAAGTCCATGGCTTAAAAAATGGAGAAACCCAAGATCCAAGCTTTATCCAGAGCTTTGATTGGACCAATGGCTGTATCGCGATTACCAACGAAGAGATGGACGAGTTCATTCAATTGGTTAGAAGGGGAACACCCATTACCATTGAGTGGTAATGGCTATTTCCCACAATAACCTTTTACGGAAGAAATCGAGTTGGGTAGTCACTGAAGATTCCATCTAACGGCGGTAGGTGCTTTAGTTTATGAGGGTTATTAACGGTATAACACATCACTTTATAGCCATTCTGTTGGAGTTTTATGATCTGACGAGAGCGAACCCAATTGATGTTTAAGTTACAGCTGTACGCACTGACTTCTTCTAGCAGTAATTGGTCTTTTTGAGTCAAGAACTCGCTCAGCACAGCTAAACGATAGCCTTTACAGTACCTGAAGAGTGCTCGAATCACATCATGGCTAAAACTAGAAAGTAAAATACTCTCTGAGGAAAGAGGGCTTTCGGATAACACTTTGGCTAATAACTCCGCGACTGGCTCGGCTGGATGACGATCAACTTTCACTTCGATGTTTAAATTGAGGTTGTGCTCAGCTGCCAGATTAAGCAGCTCTTCCAACGTCATGATGGTCTCACCTTTAAACTCGTCACTAAACCAACTACCAAAATCTAAGCTTTTCAGTTCATCCAAAGTGAGTTCATCTATTCTACCCTGACCATTACTGCAACGATTGACCGTGTGATCATGGCAAACAACCAAGATGTTATCTTTTGTTGGCTGAACATCAACTTCAACCCACTTCAAATCAAGGTTTATTGCAGCCAGAACGCTTGTCTTTGTGTTTTCTGGATAGGAACCTGCCACGCCTCGGTGACCAATTAACAATGTATCCATGTTGTCGTTCTTCTCTTTTGCGTTGGTGTACATCGAGCGATGCGAAGCAAAACATTCACTTACTGAGAGATAGATAGTAATACAAATATGTTGGACTTTTACTCTATCGCAGCTCATTTTTAAAGTAACGACTCATCTTGTGAGCTCAGAAAAAAATCAGAAGTAACAAGATAAGAAGCAGAGTGGGAACATGATAGTTCTCATATGCAGTAGAGATTTGATGATTGGATAGATTTGAATCCTGCGTTTTGCAGTGGTTTTGGAATAGGTATCAGGGAGAGAAAAATGAAGATCGGTGTCATTGGCGCTGGAGCCGTTGGTGTTGGTGTTTGTAACTACTTACTTACAATGGGGAGTTTCAGCGAGCTAGTTTTATTAGATCAGGATCTGGAACGAGCAGAAGGGGAAGTTTTCGATTTCCGCCATACTGCGGCGTTAACGTTTTCCAAAAACACTCGTATTATCCCCTCAAATGATTATCTGGACTTACTGGAAGCGAACATTGTAATCATCACTGCCGGGGCGCAAATAAAGCAAGGGCAGACCCGTCTGGATATCGCAGAAATCAACGCCAATATCGGGGTTGAAATAGCACGCAACATTGAGCGTGTTGCACCAAATACCATTCTTATTGTTGTGACTAACCCTTGTGATATTGTTACTCACTTTATCGTGTCGAATACCGGCTTTGAAGCAAATAAGGTGATCAGTAGTGGCTGTGTTATTGATACCGCACGCTTGATGAGTATTGTTGCCAACCGTGTTGATCTCGATCCGAAGAATATCTTTGGCTACGTATTAGGTGAACACGGTAGCCATTGTTTTACGCCGAAGAGTTTGATTTCTATCGCAGGTCAGCCTGCGGATTATTACTGTGATATGCACAATCTCAAGCGAATTGACGCTGATGAATTGTTAGAGGCGGTGAAACAAGCGGGCTATGAAATATTTCGACGTAAGAATAATACGGTGCATGGTATTGCAGCCAGTGTGTTTCGGATAGTTCAGGCCGTTACCATCAACGAGCGCTCAGTGTTACCTGTAGGAACATTGATAAAAGGACAATATGGCGTGAATAATGTTGTACTTAGCTTACCAACGGTGGTGGGTAAAAAAGGTGCTGACTCTGTGCTTACTCATCCATTTAGTGGTGAAGAGTTGAAAACGTTGCGAGCGATCAGTGAGAATTTACGTTCAATAGTAAAGAATGTGGCAACCTCAACCGGGTTGCAGTGCTAATTGATCTGCATAATGAACGATTAGTTACAACTTAGCTTTTGAAAGCCTGCTGCAAAGTGGGCTTTTGTTTAGGAGATTTAAAAACTAAATCTCTACGATACAGGTTCCTGAGTCATCTCATTTTTGGAGAATACTAACAGGTAAGTTTGTGCAATAGCTTTTTAGGTGTGATCTATATCACATGTTGACTCTCTAGCCTCAGAGAGTACTTTACAAAATTTCGTTAATGGGAAGAATGTAACAATAATGCAAATAGTAATGGTTCTCACTAATATTTGCATGAAAAATGACTGAAAGGGATCACATTCATATTGTTATGCGAACTTAAAGTTACTTGAGTAACGACGTATATTCTAAGCGCAAACAAAAAAGCTTGCTCAGATATCAATTAAGTCAAATTTTTCATGGAAAACAAAAAGTAACCTCCGGTTAGGTAGTTATTATAGTAGTGGGACACATTAGACGCTCGGTGAGCACATTGTAGAAATGGCGTATACGCAGTACGGTGTGGCTACCAGCATAAGCCTGATCAAAATTTGGTTATCAATGCTTGTATCTACGTTGGATGTCCGCGTCTGAATGTCACCGATAGCGTAAACCCTGTTTAAGTGTAGGTAACTATCTGATTTAAAAAGGGGAAGTGTATACTTTCCCTTGGTTGTTTTTAGGAAAGAGCATTTTAACTCGTATGAATCTAATCAAATCAAGTATCGCTCTGTTGATTTCATCCGTTTTGATTCCCGTTCAGGCGGAAAATCTCAGCGATGCACAAGCAGTGCAAAGTAAAACCAATCAAGCATCTGTAGTCAGTCAAAAACGCATTGATACTAGTGCTGAAAAGGCGTTGACCTTGGAGGCAGAAATTGAACAGTTGCAAGAAGAAGTCAGCAATTTAAAGATTTATCGCGATCACCTGACCAGTCTTGTGGATAGCCAAAACCAAGAAGTCGACAACTTACATGATCAAATCGAGCAAATTTCCCTCACTCGTCAAGGTGTTGTGCCGTTGATGTATCACATGCTGGACGGGTTAAAAGAGATCGTGGCGAACGACAAGCCGATTCGTAAAGTACAGCGCGAAGAGCGTATCGCGAAGCTTGATTCGATGATGACTCGTGCGGATGTTGCTGATGCAGAAAAGTTTCGTCGAATTCTTGAAGCGTACCAAATTGAAATGGATTACGGCACTCGACTCGGCGTGTACCAAGGAAAGATTGATTTATCTGCGAACGAAAAAGTTGAAGCGGATGTCCTCTATTTAGGTCGAGTATCGTTGATAGCACGTAGCTTATCTGGCGAAACGTTCTGGAGCTGGTCGCAACAACAGAAGGCTTGGCAGCCGCTTGGTTCTGAACAGAAAACAGAACTGGACAAAGCGTTTGCAATGGCAAACAAGCAAATTGCACCGAGTATGTTGACGCTGCCAGTGTCGTTAACCGTTGCGGAGGGCAATTAAATGATCAAAAAATGGTTATCGGTTGCATTGATCTCAAGCGCTGCCTTGATGCCTTACACCACATTTGCCAGCGATACATTGTTGCAAAAAGCACAGCAGGAAAATCGTCAACAGCAATCACACAACGTAACGCGTGAAGCAGGTTTTAAACAAACAGAACAAGAGTTGCAGTCGCTTAAAAATCAATTGGCTGCAGAGCGTGCATCTTTGCAAGCTGAAGCGGATGCTTTGAGTGCGACGTTCAGTGAAAATGAAGCTGAGTTGGCACAACTTGAAGAGAAACTTCGTTTAGAGACGGGCAGTCTTGGTGAGTTATTTGGTGTGGTGCGTCAGAATGCAAAAGAGCTGGAATCTGAACTTAAACATTCCGTAACGGGTGTGGATAGCAACACCTATCAGAAAGATATTGAGGCTATTGTTGCTGCAACGTCTCTGCCTACTTTGTCACAGCTTCAGGCCATGTGGCACAGCATGGAAGAGCAAGTGAAGGCGAGTGGTGAACTGGCGAATGTATCGTTCACTTTGCTGGATGGTGAAGGTCGTGAGCAGACGATGTCGGGTGTTCGCCTTGGTGCGATGGCGTTACTGGATGACAAAGGTTATGTGAACTGGAACGGTCAGCGTGGCGATGCGGTTAACTACCTTCGCCAGCCTGAAAATGGTCCGACAGCAAGCACACTTGCTTCGGGGGACATAGACGGCATCGTTATTGATCCGTCACGCGGTATTCTTTTAGAGCAACTAGCGAACTCGCCAACACTGCAAGATCGCCTGAATGCTGGTGGTGTTGTGGGTAAGATCATTCTTGGCTTATTAGCTATTGGTTTGATTATTGCGCTCGTTCGTGGCGCATCACTGATGATTGCACGTCAGAAGATTGCACAGCAATTGAAGAGTCCTACTCAGCCACAAGATAATCCATTAGGTCGTGTCTTGGCTGTGTATCAGAAAGACAAACACCGCAGTGTGGAAGCATTGGAATTGCGTCTTCTTGAAGCGGTGGTGGATGAGCAGACACATCTGGAAAAAGGCTTGTCGATGCTGAAACTGCTGGCGGCGTTGGCCCCGATGCTAGGTCTACTCGGAACGGTAACCGGTATGATTGAAACCTTCCAGGTGATCACTCAGTTTGGTAATGGCGATCCAAAAGTCATGGCTGGTGGTATTTCAATGGCGCTGGTGACGACGGTACTTGGTCTGGTTGCCGCAATGCCTCTGCTTCTTGCTCACAATGTATTGAGCTCTCAAGCGGAAAATATTCGCAATATTCTTGAGAAGCAAGGCATTGGCTTAGTTGCAGAACAGGCTGAGCGCGATATGCCAAAAGGAATCAACAAAGTGAACACAGTCGCGGAGAACGCAGCGTAATGGAGCAGATCTTACTCAACACATTGGGTTTGATCAGCGAAGATTGGGCCACAACCTTGATGAGCTTTATGCAGCAAGGTGGTCAGATCTTATGGTGGCTGGCTGGCGTTGTTGCGGTGTGCTGGTTATTGGTCATGGAGCGGGTGATTTACCTGACAACGGCTTTTCCTAAGGTAAAAGCAGAACTCTGTGACCAGTGGCTGGCAAGGTCAGAACATCACTCTTGGTACGCACATCAAATCCGTGAAGGATGGATTGCAAAGGCGCAGATTGAATTGCGCCAGAACCTATCAACGATCAAGCTGCTCGTGGCAATTTGTCCAATGCTTGGCTTGCTAGGTACCGTGACGGGCATGATTACGGTATTTGATGTCATGGCTTCACAAGGCAGCAGCAATCCGAAATTGATGGCTTCAGGCATCTCGCTTGCTAC
Organism: uncultured Vibrio sp.; assembly: GCF_963675395.1. Taxonomy (NCBI): domain Bacteria; kingdom Pseudomonadati; phylum Pseudomonadota; class Gammaproteobacteria; order Vibrionales; family Vibrionaceae; genus Vibrio; species uncultured Vibrio sp. The sequence continues at coordinate 253,467 of NZ_OY776222.1, read as the reverse complement.
CTTACCTACCATGGCAGGAATGGTAGCGGCGTTGGCGGGGATGTTCGTTCATGCACGATTAAGCAAAGTGTGTGAGCGCAGAGCTATCCAATTAGAACAATCTTTAAGGAGTCAGAAGTGAGACTCGGACGCAGACCTAATCAACAAGACGAAGCTCAAGTCGATTTAACATCCATGCTTGATATCGTGTTCATCATGTTGATTTTCTTTATTGTTACCAGCTCATTTGTTCGTGAGTCAGGGGTGGAAGTCAATCGCCCGCAAGCTTCAAACGTGGTGAGCCAGAAGGATGCTGGTATTTTCATAGCGGTAACGGCAGCAAACGATGTGTATATCGACAAGCGTTTGGTCGATATCGAGCGGGTTGAAGCGTCCATCGAGCATTTACTGCTTGATCAGCCTGATGCATCACTTGTCATTCAGGCGGATGAACATGCTTACAACGGCACGGTTGTAAAGGTGATGGATGCCGCAAAAGGTGCTGGTGTTAAGAACATTGCATTGGCAGCGGAGACACCTTAATGGGGAGGTTGTTACTCGCATTACCCGTGTCGCTATTGATCTCGGTTAGCTTGTTTAGCTTTATGGCGTGGATGGTAGACAATGGTAACCAGCGTGCGCCAAAAGCTACTGAAGCGGTTCGCTTTGACATGGTGATGGTGGAAAACGATGCAGATATACAGCGTCGTCAACGCTCGGTTCCAGAGCAGCCTGAGCCGCCGAAAGCACCAGAGCCGATGGACTTGTCTCAAGCGACTACGCAAGTTGAACCAATGAGCCAAGTGACACCGACCAGTGCTTTGGGGCTAAACACGGCGCTGGAAGGTATTGCAATTAGTGCACCAAATCTAAAAGGCATGATGGGTAATCAACAAGCGCTACCTCTTTATCGCGTGGAACCTCGTTATCCGATCAAGGCTCAGAAACGTAAGGTAGAAGGTTACGTGGTATTGCGCTTTACTATTGACGCGACTGGCCGTCCAAAAGACATTGAAGTGATCGAAGCGGAACCAAGTCGCATGTTTGAGCGTGAATCGATACGTGCGCTTAGAAATTGGAAATATCAGCCAAAAGTTGAGAATGGTGTGTCAATCGAGCAGTTTGGGCAGACCGTAAGACTGGAGTTCAAGTTACCGAAATGATGAAGAGATTCCTAATTGGTGCCGTCTTATGCTTAAGTGCTTTTACGACCACCGCTGACGAGTTAAGTCAGTACACCGCTTCGCGTGTCCAGCGGGCGCATGCTATGGCGCAGGAAGATAACCTCAAAGAAGCCATTTCGACGCTGGAAGGATTAGATCTTTCTCGTGGCTACGATAAAGCTTTTGTCGCTCGTATGCTGGGGATATTCTATTGGCAAAATCAGCAAATTAAACCTGCAATCAAACAGCTTGAGTATGCGGTTAATAGTGGTTTGCTACAAGATGAACAAGCATGGCAAACGCGTAAGATGCTGGCTGATATGCTGCTTAATGAGCAACAATATTCTAAAGCGTTACCGCACTATTATGCCTTAAGCAAGACGGTGCCTAAAAATCAGCAAGCCCATGATGTTTGGTTGCGTATCGCACAGTCTCATTATCAGCTAAGTGGGTGGAACAAAGTACTTTCAGCGATGGGGCGTTACGAGCAGTTTGGTCAGCCTGACAAGAAAGGTCCACTTTCGATCAAGCTTTCTGCTGAGCTGGAACTCAAAAAGTGGAAGCCAGCGATTGGCACAATCAAGCGTTTGATTGCTATCGAGCCTGTACGTGTCGAATGGTGGCGTCAATTGGTCGCCTTACACATGCGCATTGAAGATAATAAGCGTGCTTTAGACTCTCTAGCTCTTGCTAAGCTACAGGGAGTAAAGCTTAGCCAGGATGATTTGAAGCTGCTGGCTCAACTGTATGCGAATCGTGGCATTCCAGAACGTGCTGCAATGGTCTTAAACGAACTGCATGAGATTGACTCAGACAGCAAATTGAAGGCCCAGCAAGCGACATATTGGCAAATGGCCAAAGAGTGGGGTAAGTCGATGGATAGTTGGCGTGTAGCGGCAAAACTTGATTCCCAATACTACTGGAACTTTTCTCAGTTACTGGTGCAAGAGGGCCGTTATCAACAAGCGTTAGCTGCACTCGATAACGTTTCTGGCCGAAAAGCGGATGTCGCACTTATTAAAGCTCGTGCTTACTATAAGTTGAAACGTATCGATGATGCACTCGCAAACGCGAAACGGTCGTATGAAATGAAGCCATCAAGCCAGGCAAAAAGCTGGGTGACGTATTTGTCGCAACTTCGTAAGGCAGAATCCAGTTTAAACTCTTAAATCGCTCTGACGAATCAAAGGCTCGAGGTGACGCACGGGCCTTTTTTATACTTTAATACTTATATTTCAAGAGAATGCGGATGCTATGGGTCTGGTTGGCGGAGGTGTCTGGCAAGCATCTATAGAGAATGTATCTACAATATATGGAAAGTAGCAATACAAAAAACTAGCTTCTTTATTCAACAAATCGCTGGTCCACCCCTCATCAGAATTTATTGAACCAGATCCCATGCTGTAAACGTCACAATTACTCACCCTGGTATTGATAGAATTAAAAGTAATAATTCTTAGTACATTGGGAGAAGTGGCACGCAAAAATGCACAAATCCTATGCGAAATTATGAAAAGTTCACTATTTTTTTGTGATACATGTCAAATTATTAGCATTAGGTGGACTGGTTGCATAATAAGTTGTTTGTTTTATTTGGTTTTCATTACTAAGTTGTTACCTGTTCGTTGCAAATGAAGCAGGGTTAATCTGTTTTTGGGCGAATCGGCACAAACAACTATATGGATGTTAACAATGAAAATGAAAGCTCTAGCCGTAGCAGTGGCGGCACTAGCATGTGGTACACAGGCATTCGCAGCAGAAGTTTACAACAGCGATGGTACATCTTTATCAATCGGCGGTCACGTATCTGTGGGCGTGGGTGAATATTTCGATGAAGACGTTAAAGTTCATCAAGTGTCTCCTCGTATCAATGTTGCTGGAAAAAAAGACATCGGCAATGGTGTGACTGTTGACGCTAAAGGTGAATGGGCACTTAACTACTTAAATGGTGGCGATCAATCTTTCTCTACTCGTCTTGGTTACATCGGTGCAACGCATGAACAACTCGGTCGTTTAGTCGTTGGTACACAGTGGACACCTTACTACGATGTGGGTGGTGTGGCGGATTTACCAATCGCATTTGCCAACGACTTCTTATATTCAAACCACTACGAGCTTGGTTCTGGCCGTGGTGAAAAAATGGTTAGCTACCGTAAAGGCTTCCAATTCGGTGACGGTTTTGCGTTCAACCTAGGTCTAGGTTGGCAAGGTCAAAACGGTGCTTACGATGATCGTGGTCAAATCTCTCTTAGCACTGAGCTAGCTGGTTTCGGTCTTGGTTACGCGTACAGTGGTGGTGATGTTGAATTCGGCGCGCAAACTGAAGACGCAAGCTCGCACATTTTATCAGCTTACTACGGTTCTTACGGTTCAGGCCTATACGCTGCTGTTGTATACGGTATGAACGAGTACTTCTTTGAAGGTCTAGAAGATACTACTCAGCTAGAAGCACTTTTAGCCTACGGCGTTAACGATTGGACATTCAGCGTCAACTACGAGTCAGTTGATGAAGACGATCTAGATACACTATACAGCCAAATGGCATTGCAAGCAGAGTACGCTGTAACTCCTTCATTCTACACATTTGCAGGTTACCAAATCGATCTAGGTAACGACATTGATGTGGAAGAGAACGACTACTGGACTATCGGTGCTCGTTACTACTTCTAATCAATAGGACAGTATCTACTGCCTAAACACAGTTATTGTGTTAACGCCTACTCGATGTGAGTAGGTGTTTTTCTTCCCACCCTGATTCGGGGCGATGAGAAAAATCGGCATTTAATCGTAGTAATGCCCGCAAGTGCGGGCATTATTTTGCCGTTACTTGGTGTCGAGCAGGTCGAGGAAGAAAGCATACTCAAGTGCATCTTCTTTTAGGCGCTTAAAGCGACCGGAAGCGCCACCATGTCCCGCTTCCATATCGGTCTTAAACACCAGCACGTTGTTATCTGTCTTCATCTCACGCAATTTAGCTATCCACTTCATTGGCTCAAAGTACTGCACCTGAGAGTCATGCAAACCTGTGGTGACCAGCATGTTCGGATAATCCTGCGCTTTTATATTGTCGTAAGGCGAATAACTCAACATGTAGTCGTAATAGGTTTTGTTGTTTGGGTTACCCCATTCATCGTATTCATTGGTCGTTAATGGAATCGATTCATCCAACATCGTTGTCACCACATCGACAAAGGGTACATGCGCACCAATGCCGCGGTACAACTCAGGTGCTTGGTTAATGACGGCACCCATCAACAGGCCACCTGCTGAGCCGCCAACCGCGAACACTTTGTCTTTCGCTCCATATTGTTGCTCGACCAAGCCTTTGGTGACATCGACAAAATCATTAAAGGTATTTTGCTTGGTGAGTTTTTTACCATCCTCATACCAAGGACGACCGAGCATTTCAGAGCCTCGGATATGCGCAATCGCGAAAACGAAGCCACGATCCAACAGGCTCAAGCGCGTGGAGCTAAAGGTTGGTTCAATCGTTGCACCGTAAGAACCATAACCGTATTGGTAAATCGGATTGGTGCCATCTTTGCTAAACAAGTTTTTGCGATATACCAAAGAGACAGGCACGGATTTACCATCTCGTGCTTTGACCATGATTCGCTCAGACTGGTAATTATCTGCGTCAAAATCACCCAGTACTGGCGTTTGCTTCATGATTTCAGATTCACCCGTTTTCAGGTCGAAATCATAGTAGGTGCCGGGTGTGGTTAAGCTACTGTAGTAAATGCGAACTTTATTGTTATCTAATTCGTAGTTTCCGGTCAGATACGCCGCAAATGCGCTGTCGTGAAATTGGAGAGGAAACTCGTTACCACTGGATAGCTCGCGGACAGTAACCGTCGATAAGCCATTTGCCCGCTGCTCATAAACCAGATGGTCATCAAATAACTCAAAATCGACCAGTTGAGTATCATCGTCAGCCGGAATGACATCTTGCCATTGTGAACGGTCGTGCATGTTGTCTTTATGCACTTTCATCAAACGAAAGTTAATTGCCTGATAGTTGGTGTAGATGTAGTACCAGTCGCCGAGTTTTGCGATGCTGTATTCGATGCCGGTTTCGCGCGGAAAAAATGGCTCCGCTTGCGCGCTTGGGTTGTTGGCATCGAGAACAGATACTCCGCTGGTTTCGGTACTGGAGTGCCAAATGTAAACCTCTTCGCCATCTTTACTCTTGCTGATGTAGGTGTAGTACTCACTATCGGTTTCTTCGTAGATGAGCTCGTCTGTGCTTTGTGGTGTACCTAAAACATGTCGATAGACCTGGTAACCTAACAGCGTTTGTGGATCTTTCTTAATGTAATAGATCGCCTGATTATCGTTTTGCCACGCGATTGCGCTTGAGGCACCTTCGATTTCATCCTCAAGGTATTCACCAGTCGCCAGATTTTTGATTTTGATGGTGTAAATACGACGACTTAACGTGTCTTCTCCATATGCCAAAAGCGTTTCATCAGGACTGACATGTAATCCGCTGACGTTAAAGAATTCATGACCCTTTGCTAGTTCGTTGACATCTAAAATCACCGATTTATCTGTGCCAGCAAAGTCTTTGGCGCGTAGGTGAACTTCGTATTCGTTGTCTCCAGAGACTTCACTGGAATAAAAGTAACTTCCTTTTCGAACCGGAACGGAGTTATCGTCTTTGGCGATTCTGCCCTTTATTTCTTCAAACAGCGTTTGCTGCAACGCTTCGGTATGCTTTAAAACGGTTTCGGTATATTGATTCTCTTGTTCCAGATGTTGCAGAACCTCAGGATCTTGGCGCTCGTCGTCACGCATCCAGTAGTAGTTATCGATGCGGGTATCGCCATGAATTGTCATAGCATGGGGGACTTTCTTGGCGACTGGCGCTTGTGTTTGCTGAGCAATGAGCTGTGACTGAGAATAATGGTTCATAGGTGAAGTTCCTTGATTACTGCATCCGGCCAAAATTGCGACTGATACGGCCAACGTCGTAAGAGTAAAACGCATCTGCTTATCCTTGTATTTTATACCCAAGTTGTCCTTTTGAATGGAATCCAATTCTATATGGCTTGAGCGTGCTTTCTGGTTGGGTAGCGAAGTTATTGATCTTCCAGTTTTTGAAATGAAGCATCATTGTGTAACCAGTTGTTATACAACGCAAACTCTCTTTTTGAATCTGAGATGGGCGTTAGATGCGTTTTTGAAATGATATGCATAAATAGAAAGGGACATACTGAAGAGTATGTCCCTGAAAACTCGGTCTAAATAACCTGCGGTACTTGGTTGGAATGATCTGGCGTGCGATTTACCCAGCGTAGCCCGAGCATGGCGATAATTGACATCGCCATCATCAAAATCCCGAGAGGCATTTGGTTATGGGCTGGAAATAGCGATGCGAGCAAGGTTGCGATACCGGCCCCCAAGTTTTGCATGCCACCCAGTGTCGCACCAGCAGTCCCCGCATGATATGGGAATGGCGAAATCGCTCCCGTTGTGGCTGCAGGAAATAAAATACCTGCTCCCAAAAAGTAAATAGTCGCGCCACCAATCAAGGTTAACGCGGTGGTTAAGCCAAACAGCCCTGGGATCAACACGATGGCTGAACCGATAAAAATGGCGACCAGGCCAACGTTCAGTGCTCGGCGCATTGAACGGCGCTGAGCGATGTAGCTCGATAAGCCTGACCCTATCAGATATCCCGGGATCGGAATAATAAACAGCAAACTGACGGTTGTCGCTGGTAATCCCAACACGCCACCTAACAGCACACCCGCTGCGGCTTCAATTACACCGACTCCCGCGAACGTTGCCACAAGGCAGATCAAAAAGCCCTGAAAGCGTTTATCGGATAAAACGTATTGATAGCTCTTGGTTACTGGCTCGTGTTTGCGTTTTTCTTCAGGGAGCGTCTCCATCATGCTAGTCATCATAGTAATCACTACAGAAACACCGAATAGTGCAAGGAACAGATAACTTGATCGCCAGTTAAATGCCTCTGTTAAGTAACCACCCAGTAATGGCGCTATCAAAGGTGAAAAAAGGATACACATGCTGATCAAGCTGTTCGCGCGGTGCAGTTCTGCACCATCAAAACAGTCGCGAGTTAGTATACGCGCCATCGCGCCACCACAACCAATGCCCAAGCCTTGAATAAAGCTACCGACTAAGAACCACTCAAACTGGTGGGTAAATAGGGCGACTAACGTTCCTATGATGTAAATAAGCAAGCCTGCAATGATAATCGGTTTGCGTCCAAGGCGATCAGACAGAGGACCATATACAAACTGTGATAAGCCATAGGGGATCAAGTAACAAGCCATGACGGCTTGAAGCGAAGACGCAGAAACCAAAAACTCACTCGCCATATGACCGATTGAAGGCACGTACATCGTTTGGGTCATTTGACCGACGGCAGTCAATATCGCGATTAAAAACGTAAGTTTCACTAATGGAAACGAAGCCGGCATTTACCTGTCTCTCCAATAAATTTAAGGTGTAAGAAGCATTAGCACTCCATAAAGAGTGCTAATGTATTTGTTATATTAGGGGGTTATTCGTGCGGGATATTAGTGCTTGAATGTATACTTGGCAATCTAAACTTGCGCCGCCAAGCAAGATTAAAATCTATGATTTGGATTAGAAAAAATAATCCGAAAGTTTGGTGTGTGAAAAGACAAAAAAGGGAGCGAATTCTCCCTTAAAAAAATTTACGCTTGTTCTCGACCTGATGCGTAAGCGTACAGCAGTTCTAGAGCAATGGTCGCGCCTGCTAATGCGGTGACATCACTTTGGTCATAAGGTGGTGACACTTCTACCACGTCCATGCCTACGATATTCATACCAGCCAAACCACGAATGATTTTAAGCACTTTGTCAGTATTTAAGCCGCCGCAAACAGGCGTCCCCGTTCCCGGTGCAAACGCCGGATCTAGGCAGTCAATATCAAAGGTCACGTACACTGGTTTATCGGCCACAGTACGACGAATTTCATCTAAAATCTCATTCACCGACATGTCATTGGCTTGCATCGCATTTATGACGTTAAAGCCGTGACCTTGCAGCTTGTATTCGGTACGAATACCAATTTGTACCGAGTTCTTCGCAGAAATGAGCCCTTCTTTTGGGGCATGGTAGAACATCGTACCGTGGTCGTATGAGCTACCATTGGCGTAAGTATCCGTATGAGCATCGAAATGAACTAAAGCCATTTCGCCATAGTGTTTCGCATAGGCACGTAGAATAGGCAGGGAGATGAAGTGATCGCCACCCAAGGCCAGCATTGTTTTCCCGCTTTTTAAGATCTCGTTTGTCGCCGCTTCCAGACGGTAAGTGAAGTCTTCCGCATCACCACAATCAAAGACCAGATCACCGCAATCAATCACGGTTAACTTATCAAATACGTTGAAATCCCATGGGAACTTTTTACCTTCCCAGGCTAAATTCACAGAAGCGCGACGGATGGCATCCGGACCCATGCGAGCCCCTGAGCGACCTGATGTAGCCATGTCGAGAGGAACGCCAAGCACTACAACGTCGGCCTCTGCGGTCACCGGATTTTTGATATACGGCAGACGCAGAAACGACATTGAGTTGGAGTAAAGCGAATAATCAGTTTTAGTAAACAAATCATTCATATCATAAATCCTCTAAATAGGTGTATCCCACTAAACCTTGTTCCAGCTCAGCAAGGATTTGTGTTTGTTCACCGGCTTCAACACGTTCAGAAACCAGTTGTTTGTAATTATCACGAATCGCATCAACGTCGATATGAACGTAACGCATCATGTCTTCTACGCTATCACCTTCGTTGATGTAGCTAATTTCAAACTCGCCGTTTTCTTCTACGTTAACAACCACACTATGGGTGTCGCCAAATAAATTGTGCATATCACCCAGAATTTCCTGGTATGCGCCAACTAAGAAGAAGCCTAGCAAGTATGGCTTGTCTTTGCTCCACGCAGGAACCGGTAGGGTACTTTCAATACCTTGACCATCCACGTAGAGTTCCAGTGCGCCATCAGAATCACAAGTGATGTCCAACATTACAGCACGACGTTCTTCGGCATCACCCAAACCAGAAAGAGGCAGAACCGGGAACACCTGATCAATCCCCCATGCATCGGGCAGAGACTGAAACAGCGAGAAGTTGACAAAGAACTTGTCTGCAAGACGTTCGCTCAACTCATCCAAAATTGGACGGTGGAAACGGTTCTTGGCGCTCATCTTACGACTCAACTCGAAGTAAATACGCAGTGACAATTGTTCTGCCCACGCGCGCTGTTCAAGGTTAATCACGCCAGTGGCAAAATTTGAATGGGCTTCGGCCAAATCACTTTGAGTGTCGTTGTAAATCTCAATCAGGGCTCGAGCGTCAGTGCCGTTTTGCAGGTTTTCCCAATTGCGCCACATGTTTTGTAGCAGCAGAGGCGCTTCACCCAGTGGCGCAAACACGTCTTCAGGTTGATAAGCTTCTGTCCCAATAACATTGGATACCAACACCGCATGGTGAGCCGTCAAAGAGCGGCCAGACTCAGAAATAATCACCGGCATCGGCTGCTCATATTGCTGACAGACATCACCCACCGTGTTTACGATATTTCGCGCGTACTCAGCAAGACCATAGTTCATCGAATTGGAAGATTGGCTACGTGTGCCGTCATAATCCACCGCTAAACCACCACCCACATCGAAGTAATCAATATTGGCACCCATTGCGCGTAGCTCACAGTAGAATCGTGCTGATTCATTGACGCCATTACGCACATCGCGAATGTTCGCCATTTGTGAGCCAAGGTGGAAGTGCACCAATTGTAATGCATCGAGATTGTCGCTGTTCTTCAGGCGGTGAATTACACTCAATACTTGTGATGCGGACAGGCCAAACTTCGATTTTTCGCCGCCACTTGACTGCCATTTCCCTGCGCCTTGAGAAGCAAGACGAATACGCAGACCTAAACGAGGCTGGACGCCCAAGCTTTCTGCTTCTTGCAGCACAAGATCAAGTTCTGATAGCTTCTCTAAGACGATAAAAACTTTATGGCCAAGCTTCTCACCAATCAGCGCAAGGCGCACGTACTCGCGGTCTTTGTAGCCATTACAGACAATCACGGAGCTGGCCTGTTGAGCCAGAGCCAGTACCGCCAACAATTCCGGTTTACTGCCCGCTTCAAGACCCAGCTGTTTGGTTTCTAGCTCTGCTTGGCTGGCGAGTATTTCATCAACCACTTCTCGTTGCTGGTTTACCTTAATCGGGTACACCAACAAGTATTTGTTCGGATACTGGTAATCTTCAATCGCTTGGTTGAAAGCATCACAAAGACCATGCACACGCTGATGCACGATCTGTGGGAAGCGAACGAGAACGGGTAAGTTCAGTTGCTTCGCTTCTAGCTCTTTTACAATGGCACTGAAAGGGATTTGATGTGCACGGTCACTGCGAGGAGAGACATATACCTCGCCTTGGTCATCGATACCGTAGAAGCCTTGGCTCCAGTAGTGAACGTTGTAGTCCGCGCGAATGCGGTCTAATTTCGTTGCTTTTTCCAACTCAATTCTCACAAAAAGGTACTTAACCCCTTAATTTATTAGAAGGAAAAGTACCAAAAAGCAATTCATGAGGCATTAACCTCATACCCTGACACGAACTCCGTGTGCGCGCATTAACCGTCAAAAGTTATCTAGAGTCTAATGATTAAAATCTATCTTATCGATTAGGCTTGGTTGTCGAACAATGGCTTAAACATTTATTTAACATTCGTTCTTATCTGCTGTTATAGTTGGTCTTACCAGAGCGGTTTTCTTGATTAAAAAAACACCTCAAACATAAGGATATGTTTTGCAGCTGCATAGAATTCAGGGGTACATACAGACCATGTATCTCGCCGAGTATACCGACAAACTCATGTTACTGGATGGCGCAAGCCGAGCCGACATTCCCCATCTCAAAGATTTTATTGAGCACCAACTTAAGCGACCATTTACTGACCTTAAGCTGGTGGTAGTAACGCACATGCACCCTGATCACGCGGGAGCCGCACATAAACTTAGAGCTCTGACAGGATGTAGAGTTTTAGCGGCTAAACGTGAAGCTCAATGGTATGGCGGTTTTGACGGTTGGTTGATGCATTTAACCGACTTGTTCTTAGCAAGGTGGATGGCAAATCGAATGCGTAAACCAAAGCGTAACCTTTGGTATCCACGTAAATTGAGGCCTGATATTGAGCTGCTTGATGGTGATAGTATTCCGGGATTTGAAGATTGGCAGGTACTGGAAACTCAGGGCCATACCGACAGAGATTTATCGGTCTATCACGCGGAGCAGAGCGTGTTGTATGTGGCGGATTTGATGGTAAAAGTGAAAAAGCACTTGATTGCGCCGTTTCCTATTTTTCATCCCAATCAATATCGTTGTTCCGTTAAACGGGTTTTTGAACTGCAGCCGAGCTGTTTGTTGCTTGCGCATGGGGGAGAAGTCGTTCTGGATGAAAAAGCCTATCTGCATATTCTGGATACAGCGCCAACCAAGCCGCATACACATTGGCGAGCGACAAAAATAAAGCTGAAAGGGCTCGTTAATGTGCTGCTACGGAGCAACAAGCGGTGAGATGAGTGACACTTGTTTAGCATCACTCACCTAATACGATTGTGGTTATGGAGCCAGCAAGTGGGACTGGCTCGGATCAACCAACACTTTGTCTGCCATTGCCTGGCGGCCTAGCAGCATCATGTAAGTCATATTTTCACGGTTGGTTAACGTAATGTCGATTGGCCACTGTTGGTCTTTCATGCGCAGCATTGTGGTGATCACGCAGCGGTGCTCGAAAGTCCCGTTTGAGGATTTCACTTTACGGTTCGCTTTAAGTGGGGCTGTACAGCGAACAACCTGTTCTAAGTGATAAACATCCGGGTGAAGATCGAACTCGACGTATGAACGGCCGTTTTTCTCAAAACACTCTATATTATCGACGTGGAGTGAAGAGGTTTGCGCACCAGTGTCAATACGAGCTTCAAGGTGGGGAATTCCTAACTCTGGTAAGCAGATTGCTTCGGCATTCCCAATGACAATTTTCTGATTCATAGTGTCATCCTAGCGACGGATAGCAAAGAGAGGTTATGGCACCTCTCTTACGCTGTTTGGATAGTTATCAACCTTTACCGCGAGTACGGTTTGAATTGGGTTTTGCGTTTTTTTCGATAAAGTCGAAAATCATCCCTGCTACGTTTTTATTTGTAGCCAACTCGATACCTTCAAGACCCGGCGAGGAGTTTACTTCCATTACCACCGGACCGTTTTTTGATTGCAAGATATCTACACCACATAGGTTTAAGCCCATCACTCTTGCTGCATTAACCGCTGTTGCACGTTCTTCTTTGCTCAACCTGACAAGTTGCGCAGAACCACCGCGGTGAAGATTCGAACGGAACTCGCCTTCTTTTGCCTGACGCTTCATGGCTGCAATCACTTTGTTACCAACAACGAAACAGCGAATATCTGCCCCTTTTGCTTCTTCAATGAACTCTTGAACCATGATGTTCGCTTTTAAGCCCATAAAGGCTTCAATCACACTTTCTGCTGCTTTATTGGTTTCGGCAAGAACAACACCAATACCTTGAGTACCTTCAAGTAGCTTAATGACCAGAGGCGCACCGCCAACGTTTTTGATCACATCCTGAATGTTGTCTGGGTGGTGAGCAAAGCCGGTGCGTGGTAAGCCAATGCCTTTACGAGATAAAAGCTGCAAAGAACGCAGTTTGTCGCGCGAACGGCTGATCGCTACCGACTCATTGACACAAAATGTACCCATCATTTCAAATTGGCGCACGACGGCTGTGCCGTAGAAAGTGACTGAAGCGCCGATACGTGGGATAACCGCGTCGTATTGTGGCAATTCTTCACCCATGTAACGAATCTTAGGGTTGTTACTCGTAATGTCCATGTAGCAGTGCAGAGTGTCGATAACATCAATTTGATGTCCACGCTCTTCACCTGCTTGCTTTAGGCGCATGGTTGAATATAAATTCTCATTACGAGAGAGAATAGCAATACGCATGGCTGTTCCTTTGTAAGTCAGTACCAGATTAAAAATATAAGTATAGAGTATAGAATGCAGTAGGCTGATGATATTGATATGACATAACCTACATACTTCAACGAGTTAGAATGGTGGTTGGACAACCACATCGTTGAGGGTGAGCACATTAGTTATTTTCGCTGGCAGATGAAAACGAAAAAAACTCGTCGTGACGACAAATATTTTTTATCGAATTCGAGCAAATTATAATGCGTGATTTCCTGCCGAGAGGGAAAATACTAAGCAGTAGAAATAATAAAACCCCGCCTGGTTACCCAGACGGGGCTTATTCTTTTTCGCAGCAATCCGGCTACTAAATAGGTGCTCCCTGCATCTATCCTTGATTATGGCTAAATCCTTTAACCGAGTTCCCTGTTCATCGCCTTCCTAGCGGTGTCCATTCTTGCCTATCATCCTGACGGGCGAGCTCTATCCTAGAGCTTAACGACATCCTTGCTGACAACTCATCCTAAGTTATCAAATCTTCGTCCTGAAGATACCTAGTCCGTTAGGCTTTTTCCTGTTCCTGCCAACATCCTGTCGACACACTCAGTATTCATGTTTTGTGGTTCTGACTCAATCCGCTATTTGAAATTATTTTTGAAATCGATTGCATGGTTAAAATCATTATTTAGTAAAAACATATATTTAGGGTTGGTTTCTGGTTTTAGTCTTAGCGCGGATTGGTCAATTTACTCACATGCTATGTAAGAGATCTCTCACAAATGTTATAGCAAATGTCTTAATTGTGGGTATTCTAGATGAACTTACAGATTTGCTCACGATCACAAATCGATCTATATAACTTAGGTGTTAAAAATACTCTGCTGCGTAATGTTCTTGAGAAGCATGATACGAATTAAATAGAGGATCTTGTTTTATAGCTGGTTTTTCTAATTAGGGACTAGACTTTTTCGTTAAGAGTATGGTAATTGATTATGTTCCACCTCGAAAAGTCTTATTAAGATTTGGTGACAGTGAAAGCTGGGAACTTGATTGCCATTTTTCTGTCATATCTGGTGAGTAGGTTGACCGTGTAACGAAGATAATAGTTGGTTTGTTCAGACAATATAGACAGCAAACAAACCTTTATTGTCATTATGTTGTGAATCTGGTCACGGTTAATTAGTTGATTCCTATATAGATTTAAGGGAATTGCAAACCTTAGACAATAAGCTCAGTGAGAGCGTTACTTACATTATGAGGGAGATTACTATGAAAAAGATGAGAAGAGCTCAGTTACATCGTGTTCGTATTCAATATTGGAAAGATACGAAAGATGAGACAGCTAAAAAATCATAGTTAACTACTTTCGACGTCAATGGGCTGGCAGTGGATTACAAATTTCCCGGCAATTGCCAGCTCCAAAATACCCTTCAGAATAACTTTCCTCGCAGACAAAATGTAAAAAAAGCCGATCCGAAGATCAGCCTATGTGTATTTTCCTAGCTCAGTTGTGCTGTTCGAAATTACAAGTAATTTGCATCAACTAACTCGCCAACTTGTGCACTTTTTACTTCAGGGCGTGCTTCCAGCCAAGCTAATACTTGTGCTTTTTGCTCCTCAGTCGCGTTGCCGTAACGGTCAGTTGAGCATAAGAAGCCTTCAAATAGCTCCAGACCACCGCCGCCAAAGCACAGGCCTAAACCGGCGATGTAGTCGACAAAGTCATCAACGAATACTTCATAGCGGTCGAAGTCATTGATGTCTGTTTCACAGCTGATTTCGAACCCCAGGATAGCGAATTCACCTAAGAACAGTTTCTTACGGATACGACGGCTTTTGTTATCGATTCTTTCTAATTTCATAACTATCTCTCGTGGATGATCTTAGTACGCACACTTTATACCTTCTATAAACCTATATCCCAAGTAAAATTCTAACAAGTCGACATGTTTGGTTGTTCTTTGTTCGAACTACGTTTAGCTATCGCCGCGTTGATATGACGTCCAACCCACCCCTGATTGATGCTGTTAAGAAATTATTTAGCAACATAACCTTCATTTATCTTAATTATTGTTGTCATAATTTTTCTCCAAACTTCCCTTCGTTCAACTACTTATAAAACTCTAATTTAAAATTACATCAAACATTGGGAAAGTGAGACCATGAGTAAGGAAACCTTCGACGCAACGCGTTATAACCACAGCAATAACAAACCATTTGAAGAAGTACTAGAAGCGAGTCTATCACGTCGTAGTATTTTGAAAGGCGGATTGGGCATCAGTGCAATGACTGCGTTTGGTGCTTTTGGCTTGGCTGGGTGTAACTCTTCAAGCTCAGGCACTTCGGCAAGTGCTGCGTCTGGTGCATCAAATGCAGTACTTAATTTTGAGTCTATCGCTGGTTCGTTAACTGACGCTGTCTCGATTCCATCTGGTTACACAGCTCAGGTATTGGTACCGTGGGGCACACCTCTAAATGCTCAGGGTAACGCATGGCAAAATGACGGTTCAAACACGGGTACTGATCAGCTTAACGCATTAGGCATGCACCACGATGGGATGCATTTTTTCCCGTTGAATGACAGCACGACAGATGGCTTGCTGTGCATCAACCATGAATACATTGATACTGCAGCACTGCATCCAAATGGTCCAACGGTTGAGAACAATGTTCGCACCATCGTTGACGAAGTTCGTAAAGAAATTAACGCTCACGGTGTATCGGTTGTACGTATCCAACTTGAAGATAACATGTGGAAATTGGTCGATACTGATCCATTAAACCGTCGTTACACCGGTGCGACTGTGATGGATCTATCAGGCCCAGTTGCGCACACTGAATTGACGGTAACACGCTTTTCACCAGATGGCAGCCAAGCGCGTGGTACACTGAATAACTGCGGTAATGGTTACACACCTTGGGGCACTTACTTAACCTGTGAAGAGAACTGGCCTGGTTACTTTGTTAATGCAGGTGAGCGTACTGAAGAGCAAAATCGTATTGGTATTGAATCAGGAAGCACTCGTTACTTATGGGAGACCCTAGCTGGTAACGCGGAAGAGCGTTTGGATGAGTTCACTCGATTTAATCTGGCTCCAACAGGCGCTAGCTCAACAGACGATTACCGCAACGAAGCTAATGGCCATGGCTATATTGTTGAAATCGACCCATACACGCAAAACTCACGTGCGAAAAAGCGTACTGCACTAGGTCGTTTCCGTCATGAAGGCTGTACATTCGGTAAGCTGGAAGAAGGTAAGCCAGTAGTATTCTACTCTGGTCACGACTCTCGCTTTGAATACCTCTACAAGTTTGAGTCTGCTGCTGCTTGGGATCCGGCTGATGCAAATCCAGCAAATCGCCTGGCAACGGGTGATAAGTACATGGACGAAGGTACACTTTATGTTGCGCTGTTCAATGAAGACAGCACCGGTACATGGTTACCACTGACGCTAGATAGCATCACCACTACTGGCGGCACGCTGGCGGACCACTTTGACTCATTAGCAGAGATCATTCTGAACACAGCGGGTGCTGCTGACCTAGTTGGCGCAACGCCGATGGACCGCCCAGAGTGGTGTACTGTAGACCCATTCACTGGCACTGTTTATCTGACACTGACCAACAATACTCGTCGTACAGAAGATACTAACGCGGCAAACCCACGTTTAAACAATAAATTTGGTCACGTTATTCGTTGGGATGAAGGTGATTCAGCTACCGAGTTTAGCTGGGATATCTTCGTATTTGGCTCACCAGCAAACGGTGATGCTGACACTAACCGCTCAAGCCTAACTGAGTTAAACCAGTTCGCAAGCCCAGACGGTTTGGCATTCGACGGTCGTGGTATCCTTTGGATCCAAACTGACAACGGTGCGGATGAAGTGACTTCATACACCAACGACCAAATGCTGGCAGTCGTACCATCGAAACTGACCGATGATAATGGCGATCCTGCGACGATTGGTGCAGAGAACCAAGCAGAACTGAAACGTTTCTTTGTTGGTCCAAACGGCTGTGAAGTGACAGGCTTTACTATTAGCCCGGATTACAAATCATTGTTTGTAAACATCCAGCACCCAGGTAACTGGCCATACAGCGATAATGCGGCTGAAGAAACACCTGCTGGTACAACCGTTCGTCCTCGCGCTTCAACGGTCGTGATTCGTCGTGAAGATGGTGGTGAAATCGCAGTATAATTCCAGCCTTTCATGCGTTAAAACACAGCCCTGCTCCTGCGGGGCTTTCTTGTGTTTACAACCCTAATAAAGATAACAACGGCTGGTGAATGTTTATTTGGGAGCATATCCTCACGAGCCTATTTGTTAGCCTTTTAAACTTGGGCCTCAGGAATCTTAGCAGGATAAGCATTAGTCGGTTGAGTAGCGGTATGCTCTGAGAAACTACGATATTGATCAAAGCGTGTTACTCGATTACGACCAGAGTGTTTGGAGTGGTATAACGCGACATCTGCTTGAGTCAAAGCATTCTCCATCGAGTTACCGTTTGCTAATTCGCTGATGCCAAAACTCATCGTCACTTTTATCTTAGACGATTGAAGGGATGCTTCGTTTTCTATTGCCGTTCTGATGTGTTCTGAAAAACGTTCCGCTTGATCGAGTTTATCTAAAATAATCATCACGAATTCATCGCCACCCACTCGGACGACACATGCGGATTCAGGCAGGTTATTTTTAAGTATAGTAGCTATCTTCTCCATAACCTGATCACCCATCTTGTGCCCATATTGGTCGTTAATTGCTTTAAATCGATCAGTATCTGCCATCACGATACTGACGGGGATGTTTTGTTTTCTGGCGTCGTAAATGAGATCCGGAATGATTTCCTCCAACGCCCTGCGATTATAAAGACCAGTTAATGCATCGCGCAGAGAGAGATCGTTAATAGATGCAACGAGGCGGGCGTTTATTAACCACAGGATATTAAAACTCAAACCAACAATCAGACAGATACTAAATAAGAAAGTAAGTTGATGGATCAGTCCTGCATTCATGAAGCTAGCTATTTCTGGTGCAAAGAGACTCCAAAGCGTTCTTGCTCCCATAAACGCACTATAACAAAAGAAAGAATAAGCCATGACTTTTACTGGGAGGTCTAGATCGTTCTTCTTACCTTTCAGCATTGCAATTCCACTGCATAAATTCACCAAACACAGATAAATACTTAGATAGATAATACGGCTCTTGACCGACGGTACGTAAAACGTGAAGTAGTAAAGTGAACTGCTAAATATGGGGATAAAGACCGCCATGGTATGGGCGAGTTTAAGTGGGAATGAACGGAAAATACTCACGCTGTAAAGCGTAAGGGAAAAGCCTATAAAAATAATGGTATTGGCCACGATAATGGTGAGCCAGTCAGGAGAGGAACCTCGGAATCCGAGTAAAAATGGCCCAAGACCAATAAACAACAAAGAGATAGAAAAGGTGTTCAATCCTTTGATTTTATTCTGTGTGTATTGGTAACACAGGAGACTGATAGAGCAGATACAAGAAAACAAAATAACAATAAAGTTAAGTGTTCTTACATCTAAATAATGACTTTCCATAGGCGCTCCGTATTGAGCTATCACTTAGGCAATTCCTTTGCCTGAGTTTAATAATTAAGCGCTTAGTATATTAACCCAATTGTAAATAGTTGTCCTATGTTAAACCGCTATTCTTTGACCAGATCCAGAGTCTCTCCTTGGTTTTTCTTTTGTTGGGCAATCCAATGTTGATTCGTGTGGCACGCTGCGCGGTATTCCCCGTCAATATTGTTTACAGTGGCTGTAATTTGAGTACTAGCAGTCTTAACTCTGGGTTTTTATTTGAGGTCGTATGAAATCGGTTTATGACTATATTGTCGTTGGCGGTGGTATCGTTGGCGTATCTACCGCCTGGCAGCTGCAACAGCGTCATCCTGATCGTTCCATTTTGCTGGTGGAAAAAGAGTCTGGTTACGCGATGCATCAGACAGGACATAACAGTGGCGTTATTCACGCGGGTGTTTACTATGCTCCGGGCAGCCTGAAAGCCGAATTTTGTAAACGAGGCGTTGAGGCTACCATTGCATTTTGTGTAGAGCACGGCATTCCTGTTGAGAACTGTGGCAAACTTTTGGTAGCAACGAGTGAACAGGAAGTAGAGCGTATGAATGCCCTCTACGAACGTTGTCAGATCAATGGCATAGACGTTGAGCTACTTGATCAAGCACAGTTAAAGCTCGCTGAGCCAAACATCACCGGATTGGGTGCGATTTACGTCAAAACCACCAGTATCGTTGATTACCGACTAGTGACTGAACACATGGCTAGAGAGTTCCAAAAGCTGGGTGGGCAAGTCAGTTTACGTACTCAAGTGGTCGCCATTGATGAAAAAGATCAGGAGGTACAGCTTACTTGTGTTTCTGATGGTCAGTCGATGCAGCTCAACTGCAAGATGCTGATGACTTGCAGTGGGTTGATGGCTGATCGTATGACTAAGATGATGAGGATAAAGACCGATTTTCAAATCATCCCCTATCGTGGTGAATATTACCGTTTAGACAGTAAGCACAACAATATCGTCAACCATCTGATCTACCCAATCCCTGATCCAGACTTACCTTTCTTAGGCGTTCACCTGACTCGCATGATTGATGGCTCAGTCACTGTGGGGCCAAATGCGGTACAAGGCTGGAAACGGGAAGGTTATGCCAAATTTAACTTCAGCTTTCGAGATACATGGCGGATGCTACGCTTCTCGGGGTTTTGGAAAGTGACGAAAAAACATCTGAAAACGGGTTTAGAAGAGTTTAAGAACTCCTGGTGGAAGTCCGGCTATGTGCAGTTAGTCAACAAATACTGCCCCAATATCCAAGTGGAAGATCTTAAACCTCACCCAGCAGGCATTCGAGCTCAGGCTGTGTTGTCAGATGGCACATTAGTGCATGATTTCCTGTTTGCAGAGACTGCTCGTAGCCTGCATGTTTGTAATGCGCCATCGCCAGCAGCAACATCTGCGATACCTATCGGAGAATACATTTGCGATAAAATCGATGCAAAACTAAAGGCGAAAGTTGATATAGGCAAAGAGCGTTACTGATAAGAAGTCGGTAACAGGTTACCGAGTTATGCTAGTTCGAGCGTAATGCGCACGAACTGTTCATCTTGATACAGCACTTCGTAATTAAACGTGTTGTTGGCGTAAATGCTGCCTAGGAATAGGGAGCGCTGGCTCATCGGGCCACGGAAAAGCATCGAAATAGGCTTGACTAGGGCATTATTATCGTCGAAATGCTGGTTTAGGTTCTCAGATAGAACGCATAGCAGGCATCCATGTTGATCATGCGAAAGATCGACGTCCTCCGGGCGAGAGAGTAATACCGTGGTGCCTAATTTCTTTTCGATCTCATTGATCAGCAGTAGGTAGCTGTCTAAATGCGGCTGTGGGTTACCTGGCTTGTTTGCTCCCACGCAGCGTTCAAGTAACGCTTCTAGATTTCCGTTCTCTCTCTTAGCTTGCTGAGTCAACGACTTTAATGGCTTTTTAATCAGCTTGTAGCGATTGCTTTTTAATTTTGGTTTAAGCCATTTTTGCAGCAGGTCATTACGTTCTTTTAAAGCGATAGGGTGAGACGAAGCATGAATTTTAAAATGTAGATGCAGTAAAGCATGCACAGCAAGTTCGCTCAGAAGTTGGTTTGCATCTGCGGATGGTCTTGCCTGCTTAGAACTTTGCATTACACTCAAACGAAATCAAAAGAAGAAGGATGATGGTGCCGAGAGAGGGACTCGAACCCTCACACCAAAGGCACTAGCACCTCATGCTAGCGTGTCTACCAATTTCACCATCTCGGCATCATGATGCTCTGCACTTGCAGAGGCTTCAGAAAGAAGCGAGTTAAATTGTATAACCAAATTCTACCTCTTGGCGAGTGTAAAGTTACGTATTTTTAGTCTTTCCCGTTTGATTGCGCATTTATTGGTCGCTTTTTACTTGCAAAGCTGAAATATCCCTAATGATAGCCTCTCTTTAAATATGGATATTAGAGAGAAATGCTTGATTTGCATGAAATATGAACGCTTGAACGTTTGCTTTTATAAATGTGATGAATATCTCTTTTTATTGACTATACTGTCGTCCCGTTTAAACGGGATTTAGGGTTTAGTTGTTCAAAGCCCTTACCCATACAAGCCGTCACATGGAGCAGGCTGAGTGATCCACTCGCCAGCAGTGAATGACCCCACGGACTGGACCAGCTCCCTTTCATTGCTTGTATAAGGTAAAAATAAGATGTCGAACTATTCGCTCTGCTTATATACACATTCGCTAAGAGTCTCATCACTTAATACGTTGATTCCTTCTTTCACCAAGTCCTTTGGTGCTTCTCTTTTTGTTTACGTTGTGTAGGCCGAGTCATGAGCATTCTATTTAGTTTATTTGGTATCGCTGCACTACTGGGCTGCGCTGTTCTTCTTTCCGAGAGTCGTTCGTCTATCAACTGGAAAACGGTACGCCGTGCATTGCTGCTGCAAATGGTTTTTGCAGCGTTCGTGCTTTATTTTCCGATGGGGCAGGCGGCACTCGCGAGTTTGAGTCATGGCGTTGCTGGTTTGCTGAGCTTTGCCGATGAGGGTATTAAGTTCCTGTTTGGTGACCTGGCTTCTACTGGTTTTATTTTCGCCATCCGTGTCCTTCCTATCATCATCTTCTTCAGTGCGCTTGTTTCTGCCCTTTACTATCTGGGCATTATGCAAAAGGTGATTCAATTCATTGGCGGTGCGATCCAGAAGCTTCTTGGTACCAGTAAAGCAGAGTCTTTAGTTGCCACGGGCAATATCTTTTTATCTCAAGGTGAATCTCCGCTTTTGATTCGTCCATTCTTATCCAGAATGACGCGCTCTGAGCTGTTTGCAGTTATGGCGGGTGGTATGGCATCTGTCGCGGGCAGTGTCTTAGGTGGCTACGCAGGATTAGGGGTCGAGCTGAAGTACCTAATTGCGGCAAGTTTCATGGCGGCACCCGGTAGCCTGATGATGGCCAAAATCATCGTGCCAGAACGCCAACAGCCAAGCGATTACAACGATATTGAGCTAGATAAAGCGGATGAAAGCAATGTCATTGATGCGCTAGCAAGTGGTGCAATGGGTGGTATGAAAGTAGCCGTTGCAGTGGGTACCATGCTGATCGCCTTTGTTAGTGTGATTGCCATGGTGAATACTGGCCTTGAAAACTTAGGTGGGATGTTTGGGTTCGCTGGTGTGACGTTACAAGCTATTTTGGGCTATCTGTTCTCGCCGTTGGCTTGGTTGATTGGTATCCCAACGCATGAAATTCTTGCAGCTGGTTCGTATATCGGTCAAAAAATCGTGATGAATGAGTTTGTTGCTTTCATTGATTTTGTGCAGCACAAAGCGACGTTGTCTGAGCATACTCAAGTCATTATTACCTTCGCGTTGTGTGGCTTTGCTAACATTGGTTCGATCGCGATTCAACTAGGCTCTATTGGAGTCATGGCTCCTGAGCGTCGTAAAGATGTCGCGAACATGGGGTTAAGAGCTGTGGCGGCAGGGACGCTAGCTAACCTGATGAGTGCGTGCTTAGCGGGCATCTTTATCTCCCTGTAAAATTTTTGTTTCATCGAGTAAGAAAAACCCGCCGTTATGACGGGTTTTGTTATTCTTGAGTTTTAGGAATCAAACCATAGGGTATAGACTGAAACGATTTGGGCAATGATTTATAGCTTGGCCCTTGGCTCACACCTTTCCAATCCAGCAGCATGATGGCTAACACGTTTCGATGCTCACCAAATTTAAGATCAAAACTACCTTCAATTGATGGGATCATTCCTTGCTCTTGATCAATAGCGGTTCGAATTGCGTTACGTGTCTTTTCAACCACTGGGTCATCCGCCAGTCCAGCTAAAAGGAAAGAAATACCAACTTCCGCAATGATGTCTTCTTTACAGCGCAGCAAAATGGTATCAATGTTTTTGCGCAAGTAGTCGAAAATCCATTGATGATCTTGTTCACTAACCTGCTTTTGATAGTACCGTGAATCGGAAAAAATGATGTGTGTCATGCCGTAGATTTTGTTCCCGTACTGTTGTGTGGATAGCTTCTTATCTTCATCGTCGGGGTAGGTGGTTTTAAATGCCTGAGTAAAAGCCTCTACCACATCTTGCTCTCCGAGTTGTCGTAGCCAATAAACTTGATTAGCTAACTGTGCCGCCCAAGCTTCGATCATCTCTGGGTCAGTGGCATAACGAGTAAAGTCATAACGGCGTAATACTCCTCTAAGAGTTTCTTCGTTTTGGTGCTTCAAACCGTACTCGTCTGCTCTTGCCATTGCGCCCAGCAAATCGATGCCAAGGTACAAGTACTCTGGGTGATGTTTTGTCACCGTATACCGAAGCTGACCTCGTTCATCATCTTTCTTCTGGTATTGTGTTAGTCTTTGTGAAGCGTACAAAATGATCGCTTCCGGCTCGACGACTTCGTTGGATAATCGATTTAATCGGCTAGCGACTTGTGCCATATCGGTCCAAATCGCGGCAAGATATCTTTGGTCTTGTGTCTGCCTGTACATACGCAGACCAAAATGCCCCTCTTTAAAGGGAGGAAGTGTGAACAGCTCACGTTCATATGTATCCCGGAGCAGTTGTGCAGATTGGGAATAGCTTAAGGGAGGAGACTTAGCCTCAGACGCTTGAGCGTGAAAAATGAGAGAGAAAGAGAGTAAAAATGCTAAACTAATCGGCTTGATACGCATAAATTCATTCCATGAAAACCTATACCTAAAGCTATCACCAACAGATGAGCTAAGTGTAAAAGATTGGTTAATACTGCAGAATACGTCGAAAAGTCAGGTTAATACGTTCACCTTTGGGTTTTGCCGTTTTTGGCACGCTGTGGCGCCAGTGGTGTTGAAGTTCTCCGCCCATGATCAATAATGCGCCATGAGAAAGCTCGTATTCAACCTGAGTTTTACAATGTAAATTACGTAGCAAAAATCGTCGAGTTTCACCCAAATTCAACGAGGCGATCACCGGATTTATGCCCAGCTCTGGTTCGTTATCTTGATGCCAACCCATTGAGTCTTGACCATCTCGGTATAAATTGGCCAGTACTGAATTGAACGAGACCCCAGCGATGGCTTCACAACGATTTTTCAGAATAAGCAGCTCGGGTGTCCAGGGAGAGGGGGGCATTGTCAGCCCTGAGTAGGTATAAGCCGCATCACCATGCCAGGCTTGCAACCGAGGCTGAAGTATCGATTTACCGAAGATATTAATTCGCTCTTGGTGCCATGGTAATGTTTCCCTTAGGCTGGTATAAAAGTCGTCTGCTTCGTCAGCTCTAAGAAAGTTTGGATGATAATAGAGTTTGCCCTGCTTCACTTCTTGCCAGAATGAGTTCTCAAATAAATCACCTTGTTGTTGCATTTTTTGCCACTCTATCCATAAAATTTGCCGATAATCGTTATTTTCATGATAGCTAACGGTTATTATTTTATTAAATAAGAATTTAAACAATAAATAAAAACGTCTCGCAGTGGTATGCGAGATAGTGGAGAGCAAATGCGCCACTTTTTCAAAAAGAAATATTATTTTGCCTTATTTTTTCTTACTTTTTTTGCTTTGCTTGTTGGGGGGATAGAACTACTACATAAAAACCAGAGAGAGCTTAACCGAGAGCAATTACTTGCTGCAGCTAAAAATCAACTTTCTATCCTCCGATCCAATTTGGAGGCAGATCTTATGGCCGACATATACCAAGCCAGCACTTTAGGTACGTTAGTGACATTGTTACCCGAAAGTGGTGAACACGAGTTAGGTCTCGCTGCCGATCGTATTTTGAAGAAAAGTAAGAATATTGAAGCTATCGGCATCGCAAAAAATGATGTGGTAAATCACATGTTTCCACTCAAGGGTAATGAGAGTGTGCTCGGATTGGATTATCGAACTGTGCCGAAACAATGGGCGCAAGTCCAAAAAGCCAGAGATATTCATGAGATATTCATTGCGGGTCCCGTTACGTTGGTTCAGGGAAGCCTTGGGTTGATTGTTCGAGTACCTGTCTTTCGCGATCCGCCTATCAATCACGACTACTGGGGCGTGATCAGTGCGGTTATTGATTTCGACAACTTGCTGCAAGAGACCGGCATTTTCGAATTTTCTCAGCGTTATCCTTTGACGATAAGAGGCTATGACAGTAGCGGTGAGTTTGGTGATATTTTTTTTGAATCACCAAATTTAACCAAGACAAGGTTGGCGAAAGAAACGGTTTACTTCCCTTATGGAAGCTGGAGTTTGTCCTTATTTTCCAGTGATAAATTGGAAGATCAACTTCCTTGGTACGAATTACATTTAGTTAGACTTATTGGTTACTTTGCTTTGCTGGCATTGAGCGTTGCGCTTATTATCATTTATCGTTTGTATATCACCGCTGATACACGCGCATTGCATGATGAACTGACGAAATTACCCAATCGACGTTATTTTATGCAGTCGTATAGACAGCAGTTTGAGCTCGCTAAGCGCTATAAAAAACAACACAACTTTGCTCTGGTAAACTTCGATCTCGACCACTTTAAACACGTCAATGACACCTATGGCCATGATGCTGGCGATAAAGTTTTACTCGAGACGGCGAAACGTGTCAAAGGCAGCCTGCGTCGTTCTGATATGGTTGCTCGCATGGGTGGCGACGAATTTTTAATTATGCTTTACAACCCTAAATCGGAAGAGAATTTGCAGGTACTACTGAACAAGATTGCATTGACACTGTGTTCGACGCCAGTCATCTATGGAGAGAATCTCATTACATTAAACGTCAGTATGGGCTACGCGATGTTTAAGCCTGAAATAGCCTCGCCAGAGCAGATGATGAAAATTGCAGACGCAAGAATGTACCAGCATAAGCGTGGTAAGTATCATTGAATCTAAGTGGCGCGGGGATAATCGCTATTTGTCTTCTAATGGATTGCTGCGAAGCGTATTGAATTCATTGCTTGGTTGGTACGTTTCTTTTTGAGAAAGTAATTAGTAGCAATGCGGCTGATAGCATATTTGCATGTCATTGCATTTTGCAATTGCAATACGCTAAAAAGTTGGTTAATAAAACAACGATATGCATCTGGATCGGTTAAAATATGGGGTTTTATAAGTTGGCACGCATTGTGCTTATGTATAAGTGACCCTTATTAAGCCGAGGGTCACCTAGCCAACTGACGTTGTTAGTGAATGCAATTTGTTCACAAGTATATACCGCCAATCACGATTATTGTGATTGGCGTTTTTTCTTTCTAGAGACTGAGAATGTTAACGTCATCTCCTGCTTGATCTGCTTCACCGCACTTACTGTAACAACTTGGTTGCCTTGGACAAACCGCACCTCTCGAGCAAATCAGTCTTGCCGGAGTCTGTATCCCACGCTCTATCCAGTTAATATTTAAAATTTTAGCTATGGTCGTTAAGTCCTTTTTGATGTGCGTAGGGATAACGCTACTGCCTCCTGACGCCACACACAGGGACTTCAGCTCTTCTGCAATGGAAACGGCGTCGCCACCTTGTGCAGAAATCGCCGGGTTCAAATCTATACCAGCACATAACACGCGGTTGTTCCCTGCTGGATCAAAGACATTGACTGACTCACAGCAGTAAATGCGTGGCTCATCACCGACATTAAGAATGGAGATTTGAGCCGAGCTGGTATCCAGTGGTTGCGCCAAACGGCGGAACACGGCCCAGTGCTGGCAAGGATCATTCACCTTACGCATGTTGCCCCATGGTAGTGGAATGCCATTACCACGATATACGGCTTTGAGTTTACCTGGCCCGTAGGCATCAAAATAGTGCCAGTGAGGGTATGGTGAAACCACCGTCATTCGACGCATGGCAACTGAAGGGGACACGCCCGCTTTTTTGTGTACGTCGATCTCGTAGCCAGAGCGGTCTAGCAATTGACGAAACGGTACTTTAGGGCACAAGAGTGCGCCGGCAAAGAAGCTGGACTCGAAATCACGCCATGCCTGTAAAATATCTTGTGAATTCAACTCTGAGTTCGAAATGGGACTATCCATTTGCTCCCAGTTATTCTGATGCCCAATGGTGAGAACGTTGCTCATTGCATCACTGCTGTGTAGGACGCGATGACCGATGTATACCGCCAAATCATATTTCAGTCTGGTCGGATAATCGCGCATTCGCTTGTTCAGATAAATTGTCCCTGGCGCTTCCATAAATGACGTGATCAACTGTTTAGCGCTCACGCCAAGTTCATCGATCACATCTTGTGGTGCTCGATCAATCCATCTGATATCCAACCCCATGCTTTTCGCAATGTCGATTAAGTCTTCTACCGAAAGGTTCAAGCGTTTTAGTCCGACTTCTTCAGCCGCTCGCTCTAGATCTGGGAAGTGATTCTGATGGTTCTCTTGGTGAGCTCGAATTAGTAAGTGAGCAAACTGGCGTCCAGTAATTCCTGTCTGGGAGAGCATTTCAGGAATCGCAATCTGAAGAATATCATTGGAAAAAAGGAAACTTGGCTCCAGAGCCATGCCATTAATGCCACCACGATTACCTTTGTTTGGAGTAATCGCTTCCAATTCTGGCTCATCATCTAAAAACCAAGCGGGATCTTTTTGAAAAACTTCCGCGATCACTTCAAGCATATCGATGCTTGGGACGCGTTTTCCACGTTCAATCATAGAAAGATAAGAAACTGAGGGCGCGTACTCTGGGTTGATCCTCACACAGCGAGCAGACAAATCCTCCATGGTTAAATGGTTGTTTTTTCTCAGGTTTCGTATTTTCGTGCCGAGAAAATGAGATTGACGAATTAAGCTTTTTGACACAGACATTTTGTAAAATTCACACTGTAAAATTTTTGTTGTGAAATTGTAGTCAAAAATTAGCTAGTCTACATACTAAGCAGACAAGGAAATTAACCACCAACTTCACAGAATTGTCTGAAACTTAAACAACCCAATGTAAGTAAGTACTCTAGGATGAGTTTTTAGTGCGAGGATATGACGATGAATATGCTGAACTTCGATAAAAAAGAGATGCAACAACAACGCCCATTTATCGCTGAAGCCGTATTTGCCGTCGAAGCGGTAAGTGCTGAGCAACAGAGTGAAAAACAAATAAAAGCTAAACAGCTACTTGACCGTATGTTTCCATTGGAGAATGGGTCGCACCAAGACGTATCAAGCTACGTAATCGACTACCGCCATGTATTGGCTTACTTTAAAGACGGTTCTCACAGCGGTCTGAAAAGCCCTAAGCACTTTGCGGCATACACAGGTGAGAAAGAAGATCCTAAATCGATTTTGTTTAAAGACGAGTCAGGTAACCATGTCGAAGTAATGTTTGGCTGTCACAAAGGCACTGGTTGTGTCGAGTTGATGGACATTGACGACATTCAGCTAGAAACACGCATAACATTTAACCCCGAACTTACTGGCAATGCACCAACGGCAATGCGTCACTGGATTAGCCTAGTGAAAGGTGACAAAAAAGGTAAGCCGATGGCGTGTAGCGAAGACAAAGAATACACGGCAAAAAATGGTGAAGATTACGTACTGAGCTATTGTTACAACGTGGACTAATCTGCATTTAGCCAAATAAACAAAACCCTGCACAATATGCAGGGTTTGTTATTTTTAAGGCGAGTGAAATGAAGTAGTCGTTCGTCTGTTGTACTCTTTGTCGTTAAATGGGCATAACTCGATTTCGACCTAACTGTTTTGCATCGTAAAGCTGCTTATCTGCTTTAGATACCAATGAATCAGCGGTTTCTCCTGGTTCAAATTCTGCGACGCCGAACGATGCTGTAATACTGTGAACCTGAGAGCCTGTACGTTTATCTTTTACCCGTAGTTTTTCAATCATACGACGTAGCATGTCGGCATATTGACGTGCAATACGCAGCGATTTATTCGGCACAATTAACGCAAATTCTTCGCCGCCAAAACGATAAGCACAGGTTCCATCACGGCTGCTTTGTTGAAGTCGTCGTGCAATGGATTTAAGCACACTGTCACCAAAAAGGTGACCATAACAGTCGTTAAATTCTTTGAAATGGTCGATATCAAGCATAATCAGACTCATTGACTGATTCGCATCGATTAACGCCGCGAGATCGGAATCAAAAGCGCGACGGTTGTACAGATTAGATAACCCATCAAATAGCGCGTCTTTTTGTACTTCTGCCAATTGGGTTTTGAGTCGAGAGATCTCTTCACTTGCGTTGGTGAGCTGACTATTTAAAAACCTGGTTGAATGACGAATCTCATGCGCATCCTGTACGAACTGATTGACGGCGTTCATGACTTCTTCAATACTCACATTGTTATCTTGAACCTTTTCTAGCTTATTAAAGCTCTTGTCTACCATGTCTGAAAATGTGGAGGTATCTGAAATTGTATCATCCATTGAACTTGATATTTCGTTCAATAACACTTCTATATTGCTTCTGAGATCGTCAAGACTGGTTTCCGCTTTATCCGCAACGTAACGCTTATAGAGATTGTTCGCGGTAGCTGGCGGACAAACATCGTAGCTTTTTAGCACCGTATCCATTTCTAGATTGAGATCTGGAATAGCGTTATCCACGTAGGTATACCAAAGCGCGTAGTTAGCTGGGGTCGCTGCTACGTAGTTTTTGATCATTAGTGGTACCGCTTTTTTTAAGTTAGCGGTCGATTTCTTAAACTTGTCAGTCATTTCTGAGATGAAAGTAACAAAATGGAATTAGGCTTAGAGTAACGGAAAATGAGGCATATCGCTTTAAATATTTGAATGCTTTATACAAAAATGAGTGATTAGGATAATTATTGATAAAATTGAAGGTATAAATTCCAAACCAATGACCTGAAGCAATAATTATTCGTAAAAGGAATGATAAATGCGATAGGGCAGTCACTTGATTACGCCTACGCACACCATATTCAGCGATTGACTGGCGCCGCACTGTCAAGCATGGTGTGGTGTTAGCGCTTCACCCTGGTACTACCGACGCAGCGCTGTCAGAGCCTTTCCAAGCGCATGTCATTATTTGAAAAGGAACAAGTAATCACCGTAGCCTTGCTGAGCCATTTTCGTTACGGGAACAAACTTCATCGCAGCTGAGTTCATGCAGTAACGTAATCCAGTTGGTTTTGGGCCATCGTCAAATACGTGTCCGAGGTGTGAATCACCGAATTTACTGCGAACTTCTGTCCTAGGGTACAATAATTTGTAGTCGGTTTTTTCCACGATGTAGCCGGGATTAATTGGCTTAGTAAAACTAGGCCACCCAGTACCCGACTTGTATTTGTCAGTTGAAGAGAACAGCGGCTCACCTGTGACAATATCGACGTAGATACCCGCCTCTTTATTATCCCAGTATTCGTTTTCAAATGGCTTTTCTGTTCCCTCTTCTTGTGTGACGTAATACTGAATTTCCGTCAGGGTAGATTTAATTTCTGCTTGGGAAGGCTTGCTATAGGCTTTGACCTTCGACAGCAACTTTTTCTCTTCAATAAGCTGACGAAGGGTTTTCGGACGCTCTTTACGATCGTCTCCAAAAACATCATCCAGGTACTGATCTCGCCCCGATGCATAGCGATAATATTTGTACTTCAAACTGCTCTTTTTGTAATAGTCCTGATGATACGTTTCGGCAGGATAAAACTTGTCAAATTTGATCAACTCAGTTTTTAGAGGCTTCGGATAGATCATCGCTTTGTCGATTTCCATCATGAAGCTTTCAGCAATCTGCTTTTGTTGAGCATTGTGATAGAAAATTGCGGGACGGTATTGCGGACCGCGATCAACAAACGAACCTTTGTCATCCGTCGGATCGATGTGCCTGAAAAAGTAGTCCAGAACTTGCTCGTAGCTCACCACACTTGGATCGTATTTCACCTCGATCACTTCAATATGCCCGCTCTTACCCGAAGACACTTGTTTGTAGGTTGGGTTTTTAACGTGACCGCCGGAGTAGCCAGAAACCACGTCCAATACACCGGTTAGTTGCTCTAAATCTGACTCTGTACACCAAAAGCAGCCACCCGCAAGTGTCGCAATCTCCACTTTTTCTGATGTGTTCGTTTTACTCATCGTATCTGCGCTGCTTATCGTACTGAGTAGTAGGACCAGGACTGATAGTGCGAAAGAGAATCCGATCCTTAACTTAGATAACGTCTTCATAGCATCCTCTATAATTAATTTCTCAACTGTTACGTAAATAGAAAGGTAACAGAGCGAAAAAATTGCACGAATTTTGAAAATTACGTTGTCCTTTTTTCTAACAAAGATAGAGTATCGGCACGAAACATACCTGCTCGTTGATACGAGGGTATTAACGAACGATGCAATATGAGGTAAACCATGCAAGCAGAAGTTAAATGGGTCGAAGATTTTAAATTCCTAGGTCAGTCTCAGTCTGGCCATT
This sequence comes from uncultured Vibrio sp., assembly GCF_963675395.1. NCBI lineage: Bacteria > Pseudomonadati > Pseudomonadota > Gammaproteobacteria > Vibrionales > Vibrionaceae > Vibrio > uncultured Vibrio sp. Next base: position 221,902 of record NZ_OY776222.1, on the reverse strand, counting down.
CTGTCGTGATGGACGGGAATGGTGGCGCGACAGCTCCAAGCCCAATGGAAATGGTACTAATGGCGGCGGGCGGTTGTAGCTCTGTCGACGTTGTAGATGGCTTAAAATCTGCAGAGCAAAAGGTTGAGTCGGTCAACGCGAAGTTAACCACAGAGCGTCGTGAAACGGCACCGCGTATTTTCACCAAAGTGAATATCCATTTTGAAGTGTCTGGTAAAGATCTGAATCCAGAAATTGTTGCTCAAGTTGCGGCAGATTCCCTCGAAAAATATTGCTCAGTTTGTTTGATGCTTGGAGAAGGCGTTGAGATGACCCATAGCTGGGAAATTGTTTAACCCCGCATAACGCCAAATATCAGAAAACAGGAAGGAGAAAAGCGTCGTCTTTTCTCTTTTTTTATTTCTGAAATCACGTACGGTGAGCGGTGTTTAAAGTAGTAGGGTGTTCCAATGACAGAATTAGAGAAAATGATGTCTGGCCAAGTGTTTAATGGTATGGATGAATCAATCGATGCCATTAGAACGCACGCCACTCATGCATTGCGCGCGTTTAACATCAATACCGATGAAAGTCAGCGTGACGCGTTGCAAAAGCAACTGTTTGGTAAAGCGGGGTTGTGTATTGTTCAAGCTCCGTTTCACTGCGAGTTCGGTAAAGCCATTGAAATTGGTGAAGAGACCTTTATCAATATGAATGTGGTTATGCTTGACGGTGCCAAAATTACCATTGGAAATAACGTCCTGATAGGTCCGAGTGCCCAGTTCTATACTGCATCACATTCATTGGATTACCGCAGTCGCAGAAGCTGGGAAACCTTCTGTAAACCGATCGTTGTCGAAGACGATGTATGGATTGGCGGTAATTCGGTCATCAATCAAGGGGTAACGATTGGTGCTCGTTCCGTCATTGCCGCAAACTCAGTGGTAAACGAGGACGTTCCGCCTGATTGCCTTTATGGCGGCACACCCGCGAAATTGATTCGTCGCTTGAACGAAGAGGGCTAGTTGCAAACCGATCCTCCATCAACACAGTCAGATATGGTCGAAAATTGCGACTAAGTGCAAAATGTTGCATTTGGCGAGGTAAGTATGAGTTATGCACTATATAGTTAGTGTTAGACAAACTGACCAAGCCGGGAGGAAAGAGATGGATTGGTACTTAGCGGTATTAAAAAAATATGCAGTGTTTAACGGGAGGGCAAGACGAAAAGAATATTGGATGTTCTTTTTATTCAACCTTCTGATTACTATTGTTTTAGAAATCATTGACGGCATTTTAGGCACGGCTTTGATTGGCGCTGTTTACGGGCTTGCGGTGTTGATTCCTAGCATTGCGGTTACTGTTCGTCGTTTACATGATATTGGACGTACGGGCTGGTGGGCATTGATAGGGCTGATTCCTATACTTGGTTTGATCGTACTGATTATTTTTGCTGCGACTGAAGGTAACAGAGGTAGAAATGAGTATGGCTCCGATCCGAAAGAGACGGATGAAGCATATGCCTAATATGTGTCTCTGAATGTACGTTAACGTATAGAGCCTTATGTTCACGTTAGATTAGTTTGGTTAGCACTGTTGATTTTTAACGCGGTGCTCGCCACCAACAGGAGGTATGGTTCAACCCCTCTCTGAAATGATGTGTGTCACACGTGAAGAGAGCGACACAGTGCAGTAAGTGTTTTCCTGTTGGTTTATTTATTTGGACTGCTGTAGCGATCCCAATAGGGCAAATCAGTACCAAGTTTCTCGCTGATATAGTCGATAAATACTCTCACCTTTAACGGCATGTGTTTGCGTTCTGGAAAAACGGCGTAAATGGCGTGCTCTGGTAGGACGTAGTCTTCCATGACCACCTTTAGATTACCAGCCGCAATGTCTCTTGATGCGATAAAAGTAGGTAGCTGAGCAATTCCTGAACCTCTTAAAAGCAATTGGCGAATCGCTTCGCTGTTGTTCACCACAAAATTTCCTCTAGGAAGTACTTTGTACTCACTGTTGTTGCTGATAAACATCCATTCGACACCACCACGGAAATAGGAATAGCGCAGGCAGTTATGTGCAACCAAATCACTGGGCTTTTGTGGCGTACCAAACTTAATAAGATAATCTGGGGATGCGCAGAGAACGCTTTTACAGGGGGCGAGACGCTTGGCGACCAAATTGGATGAGGCTAATTCGCCAATACGAATCCCTAAATCAAAGCTCTCTTTGATCAAGTCGACCATTTTGTCTTCGAGGTTTAAATCCACTTCTACCTTAGGATAGCGGGCAAGAAATTCACTGATTAAAGGCGCGATATGCAGCACACCAAACGACATTGGTACGGTAATTTTGAGCTTACCTTGCGGCGAGCCTTGCAGTTCCGATACCGCATCCACGCCTTGTTGAGCGAGATTAACCGCTTGAGAGGCATACTCAAAATAGCGTCTTCCTGCTTCGGTCAAACTTAGCTTTCGGGTGGTTCTATTAAGCAGGCGGATACCTAGATCGTCTTCTAGTTGATTGATGCGTTTACTAATAGCAGATTTAGTCAGGTTAAGTTGTTTGGCCGCAAGCGAAAAGCTGCCGCACTCGACCACTGCCACAAATACGGGCAAGGAGGCTATCGCGTTCACATCAATCTCCATTGCGTTGGGGGTTTACTGTTGAATACAAGGATACAATTAATTTCCAATTATAGAGATTATCTTCAAGAAGAAAACAATCTAGACTATGCACCAGTATGATGACCTTGATTTTGGAATGAATAAAATGAAGTATGATTGGATTCTGTTTGATGCTGACGAAACCTTGTTTCACTTTGATGCTTTCAAAGGGTTACAACTGATGTTTTCTCGTAAAGGCGTAGATTTTACAGAGCAAGATTTTTCTCACTACCAAAAAGTAAATAAGCCCTTGTGGGTTGATTATCAAGATGGAAAAGTGACAGCGGATGAGTTGAAACACAAACGGTTTACCGAGTGGGCAGAAAAGCTCAATACGACTACTGCAGAGCTAAACAGCGCATTTTTAGAAGCCATGGCTGATATTTGTAGTTTATTGCCAGGCGCGAAAGAACTGATGGAAACGCTGCAAGGTAAAACTAAAATGGGCATCATCACCAACGGCTTTACTGAGCTACAAGCTATTCGCCTTGAACGTACGGGGATGACACACTACTTTGATCAAATCGTGATTTCCGAGCAAGTTGGTGTCGCAAAACCGGACTTAGGCATTTTCGAGTACGCTATGCAGCAGATGGGGCACCCATGTAAAACACGTGTATTAATGGTGGGGGATAATCTGCACTCGGATATCTTAGGCGGTAATAACTTTGGTATCGAAACCTGTTGGTTAAATACAACCGGAGCATGTGTGGATGAGCGAATCGCACCCTGCTATACGGTAGAATCGTTGAGCGAACTAAAGAACATTTTGGTCGCGTAGCTAGGCATTAAATAGGCGTTAAAAAACAAGGAATAACCATGTCAGATATCAAGCAACTAGACAGCAAAGTTGTCTATCAAAATAAGTGGATGACGGTTCGTGAAGATAAAATTTTGCGTCCAAGTGGTGCGGAAGGCATCTATGGTGTCGTCGACAAACCAGACTGCGCCGCGATTCTTGCTATCGACAATGGGCATATTCATCTAGTTCAACAGTTTCGTTATACCGTAGGTCAGCGCTGTTGGGAGATCCCACAAGGTGCCTGGGAGTCCAGTCCTGATGTCGATCCTTTGTATCTGGCGAAAGGTGAGCTGCGGGAAGAAACTGGCATGCTGGCTGGAACAATGGAATACGTGGGTTCTCAGTTTATCGCTTACGGGTTTCTAAATCAGACCTGCCATGTTTACTTTGCAAGTGATCTTAGTGACGTTGGTAATCAGCTTGATAGCGAAGAAGAGGACCTGATTTCCCGAGCATTCTCTATCGAAGAATTCGAGCAGATGATGATCGAAGGGGCTATCAAAGACAGTGTGACGATTGCCGCTTACGGGTTAGCGAAACTCAAGAAATTAATTTAACTCCAAACCTTATATTCTTTGTTTTTTAATTTATACAGCGGCAGGTTGCCGCTGTATAAGGTGTAACTTATCGCTTATTCGTCGATCTTCTTACCTAATATTTCCACTTTTGCTTTTTTGGTCACGCCTGCTACTTGCAGCGCAGTACTACCCACTGATTCGTAATTCAGTTCTATCTTATCTAATTTGGCGTCATCTTTTGTTGGTAGGCTCAAGTTGCGAGATGACATGCCACTTGTGAGAACGCCCAGGCTATCGAACGTCTTTTCTTTGCCGTCTTTCATGATGACTTTAATGCTTTTTAGATTCACCGTACCTTGCGTACATTTTATTTTTATATGACTAAAACGAGCATTTGCAAACGGGGATAGTGGGTTTACTGTGTCTGTCTCCGATTTAAAGCTTACGGTCTTTTCGGCAATCTTGTCCCAATCACTATCACTTGCGACCGATTGAAATGACGCACAGGCCGCTAATAGGCAGAGTGTGATGGTTTTTAAAAGTTTCATATATTTCCCTCGCAATAACTTAGACGTTTTTAATTCAATTCGATGGACTTTGTGATTTCTTTTTGTCAAAAAACTGCTTTGTCTTAAAAATAGCACTTATTCAGCTCGACATTGAGTTGTGTAGATAAGTTTTCTTTTTGTAAATCCACCGCTTAGTGTAGTTCAGGAATAGCCATCTCACGATTTAATTTTGAACAGAGATTTGGTGTTTTCGGTGAAGGGTCTTGACGATACTTTACTTATCTTTACGACTCCCTGCCTATACGTGTCCGACAAATCGCAGTATAAAATAATGACGATTACTTACTTCACACCTTTTATGAAACTTAAGAAAAAATGGCTTGCATTGTGTGGCGTTCTTCTCGTTGGCGCGACTGGAGTGTACTTTTTACAGCCCGCAGAAGAACCCTCTTCATATGCCACCGAAACGGTACGTAAAGGAAATATCGAAAAAGCGGTTTTGGCGAATGGTATGTTGCAGGCATCGAAGCTGGTAAATGTCGGTGCACAGGTCTCTGGTCAGATACAAAGCTTGGCAGTTAGTCTCGGTGACGAGATAAAACAAGGCGATCTTATTGCTCAAATTGACAGTCTGACTCAACAAAATAGCCTAAAAGAAGCACAAGCATCTCTTAACAGTCTTAATGCTCAATACAAAGCAAAACAAGCCGAAATCAAACAAGCAAACTACGAATATGTGCGCCAAAAAGGGATGCTAGCGGCAAAAGCAAGCTCAAGAGCCGACTTTGAAAGCGCTGATGCGTCATTGGCGATTTACAAGGCAGAACTCGCTCAGCTTGATGCGGAAATCGAAAAAGCTAAGATTAACGTTGATAGTGCTAAAGTGGATTTAGGATATACGACGATCAACGCTCCGATGGATGGTACCGTGGTTTACACGTCTGTCGAAGAGGGGCAAACCGTCAACGCCAATCAGACCACACCAACAATTATCGAACTTGCCAAGCTGGATACCATGACGGTAAAAGCCGAAATCTCTGAAGCGGATGTTATCTTCGTTCATCCCGGTCAAACCGCCGTTTTTACGATCCTTGGTCAGCTTAATCAGCAGTATGAAGGTACACTACGTGCCATCGAGCCCGGCCCTACGATCATGGATGGCGATGATAGTGATTTAACGATCTCTGATAGTGATGCCATCTACTACAATGCTGTTTTTGATGTTGATAACCCAGACGGCATTTTACGCATTGGCATGACAGCTCAAGTTTCGATTGTTCTAGAAGAATCTCAAGATACACTCATTGTCCCGGCGCAAGTACTGCAAAAGGTGGGTGGAAAAAACGCTTACACGGTTCCGGTTCTGGAAAACGGTCAAGTGGTGCACAAGCCAGTAACAGTCGGAATCAATAATAAAGTAAATGTTGAGATTCTTTCTGGCTTGCAGCAAGGCGATCAAGTGGTATTAGGCACAGCAATGGCAGATGGTTCGTCAAGCAGCAGGCGCTCACGATCTCCAATGAGGTTCTAATATGAGTCAAGTTCTATTGAAAGTCGAGGACTTAACCCGAAGCTTTGTCTCTGGTGATGAGTCACTCACCGTACTTAATCACATTAATTTAGAGATTAAACGCGGCGAGATGGTGGCTATCGTTGGTGCCTCTGGTTCCGGTAAGTCGACACTCATGAATGTGTTGGGCTGTTTGGATCAACCGACGAGTGGCCGTTATTTTATTAATGGCCAAGATGTCTCAACGCTTGAGTCTGATGATCTGGCTGAGCTAAGACGTGAATATTTTGGCTTTATCTTTCAACGATACCATTTGCTTAGCGATTTAACGGCGGTAGGTAACGTTGAAGTTCCTGCCGTGTATGCTGGTGTTCCTCATCGTCAACGTGAAGAGCGTGCAAAATCATTGCTAACGCGACTGGGTCTCGGAGAACGCCTGACTCACAAACCAAGCCAATTAAGTGGCGGGCAACAGCAGCGGGTGAGTGTCGCGCGTGCGCTGATGAATGGCGGAGAGGTCATTCTGGCGGATGAACCTACGGGGGCTCTGGACAGCCACAGTGGCGAAGAGATGATGGCGCTGCTTAAAGAGCTTCACCAACTCGGGCACACTATCATTCTCGTCACCCATGACATGAATGTGGCGAATTTTGCTGACCGAATTATCGAAATAAAAGATGGCGAAATCATCTCTGATAAACAAAACGTCAGTGAAAGCAAAAATGCCCAGACACAAGTCAATAAACAGCCACAGCAAGATGTCAGCAAATGGTGGCAGTGGGACAGCTTCGTTGATGCATTAAAAATGGCGCTGCTTGCTATGTCCAGCCATCGGATGCGCACGTTTTTGACAATGCTAGGGATCATCATTGGTATTGCATCCGTCGTATCGGTGGTCGCTCTTGGTAATGGTTCTCAGCAGCAAATTTTGTCGAATATTGCCTCCATGGGCACCAACACCATTGATATCCGGCCCGGAGCCGGTTTTGGTGACAGACGCTCAGGAAGAATTCGGACTCTGACCGCAGATGATGCCGAATCACTAAAGAGCCTGCCATTTGTGGATAGTGTGACGCCTTCCATATCGAATAGCTTAACCGTTCGTTACGCCAACCAGGATGCGTCAGCAACCATCGAAGGTGTGGGTGAAGATTACTTCCGGGTCCGCGGCTATGAGATTGCACGGGGTCAGTTTTGGGATGAAGACAGTGTTCGCTCACTCGCGCAAGAAGCGGTGATTGATGATAACACCAGAAAAGAGATGTTCGCTGATCGAAGCCCGATTGGTGAAGTAATATTCCTCGGCTCACTGCCCGTACGGATTGTTGGCGTTACGCAAAAGAAAGATGATGCATTTGGTAATAGTGAAGCACTGAAAATCTGGGTGCCATACACCACGATGTCCGGTCGAATGATGGGACAACGTTATCTTAATGGCATTACCGTCAGGATTGATGAAAATGCCTCTAGCAGCGCCGCCGAGCAAAGTATCATCAGCTTGATGAAAATGCGCCATGGCACGGAAGATTTCTTTACCATCAACACAGACACAATTCGTCAAAATATCGAGAAGACGACAGCAACAATGACATTACTCATCTCTGCGATTGCAGTGATCTCGCTTATCGTTGGCGGTATCGGAGTGATGAATATCATGTTGGTATCAGTCACCGAACGGACCAAAGAGATTGGTGTACGAATGGCGGTCGGGGCAAGGCAGGCAGATATTCTCAGGCAATTCTTGATTGAAGCCGTACTGGTGTGTTTGTGCGGTGGTGTTACGGGAATTGGTTTGGCGTTTTTGATTGGCTTTGCGTTTAGCTCATCAGGCAGCAGTTTCCAAATGATCTATTCGATGAACTCTATCATTTCGGCATTTATCTGTTCGACTCTGATTGGTATTGCGTTTGGTTTCTTACCTGCGCGCAACGCGGCAAAACTCGATCCAATTGAAGCACTAGCGAGAGACTAACATGACGAACACAACGAAATTCAAAACTCGCTTTCTTGCGGTCGCATTAGGTACAGCCTTGCTTGCTGGCTGTGGCTCAATGATGCGCACTGATTATCAGGCACCTGAAGTCCAGGTGCCAACCAATTGGCAGCAGGTGCATGTCGCGGGTGATGTCAGTATCGACCCGTGGTGGTTGGCGTTTAAGGACCCAAGCCTGAACAGTTATATCAACAAGGTACTTGAGGAAAATAACGATCTGCAAGTCGCAACACTGACACTGCAAAAGGCACGTTTGCAATTAGGCTTAGCCAAAGACGACCTGTTTCCGACGTTCAGTTCATCGACTTCTGCCCAGGTTGAAAAGTGGCTAGACAGTGGCGAATCGGGTGACAGTTACAGCACAAACTTATCCGTCGGCTACGAGTTGGATTTGTGGGGTAAGGTTTCTGCGGATATTGATGAAGCGAAATGGGCCGCAATGGCGAGCAAGGAAGACCGCGAAGCCACGGCTCAAAGTCTTGTGGCGACAACCGCTTCACTTTACTGGCAAATTGGTTATCTCAAGCAGCGACTGCAACTTGGCCAAAACAACATTGATGATGCACAGCAAACCCTGAATCTGATCCAAAGGCAGTATGAGCTGGGGGCGGTTGATCAGCTTGATGTATTGGAAGCGAAGAGTTCTCTGGCTAGCCTACAAGCGCAGCAGAGTGAGTTCGAACAGAGCTTGTTAGAGGCGAATAACGCCTTTGCCATCTTGTTCAATCAGCCTCCTCAGAATATGAGTGACACTATTCGCATGTTACCGGAAGGAAGCGTTCCGTCGCTCAATGTTGGTGTTCCTGCCGATCTGTTGATTCGTCGACCAGATGTCAAATCCGCGATTTATGACGTGAAATCTGCACTGGCAAACAAAGATGCCGCTGATCTTGATTACTTACCTGAACTGACGTTAACGGGAGCTTTAGGTGGTTCTTCAGAGGCATTAAAAGATTTGCTATCCAACCCAGTTGGCACGTTAGGCGCAGATATCACGTTGCCATTTCTACAATGGCATGAAATGGAGAACAATAAAGCGATTGCGGATGTCGAGTACAAAACGGCGATCGTCAACTATCGCCAGGTGTTGTACACCGCATTCCAGGATGTTGAAAATGCACTGTCAGCACGCGAGAAGTTGATGTACCAATCAGCTCGTTTGCAAGAGCAATATGATGCAGCTAGTGCCGCTGAGAAGATTTATGCCGCGCGATACCAGTACGGCTCGACTTCGGTCATGGACTATTTAGATGCTCAGGAAAATACCAGAAACTCAGAAGCGTCTTTACTTGAGAATCGATACAATCAATTCATTACTCAAGTGACTCTGTATCAGTCTTTGGGTGGTACGGATATCGCACCAGCTGAAATGTAACAGTGTCGCCTTTAAAGTCTGATTAACAGAGTAAAAAATGCAACGCCCCTCACCGTTTGAAGAGGGGTGTTTTTCTATACGTTATCTACGGACGTTCACTCGCTTCAAGGCGACGTTCGATATCTGCAATGACTTCAGGTAGATCAGCTATCGTGTCAATCAAGTAGTGCGGTGAGCTTTTGATAAATTTAGCACGCGCTTTTTCACGGGCAGCATCCAGGGTTGCTTCGTCTGCGGTTTGATACTCTTCAAACGTGAGTCCAGCTTCGTTGCCCGAAAGTAGCAGACCCACCGTCCACATACCGGCGTTATGACCCTCAAAGATGCCCGGTGCGGAATCGTCCACTTTGACGCATGCATTCACGTCTGTCACGCCGAGCTCTATGACGTTCTTCAGTGCCATAAATGGCGCCGGGCGCCCACCTTGTGCAAGGTCATCGGTTGCGACGACGTAGTCAGGCTGGTAACCGTAATCTGCCGCAACAGGGATCAGTACGTCCATCACTTCACGCGGGTAGCCAGAGCAAGAGCCGATCTTAATTCCCTTGGCTTTTAGGTCATTCACTACTTCTACCGCATTAAGAATAGGTGCCGCGTGGTCAGCAACTTTTGCTTTTTGCAGCGGCATAAATGCTGCGTATATCGCGTCGATGTCTTCACTGGTCATTGAGCGGCCGAACTTTTCGTTCCAGCGTTTATCAACCGCCGGAATACGGCCAACGGCTTGGATGTGGTCCCATTTGCCAAGTCCCATTGGCTCGCGCGCTTCTTCAAGGTTGATGTCAAAATTAAAACCTTGTTTAAACGCTTCAACAAAGATGCTGGTGGGTGCAAATGAGCCGAAATCGACAATAGTGCCAGCCCAGTCAAAGATAACTGCTTGAATTGGTGAGTTGCTCATGTTCAATCCTTTTTCTTAGTAGCCAAAGCACGATTGGTGCTCCGGTTAAATTGGTTCTATTACGAGTAGTTAAAGTCTTTACATACTTTGGCTATAGCGTCTTCAACGATCGCCAACGCCTGAGTTAATTGTTCGCGGGTGATGATCAGCGGTGGGCTAAGTTGAATCACATTGCCTTGCGAGATCTTGAAGCTCACACCGTTATTAAGACATTGGTACAGTACGGCTTCTGCTTCATCAAATGCGCGTTGTTTGGTTTTGTGGTCAGCAACCAGCTCCACCCCCCAAAGCATGCCGATGCCACGAACGTCACCAATCACCGGGTATTTAGCTTTCATCTCAAGCAGTTTTTCACGCATGAATTGGCTGTCTACTTTTGCCTTATCCAATAGGTTTTCTTGTTCGATGACTTCTATGGTTGCTAGTGCCGCAGCGCAACCAATAGGGCTTTTCTCATGGGTGTAGTGACCCATAGAGATCTGCTCTGCAGTGTTGTATTTGTCTTTGGTGATCATGGCCGCGATGGGTACTAGGCCGCCGCCCAAGCCTTTGCCAATACACAGAATATCTGGCTCGATATCGTAAGCCTGGTAAGTGAACCATTCGCCGCTGCGACCCATGCCGTTGGGAATGTCATCAATAATCAGCATGACATTGTGTTTGTCACAAATTTCGCGAATGCGTTTCCAGTAGGCTCTGCTTGGCACTTGCACATCGGTATTACGTACCGCTTCAGCGATGAATGCGCCAACACCTCCTTCTTTCTCGATGACGTATTCCAAGTAATCTGCGTAATGGACATCACTGGCGTCACTTACAGGAAAAGCTCCTCGGTAAGAGATGGCTGGTGGAATGCGTTCAACACCAGCCATCAGTGGCCCCATGCCGTGACGAAAACAGGCTTCTCCGCCGACAGAAATTGCATCTAGTGACGCTCCGTGGAAAGAGTCCCACAGTGACACCACTTTGTAGTTGCCCGTGACATGGCGCGCCAGTTTCAGTGCCATGCCAACGGCAGATGTCCCGCCCGGAGCGAACAAAACGCGATTTAGCTCTCCACCACAGATTTGCGTTAGCTTTTCAGCACATTCAATGGCGGTTTCGCTGGTAAAACGGCGAGGCGAGAACGGCAACTTAGCGATTTGATCCTGCACGCGTTTAATCACATGTGGGTGGCCGTAGCCCAATTGATGCACGTTATTGCCATGAAAATCCATGTACTTTTTACCCGTTGCATCTTGGATGTAGATGCCTTCTGCTGCCTCTAATGTATCGAGACACGGCGTTGACATCGCTTGGTGCAGAAAGACGTCGGAATCACGCTTCAACAAGCTTTGTGTGCGTTCATCATCCATTGCCGCGTGCCATGCTTGGCGAGCGGGGGTCGTATTAACGTCACCTTCACTGCGAAAATGGGTCGGTTTTACATTCTGAGTCATCATGGGTATCTCAGTTCGCCAATTCTTGCTCTTGGACGTCTTGCCAGTACATCGCGTTTTTCACTGCACCGATTAGACGCTCAATGTCGGCTGGATACACTTCACCAATGTTACCGATACGGAAACAGTCAGCGTTCGATACTTTGCCCGGGTAAATGACGAAGCCTTGCTCTTTTAAACGCGTATAGAATGTTTTGAATTGGTAATCGCGGTGCGTTGGCGAGTAGAAAGAAGTGATGATTGGTGAATGTAGATCATCATTTAATAGTGGTTTGAAGCCAAGAGAGCGCATTCCCGCTACCAGCGTTTTCTGGTTGGTTTGGTATCGCTGATGACGTGCTTCTACACCGCCTTCTCGTTCTAGCTCTAGCAATGCTTGGTAGAAAGCGCGCACCGTGTGAGTAGGCGAGGTGAAGCGCCATTTTCCGTGATTTTCTTCCATGCAATGCCATTGAGCGTAAAGGTCTAGGCTAAGGGAACGTGCCTGGCCTTGGCATTTTTCCAGCTCGCTCTGTTTTGCAATCACAAAACCGAAACCCGGGACACCCTGAATACACTTGTTCGCAGAGCTGATCATAAAGTCGATATCCAGTTCTGCAATATCCATTGGAATGCCGCCGAAGCTCGACATCGCGTCCAAGATCACGACTTTATTGTGTGCTTTCGCTAGAGAAGCAAAATCGGCGATAAGGTTTAACATGCCAGTGGTTGTCTCACAGTGAACAATCGCCACGTGCGTGATGGTAGGATCCGATGCCAATGCGGTTTCCACTTCGTTCAAGTGTGGCTGTGATGTTTCGCCAGGAGAAACCACATGGCACGGAATATTTAAATATTCAGCAATTTGGACGATACGAGCGCCGTATGCACCGTTATCTACAACCAGCAACTTTCCATCTTTGCCAATTGCGCTCCCGATGGTTGCTTCTACTGAAGCGGTTCCGCTCCCTTGCATTAATACGCTAGTGTAGCCGCCCTTTTGGGTTGCTAACTTAACCAGCTTCGAGCGGATGACTTCTACGATGTCTTTGTTGTAATCATCATCCCATGTACACCAGTCTTTCAGCATCGCTTCACGAACGCTTTCAGAAGTTGATAGAGGGCCAGGAGTCAGTAGCAGGTATTCGTTTTTCATCTCTATTTCCATCAGAATTTTAATTTGGTATACACCAGGCTGTGAGGTGACTTTAACAGGTGACAAAATACGGCGTAAATAGTCGATCGAAGAATTTAATAAAACTTTAATATGCCAAATTTAATGGTTAAAAGAAGGGCGATTTGAAGAAAGTTTTCGTAAAACTGCCATTTAACGATCATGAATTCGTCACATTGGGTCAGTAGGGTAATTATCGTCAACTGGTACAGACCAAAATGAATACTTAGCCAAATTAACTGGAGAAAATGATGAAAAACCGTTTGATGAAAGGATCGCTGGCTGCGCTTGTATCTCTGCTAGCTACGAATGCAATGGCTGCACAGGAAGTGACGGTTTACACCGCTTTCGAAACTGACATTCTTGCTAAATACAAGTCTGCGTTTGAGAAAGACAACCCAGATATCAAGATTAAGTGGGTTCGCGATTCAACTGGCATCATGACGGCGAAATTACTCGCGGAGAAGAACAACCCTCAGGCAGAAGTTGTATGGGGTCTTGCTGGCTCATCGATGGCACTTCTGAAAGACGAAGGTCTGTTAAAGGCTTATACGCCTAAAGGTCTAGAAGCGCTGCATGCGAACCTCAATGACCCGCAATCAAATCAAGCCTGGTTCGGTAACGACGCGTTCTTTAACGCGGTTTGTTTCAACGAAGCGGTTGCCAAGCAGCTTAACCTGCCTAGACCGACTTCTTGGGAAGATCTAACTAAGCCTGTTTACAAAGGTCACATCGCAATGCCTAACCCCGCGTCATCGGGCACGGGTTATATGCAGGTGTCTGCGTGGCTACAGAACATGGGGGAAGATCAGGCATGGAACTACATGCGTGACTTAGACAAGAACATTGCTCACTATACACATTCAGGTTCTAAGCCATGTGTTCAGGCGGGCATGGGCGAAGTCGCGATCGGTATCTCTATGGCAAGCCGTGGTGCGAAGCTGAAAACTCAAGGCGCACCGCTAGCGGTCATCACACCAAAAGGCATTGGTTGGGAGTCTGAAGCGGTTGGGCTAGTTAAAGAATCAGACGCAGCGAAGCGTGTAGTTGACTGGTCAATCTCTAAAGCGGCGAATGAGCTATACGTAGAAATGTACCCAGTCGTAGCTCATAAAGACGTGAAAGCAAGCGTGTCTAACTTCCCTAATGTCCAGAAAAATATGGCGAAGATGGACTTCGCACAAATGGGCAGTAAGCGTGCCGAAATTCTAGCGACATGGTCTGAGAAGTTTGACGCGAAATCAGAGCCAAAATCGTAACATTCTGCGCATATAGGATTTTACTGGGGAGAGCGGTTGCTCTCCCTTTGTGCATCTTGTGCAAAGTAAAGGCACATTAATGGCCAGATACTAACCCAGAAAACAGGGCGGATGTTTTTATAAATCCGACATCCCGTATTTTTAAGATGAGCCTCGATTTTGGCGTTTAAAGTCGAGAGCGTTCATCTATTTGTAACCTTCCGGCTATAAATTTGTCATTGGAACGTAACACTGCAAAACTAAAATTGGTATATACCATTTGGAGAGTGTGTTATGTCAACTAACCAACCTTATCTGAACATTGAAAATGTAGTGAAACAATTCGGACAGTTCACTGCATTAAAGCAAATCTCACTGGCGATCGAAAAGGGCGAGTTCGTTTGTTTCTTGGGTCCTTCTGGCTGTGGCAAAACAACCTTGCTACGTGCCATCGCTGGCTTAGATTTACCAACTTCTGGTGCGATTTTTCAAAACGGCCAGGAGACGACATTTCTACCACCGGAAAAGCGTGACTTCGGCATCGTGTTCCAATCTTATGCGTTGTTCCCGAACCTGACCGTACAAGAAAACATTGCGATTGGTTTGAAGAACCAAGGCATGTCGACCAAAGAAGCACTAGATAAAGTCGAACAGTGGCTAGAAATGATTGGTTTGCCAACGTCGGGCGAGAAGTTCCCCAACCAATTGTCGGGCGGTCAGCAGCAGCGAGTTGCTTTAGCGCGTGCGCTGGCTTTATCTCCTGGTCTGCTGCTGCTTGATGAGCCTTTATCTGCGTTGGACGCGAAAGTACGAGTCCATTTGCGTAATGAGATCTGTAAGTTACAACGCAAACTGGGCATCACCACCATCATGGTGACCCATGATCAGGATGAAGCGCTGTCGATGGCGGACAGAATTGTAGTGATGAATCACGGTGTGATTGAACAAGTGGGTACGCCGCAAGAGATTTATCAAAAACCGGCAACGCGTTTTGTGGCTGAGTTTGTCGGCAGCATGAACTTTATTGAGACGTCAGTTGTGACTGAATCTCAGGTACGCATTGCAGAGACTCTTTTGCCTGCACCGAGATTAACGAATCGTGAGATTCAGCGTGGTGATTGCTTTGACTTGGCCGTTCGTCCAGAGAACATCAAGTTTGTTGAAAACTACCGCAACTCGCTTCCAGTACGCATTACAGAAACCGAGTTTTTGGGAGCGTTTTTCCGCGTGGATTGTAAACTGCAAAACGATAGCCGAGTGGAGCCAATCGTTGTTGATGTTCCTGTAGACGTGGTGCAAAACCTCAATATTCGTGTCGGTGATGTTCGTTACATCCAGTTCTCGGAGACCGGTTTGCGCGGCTACGTAACGCCTTCTAAGGGCAAAGTCTTCGCAAAAGCGTTGGCGGCGTAGGTGCAACATGGATGCGAAGACAATGACGATGAATAGCCTGACTACCCAAGGCAAAGCAAAATCTATAGTAGGACTAACTAGCCGTGACAACCTGGTGCTGTTTGGTTTGTTAGCTGGCCTAGCCACTATGATGATCTTGTTCATCTTGATGCCACTGTGGGCGATGTTGACCAAAAGTGTGCAAAACAGCGACGGTGAGTTTGTCGGGTTAGCCAACTTTGCGACTTACTTTTCTTCTTCAAGCTTGTGGGTTTCCGTTGGGAACACGTTTACTCTTGGGCTTGTTGTGACGGCGGTCGTTGGCATACTGGCTTTTGGCTATGCTTATGCACTGACACGCTCATGTATGCCGCTAAAAGGTTGGTTTCAAATAATAGGTACCGCGCCGATTCTTGCGCCTTCGCTTTTGCCAGCGATTAGCTTGATCTTCCTGTTTGGGAATCAAGGCATCGCGAAAGAGCTGCTTGGTGGCCACTCAGTATATGGTGCTATCGGTATTTCCATGGGTTTGATTTTTTGGACATTCCCGCATGCTCTGATGATTTTAACCACATCGCTGCGTACTTCCGATGCGCGTCTTTACGAAGCCGCACGAGCTCTGAAAACCTCGCCGATAAAAACCTTCTTTATGGTGACGTTACCTGCGGCAAAGTACGGTTTAATCAGCACTCTGATTGTTGTGTTCACTTTGGTGATTACCGATTTTGGTGTGCCGAAAGTGATCGGAGGCAGCTACAACGTTCTGGCTACGGACATCTTCAAACAAGTCGTTGGTCAGCAAAACTTTGCCATGGGGGCGGTAACCAGCATCATGCTGCTTTTCCCTGCGCTAATGGCGTTTGGCACGGATCGTTGGGTGCAGAAAAAGCAAAAAAGCTTGTTCGATACGCGTTCTGTGCCTTATCAACCGGAACCAAACAAAGCGCGTGATGGTCTGTGTTTTTTATACTGTTCTCTAATTTCTGTCGCGGTACTGGCTGTACTTGGCATGGCGGTTTACGGTTCCTTAGTAACGTTTTGGCCGTGGAACAAAGCGCTGACGCTGAATAACTATAATTTCGCCGAGATGAGTACCTACGGCTGGAGTCCTTTCTTTAACTCTCTTACTTTGGCTGGTTGGACTGCCGTTATTGGTACTGCAGTGATATTTGTCGGTGCTTACAGCATTGAGAAAGGACGTGCTTTTGGTCCAGTCCGTCAGGCGATGCAGATGCTGAGCGTAGTGCCAATGGCGGTGCCAGGAATGGTATTGGGTTTAGGTTATATCTTTTACTTCAACGATGTGAACAATCCATTGAATGTGCTTTACGGTACGATGGCATTCCTTGTGATTAATACCGTGGTGCACTATTACACGGTTGGTCACATGACCGCATTAACCGCTCTGAAGCAACTGCCTTCAGAGATAGAAGCGACAGCTGCATCGGTAAAACTTCCTCAGTACAAGTTGTTCTTTAAAGTCACGTTACCGGTTTGTATGCCTGCCGTTTTGGACATTGCAACCTATTTGTTTGTTAATGCATTGACCACCACTTCTGCGGTAGTATTCCTATACTCAACCGATACGATTCCGGCTTCGGTATCGATTCTGAATATGGATGACGCTGGCCAAACGGGCGCGGCGGCTGCGATGGCAGTGATGATCATGATTTCAGCCGCGATTGTGAAGATCGTGCAGATGACGTTGGGTAAGTGGTTAGAAAATCGCACACAGGCTTGGCGTAAAAGATAAGGACACCTCGTGCAGTACGTAAAAATTAAAGATTCGATTGTTGAACAGATTGAAGCGGGCATGCTTTCGCCTCGTCAAAAACTGCCCGCGGAACGTAAGTTGGCGGAGTCGTTCGATACAACCCGAGTTACGTTACGCGAAGCGTTGTCGTTATTGGAAGCGGAAGGAAGAATTTATCGTGAAGACAGAAGAGGCTGGTTTATTTCACCTGAGCCACTACGTTACGATCCAACCCAAACACTTAATTTTCCAAACATGGCGAAAGCGCAGAATCGCGTGCCAAAAACGGAGCTGATTGCGGCAAAAGGTACTTTGGCCAATAAACAATCTGCGCGTCTGTTACAACTGCAGCCATTTTCGGATGTTTATCGTGTAGATCGTGTTCGGTATCTGGAAGATAGGCCTGTAGTGTATGTGACCAACTACATTCGTCCCGAGATCTTTCCCAATTTATTGAGTTTCGACCTTACCAATTCGCTTACCGACATTTATCGTGAGCACTTTGGCGTGGTGTATCAAAAAACGCGTTATCGAATTTCTACCAGCACACTTCTTGGTGAAGTCGCGCAAGCGTTAAGAGCGACATCCGGTACTCCAGCTATGGTTGTTGAGCGTACCAACTATAACCAACATGGAGAGTTGATTGACTGCGATATTGAGTATTGGCGCCATGACGCCATCAGTATTGAGTCGGTTGCAGAACTCAATCACTAACGTTCGCACTTTCATATTCAAAGGCTCCATCTTGGGGCCTTGGTTTTATCCAAGCAGGGAACTGTAACGCTTGCTTATGGGTATAAAGACATGGCTTATGATATGGGTCGTGAATTGATGGAAGACTACCAAAATATGACTCCCGGCGAGTTACGTGACCAGTTCACTAGTAAAGCTAAATACGTTGACCGCAAATCAGTTTCTATTACTCAATCTACCGTAACTATCGAGGAGCTTTTACAATCTAACGGCCAGGTCGGATACCAACCAATATTGAATTTAGAAGTTTCGTACCGTATGCGTGAAGGTCGGTACTAACGTATCCTTTTAAGACCAATTAATAGGATTAGCTTGACGTGCTCATCTTTTGTGTTTTTTCGGGGGATCGTATCCCCCATTTTCCTGCTCTTAAAAACATTCAACCTTCTTATTGGATTAAGCAAGCCACCGAAATCGAAAAACCTCAATTGGTCACAGAGATGCAAGTTGATTTAGAAACTGATGACTTCAGCCACAAACAATAAACTTTGAAGTGAAAATAATAGGGGACACTTTAGCCCTGTGTTAGCCTCTGTCTTTCAAGCTCAGATTCAAAAGGTGAGTAATAGAATGAAAATATTCAGCAACTTCGATAGCGGTAGCATTCACGTCGTGAAAGCGGATGATAAAAACGATATCCAACTTAACATTCCCAACGATAACATGTCAGAGATCTACCAATGGTTCCACTTCCGTTTAGAGACCGAGGCTGAACAGTCGCACACCATTAAGCTATTAGATTTAGCTAAATCGGCTTACCCAGAAGGATGGCAAGGCTATGATGTTGTGGCCTCTTATGATCGTGAAGAGTGGTTCCGTGTACCCGCTGACTTTGATGGCGATACGCTCACATTTACGGTTATTCCTGAACGTAGCTCTATCTACTTCGCTTACTTCGCACCTTATACGTATGATCGCCACCTTGATTTGTTACACATGGCACAAAGCGCACACCATTGTCAGCTGGAAACACTAGGTCACACTCTAGATGGCAATGACATGAGTCTGCTGACCTTCGGTGAGCCAGAAGAAGGCAAAAAGAAAATCTGGATGATTGCACGTCAGCACCCGGGTGAAACCATGGCGGAGTGGTTCATGGAAGGTATGATTCAGCGTTTGCTAGATGAAAATGATACCGTCGCACGTGCTCTGCTTGAGAAGGCGGTTCTTTACGTTGTACCGAACATGAACCCTGATGGCGGCATTCGAGGGCATCTGCGTACTAATGCGGTGGGCGTAAACCTAAACCGTGAGTGGCAAACTCCTTCAATGGAAAAAAGCCCGGAAGTATTCTTAGTTCGTCAGCGTATGCTAGAAACCGGCGTAGACATGTTCTTGGATATTCATGGTGATGAAGCACTGCCATACAATTTTGTGGCGGGTTCTGAAGGTATTCCTTCTTATGACGAAACTTTGGCGTCTTTAGAGCGTACGTTTAAGCAAGCGTTGCTCACTATCACGCCCGAGTTCCAAGATGAAGTCGGTTACGATAAAGACGAACCTGGTAAAGCGAATTTAACGGTTGGATCAAATTGGGTCGCGGAGCAATTTAAGTGTTTGTCATACACTATAGAGATGCCATTCAAAGATAACAATAACCACCCAGATCCGCTGTATGGGTGGTCGCCTGAACGTAGTGTTTTATTTGGCCAAGATGTGTTGGCAGCAACCTTAGTGGTAGTGAACGATATTTAGTATTTTCACTTCAATGAATTAAAACGGCTCCAATATAAAAAATACCGCGACTAACGCGGTATTTTTTATCATCTCAGGAGTCAGTTAGTTTATTCACATGGCGGTGCCATATGTATCACCGCTAAACCACCCAACGAGGTTTCGCGGTATTTTTTGTTCATATCCTTACCCGTCTGGTACATGGTTTCGATAACTTTATCTAATGATATTAAACATTTGCTCGTTCTCTTTAAGGCCATGCGAGAAGCATTAATCGCCTTCATTGCTCCCATCGCATTTCGTTCAATACAAGGTACCTGAACCAATCCACCAATAGGGTCGCAGGTCATGCCGAGAGAGTGTTCCATTGCAATTTCTGCAGCAATACAGATTTGTTCGTTGCTACCGCCACGCAGTGCCGTTAAGCCTGCAGCGGCCATAGATGAAGATACACCGACTTCCCCCTGACACCCGACTTCAGCGCCGGAAATAGAAGCATTGGTCTTGTACAAAATGCCAATTGCACCTGCCACGGCTAGGAAATCTTTGAGCTGCTTGATGTCGAGCTCTTTAATAAAGCGGTGGTAGTACATTAGCACTGCAGGAATAACGCCGGCTGCACCGTTGGTTGGAGAGGTGACGACTTGCCCACCTGCTGCATTCTCTTCACTCACAGCGAAAGCAAATAAGTTAATCCAGTCCATGATTTCCATTGGATCATTTTCAACCGCTGCGTTTGCTTCCAGTTTTTTCAACAGATTAGGAGCTCGACGTGTGACATTGAGTCCTCCCTCCAGAATACCCTCGGTATCAAAGCCGCGTTGCATACAAAGAGACATGACTTTCCAGATCTGTTCTGCTCTTTGATTGAGCTCCTCTTCGTCACGAAACGCCAATTCATTTTGTAGAATCATCCCACCTAAACTCAAGCCATTTGTTTCCGCTTTTGCAAGCATTTCATCTGCTGATGTAAATGGGAATGGGACTTCAACCTCCGTTTGCTGCGTACCATTTTCCAGCTCGTCTGCCGTTGCAATAAAGCCACCACCAATGGAGTAATAAATCTCAAATGCGAGCTGTTCGCCAGATTCGTCCAGTGCAGTGATGGTCATGCCGTTTTCATGCAAAGGAAGGTTTTCGCTATGAAATACGATGTCATGATCGTAGCTAAAGGTAATTTCGTGAGTTCCAGCCAGCAATAAAGTATTGGTTTCTATGGTATGTTGAAGCGCGCTTTTTGCGCTGGTCATTTTGATGTTATCGGGTCTATTGCCCATCAAGCCCAAAACGGTAGCTCTGTCAGTGTGGTGACCTCTGCCAGTTAATGACAACGAACCATACAAGTCTACTTGCACCCTATGCACTTTCGCCATAGAGTCTTGAAGTAACTGAGTAAAGTTGAACCCGGCGAGCATTGGGCCGTTAGTGTGGGAGCTTGAAGGCCCGACACCAACTTTAAAAATATCGAAAATCGACAGCATTATTGACTTCCTTTAGCAGTGGACCTTTCATAGGTCTCTAGAGTATGACTGTTAAGCGGATGTTAATCCCTAGAAGGCGGTTGGCAAAGAAGATTTTTATATAATTGCCAACTCATGCGCTAAGCGGCCAAGATCATGAATAGAGATCGTAGTATGCAGTTAGACAATGTGGTTATCGTTCTTGGTAAGCGGCTTATCAACAACAAACTTAGCCCAGAAGGTGCTTCAAGGGTGAAAGCATTGGTGAGTGCGCTCGGTTCATTGCGTATCAACAGCACAGCAATCTTGTTTTGTGGGGGCAAAACTCAAGGACAAGACATCGCAGAGGCGGATGCCATGTTCCGTTATTTCCGAACACTCAATAATTCACGCTTACGGCCATTCCCGGAAAGTCAGGTTGTGATTGAAAATCGTTCTTTGAATACCTTGCAGAACATGAAAAATGCAGCGGACGAATTGTGCAATAGTGATCTCTTTCAAGCTGCCAAGTATGACCAATCACCAATTAAAGTGACCCTTGTTTCCAACGACTACCACCTGGAACGAATTCTAGAGATTCAAACGCTAATGGATGAGCAGGGCTTACTGAATGTGCTCAAAACGTGCTGTGTATCAATGGGGCTTGAGCTGAGTATTCCATTGGATGTGGATAAGCATATTAGTGTGCCGTACCCCCATCAGGGGATATCTGCTGAAGCGTTTTTACTGCTTGATGAGCTGACAACTTATCGCGTCTATTTAGAAGGGGCTGTTCGTGGGGTGTTTAGCCAAGACTTAGCAGCTGTAAGAGCGAAGCCACTACATATTGCTGAATTGGCAATAGAAAAGTTAGAGGTACTTCCTTTAGATAATGAATCCGCAAAGAATATTCAGGAAATAAAAAAGGCCGTCGCAATGACAGCCTTTAATGATAACTTAAACGTGGTTCAGCAAGCATTAGATATCATACACCCGCTCTTAACCATGATGAACCGAACTATCGATCCTGAGTCTGCGCTTTAATTTCACCACGGGTGCGGAATGCGCTCAGGGCAATCAAGCTGTAGCACAGTAGCTCAATCCCTTCTTCAGAGATATTTTTCACGTCGCGGACATAGCTTTCATCCATCACATGGCGCCAAAAACTGCCCATTCCGTAAAGACGTGAAAAAACAAGCAATAGCACAACTGAGCCGATTAATAGCTTCATGTGTGGGTTTTGTAGGATTCTTGCCATCTCATTCACGCTGCCTTTGCCGCCTTGATAGGCTTTCGCACAGGCTAAAGCAGTAACGGTTAGCGCAGGAAACACCCAAGAACCATGATGAATCATATCCATCCAGTAATCCATTTCACGAATCATGAGTACAGCAAAAAAGCCAGAAATCAGGATTGCAGCGTGTTTCAGCTCAGGAGTATGTTTCGATAAGCCGAAAAATGACCATGATGCGATTGCCAGCATGACTAACTGAAGTGATTCCGTAATCGATGATTCACCCAGACTTGAATCTAATACAACGTAATCGAGGCGAATACTTAGATTAACAACAATGCTGATTGCAACAATCATTAATGCACTCAAGCATGCGCGATAAATGGTGCGCTTTGATTCATCAGTGATGACGTTGGTTTGTACTGCTTCGGTCTCTTTAACTATTTGTGCTTTCATTTTGACCACCCACTCCAGAAATGTGGAAAAATCGTGAATTTATGTGATATTTGTCGCGAATTTTATTGTCCATCTGGAAAGTTATGTCATGAAAGTGTCAAGAATGTCAGAGAGTACGTACGAAGTGGATAAAATAGTGCCATTAATACAAATGAAAAAGGAGCCTGAGGCTCCTAGATGAATGTCGATAAAGGTTAACTTGTTTGAAACTCAGTAGTCCTCACCTTCTTGGTGATTATCCCGATAATATTCCCATTGCTCTACGCGTTCATCATCTGAAAAGACACAATAGGTTACGCGTTCACCATTCTCTGTGACGGTCTCCATTTCTCCCCCTTGTTGAACACAGTAGACAGAAGCTGGATTTGCTGCGGATGTATATTCAGTCGAGCGCGTAGCGCCATCGTATGTGGAACAGCCAGTTAGCCCTGCCGTTACTGCCATAGTTATCATTAAACTTGTCTTATTCATTATTGTTCTCCGCATGGGATGGACGAGTATTGTATTGATTATAGGCAACTTTCGTAGGGTAATGTCCTAACGATGTTAAAAGTATGAAGGAGAGACAGATTGGGGCATGCAAATCAACTCTCCATCACTTAGTCAGATTGGTATGAGCATCAAATCAGTGAGGGATACACGCTCGGAATTGTCACTTGGGAAAGTGAGGCAATTTAGGTAGTATGCGCGCAAAAGCACTCACTACGGAACCTTCAATGAGACACTTAAAATCTACGATTCATCCAGACATTGATCATCTCGACGATAAAATCATTTTTAAGCGTAATGCAGCACGTGCCATTGTTCTTGATGGTGAAAATGTATTGCTGCTCTACACGGAGCGCTACCATGATTACACCTTACCTGGCGGTGGTATTGACGATGGTGAGGATATCATTGCTGGATTGGTTCGAGAGCTAGAGGAAGAGACTGGAGCAAACAATATACACGGTATTAAGCCATTTGGGCTTTTTGAAGAGTTTCGACCTTGGTACAAAGATGACGCAGATGTAATGCATATGATCTCTTACTGCTACACCTGTAAAATCGACCGAGAGTTAGGCGAGACCGCTTATGAAGATTACGAGGTCAAGAACGGTATGCGCCCAGTGTGGAAGAACATCCATGAAGCGATTGCACACAATGAGCAAACTATGGCAGAAAGCCCGAAAAAAGGCATGAGTATTGAAAGGGAAACCTTTTTATTACACCTCATCGCCAAAGAGTTGCTTTAACTATCCATAATCTGGCGCTGCGAAATGGCAGTGCCAATCTTATACTATTAGCTTTATAAAAAAGTCCGAGCTCCCCCCCGGAACCCGGACCTATTCCAGACGCGCAAGCGAAGCGTCATCTCGATATTCGAATTTGTTTTTACGCTAATAGCACAATAGCCATTTTATATTTGTTGTGTAAATGGTTATTTGGTCTAGCGAATTTTTTTAATCACTGATGAGAACTGTATCCATTCTATTCCATCTATAACCTGGATAACTATCAGTAAACCACTGCTCTTTCTTATCTTTGCGATACAATATCTTAACTTTGCTGAGTACGCTTGCATCGAGATCACGAGTTATTAATTTAGCATAGCAGTTTTTTATATTTTTAACTTTATTCTGACATTTATCTCTTGAGTGATCTCGATTTCAGGTTACTCAATGCAGCATGTCGACTAAAGTCGATGAATGGCTGAGGGTGTTGGTATACGCCATTGGTAAATATAAATGAGATTCCGGATGGCTTTCTCGGACTCGTCTGGAACCTCAGGTTGTAGGTTAAGGCTCTGAAGGGTGAGAGACGGAACGGCTAAACTTCTGAAACAACCACCCAAGCGCAACCAAAGATGCACCCAAGCCAAGGAAACTAATAGCACGCCAGAAACCATCCAGAGATCGCACATCCCATATGAATACTTTTAACGCGACGCACGCCAGAATGATGAGGCCGATACGCTGCACGCTCATTGTTTTGCGTATGACTCCTGTCCAAGTCAGTAAACCTCCCACAACTAACCCCGCCACGGAATAACTGAATAGCTCCGCCATACTAGTCGGTTGATACAGGGTCATAGAACTTGTTTGCCAAAACTGTCGAATTGACATACCTAGCCATACTGCTGTGAGTGTGAATCCGATACTGGAAACAACATGTCGGTGAATACTCAGAGTATTCCAACACTTAACTACCGTGATAATTAGAATGCTCGCCGGTAGCAGCCAACCTAAACTCAACATATTGAAAAGCGGAATCGCTTGTGCGGAAACATTATCAACGTTTAATGGCGATTCAATGGTGTTGAGGATAAGGAGCATCAATACAAATGCGCCCCATAGCAGGTAACTGTATACCTGATACACCTGAGTGAGTTGCTGGGCGAACTGACTTCGGTAGCTGTATACTAAACCCATGACCAGTGCTTGGTTGGCGAAGACGACTAAACTAGTAAAGTCGATGTGACCTAAGTAGCCGTATTGGCCAGTTAGCCAGTAGTTCGTCTGGGTGAAAAGCGCCATTAAAAAGACATGCAGGAATGCACCTTCAAACCAATTGGCAATATCGGAATCGACCTTTAGTAATACGGAGCGAGCATACGCGAGGATGATGAGCGCTGGTAGGTAACTGAGTATTGCCCATGCCCAGTGTCCTGTTTCGATTGGCTGCCATTGAGGAATAAATGGCAGTAACGTCAGGCGGACAACCAAAGCCCCCATCATTATTTTGACTGCCCAACTGGCAGGACGAAAATACCCAGCCTGTATTTGCAATGCCATTATCGCCACTTGCACAGAAATTGCAGTGGTCAGCCAAGTATTACTGAGCCATACAAAAGCGCATCCAGCAGCAATGGCATGGACAGCCGCAGAACATTCGTAAGCGAGTCGCCTTAAACGCAGGCCCAAATAAACATAGCAGACCGCGATTAACGCCGTAAAAAATGTCCAATACCAAGCGTAACTGTGCATAAACTCATCTGCGTAGAACAGGGTGATTAGCGACATCGAAGGAGCTAGCGTTAGCAACAATATACCATTTATCTGGGAGCGGTCACTGAGCGCTTGTAAGTAAGTTCTTAGCAGAATACAGACAATACTCAATGCTAACGCTAGCAGAACGCTGGCCTCACTCTGCGACATATAGAGTGTG
This sequence comes from uncultured Vibrio sp., assembly GCF_963675395.1. NCBI lineage: Bacteria > Pseudomonadati > Pseudomonadota > Gammaproteobacteria > Vibrionales > Vibrionaceae > Vibrio > uncultured Vibrio sp. The sequence continues at coordinate 195,971 of NZ_OY776222.1, read as the reverse complement.
TCAAAAGCGATCGAAATAACCAAGATAGCGGTTGCGGATACCAGTGCCGATGGCAGGAAAGCTCGCATTGACCAACCCTTACGCAAAGCAGGTAGCCAGATAGTGGTAATAAGCAAGATGTAACAATACGCCATTTGGAATACGTTAATCTCAGGCATTCTAGTAATAGCGGAAAAAATGAGCAGGGCTATCGCGAGAGATGTCATGGTTGGAGGGCTCGTCCATTTATTTTGGCAATGACGATAACGAGGGTCGAGTGTCCACCCCAACCTTGGCACGGCATAAATTAGATACACGCTGAGCGACAAGTAAACATAAACCCAGGAGAACAAACTCTCTGTTGGAATATTTTCGATGAGAACAAGCATCCACAACGTATGCGGTATTGAGCTACATGGTGCAATCCAGGCACTGCGTACCTTTAGCATAAGCAAAGTGGATGCAACGGAGATCGCGCTGATGTAGCCTGCCAACAGGAAATAATCGGGGTCAGCACCGCTGATCCATAGTGGCGCTGTGTAACCGCCGATTAATCCCAGAACGGCCATTAATGGACCTTGTCGCAATGATAAAGCCAGGCTGGAAAATGCTGCGGCGGCTAAGATCAACAATGAGACACTAGGTGTCAGCATCTGATAGACAACAAACGCAAAAATAACCGTACAGTAAACGCCGGTCAGGCCTGTTCCGGTAATGGCTGCCGGAACATAAGTGAAGCCTTGGGCGCGCTTTGCTCGTTCAGGGCTGCGCTGTTCTTTTCGGTGGAACCATTCTCCAGCAGCGATCATTGCAAAAGACAAAGTAAATGCAAAAGTGACCCGCATGATAGGCGAAAACTCAATGTGGCTACCAATGACCTGTACTAAATATCCACCACCGATCAGCATAGCAAGGGCACCCACCCAGACTAACCAATTTTCTTGGAGGCTGGAGAGTAATTTTCCGGTTTGTTTTTCCCACTGACTAGCGCTATCGGAGGCTAAGCTCGCAATTTCAATCTCTTCCTGATGTGCTTGTTGCGCGAATTGCGGCTCTACGGGTGAGTCTATGCCGTCATCGGATTCTGCTAAATGATGCGATGGTTCAGTGTATCGACTCTCTGCTTGGTTTGAAGTTGTTACAGCGATGTCAGAAGTAGGGAGGGAGTCTGTTTGATCTGCTTCTGTGTGGCTCTGTTGGTTTAACCATCGTGAACGTAATTCGTCCAACTCTCTGCGTAGCTGAGTTATCTCGTTTTCCAGGTTTGAAATTCGACTGACTGCTTTCAATGTAATCAGTAAGGCAAACAACGCCATAATCACTGCTAATGATGTAAACAAGTGCTTTTCTCCCTATCCTGATATTTTGAATCCTCTCATGAGCATTCTTAACTTTGAGCACCTATGCTAAAGCTTAGTTCAAGGCCTATGCCAGTGAGCGTTGGGATGTTAGGTTCCGCCTACAATTTGTAGAAACATTGAATAGACATTCTACATGCCGAATGTTTGTGGGTAAGCCTCCTTTAGGGGAAATGCCAATAATTCTTAGACTTACTCGGAAATTTTGGGGTTCATGTTTCTCTTTTTTGTGATTTTTAGTGCGTCGAACGGTGGAGTAAACGTGAACTCAACTATATTAGTAATTTCAAGGAATAAGATTATCTCTGGTGTGTTGGCGCTAAAACAACGATAAGAATAGGTGGCATATATGCAAGTTGGTAATGAAGCGCTGGTACTGTCCGCGGTCGGGGTGATTGGCTTAGGGTGTCAGTGGTTAGCTTGGCGACTACGCTTGCCCGCGATACTGTTTTTACTTTTAGCAGGCCTGATAGTTGGGCCTTTTATGCACTGGCTGAAGCCCGATGAAATATTAGGAAACTTGCTCTTTCCTCTGGTTTCTCTGGCAGTGGCCGTTATTTTGTTTGAAGGCAGCCTAACGCTAAACTTTAAAGAGATTCGCGGAGTGAGTGGCTCGGTATGGAGTATTGTCTCTTTTGGCGCGATTATCTCTTGGGCCGTGACGAGTGTGGCGACACATTATTTCTTGGGTTTTTCATGGGAGCTGGCAATGTTGTTTGGCAGCTTAACCGTCGTAACGGGGCCTACCGTGATTGTCCCGCTGCTAAGAACTGTGAGACCAAACAGCACTCTGGCTAATATTCTGCGTTGGGAAGGGATTCTGATTGATCCGCTTGGTGCGCTATTTGTGGTCATGGTTTACGAGTTCATCGTGTCACACAGCGCGGTCAATAGCGTCGAAGTCTTTGCCAAGATCATCGCCGTTGGTGTCATTCTTGGCGTTGCATCTGGCGCGGCGGTCTCAGCAGTATTACGAAGGGCATGGTTACCAGAATATTTGCAGCCGTTTGCCGTTTTGATGGTGGTACTTGGCGTTTTCTCGGTTTCAAATCATTTAGAATCTGAAGCCGGGCTGCTTACCGTCACCGTTATGGGGATGTGGCTCGCGAATGCAAAAGAGATCAACATTCAGCAGATCCTGCACTTCAAAGAGCACCTGACCATTTTGCTCATTACAGGCTTGTTTATTTTTTTAGCCGCGCGCATTAGCTTAGATGACTTCACTGCCTTGGGGGCTGGTGCGTTGATGCTGTTTATCTTTATGCAGTTGGTCTCGCGTCCGTTATCAATATTCCTCGCTACGATACGCAGTAATTTAGGTCTCAAGGAAAAACTGTTTCTGTCATGGGTTGCACCGCGCGGTATTGTTGCGGCCTCTATTTCGTCTCTTTTTGCTATTAAGCTAATCGAATACGGCGTCAGTGGTGCTAGTCTGCTTGTACCAATGACCTTCATGGTAATTATTGGAACTGTTGTTTTACAAAGTGCGACGGCTCGTCCGGTGGCGATCGCTCTGGGGGTCGCAGAACCAGCGCCAAGAGGTTTCCTATTAATTGGGGCGAACCGGGTAGCAAGAGAAATCGGCCAGGCATTAGCGCGTTATGATAGACGGGTTCTGATGACCGATTCTAACTGGGAGTATATTAGTCAGGTACGTATGCTCGGTTTGGATTACTACTATGGCAACCCAATTTCTAGCCATGCGGACGATAATCTTAACCTAATTGGTATTGGTCAGGTTGTTGCCCTAACTCCTGATCAACATTTTAACATTATGGCTTGTATGCAATTTGTCGATGAATTTGGCGAAGACAAAGTGCATTGTCTGCAAAAAAACAAAACTAACGGTAATGGCAGTGAAAAGCACTCTGTCGCGCAGGAGTATCATGGCAGGTTGCTGATGGGAGGAAATGTCAGTTACAGCCAATTGGCAAGTTTGTTGAGCCGGGGAGCGGAAATCAAACATACTAAGCTAAGTGACAATTTTACTTACCAAGACTATTTGGCGCATCACAACAACAATTTGGTCATTCCTCTCTTTCATGTGGAAGAAAAAGGCAAGATTCACTTTTGTGACGATCCCGAACAGTTTGCACCCAGTACGACCAGTACGATTGTGTCTTTGATAATGTCTGAAAACAGCCAATAGTACTTTTAATACCATCGAGTTGGCATCCTGCCTATTTGTTACCCAAGCTTATAGAAGCTGCTGGCCTCGCACGTACTAAACTTGTGGGGCAAAACACAAGAGTAAATCAATAGCTTTAGCAGATTTGAGAACAGTACTGAGGATATTTCAGAAATTTCGCATTGACGTTACTGATAAGGATCGCAATACTGCGCGACTGTTTTACTTTAGGGTGACATTATGGCTCCGCAACCTAATCGCAAAGATTTACACCTAGACGCTGTTTTACATCATGACATGAGCATGAAAAATAAAACGGCTGGCTTCGAGTCTGTCGAGTTTGAGCACTGTGCGCTGCCAGAATGTGACTTTAGCGCCATCGATCTGTCTACCGAGTTCTTAGGGCGAAGGCTGGCTTTGCCGTTCTTGATCAGCTCGATGACGGGTGGAGCGAAAGAGGCGGAGGCGATTAACTGCCGTTTGGCTGAGGCGGCAAGTGAATTAGGTATTGCGATGGGGGTGGGTTCTCAACGCATTAGTCTAGAGCGGAACTTGAACTCAGGCTTAGGTCGAACGATTCGGGATTTGGCTAAAGGTGTGCCTCTGTATTCCAACTTAGGAGCGGCGCAACTGCGTGATAAAGCGAATTTGGACAACGCACAACGAGCGGTAGAAGCAATTGAGGCTGATGCCTTGATCGTGCATCTGAACCCGATGCAAGAAGCCTTTCAGGCAAATGGCGACCACAACTGGATAGGTGTCATACATGCGATTGAAAAACTGCAATCACGAGTGGATGTTCCCATTATCGTTAAGGAAGTCGGGTTTGGGATTAGCGGCGCTATGGCTGAAAGCTTGGTAGAAGCCGGTGTTAATGCCATTGATGTCGCTGGAGCGGGGGGAACCAGTTGGAGTGCTGTCGAAGGTTTTTGTCAGGATAATGCCTACATGAAGCGCGCTGCCGAACTGTTTCGTGACTGGGGAATACCAACGGCTACTTGCCTCGAACAAATTCGTGTTCAGTATCCAACATTACCTTTAATCGCATCTGGTGGTGTCCACAATGGGCTCGAGGCAGCGAAAGCCATCCACTTGGGAGCTAACTTGGTCGGTCAGGCTGGTGCTGTTCTAAAAGCCGCGACAATCAGTACACAAAACGTTGTTGAGCATTTCAACCAAATGGCGTTGGAATTGCGTTTAGCCTGTTTCGGTACGGGATCTGCGAATCTTTTTTCTTTGCCTGCTGCGAAGCGTTTATAGTCACATTATTACCGACACGCTTAGCCATGGATTTTAGATAAATTGTCGATGTCTTAACACGTAGACTGATAATTTAGTTATAGTTTATACAAAAGTCGCTTCAAGATGTTGTACACGACAGCCATGTTTGATTACCTCATCAGAGCGTTACTTGTTTAAAACATTATTTGACTGGAACCTAAATCTTATGAAAAAACTGGTGATGTTACTGTTGGCGTCTGCGGCTTTAACCGCTTGTAGCGATGAAGTTGGCACCGAAAGTTGGTGTAACGACATGCGAGACAAGCCAAAAACTGAGTGGACAACAGAAAGTGCCATGGATTTTGCCAAGCATTGTGTCCTTCAAGATGGCGTTGGTAGTGAACAGTGGTGTAAGGACCTGAAAGAGAAACCAAAAGGCGATTGGACAGCGAATGAAGCATCGAGCTACACACAACACTGTATTTTCTAATTGAGCTACCAGAGGCTCAATGGCATTAGAGCCAGGCATCAAGCTTGGCTCACAGTCTTTGTTGACGATTTTTGCCATAGAACCACTCGGCCTTCAAATCGTTGCTGCGTCTGAGAACCAATGGACCATCGAAGTAAGAAAGCAAAGTATTACCGGTCAACATACCCGAGCATTGCTCAAGGTGGATAGTTCGTGTTACGGAATTTGGAACTAGGAAATGGAAAACCTGAATGTTGTAGAAATAAAGTCTTTCGTACCCGCCAAGGATTATGAGCTTTCGAAGCAATTTTATCAGGAAGTCGGCTTTGAAATGGCATCCGATTTTGGCGACGTGGCCTATTTTTTCCGAGGGAATCATTCATTCCTTTTACAAAACTTTTATGAGCCAGAACATTGCCATAATTTCATGATGCATCTGCTGGTGGAAAATGTAGAAAGCTGGCACCAACATCTCTCACAATTGAATCATGATAGGTTTGGATCCCGTCTCACTGATTTGGTCGATCAACCCTGGGGGATGCGTGAATGTTGTCTGTTTGACCCCAGTGGCGTTCTGTGGCGTGTTGCTCAGAATATCTCGTTCTAGCAAGCGTTCTTAGTATGACGGAGCTTGAGCCGAAGTGACTACTTACTCCTTAAAGCCTCATTTAATCAGATGTATTGCCTTGTTTCTGTGGGTGTTTCACCAAACAGTTGCTTGTAGCTTTGGCCGAACTGGCCGAGATGGAAAAAGCCAAAATCAAAGGCTATCTCTGCGATGTTACGAGTTTCTTGAGGGTTTTGCAGTATCCGGCGTATCTGATTCAGTCGCATTCGATGAATAAACTGTTTCGGTGAAGTATCACAGCACGCTTCAAACGTATATTGCAATGTTCTACGGCTAACATGTACCGCCTCACACAGTTCACTCACGGTAATTGGGGTTCTGTAATCCTGATTCTCCAAATATTGTCGAATTCGGTTCATCACAACATGCCTCTGAGAGGTCGTTCTTGGCGACACTTCTTGCTGCGAGCTTAAAGACAACAGCTCCATCAGGACATCTTTGACGACGGTTTGATGCGTTTCGCACGACCATCGACCTTGGTTAGGATCAAGCAATATGCCTAAGTAGTATTTGAGTTGCTGAATGTGGCGTTCGCTTAAGCCGGACAAGTAGAGTTCTTGCTCTTTAACATCGTCAAGCTCGAGTTGCTCTTTGAGCTTCTGAACAAAATCTTGCTTGAGCACCATGCCATAAATCGCAAACGCTTCTGGCGTAATTAACTCGAAGTCTACGCCACCGTGGCGAAGTAATAGCTTGTCAGCGTCAAGTTGCGAATGATTAATATGCAACGCTTTATTCTCAACGCTTATCCCTAGCCAAAGTCCACCTTCTTCAATACGACATTGCTGTCTTAGTGCGCGGTTACTGTCTTCACGAAATACATGCACATTGTTGAACCGTCGCTCTCGGATTTGCCCCAGAAAGCGCCCATTGCTGATTTGGTCGTATTCCTGCTGCCAATTGACAAGGCTTGCTGCTTGTTGGTTTGCATCTTTTGTGGGGTTGGTGCACAAGTCTGGTGCAATATGGTGCGATCCATCACTGATCATACTTTCTTCCAATGTCCTTTTTGTGAATCATTTTAGAGCAAATTAAGAGTAACCATTTGTTTGTTGGTTAATTTTTAGTATTGCCGATTTTTGATAACGCTCTGGAATACATTTGGCAATACTTTTCTAAACGCTTATTGATAGTTCAGCAAAAAGAGAGCCAAGTAGCAAGGAGAGTCATAAATGACCGCAACTTATCGTCGCCAACAGGGAAGTAAGGTATATACCTTTGAGTCATTGGCAGACTTGATGGCGAAAGCTACGCCGGAACGTTCCGGCGATGCGCTGGCCGGAGTATGTGCTGAGTCAGCCGCAGAGCGCGTCGTGGCGCAAATGACGTTATCCGAGCTGCCACTAAAAACCTTTCTAAACGAAGTCGTGATCCCTTATGAAAGCGATGAAATCACGCGCTTAATTATTGATACTCACGACCGTGAAGCCTTTCAACCGATAGAACACCTGACGGTTGGTGACTTTCGCAACTGGCTGTTGAGCGAACAAGCTGACAGTGTCACGTTAGCCAAAATTCGTCCCGGTCTAACTCCGGAAATGGTGGCGGCAGTCAGCAAGATCATGCGCAATCAAGACCTGATTTTGGTCGCGAAAAAGTGCCAGGTGGTGACGGCTTTCCGTAATACGATTGGTTTACCAAGCCGTTTATCCACTCGTTTACAGCCCAACCATCCGACCGACTCTCTTAATGGCATTGCTGCGACGATCTTTGATGGTCTGATGTATGGCAACGGTGATGCAGTGATTGGTATTAACCCAGCAACCGACAACGTGCCTCAGGCAGTGAAATTGATGAAGTTGATGGATGAGGTTATTCAGCACTATCAAATTCCTACCCAGTCTTGCGTTCTGACCCACGTAACCAACACCATCGAGGCCATTGAGATGGGTGCGCCTGTCGATCTGGTTTTCCAGTCAATTGGTGGCACACAAGGTACCAATGACACCTTTGGTATTAACTTAGCGGTTTTGAAAGAAGCACACGAAGCGGCACTTTCACTAAACCGAGGAACAGTCGGTAACAACGTGATGTATTTCGAGACGGGTCAGGGTACGGCTTTATCATCGAATGCTTTCCATGGTGTCGATCAGCAAACTTGTGAAACTCGAGCTTATGCCGTAGCCAGGCAGTTTGATCCTTTGTTGGTGAATACGGTGGTTGGTTTTATCGGACCGGAATACTTGTTCGATGGTAAACAGATCATTCGTGCCGGTTTGGAAGATCACTTCTGTGGCAAGCTGCTGGGGCTGCCAATGGGCTGCGATATCTGCTACACCAACCACGCTTATGCCGATCAGAATGATATGGACAACTTGCTCACCTTACTCGGTGTTGCTGAGTGTTCTTTCATCATGGGCATTCCGGGTTCTGATGACATCATGCTCAACTATCAAACCACTTCATTCCATGATGCGTTGTATGCGAGAAAAGTGTTGGGCTTAAAGCCAGCGCCCGAGTTTGAACAGTGGCTCACCGACATGCAAATTTTCGAAGACGTAAACGAGGTGCGATTAAACGACCGTATTTCCAATTCGTTTGCCGGAGCAATTTCACAGCTGAATAAGGGGAGATCTCATGGGTAAAGTGGTTTCTATCTCAGACGGCGCAACAGCAAAAGTTGTCACGCGCAATCCTTGGGATAAGTTACGTGAGTTTACTTCTGCGCGCATCGCTCTGGGTCGCAGTGGCAACAGTGTTCCGACGGATGAGTTGCTCTCTTTTCAGCTCGATCACGCCCAGGCGATGGACGCTGTACATTGCTCCCTTAATGTGGATTCGCTGGTTGCTCAACTGACAGACTCGTACTCGATCCTTCAACAAACACTTGAGCCACCTGTCGTGGTGACAAGCAAAGTAACCGATCGATTCATGTATTTGCAGCGACCAGATCTAGGCCGCCAGCTTGATGAAGCTTCTTGGAACACGCTTGAAGCCATTGGCAAGGAACACAATGCCGAGCTCGATTTAGCGATCGTTATCGCTGATGGTCTTTCTTCTGTCGCGATCCAGAACCATGCCTTACCTGTTATCAGCCGCTTAGTTTCGCTGTTGAGTGGTGATGAAGAACACCAATGGAATTTAGCGCCTATCGCTGTTGTGAAGCAGGGGCGAGTCGCGGTCGGTGATGATGTCGGCGAGTGTTTTAATGCCAAAGCCGTGATGGTTCTTATCGGTGAAAGGCCGGGACTGACATCGCCAGACAGTATGGGCATGTACCTGACTTGGGGAGCGAAACGCGGCTCGAAGGATTCCGACCGAAACTGTATTTCTAACGTGCGACCGCAAGGGCTTAATTATGACGATGCCTGTCAGCGCGCATTCTATTTGCTTAAAGAGGCTCGAAGACTCCAACTCTCAGGCGTGAACTTAAAGGACCGTTCTGCCATTGACGAAGAGAATGGTGGCGACCTCGAAGATAAGCACAACAACAATTTCTTAATTTCTAAAATGTAGAGGGATTTACTATGTCTAATCATCAGGAATATCTGGCTAAAAGACAGTTAAAACGAGGGACCGCAGGCTGGATTCTGCTTGCGGGGCTGGGCGTATCGTATGTTATTTCCGGTGATTTTGCCGGATGGAACTTTGGTATCGCTCAGGCTGGCTGGGGTGGTTTCCTTATCGCAGCGATTGCGATGGCGGTGATGTACCTAACGCTGGTTTTATCATTGGCGGAAATGTCGGCGGCGATTCCGGCTGCTGGTGGCGGCTATAGCTTTGCGCGTCAGGCAATGGGCCCGACGGGCGGCTTTTTTACCGGTTTATCTGTACTTATTGAATATGCGCTCGCGCCTGCTGCGATTGTGATATTCATTGGTTCAGCGGTGAATGAATTGATTGGTATTGATGGCCCTGTTGTCTACGCACTTTTTTATGCCGTCTTTATTGGAATTCACATGGCTGGTGTGGGTGAAGCTCTAAAGGTCATGATGGTTATTAGTGGATTAGCGGTGTTGGCCATTTTGGCGACCGCAGGTGTACTGATAGGCGACTTCGACATCAATAACCTGTTTGATATTGCTCCAGCAACTGCTCAGGCAACAGAAGCATTACCATTTGGCTGGTATGGCGTTTGGGCTGCACTGCCGTTTGCGATGTGGTTATTCCTCGCGGTTGAAGGGGTTCCTTTAGCGGCAGAAGAAGCGAAAAACCCGGCGAAAGATGTGCCAAAAGGTATTATCGGTGCAATGTTGTTCCTTCTACTTACCGCGACTCTTGTGGTTGTGCTATTAGCTGGTGCAGTAGGTTCACAAGTTATCGGTGATAGCGCGGTACCATTGGTTGATGCACTGAAGCTGACAGGTAACCCGACTATTGCTACTGCCGTTAACGTGCTAGGTCTGGCTGGTCTGATTGCGTCTTTCTTCTCAATCATTTACGGCTACAGCCGTTTGGTATTCGCGCTTTCTCGTGCAGGCTACCTACCACAAAGCTTGTCACTAACAAGTGATAAGAAAGTGCCGACTCGTGCACTATTTGTTCCGGGTGTATTTGGCTTCTTAGTCTCGCTAACCGGTGAAGGTGATTTGATCCTGGCAATGGCTGTTGTTGGCGCAACCGTATCGTACGCTTTGATGTCACTAAGCCATATCTTGCTACGCATCAAGCAACCTGAGCTACATCGTCCATACAAAACACCAGGTGGTATTGTTACTTCAAGTATCTCGTTAGTACTTTCTTTAATCGCGATGACTGGCGTTTATGCATTTGATCCTTCAGCGTTCTTTATGACGATGGGACTGTTTGTTATCGGTGGAGCGTATTACGGACTCTACAGCCGCAATAAACTGGTTGCGACTACGGCCGAAGAAGAGTTTGCGATGTTGTCAGTGGCGGAACAGGAATTGGAAGCTGAAGGCGCTCGTTAAGTTTTTCTTAGTAGCCACTCTGTAAATAATCCCAAGGGAGCCTTATGCTCCCTTTATTCGTTTTCTGACATATATCTTGCGAGACTGAACGCTAGTGGTTTTTATATTTGTGTAATAAATCCAAAGGAATATGACAATAATCATCCGGGAAGCGTGTTAGCCTGTCTTGGTGTTCGCCATCACTTGGTACGTAATTAGTTAACTCGAGCACTTCTACCACGATCTTATCGGCATCTTCTCTTTTTGCGATGTAGCTTCTTACTCTGTCGAGGTGTTGAGCGCTTTGGCTGTACACACCCGTTCGGTATTTTTCACCGACGTCCTCTCCTTGTTTATTGACACTGTAAGGGTCGATGATTTCGAAGAAGTAACCCAGCAAATCTTCGACAGAGACTTGTGAAGGGTCGAATTGAGTGCGTACACATTCTGCATAACCGTCGTAGTCCGTTGATGTGGAATTTGTCGTACCGTTCGCACGACCAGCTTCGGTAACAATTACACCGGGCAGGTGACGCATAAATTCTTGTACGCCCCACAGGCAGCCGCCCGCAAAATAAATCTCTTGCATAAATATGTTCACTTGAAAGTTTGGCGCATTATGTCGTGTCAGTGGAGCAGAGTGCAAGGCGTCACCAGCTAATAAGACCACCAGACTTTGAGCTCCTAATCGTGATGCTCTTATGCAAACTTCTCGACGATGATGTCATCAGCACAGTCAACAAATACCGCGCCGTTTTCTTTCATTTCAGCAATGATGTCATCAACAGTGTGCGGCAATACGGCGCGCGTCGAAGCAAGGTTCACCACGACTTTAAAACCGAGAGCTAATGCTTGCATCACGGATTTTTTTACGCAGAAATCGAGGGCTAACCCACCGACAACAAGTGTATCGATGTTGTTACATTTCAGGAACTCATTCGCGCCAGTCGTTTTGGTATCAGCGACATCGTGAAAGAAAACGCCGTACGGATGCGCATCAGGATCCATGCCTTTATTCACCTGAAAATCATACTCTAGAACAGGTGGCAAACCGTCCAGCAGTTCAACCCCAGTCGTACCCAGCACGCAATGACGATTCCACTTTACATCGACGTTTGGCAAACCAACGGGTTCGAGCATGTTGGCTGGCATTTCTGCGTCCCATGCGGCTTTTGGCGGATGTAAGTCTCGGCTCACCAGTTTTAATCGACCTTTTGCGTGGTTCTTAAGTAGCTCCGGGACAATTTCAAGCGCACCAACTACGGGTAATTCGTCTGGGCAAAGTTCACTGAATCCTTTCTCCGGATCAACATCGAACACTGCAGTGGTTTGATAATTAACTCGAACCGTCATGGCAGACTCCTCGTCTGTTTGGTGGCCTGCGCTTATCCGCGCAAGCAGTTTTGAAAAAAGGTCACTTCGTCGCTAGTAAGAGTGTATACCATTGCAGGTTTTCCCCCCTTGCCTTTGTTGGTAGAGGCGACTTTATTGGTTGGCTTCAGCACGCCTGAATCGATCAAACGGCGTTTGATTGTCATGCGGCTGATGTCGATCCCAAATTCCTGATAGGCCGAAATGATATCGGCAACCAAAAACTCTTTGTCTAACGCGAACAAAAGCACGGATGTGTATTCGATCGAAGCGCGCAATTTTTGCCAGGCTTTTTCAATGGTGTTTTGATGGTCAAAAGCCAGCGTCTCTTCTCCATCTAAGATGGCCTGCAACGGGAACCATTTAAGGTGGCATTCTGCAACACCAGCGTTGTTGATTTGCTCGACATTATTTCTATCTACTAATGCGTAGTGGGTGATGTTTAAACTCCAGTCGTCTGGATCTCGCTTTGGATCACCATCAATAAACGCTTCACTAAAGTGACGAGGGTAGGTATGAATCTTTTCGCGGCAAATACGGCGTCTTGCCGCTTCGAAATTTTCATCCGCAGGACGCCCGCCTTCATGGGTCAAATCTTTATCAAAGACAAATCCACCCGGCAGTGCCCAAACGCCATGGTATGGGCGGTCCGGATTTGAACGCTTAATCAGCAACACTTCCAGTCCTTTATTGGCGCAGCCAGAGAGCCTGAATGGAATAATGTCGACAGTTACGATCATGACTGGGTCCTAATAATGATTTGCAAGTAATCTAGCGCATAATAATTGCCCAATCAATAGGTAAGTAACGAATTGTTCTTAACTTTAGACCGCCAGTTGAGAATGAGTTTTGGGTATTAATTTAGCTATATATTTAGGTTATACACAAGTGGCATTGGTTTATAAAAGAGAAAAACCTTATAAAAAAGAGTGGTTAGTAACAAAAGTTGACAAACTAAAGATGGGTGTTTATTGTTTAGGCAAATTAGTTAGTAACAAAAAGTTATATACTCAGGGAAGGGTATGTGGAAGGGCACCTAATGACAACCGAACTATTTTCTTCTCGCATCATTCAAAGTGCGTTGGACTTTGATGTTTATAAAGTGAACATGATGAGCGCTGTTGCTGCGCTGTATCCTGATGCGATGGTGTCATACAAATTTATTGTGCGCAGCGAAGAAGACTTGTCTGAGTTGTTGCCTGCTGTAGAAGCAGAAATCCTTAAGCTTCAAGACGTTCGCTTTACAGGCGACGAAATTAACTATATGAAGCGTGTTGCGCCTTATCTCAAGCCTGAGTTTGTCGACGCCTTACGTCACTTCCGCTTTAATCCTCAAAATGATGTCGCTCTGCATAACAAAACCATGGCTGATGGCTCAAGCCAATTACGTATTACCATCAGTGGGTTGTGGAAAGAGACCATTTTGTACGAAACCATCATCATGAGTATCGTTTCTGAAGTGCGTAGTCGTCTGCGTTGGTCGGGTATCCCTTTCCAGCAATTCCAAACTGTGTTGGAAGAGAAAGTTCGTTATCTTAAATCTGAACTGAAGCGTCGCAATATTACCGGCTTTAAGTTTTCTGATATGTCGACTCGTCGCCGCTTTTCGTTTAAGGTCCAAAAAACCATGCTGGAATACCTGTGTCAGGAATTACCAGACTGCTTAACGGGGACCAGTAATTACCATTTAGCCCGTGAACTTAACCTTGTGCCAATTGGCACGGTAGCTCATGAGTGGTTTATGGGCCATCAGGCGTTGGTGAACGTCCGTGACTCACAAAAAATCGCTTTGCAACGTTGGCAAGAGATGTTTGATGGTGCGTTGGGCATTGCGCTTACAGATACGATCGGTATTGATGCTTTCCTCAAAGACTTTGATGAAGAGCTAAGCAACGCGTACTTTGGTGTGCGTCACGACAGTGGTTGTCCATTCACATGGGGTGAAAAAATGATTGAGCACTATCAATCAATGAATATTGACCCGATGACCAAGACCTTGGTGTTTACCGATGGGCTGAACTTTGAACAAGCGTTAGACATTTGCGAGTATTTCCAGGGGCGAGTTCAAGTGAGTTTCGGTATTGGTACCTTCCTTGCCAACGACATGGGTGATTATGTTAATGACAAAGGAGAGGCTTATAAGCCTTTATCCATGGTGATTAAAATGGTCACCTGCAATGATTCTCCCGTCGCTAAGATAAGCGACGAGCCAGAAAAAGCGATGTGTGAAGACATTTTCTTTTTAATGAATTTGAAGCGACGTTTTGAGCAGCCATTAGATTTGGATGAGTGCCGTGATCTTATCGATCGTCTTGAGAATGAGGGACAAAACTACCTGATTGATGCCTAGCTCCTACCCTATATTCCCATCTTGATAACCACCCTCTATCGTCTCGACAAAAATTAGTTAGGCTAACGTAGAGGGTGATTTCGTTATAGTATCTTTACCCAACGTTACCCACAGCGAGTTCGCTTAACTGTGTGTCTAACTGCTTCTTGATGACTTTGGGCTTCAACGTAATAGCTTGAATCAGGAGTAAAAAATGAATGTAGTTGTACATTTGCAAAAGAAAGCAATAAGAAAATACGGCTATGAAATGGCAACTCGTCAGGCTTGGAAATGTGGGATCAAAGCCAACTTGGTGAGACGGGTAATCGGCCTGTTCAAAGGACAAATCGTGTGCGTCGTTGAAGGCTGCCGTGCAGAGCTATCTTCACCTATCAACAACCCGCTCCATGATGATGAAAAGCAAGGCCGCTACGTTTTTGTCGGTGGTGTTTGCTGGGAACCAAACAACATTATCGCTCCGGGATTTCCTGACTTTATGTTTATGCACCTGCGTAGCATGAGTCATCGACATAAATACTTATCTGATGACGAACTGTTCCTCAGTTTGGCGTGATTTTCGCCTTTAATCAGTTTGAATGAATGAAATTGCATCAATGATAGCTGTCATTGATGCAATGTCGGCGCAATTGACATCCAGTTTATTATTTCTTAACGAACTCTTAAAAAAACGCCGTTTTTTAACTCTCTAATGACAGAGGGCTAATGTTTGTCTGATGTGAATTTCTTTTCCCGACTTACTATACCGGTCATAGAATAAACTATGCTGGGATGTAAACCATGAATACTAAATCTATTGCAATTGCGGCAGTGGTTGTTGCTGTATTAGCAGGCTGTAAGGAGAAGACGCCGCCAGCTCCGACTCAAGCCAATATCACATTGATTGAAGCAGTTACAGAAACAGTAAAGAATCCTCATCAAGTATGCAAGGATGTAGTGGTGACGCAGCAAGTTGCACCTACAGATGACAATAAAATTCTCGGCACCGTTGGTGGCGCTGCGGCGGGTGCGGCGCTCGGAAACCAGATCGGTGGCGGTTCTGGCAAAATCATTGCTACGGCAGCCGGCACTATTGCTGGTGCATTGACAGGTCGTAAGATTCAGGAAAATGTGCAAAAAGGCGATGTGGTTACGACGACAAAGCAGCAGTGTCATACTGAGTACACTACATCAGAAAAAGTGGTGGGTTATGATGTCACCTATGAAGTTGCAGGTGCACCGGCCATGGTTCGATTGGCAAGTAAGCCAGCTACGAAAAGCTTCCCAATCCAAGACGGCAATGTGGTTCTACCGCAGTAATTGGCTCTTAGATTAAACAAAACCCCCTTTGTCTTTTGGGCAAAGGGGGTTTTAATTTAATGTCAGGTAACCTGGGCTTGTTGTTGATCCAGCTCCTGGTTGGCTTGCATTTGAGCCTGTTGTTTTCGAATACGACGTTCCCGCTTCGACAGCCAAATCAACGGTACCAGTATCATAACCGTGCCGATGGCCATGAAAATATCAGGTACCTCGTCAAACCAAATAAAGCCAATCACGGCTGCGCCAATCAAGCCACTGTATTCTGCGCTGGCAATCTTATTACTCTCTATCGAGCGGTACGCGAGCACACAAGTTGCTGCATAGATCATGATGAACAGGCTGGAACCCGCCGCGATTGGGAAAGCGCTCCAATCCCAAGGTTTCGCCTCGATAAACACCAATAACAACGCGACTGGTATGCCCGCTAGATTGGTCATTAGCAAAGTGTGCATCACGGACTGTTCTCTCGGTACTTTGCGAATCAATAAATTATTGACTGCAATACACACCGCGACGACAAACGCTGAAATCGCCGCCCACTCGACCTGATCTGGACGAATAATTACTAACACGCCAAGGAAGCCCATTATCGCAGCGGCGACCGATTGTTTTGAAAGCTGCTCTTTGAAAAAGAATGCCGCGATTGGCAGCATCATCAGAGGGGCTGCGTAGAAAATAGCATTCGCCGTCGCCAGCGGTAAAGATGAGATCGCAAAGACCATGAATATTGCGCCAAGTAGCCAGACATGGGCACGAATCGCGTGCCACTTAAACCCTTGCATAAATTGGCTTGGTCGATTAAACAAGCAAAAAGGTAACAGAAAAAGCACAGCAGAAACTTGTCGAAATAAGACGAACTGAAACACTGGCACCTCATTCCCGACACTTTTAATCAAAGCGTCTGAGATAACCGCAATTAGGTTTCCAAAAATTAATAGCAGCATGGCTGCTCCGACAGATGTAACTTTCACTTTTTATCTCCTCATTCTTTGCGCAAGAGTAGGTGATGACATAGGATGAAGGGAAGTGATATTTATTAGTTTAAGTATGAGATTTTTAGATAATGAAATTGCCCCCTCTTAGAGCGGTTCACTGCTTCGAATCTGTTGCGCGAAATTTGAGTTTTTCGCTTGCTGCGGAAGAGCTCAATGTAACGCAAAGTGCCGTGAGTCATCAGATTCGTTTACTTGAGGATTACCTAGGCGAATCGTTGTTCATTCGCCAGGGTAGAAAGCTCTCTTTGTCTGATACAGGTGCACAATACCTGGACGACATTAGTCCTGCGATTAGCGCAATTTCGATGGCAAGTCAGAAGGTTCGCGAAGGTGAAAAGGGCAGTATTAGGTTGGCGATTTATAGCTCGCTGGCGGTGAAATGGCTGATACCGCGTTTGTCCGATTTTAAGCGCTTACATCCTGAAATTGAGCTTACACTTAACATGGTGGCGAGCGATCCAGATCAGACGGACAGTGTCGGAGACTGTTTTATTACAGTGCAAAAACCAAAGCGAAATTATGTCTCCGTTCACCTGTATCAAGACATTTTGTATCCCGTTTGTAGCCATAAAATATGGAAAGAGATGCAAGAGAAGCCGATGCCAGAAGCTTTTTGGCAGTATCCACTTCTTTCCACCGACTCCGTCTATCGTGAGCGTGGAAAGGATTGGTCTGAGTGGTGCGCTGCAGGTGGGTTCTCGCTGCCTGCTAGTGTGGATATGCAGCATTTTAGCCATATGCTGTTAGCGATAGAGGCTGCGCGTTATGATCAAGGAATTGCATTCGCAAACGACTTTATGCTCAATGAGCGTGATATAGCGCAAGATCTGGTTTATATACCGTCCCATGGCTTAGATACGGGCTACAGTTTCTACTTTGTGTATAAGAAGAGTCGAGCTCAGCAAGCAGAGATTATAAAGTTAACTAACTGGTTAAAGCAGCAATGCTTGTAAGAAAGTCGATGGCTGTCTGGCTGCAACACCTAACGCTAATGAGAGGTCTTAGCGCGCAGAATACAAATATAAATGAAAAAGCCGAGCGGGGGCGGCTCGGCTTTGAAACTTGATCAAGAAAGTAGATCTTATTGTTGCTTGATTAAGTTGTAGTTAGAAGCAAGTTCACCTGATACTTTCTCACCATTCATGTCTAGTTTCATTAGCATGTTTTCGCCGACAAAGTACTGATTGGGTGCGTCTTCGTTGGTGAGTGTTACCGTGCTGCCATTCTCATCCCAACTGAATTGACCTTCTGACTTGAATTGACCATCTTCTTTGCCTTGGTAGCTTTGCTCAAGTACATATGTACCGTCTTGATTCAGAGTGATGCTGATATCAATGCCAGAACAGTCTGCACATGGCAGTGTACCTTGGTAAGTGCCATTCCAATCAAGAGCATTGCTTGCATTGTGTTCATTGTCGACAAATGTATCTGATGAAATGCCTTGTTCTTCTGCCACTTGCTCTTCTGGGGCTGGCATGGCGTCAGTCGTTTCTCCGACTTGCACCTCTTCCACTTGAGGTGTTTCTACTGCGGACATCTCTGCTGGTTTTTCGTCTTGGCAGCCCGCAAGAATAATAACCGCACTTGTTACAGCCAACATTGTCTTTTTCATTTTATCCCTCTTCCAAACAAGATTATGTATGCCATTAATGTTAGCTTCACTTATGAAATTTACGTCATAATAAAGCAAAGGAATGATATCGTCGTGTCAATAAAATCGGTTTCTGGTAGGAAAATGTCAGAACAATCAGAGTAGTGTAAAGCGACTGTTTCTCGATAGTTTACTGTGAGTTTATTTTTCACATGTATAAAAAACACCACTAATTTAGACGCTTCTACCTCAATAGCCGTTTCTCTGATCTCTTGCAATCTACGATTTTTGCAAACTAATGTTTATGGCATATGCCAAAAATTATTGTTGGCATATGCCAAGGTTGGGCGTAACGTATATTGCAATAACCTGTTTCTTGGAGTTCTTGGAGTTCTTGGAGTGTGTTGAGTATTAAGAGGAATAATGATGGCTAGACCAAAAATAGAACGGAAAATATGTGGGCGCGCAGCCCATCATTGTTTCAAACCTAATGGTGTGCCTTTTCAACAATTGGAAAAAGTTAACATACTCCCCGAAGAGCTCGAAGCACTGCGTCTCGCTGATTTGAAAGGGTTAAGCCAGCAGCAAGCCGCAGATCAAATGGGCATATCGAGACAAACTTTTGGCAACACGGTTAAAACCGCACGATTTAAAGTCGCAAAAAGTTTAGTTGAAGGTCATGCACTGGTTTTTCCTAATGAGGAGTCAAACTTATGATTTATGCTGTTCCTAATGATGGTGAGCGAGTGGCCAACCACTTCGTCAAGGCACCCCATATTGCGATTTATTCCGATGAAGAGGGCATGTTGCACAATTTAGCGAACATTGCCGCGATGCCCCAATCTGGCTGTAAAGCAAAATCTCAGATGATCCAGTCATTAAATCAGTACAACGTTGATGTGGTGCTGGTTCGTAATATTGGTGAGCGAGCGCTAGAAAAATTACTGCGCAATGGTAAACAGGTATTTCGGTTATCTACTCGCAGTTCATTAGAAGATGTTTTGGGCGTGGCCAGAACACCGCTGACTGAGGCGTCTCAGGGTCGACCTTCAGTCAATCACAACACAAAGGGCGGGTGCGGCTCATGTGGTTGTGGTGGTAAAAAATCAAAATCGTCACTATTAACTCGCCCAAAGCAGACAAGTGCGATATTCGCAGCAAAGTCCAGCCCCGCTATACTTAGTTTAAGGGCTTCGAATAACAAGGTTGGTTAGTATGGTTTGGTTATTTACCTTTGTTGGCTTTCTCGCGATTATTTTGTTGATGTCACTTGGCGTTATTTTTCACAACAAACGAATTCAAGGTAGCTGTGGTGGCCTGAACAATGTTGGTGTTGATAAAGTGTGTAACTGTGAAACCACATGTTCTGAGTCTCAGCGTCAGTTGTATCAAATTTCAGAGCCTCAGTCGTCATCGGAGCATTGATATCACTGTTCTCATCGGGTAAAGCTAGCCTAGACCTGTCTAGTTATTTTCTTGTGCCATTGCAATGAAGAATGTGAAATCATGCACAACTTGTTGCATTAAAATCTGCCGAGGGTGTCTATATTTTGCTCGAGGGTTTTGTTGGTCTCTGGATTTAGGTCTACGCTTAAAATTCGTGCTACTAAAGGAGAACCAATATGGCTGTAATGAAGCAGGATATTCCACATCGTGTAACGGTTTATCATGACAACATGGATCAGGAACAAGAACTGAAAAATGCGATGTTGCCAGAGAAACCACGCTACTTTAACGGTTCACCGACCTACAAAGCGGAAAGTATCGAAGAGTTTGAAAGTAAAATCAGTCAAATTGGATTGTCGCTAGATAAATAGCTCCGAATACAAATAGAAAGAATGCGCCCTCAACATGAGGGCGCTTCAATTTACGGAGCTTTATTCATTATTTAATTCTGTTGGGTACTGCTCTGACATACTTGTTGCTGAACGGCTGGTGGTGCTGGTTCATAATGACTTAACGTCATGCTGAAACTGCCTTCACCGCCAGTAATCGCACGCAGTCTACGAGCGTAATCTTGCAGCTCATTTACTGGAGACTTAGCTCTGATCAGGGTGAAGTTATTATTCACCGGCTCAGTACCTTCAATTAGTCCTCGGTTACCAGATAAATCGCCTGATACATCTCCCACATTAATGGTCGGAATGTGTAATTCCATCTGAATGATAGGCTCAAGAACAATTGGATCGGCGTTATTAACCGCATCCAAGAACGCCTTTTTACCTGCAATGACAAAGGCTATCTCTTTTGAGTCAACCGAATGATATTTTCCATCATAGACGGTCACTTCAAGATCTTTGATCGGGTTACCAGAGATGGCGCCTTCTTCCAGTGCTTGTAATATTCCTTTCTCGACGGCAGGAATAAGGGAGGTAGGAATCGCGCCACCAACCACTTTATTGATGAATTTGAACCCTGCCCCACGCTCCAAAGGACGAACTCTTAGTTGAACTTCACCGAATTGGCCTGCACCTCCACTCTGTTTCTTGTGTCTATAATGACCTTCGGCAGGCTTGGTTATGGTCTCAAAGTATTCGACACTTGGTTGGCATGTCTCGACATCTAGTTTGTATACGTTGGCCATTTTCTCCAAAGCAACTTTAAGATGGAATTCGCCTTGCCCACTGATGATGGTTTCGTTGGTTCTTGCACGATGTTCGATACGTAATGAAGGATCTTCACTGGCGATTTTGTTGAGTACGTCGCCCAGTTTTTGCTCGTCTCCGCGTTTTAGTGGTTTTAAGCACAGCGAGTACATGGAGTCTGGGAAATTGAGCGTTTTTAGCTCAACGCCGTCTTCATCATGAGAATCATGGACTATCGAGTCGAACTCAAGATCATCCACTTTGGCTAAGACACAGAAGTCACCAGCAATCGCACGGGGAATTTCCGTCCGCTCTTTACCTTGCAGCTGGTATAAGTGTCCAACCTTGAACGCCTTATTACTCTCACCGATGTAAAGCTGACTGCCAGCATTGATCTCGCCCTGGTAAACCCGGAGGTAAGCAAGTTTTCCCATATAAGGGTCGACGCTGACCTTATAAACGTGCGCCACAGTATGTTCAAGGGATTCGCAATTGACCCTGATTTTCTTGCCGTTTTTCTCCAGCAGTGGCGGGTTACCCTCATTTGGCATCGGCATGATTTCAGCTAAAGTCCGAAGCAGCAAGTCGATACCCGCTCCGGTCTGTGCGGAGACAAAGCAGATTGGAATCACGTGACCGGTTCTCAGTGCTTCTTCAAAAGGATCATGCAGCTGTTCAGCAGTGAGCTCCGAACCTTGCTCCAGATACAGCTCCATTAACTCTTCATCAACTTCGATGACTTGGTCGATCAAGGTTTCATGTGCTTCAGTCACTCTTACCAACTGAGTTTCACGTTCCAACTCAGGCTCGAAGTAACAGTCGATAACGGACTGACCATCGACAGAGGGTAGATTGATCGGTAAACATTTATCGCCAAAATGCTCAACGATGTTGTCCATCAATATCTGTAACTGGTTACCTTGGTTGTCGAGTTTGTTAATGATGATCATCTGACATTTTTGTTGCTCTTGAGCAAAGGTAAACAAGCGATCAGAGGTTTGGTTGAGTGGCGTTTGTGGGTCGACAATAAGTGCAGAAGTTTCAACGGCTGGAAAAACGCTGAGCGTTCTGCCAAGTAATTCACTCTGCCCCGGAGTATCAATAATATTCAGTCGGTGGTTGTTCCAGCGTAACGCGACAGGGGTTGCTTCGATACTGTGTTGATATTGAATAGATTGCGGGTCGAAGTCGGTAACCGTATCGCCTTTTTCTACGCTTCCTAGTTGGTGGGTTGCTTCACATGTGAAGAGCAGCTTTTCGACGAGGGTCGTTTTGCCGGTTCCAGTCTGACCAACAAAAGCGATGTTGCGGATGTTATTGATAGGCATAAAGCCTCCTGCTGACGTAAGGAAACCGCAGTTTCCAGATAAACCTGTTATTAGGTCACGAACTGCATTGGAGTTTGGCGGGTTTACCGCCTATTCGTCTTCCATGTCATTTTCCGGATAACGTTATGCATACCACCGCCTTACTGAGGGAAGCAGACTAAGAGGTTATTACGATATTAGAAGTTACTGACCAGTTTTAAAGAATTTTGTTGCTAGAAGTCAGCTCATCCTTACAAAAATAATCCGCTTGGTTTTATATAGCATGGCTTAAACGCCTTGTTTTTTATGTGACTTATTTCATGGTGGTGCTGATTGTTTTTCAATCGAGATCATAAACTTGAAAGTTCTTGTCTACGCCCTCATCCGAACAGGAGTTGATCGAGAAAGATAAACACGCCGTAGTGGGCGTTTAAATCTGTGATCAGCACCAAGTGATCACTCGATAAATCGTGATGTCGTTAATACTTTTCATCATTTTTCGGGATCGTTCCCGATTTGTTTTATATAGTTATTTACGAATTATTTATGGAGTTAACTCATTGTTGGCCGAACTCTCTCACAGAGTTTTGGTCTGTTGTTTAGAGTTTTAGTCCACATTTAATCGATTTTGTCGGGAACGTTTGCCCTGTCTCGAAATAATCAATTTAATGTTGGAGAAATAAATAATGAAAGCGAATGTATTGGCATTAAGTATCGCCACCGCTCTGCTACCTACAACCTTTGCCTACGCAAATGAAGACATGGACGCCCTAGAAGCTCGTATTAGCGAATTGGAATCCAGATTAGAGCAAACGGAGCAAGTGGCGAATAGAGCCGACAACACAGCATCGCAATTCGAGTTCCATGGATATGCGCGTGCAGGTATTTTGATTAATGATGACCTGAACGGTGCAACGGGAACAGGACCTTACATGACTGCTGCTGGTGCGATAGGTGCTCCGGTTGGTCGCTTAGGCTTGGAGGATGATAACTACGTAGAAGCAAATCTGATCCACAACCGTCATATGGATGATGGCTCGAGTGCTCGATTCCATATCATGTTGGCGGACAGTGTTGAAAGCAGTAATGATTGGACGGCCGACGACAGTAAGTTGAATGTTCGTCAGGTGTATGCAGAGCTGAAAAACTTACCTTCTTTTAGCGGTGCGTTTGATAATGCGACAGTATGGGCGGGTAAGCGATTCGACCGTGATAACTTTGATATTCACTTTTTCGATTCAGATATCGTATTCCTAGCTGGTACTGGTGCAGGTGTTTACGATGTTCAGATCACGGATGAGTGGAAATCGAACTTCTCTATTTATGGTCGTGACTTCGGTGAAATCGACAGCTCAAGTACTGATATCGAAAACTACATTGCGACGACCAATAACCGTATTGGCAACTTTCAGGTGATGTTGAGTGGTATGGTATCGTCTGACAACGAGGATAGAACATCCAGCAACACATCACCAACGCAGCGTGCAGACAGCGGTGTTCATGCTCTGTTTGCTTACCACGCTGACAGTTTTTACGGTATGAGTGATGGCTTTTCTAAAACAGGTTTTTCGATTGGTCAGGGTCTCGGTGCTGAGCTAAAAGGCATCGGCTCAAATGGTGATTTGAACGACGACGCTGAGGCGATTCGTGCTTTTTCATACGGCGTGACTCGTTTTGCGGACAACTGGAGAATCGCACCAGCGCTAATGGCGGAATACAGCCAGGACCGTGTGAAAACTGATGATGAGTTTATGTGGGCTTCTTTAAACGTTCGTTTGGCTCAAGAGCTTACAGAAAACTTTGAAATGGTTTATGAAGGAACCTATCAGTATATGGACTTGGACAACAGTGTTGAGCAAGCGAGTGGTGGTTTCTACAAAGCGACCGTGGCGCCAACGCTTAAATTAGCAACGGCTGCGGGTTTCTTTGACCGCCCTGAACTGCGCTTTGCGGTAAGCTACGTTGACTGGAGTGATGATCTTAATAATTACTCAGTGAGTGTAGATGACAGTGCAAGTACTATGGGCCGTGGTGGTGAAACCGTGTTTGCTCTACAAATGGAAACTTGGTTCTAAGATTGTGCGAGTTTAAGCTCTAACAACAAAAAGGATGACAGCTTTGGTCGTCATCCTTTTTTATTTCTTTATGAATTTCAGTTGAGTATATGTCATCCTGACCCAATGCAGGGCCATCATCAATAGTCCTGACGAGATACTGTCGAAGAACCTTCCGGCCAAATAGGGTGAGTTTTATTGTTCATATTCTTGCCTCAATAATTCGTATGGTTTTACTCTAAAACCTAAAGTAAGCTTGAGGTAAAGGGTTTTTCCATTCGATACGAAGGGAGTTAGGGATGGACATCAGCGTAGGTGAAGTGGCAAAACGATCGGGAGTGAGGGTTTCAGCACTGCATTTTTATGAGCAAAAAGGACTGATTTCGAGCTGGCGCAATCAGGGAAATCAACGCCGTTACCATCGAAGTGTGTTACGTCGTGTTGCTGTAATTAAAGCTGCACAACAGGTTGGACTCTCTTTAGAGGAGGTAAAGCAAGCGCTGGATAACTTGCCCAAGCATCAAGCGCCTAATAAAGCACAATGGGAAAGTATGGCGAGCCAATGGCATGAGCAACTTGAGCAAAAAATTCAGCAGTTGAAAGCGCTACAAAATGATTTGGGTGGATGTATTGGCTGTGGTTGTTTGTCGCTTGAAACGTGTGCTTTGCGCAACCCAGAAGATGTGCTGGGCAAGGACCATTCGGGATCAAACCTGACGCAGGATGAGTAGAACAGTTTTACTCTTTGTCAAAACTGTCGACCACGATCGCGCCCATCGAGGCAGGCATAGTGATGACGATAATACGTTTCAGCGCGACTAACGGGTCTGTCAGTATTGGAAGTTTATCGAGGCAAAGCAGTACAAGTGCAACAACAATAGCGGCGATGGAATACGCGATGATCACGCGGAAAATAAAGATAGAGACGCGGTGTCGAATCCGGCTCTGAAACACACTCTGATACGCGAAGAAACTTAGGAAGATGACTGACAGGCTTAACAACATGAGCAGGTTTGCCATTGGCAAGCTCTCCCCCATGCGCCATGCTTCTTCGGAAAAAGAAATCGGTACTGCAAGAGCAAAAGCGCCAACCAATACCTGGCTGGCATCTTCTAAGTTAAAGTGACGGCTCATGGTGTTTATTCCGTTACTCGTGATGGAGTTGCAACAGCTTCTCAAATCGTTCGTTACCGTGTAGCAATTCAAGATCTCGCTCTTCAGCCAACAAATCACGAATAGATGGGCTGTATTCAATTGAGCGTTCTAAATCTTCAATCGCTTGCTCTTCAACACCTAATCGAGAATACGCACAGGCACGTTGGTACAGTGCCGGGCCATTCGTGTAGTCCACTTCTAACACACGATTACATATGCTGAGTGCCCAATGGTATTCGTTGATTTCCATTGCAGCATCCGCTTTATAAGTGAGTGCCTCCAAATCGCCTGGACGAATAACCAAAATCTCATCATAGATTTCAATTCGTTGTTCCGGTGTTTGTGAACTTTGTGCACGAAGCCATAAGTTGTGGATTTCGTTGATTTTTTCGATTTCTTTGTTGTTCTCACTGATGATGCGTGTTTTTCGCTTCAAGTCTCTTTCCAGCGCAACAAACTTTTTCTCGTATTCGCTTGCGATCTTATCTAGTCGCTTATCCGCCATCTCTTTGGTGTTATGTTTAAATTCACGCAGTGACTGCCAACCCACAAAAGCGATCAGTGATGCCACACCGGCGATGATGTAGAAGAAGTAGGTCACGGTTACATTGGCGTAGTTCAATGATTTATCAGCGACACTAAGTTCACGGTCAGTGATCTCAGTAATCGTGCGCTTTTCTAAGCTTTGGAAATCCTGACGCAGAGCTTTAAGTTCGTCTAAAATATAGCGCTCCATAAGCGGTCTATCTAACAGATCTGATTCGGAGTACTTTTCTTCAGACGCCACGGCGGATGAAAGAGAAAGAAACAGCGAGAAAAAAATACCGATGAATAAGCGCATAAAACGTCCTTTCGCGTTAACAATACAGATAGACCATGCAACAATAACAAATAGCACAAACGTTTAGCAAAGTTCTCTGAAAAGAAATATTTGCCTTATTTTTACTCGGCCTTTCAGCCCTACAATACTCTGGTGATAGCAAGGTTGGGTAATCTTTTAAATTTTAGAATATTGTTTTTGTTAATGTGAGCCAATATGCTCATTTCTCCTTATTGATTTGTATGGCGATTGTTATGGACCTCAAAGCGAAACATTATCTCGATCAATACTTAGAATTACTCACTCCCCAGCAACGAGAATCCATTCCGTCAATGAGTGCGGATTATTACTGCGCCGATGAAGACAATGCGAATATTTGCGCAGAGTTGGTTCGCTCAGGCCAAAAAACAGCGTCTTGCAGCATGGAGCTTTGGTACAGCGAGTACGGAGAAGTCATGCCTCAAGTCGGGCATCTGCAGGTTGTGACGAATTGGGATGGTGAGCCTGTTTGCGTGATTGAAATCACCGATGTTTCTACTTGCCCGTACAGTGAGATAGAAGAGGAGTTCGCACGAGCAGAAGGCGAAGGGGATAGAACGCTACAATGGTGGCGCGAAGCCCATACCCGTTTCTTCCAAGCCGAATGCGATGAGCTAGGTATTGAGTGGCACGAGCAACGGCTGTTGGTTTTAGAGCGGTTTAAAGTCGTCTATCCTTTGGACTAAATAATCAAACAGCGCCGACTAGGGCGCTGTTTTTAGATCGAAGCAGGTTAAAGTTGATCTTCGATGGGTAAAATACCGGAGAACCAAGAGCCCATTTTTCGCCACATGCTTGCTTCGGGTTCTGAGTCATATTCTTGTCCTGTCTTATTATCAGTCCAGACAATATCACCGTCGCGGAGCGTCACGCGATAAGCGTTGTTATTGAGTATTTCAGGTAAGGCTCCCAGAAAATCTTGCACGTATTCTGGTTGCTTAATCACGGCAGCCATTTCTGTGTTGAGTTTTGCCGAGCGTGGATCCCAGTTCATTGAGCCGACAAAAAGCGTCTCTTTATCGATTAGCATCGCTTTGGCATGCAAACTCGCGCGGCTACTACCCGTTAAGCTCCATTTGCTCTTAAGTTTGGCACTGGATTTTACTTCCCAGAGTTTGATACCTGAAGCGAGCAAATCTTCGCGGTACTTTGAATACCAGCCATGCACCGCAAAGACATCGTTAGAAGCTAGGCTGTTGGTGACGATCGTAATATCCACGCCTCGTTTCGCGGCGTTGGTCAGCGCTTTTGTTCCTGCTTCGGTTGGCACAAAATAGGGGGAGATAAGCACGAACGAGTGGTCCACACTTTTGAGTAGCTCGGACAAGTTACTAATCAGCTGGCTTTCGTGCGTCGCCACTTTGTCAGGTAAGTCGAACCAGATATCTCCTTCACCCCAATAAAGCTTGAGCTTTTCATTCTTCAACTCTTGATACATGTCGAGGGTATTGAAGTTGTAGCGGCCTTGAGTGAACTTTTCGGTAAGTTGCAGTTTATCGACTTGCTCTTGAATCGCCGCATCGGTTATTTGTTCAGAGCCCGGGGAAACCCATTCCATTGGCACGGCATAAACGCTGTTCCAATAGAGATCAAATTGGTCTGCTGTTTGTTGGACGGCTTCTCCATAGAGTAGCAAGTCGAAGTCGCCGAACGAGACTTCAGATTCAAAAGAGAAATATTCATTGCCGATATTTCTTCCGCCTACTACCGCTGACACGCTATCAGCGATGAGTGATTTGTTGTGCATACGGCGGTTCAGACGGTCGAAGTCTGTCGCAAACCCGAATAGCCGTGCAGAGCGATATTGGTGGGGATTAAACAAACGGATTTCGATGTTTGGATGGGCGTTCATCGCGGCCATCATTTTGTCGTTGCGCTTTTGCATGTCATCGAGCAGTAAGCGAATTCGAACCCCTCGTTTTGCGGCTTCGTACAGTCGCCAAGTAATGAAATTACTGGTCTCATCACCTCGATAGATATAGTACTGAAGATCCAAACTTTTTTGCGCAGATTCAATCAGCGAAATGCGTGCAAGAAGCGCATCGTGACCTTGGTTAAGAGGATAAAAACCAGTCTCCGTTTTCGGGTCTCTTCCGTAAGCCTCAAAATAGTGTGCCAGCGCTGAATCCGATTGGTAACCGTACTGAAATGTCGTCGACTTCTCACTAGGCTCGCTGTACTCAATTGCTGAACAGGCCGACAGAAAAGTAAACATGCAGGTGAAAATGAGCTTAGTAAACATATGAGACAATGAACATATCCTTGTAATACAAAACGTTACTTAGGCTGAGTATATACGCAAATGATTTCAACGTGCAGGGTTCAATACACAATCACGCACATTAGTTAGCAAAATTTTAGCTACCAGTGAGTCAGACCTAGTTTAGGTTGTGATTTGAGCTGATTAATTTCTCTCAAAACTTTGTCCTTGCTCGCTTTTTTTGACGCACAAAATCATTTATTTAATTAATGTTTTTACTCTAATTGGTTGTATCCACTAATATCTGGTATTTCTCACCTACACATAACTAGGTTCATTTTTGTTTATTTAGTAAAGCTATGATTTTTATATGTTAATTACTTGGCGCGCTGCTTGCATTTGCAAAGTTGAAGTAAGGTAATGCAGCTTGCAGAATGAGTTAAAATTTTGTTAATTTTATGAACTTTTAGAGGATGATTTGCCGTATTTTACGGTCTCAAGCCTTTGCAAGTGCTGTTCTCTTACTTAGTCCAAGTGGTGGTAGTTCCATTTTTTTCCATTACTTGGAGTAAACAGAATTGTCTATTTCAGATGTTATTACCTCACCGTTTGCTTCAAGGAACTTGAGTTGGCTGGCAGAGAGTGACTCCTGTAAGCCAGATCAAGTAATCCGCGGTGAAAAAACAATAAAAAAAGGACTTTTTGATGTTATCAAAACCCATGTTACGTTGGCTGTTACCCTTCGTTGTTGCTGGTGGCTCCTATGCAGGTTACGCCGCAATAGCTGCAACGGCTCCAGAAAAAGAGTCGACGAAAGAAACCATTGCTGAACCGACGGTTCAAGCATCTTCACTTTTCCCTACCGATCACAAAGTGGTGATTACCAGCCATGGCGAGTTGGTTCCATTCGAGAAAACTCACCTCTCTGCACAAGTGAGCGGCGAAGTGATCAGTTGGCATTCCAACTTTGTCACTGGCGGTATTGTGAAGCGCGGTGAAGTCTTGTTCACGATTGAAAGCGATAACTACGAAGCGGCAGTACTTCAAGCTGAGGCGGCGTTAGCAAGTGCCCGTGCAACATTGATCGAAGAGAAAGCGAAAGCCGAGGTCGCAAAGCGTCAGGCCAAGCAACTTGGTGATAAACAAGTAACCGACTTGTATTTGCGTAAGCCACATGTATTAAGTGCTGAAGCGCAGGTGAAATCTGCTCAGGCGTCATTGAAACGTGCCAAGCGTGACCTGGAAAATTGCAAAGTCATTGCACCATACGATGCATTAGTTGTTGAGCGCGATATTGGTGTCGGTCAGTTTGTCACGTCCGGTTCTCGTGTAGCTACTCTCAACAATATTGAGGTTGCGGAAATACATGTGCCGATCGCCGGATTTGATAGTGCGTTCTTACCGGAATCCATCAATGAACTCCGTGCCACTGTCACTCAGCAAGGCATTTTGTCGACAACACGTGAAGGCAAGGTGGTCCGTGACTTGGGTATGATCGACAGTGCGACACGTATGATCAATATGGTGATCCAAGTTGAAGATCCGTACGGTATTGATAGTGAAAAGCCACCAATCAAATTTGGCTCTTATGTTGAAGTCAGCTTTACCGGTAAAGAGCTCAAACACATTTATCGTCTCCCTCAAGAGTTGGTTAAGAATCGTACTGTTTGGGTGGTCAATGATGACAACGAACTTCAGCCACGAACTGTGACCGTACTAAGAGCTGAAGGCGAGTTTATGTTGGTGGGGGATGGTTTAGAACAGAGCGATCAACTCGTGTTAACTCTGCCGGAGTACCCACAAAAAGGCATGGCGGTGCAGATCGCAAAAAAGAATGACGACTCCGAAACCGTCGTACAATAAGTAGGAGTTTGTCATGCAAGAGACCAATCAAAAGGGCCTAATTGCCTATTTTGCGAATAACCCTGTGGCTGCCAACCTGCTGATGGTGTTTATCATCATCATGGGTATTGTGAGCTATCTGTTCATTCAAAGACAGATGTTCCCTAACATCGAAGTTAATTACATAGACGTACGAGCAACCTATCCTGGTGCCTCTCCTCAGGAAATAGAGGAGAGTATTCTCGTCAAAGTAGAAGAGTCGATCAAAGACGTTACGGGCATCAAGAAAGTCGTATCCCGAGCGAGTCGCGGCAGTGCTTATGTATCTATTGAAGTGGATGTGAATGCTGACATCAAACGCGTGCTTGATGATGTGAATCAGCGGATTGATACCTTGTCCAATTTACCTGCGGGTATGGAGCCAATTAATGTCTATCAAGTTGAGTGGCGTCAAGATGTCATTGAAATGGGGCTCGTTGGTGATAGACCACTCGAAGAGCTAAAACCTATTGCAAAGCAAATTGAAGATGAGCTTCTGCAACTGAAAAACGTCATGTTGGTGTATTTAAGTGCACCAGAAGAGGAGATTGCGATTGAAGTTGATCCTCTGGTGCTGCGTAAGTACGACCTCACGTTAAATGATGTGAGTGATGCGATTAGACGTTACTCTGCCAACTTTTCAGCCGGTGAAGTCAAAACTAACTCTGGGATGATTGCAGTACGTATTGAGAACCAGTATTACCATGGTGACGAATTCAGAAATATTCCAGTGAAACTGGGGGCAAACGGCGCGAAAGTTCTGCTGCAGGATATTGCGACGATCAAAGATGGCTTTACTGAAGAAGAGCGCTACTTTGAGTATTCGGGGCAAAATGCGATTTATATGTCCGTTGAAGCAACGCGTGATCAGAATATTATTCCGGTTGCTGAATCCGTTCATAAGTATATTGAGGCAAAAAACAAAACGCTGCCAAGTGATGTTCAGCTAAAGGTTCTGGTCGACATGACCTATTACCTTAATGGCCGTCTCGATATGATGCTGAAAAACCTGTTGCAGGGGGCTGCGCTGGTGGCGATTATGCTGAGCATTTTCCTACGCTTTCGCTTAGCCATGTGGGTGATGATCGGTTTACCGGTCTGTTTCCTTGGTGCGGTAATGTTAATGCCTGCGTTAGGCATTACCGTGAATATTGTGTCTCTATTTGCCTTTATTATGGTGTTGGGGATCGTCGTTGATGACGCTATAGTCATGGGCGAAAGCGCCTACACTGAAATTGAGGAAAAGGGCGGAGGTGTTGAGAATGTAGTACGCGGTGTTAAACGTGTCGCGACGCCGGCGACATTTGGTGTTCTGACAACCATCGCTGTGTTCGCTCCTTTCTTACTCTCCAGCGGTATTGATAGCGCATTTTTCTACGGCATCGCGGGTGTGGTTATTTTATGTTTAATCTTCAGTCTGATTGAATCAAAGCTAATCTTGCCAGCCCACCTTGCGCACACGAATTTCAAACCGATTAAGCCTGGTGGATGGCGAGATCGCTTTAATACGCGCTTTTTCGGCTTTGTTAATGGGACTTATCGCCGCTTTGTCACTCTGTGTACTCACTGGCGCTGGAGTGTTTTCGCCATATTTTGTGGTTTACTGGCAATCAGTGCTGCACTAGTAAACTCTAATTATGTACGTGTCATTCCAAACCCTAAAGTACCCACAGACTATCCGGCTATCACGATTGAAATGAATGATACCGTATCAAGTGAGCAGACCATTGATGCACTCAAAACCATTGAGCGTGTTATGCAGGAGGTTGAAACTCAGACCATTGAAGAGCATGGTCAGGGAATGATTCGGGATGTCCTTTCTTATAACAGAAGCCGTACCGAAGGCCGAGTTTTGGTTCCACTTGTTGATGAGGAATTGCGACCTTTCAATACGTTTGAACTTGCGCGTCGTTGGCGTGAAGCCATGCCAACCATACCGGGAATGAAGAGCATTAAAATTCGTGATCAGAGTGCGGGTGGTGGTGATCGAGATGAATTCGGATATCTGTTGTTTGGCTCCAATATCAATGAGCTGAATGAAGCGGGACGTTATTTAATTGATCGCTTGCAGCAGCAGGACGGCCTGTATGACATTTCATCTTCGATTGATTCCGGTAGTAAAGAAGTGCTTCTTTCTTTAGCGCCAGTTGCCTACGATCTCGGTTTGGATCTCACTATGATTGCTCAGCAAGTGGGTGGCAGTTTCTATGGTGGTGAAGCACAGCGATTGATTCGTGACGGCGAGGAAATCAAAGTGATGGTGCGTTATCCGCAATTAACACGTGAAGCTTTCTCTTCTCTGCGCTATGCCGTCATCACAACGCCAGCAGGTAAAAAAGTTATGCTGGGAGATGTGGTGAAAATCAATGAGCAACCTGGCGTAAGTACGATTCGTCGTGAGGGCGGATATCAAACGGTTTACGTTTATGGTTCCATTGATGAAGAGCTGATTGAGCCAGAAGAAGTGGTGAAAATCATCGATGAAAGCATCTTGCCGGATATGAAGGATCAGTTCCCAAGTGTTAAGACTGAGTTGGGTGGAGACATCGAAGAGCAAGCCGCACAGCGTAACGAGCAGATTCTCTTCTTCATTGCCGGGATGATCATCGTCTATATCCTACTTGCGGTGCCACTGAAGAGTTACACCCAGCCACTGATTGTAATGTCGGTGATTCCTTTCAGTTTAACGGGCGCGATTTGGGGGCATTTCTGGTTTGGACTAGACATCAGCATGATGTCGACATTTGGCCTTATTGCAGCTGCGGGGGTGGTAATTAATGACTCTCTTGTCATGACGGACTACGTAAACCAAGTCAGAGAAAAGGGGATGAACATCAAACAAGCGGTTGTGGAAGCTGGATGTGCTCGTTTTCGCGCGATCACCCTAACATCAATCACGACGTTCGCTGGTGTTCTGCCTATTATGTTTGAGACGAGTTTGCAGGCTCGATTCGTTATCCCGATGGCAGTCGCGTTAGGCTTCGCAGTTCTGTATGCGACGATATTGACCTTAGTATTGGTACCTTGTTTGTATCTGATGCTAGAGGACATCAAGAACATTTTCAGAGCGATTAAGCGCTTTTTCTCTCGCTTAATCGCGCGTTTCAGAAAGCGGGATGAGGCGACAGAAGCTCACGTTAATGCATCTCACTAAAGTGCTTGTCTACTAAACTAAAAAAGCCACATCTGATGTGGCTTTTTAATTGAGATAAACCAGAAGTTACTGTTGGTTGATGTACGCTTTGAAGCGAGCTTTCGTTTCCGCATCCGCTTTTTGGTACCAGAAGTGCAGCATTTCTTCTGCGGTTGAATCTGCTTTTGCAGCCGCTCGTGCTTGCTTCATATCCTCAGGAATCTCAGCAGGTAAAGTCATTGGCTGAACCACCGCCCCTGCAACCGCAATTGCTGCCACGCCGCCAGCTCTATTGTAATCCTCTGATTCACGAACATAATCACGGCCAATCTGCATACCTTCTTTAATCAGCGTGTCTTGCTCAACGGCAATCGCATTGCCAGATGCGTCAACCAGTTTCCAATCTAGATTTTTGATGTTGTCCTCAGCATCACGCATATTGCGATACTCTGGAAGTTGGAATGTTAACTTCGAGTCCGATGCAGAGAATCGAGTGATGATAACATCACTTTCAACGCTAACGCGATCATTGCCTTGGTTGAAAAATGGTGAAAAGCGGAACACAACTTGGTTTACCCCGTCAGGTAGCGTAAATGTTTTTTCTGAAGCTAGAAAACCGCCAGAAAGCTTCACTTTTTCACCATTCGCAGCGAGTATTGAAACGTCGTCAGGAACACCAATGGTTACGTCAGCGAATGCCATGCTACTCATTGCCAGAGCGAGCGCGCAAGTTAAGGGCTTGATCAATTTCATTGTTTTTATCCTAAGCACTATTTATTAGTGAGCATCGAGAGTGCATCGTTATGCGTTTGATTGCAACAATCAAGTGTAATAAGTATGAAAATTTAACATTAGTTTCATTTTTTATCGTCAGTAAGATGAAAATGTGAACTCAATAAAACAAACCGCTGCAATGCAACGGTTTGATGATGGTTGAGTATTGAATTAAGGCTTGGTGAGCTTAAATACCAGCACCGTTGCCAGACTCACTTTGTTCACCTGACTCCTCGAGTAGCTCGGCTATTTCTTCTTGCTGTTGGGCTTTCTCAATGCTTAGCCACCAAACGAATAACTCATACCAAATTGAAAGGATGACCGCGCCAAGGAAGAGGCCTACGATACCGTAGACAAGCATACCGCCGATGGCACCAATCAGTATAATCGGCATCGGAGTATCCACGCCTCGGCCCATTAGCATTGGCTTCAGTAAGTTTTCAGAAAGCGCACCAACAACTGCCCAAACGGTAAACAAGGTTGCCGTCGTACTGTCTTGAGTCATGTACATGTAGCCAATCACAGGTAACACCGCTAAAAGCGCAGGTAGTTGAGCGATACACAAAATCATTAAGATAAGAGTGAGCAAACCAGCGGCAGGAACGCCGAATACGAAGAAACCTGCACCAATCAGCAACGCTTGAATCGCTGCGACACCGACAACGCCAAGCAGTACGCTTTTAATTGTCGCTGCAATCAGTGTTGCCCAGCTTTTTGCATTGTCACCTGCGGTGCGAATTGCGATAGTGGTGAGTCCTGACGCCAATGATTCCGAGTAAGTCATAAAGCCCGCGGCAATGGCGAGAGACAAGATAGAAAGCAACACACTACCCAGAGCGCCACCCATCATGCCAAGCAGGGAGGTCAATGCTGACTTAATCTGAGGCATAAAAGTTTGAATTGCCTGCTCTAAATTGGTCGAGAAAAGGGTCCAGGTGTCGTAAAGTTTATCACCGACAAGAGGCCAGTCAGCAACGGATGGCTTTGGACCTGGTATTTTAACATCGCCATTTTGAAGTACTTGCAGTGCGTGGGTTGCACCGTCGTAAATGGAACCAGAGACCATGACTAATGGAGTCACTAGCAGAGCGATACCTAGCAGAGCAATGGTGGTCGCCGCTAGACCGCGTCTGCCACCATAGGCTCGTTGTAGCCTTTTAGTGACGGGTAAAAGTGCCACTGCAATGATTGCCCCCCAAATTACGGGAAGGATGAAAGGCCTGATGATGTCGTAAGTAAACATAAACAATACGAAGATCAAGCCAATACGTATTGCCGATTCCACCATATTACTGATGAAAATCTTACTTTCATTTCTTTCCGATGATTTATCCATTTTTATTTACCTGATGATCAATGTTGGAACTGACGAGGCTAGAAACCACAATAGCCATATAAAACACACCTGTAATGGCCTCTAAATAAACGATGACTTGAGCCAACGGAGTCAGAGGGCTGATGTCGCCATAACCAAGAGTGGTCAGGGTGACGAAACTGAAATACGCTGCATTGGAGAAGTTTTGTCCCCAGGATATGGCCTCCATACCAGTAAAAGCCTGTGGTGAAAACTCGAGCAAAATGAGGTAGGCGATGGCCCACATCAAACCAAGCAACAGGAATAAAGCAACAGAACCAATTACTTTGTTACTGTTGACGTGACCAGTAAACAGGATCTGTCTTGCAATAGATTTAAAAGTGCCAAAGAAAAACGCGAAGGTTAACGCGAGCATCACCACGTTCATTTCTTGGATATGAAAAATCGTTTTAATCACGATGACCAACACCCAGACTGCAACAAGGGTGTAAAGGAATCGAGACCAGATTCTGTCAAATCGAAGGCTGGCGAAGCAGACGATAAATGTGATAACCGTACATGCCTGTAAAATATATTCTATAGCGCCCTCGTTCGCCATCTGAGCAGATGCACTGCCAATCAACAACACGATCAGTGATAGTGTCAGATAGAAGAAGTTATTTTCTTCATTAATGTTTTTGAGTTTTTTACCAATGACCATGGCTGTTCTCTCAATTAGTCGTTATTCATTATTTTCTGATGAGTCTTTCATCACCATGATGGAGGCGGAAAGGCCAAATCGAAGCTCAATCTCTTCTGGCAACTCGTCGATGGCAATGCGAACCGGTATACGTTGTGCCAGACGAATCCATTGGAAGACAGGGTTCACATTTGGCAGTAAGTTATAACCCACTGTTCCGTCTCTTGGCGCAATACCCCAGCCAATAGAATCGACGGTTGCGTCAATTGGCGTATCCGGATGAGACATCAAAGTGACTTTTGCTTTACTACCTGACTCAATTTGCTCTAACTGGTTTTCACGGAAGAAGCCAAACACCCAGAAGCTGTGTTTGTCGATAAGCGCGAGTAACGGCTGATTGGCAACCGCTTGTGTGCCATTGCGGATATCCAGATTGGATACAAACCCATCAACAGTTGCGTAAACCTTGGTATAGCTTAGATTTAACTTGGCAGACTTTAGCTGTTCTTCTGCGGATTTAATTTGCAGCAGAGATTCCTCATAGGCGATCTCGCGGCGAATAAGATCTTTATGAGAGACGGCACCACGATCTTTCGCTCGGATATCCATTAAGCGGTCGTATTCAATTTTTTTACCGCGAGAACTGACGATGGATCTTTCCAGTCCTACTTCCGCTTGCGACAACGCAACCTCGTAGGTAGTTGGGTCTATCTCAAACAATAGGTCGCCGGTTGTTACTTCCTGGTTGTCTTTAACTGCGACGTTCACAATGGGGCCGGATACTCGTGGCGCGACTTTGATGACGTTAGCACGCACCTGACCATCGCGTGTCCAGGGGTTATTAAAATACTCTTCATACTTTTGATAGCCGAGCCAAGCTGCGCCACCAAGAATGACAAGATTGAGTGCAATTACGAATAGTTTTTTCATCTTGTTTGGCACCTAAAATTGAATATAAAAGCTGTCAATCGCCACCACATAAAAGACCATGATGGCGATGAAAGTCAGCGACGGAAAAGCGATAAAACGAGACAAGCGCGTCTTATTCAATAGGATCACGGTTATCCAGGTTGCGGTGACCGCTAGAAAAAGCACCAGAAGTAAAGGGGAAAAGTACACATCACCCCAAGAGAGTTCATAGGGCATTATGGTTCCTCCCCTTTAGGAACAGTGCCAGTTGTCTGTTCAATAGGAAGCGGTGGAAGAACACGGTTCTCTTGGTCTAAATACCCATCCCAATCGGTGCGGTCGACCATCTGTTTAGCAATTGAATCAGATAAGAAGGGTTTACCCGTTTGTGCTTGCCAGCCGCCACCAAGGGACTTATATAAAGCCACGACTTGGTTAGCGACATTACCTTTGATAGAGGCGTAGTTGTCTTCTGCACGCGTCATCTTTTCAACAGAGTTCAGCAGACGTTCAAAAGAGATTTGACCATTTTCGTATTGCGTCATCGAAATGTTGAAGGCACGAATCGAGGAGTTTACCGACTGCAAACGTAGCGATTTTTGTTGTAAATACAGGTCATAAGCTTCTAAGGCGTTGGTGACCTCATTAACGGCCTGGAGTACTTTTTTGTTGTAGTTGGTTAAGGTTTCTTGAAAGCTGGCATCTTCGAAACGGATGTTATTTTTCACCCGGCCATATTGGAAAATGTTCCAGCTAAACGCTGGGCCAGCAACCATGGTGAGAGAGTCACTAAAACTAAAGCTACTCCCATCTGGAACGGTACTGTCGATGCCAATCGAACCGAACAGAGAAAAGCTTGGATATAAGGCGGCTTCTGCTACGCCAATCTTCGCACTTTGCGCGCGCGCCTGCATCTCAGAGACTTGCAGATCTGGTCTGCGCATGACCAGGTTTGCATCGATTTGGGTCTCTAAAAGCGGTGGGCGCGGGACAATAGAGTTTTCGTCATTGCCAGATAACGCCGTTTTTCTGCCAGTTGATTTAAACTGCGTTTCGTACTCTGCAATACGCTCAGGAAGCCCGTTCGATGCCAGTATTGTATCCACGTCTTCTGGTAATACGCCCAACAGAAGAGCAATCGCAGCACGCGACTGTTTCATTGCAATTTCAAGGCTCGGCTGGGCCGCTCTGGTGGTGTATAACTGGTTCTGAGCTTGTTGAACGTCAAGTTCAGTCACGTTACCTGAGTCAAATTGAATTTGAGTAATGTGTACCACGCGCTCTTGAATCTCGATGTTTCGTCTAGAGAGTAAAATACGTTCTTGGTAGGTTCGATAGTTGATGTAATTACGCACCACCTCCGAAGTGATTGTCACCATGATGTCGTGGTAAGACGCAATCGTTGCGTAGTAACCTGCTTCTACCGATTCAATACCACGCGCGTATTTACCCCAAATATCCATCTCCCACGCCGCATCAAAGGAGAGAGCGGCGTTATTGAGCCCCTGGTCATTAACGTAAGCTCGAGCCAAATTACCGGATAGGGTTTGTACTTGTGGATACTGCAGTCCAGATGCGACGCCGACTAAGGCTCGGGCTTGGACAATACGTAACCCAGCCGCTTCCAAATCAAGGTTTTGCTGGCTCGCCAGTTCAACCAGTTGATTCAGCGTTGGGTCATTAAATTGTTGCCACCACTGTTGTACCTTCTGTTCCGATTGCTCCGTATCTTGAACGGCTTTTTGCAATGACCAATCACTTGGTAAAGCCGGTTGCTGTGGATGGATATAGTCCGGTCCCACAGTCGTACATGCACTGAGCCCAATCAGAGTTATTATGGCGAGGCTTGGTTTCGTTAATTTTTGCAGCATCATACCCCTACCTTTAAAACCGCTTCTGCTGTAAGTTCACCCAATCGATATCCTCGTAGGTTTGCTTGCAATGTTTTATTGCTTCGAATACGTTCCGTTTTAAATTCAGCAAGATATAAAAACCGGCTATCTCTGAATAAGCGTAGTCAGATAAATCTAGCTCATTAAAAAAATCTTCCAATTTATCTTCGAAAGACTGGTAATCCAGACTGTATTGATTAAAAACGGAGTCGAGTTCTGCTGTAACCTGGTGGCTGGCTAACGCCCCTACCATTGAAGGAATGATAGAGTCACGATGTTGTTGACGAAGCTGGTTAATCAACGGATTCGCCAACAATTTTTTCTCAGCAACCATGAGCACATTGATGTGGCTGCACAGGACATCACAAGCTTTGCTGAACGCACCAATCGCTTCTGGCGTTGTTTGGTCGAAATGTTTGTGATTGATTTTTGAACCCCATACTTTGAGTTTCTTAGCCGATACGTTCAACGTCACCAGATGCAAAGCACGTTTAAGTGGCGTGAGAAAAGAATCAGACTGCTGTTGATAGGTGACAAACAGAGATCGCGTATGCCGGAAATAGCGTTCTTTTATGGTTAAGAAAAGGTGCTCGGGTCTTGAACTGAACGGAAAGTAGTGAGAAAAAATAATCATAAATACCACCAGATAGAACAGCGTCATGATCGTCATTAAGATGCCGAAGTGGTAGAACATATTATTGTCCAGTCCCAGGACAAAAAGGCCGACCATGTAGAAGATGGTTATCGGTCCATTGAAAAGGTAAAAACCAACAAATGTGTAGATAAAGATAAACAGACCAAGCTCCATTCCCAGATCCAGTTGCGGCAGGATAAATAGGTAAGATGGCACCGCAAATAAGAAACCAAAAGTGAACAGCACCAGTAACAAAATAGGGTGCACGGGCACAAAGGAAAGCAAGGACATAAATATGGTCGAGAAAATCACAAACGAATAACCACCCGGAGGATTAAAGTAAATCCAGATGAGTCCCGCAACCCAATAAGTGACGAAGGTTTTGACCGCTGTTTTGAAGTTTTCTGCATCCCACCACAAGAACTTACCTTTCGGCTTGGGGATTTCAATATGGAACGAGACGTTGTTCGTCACTGAATCTATACAGCTGATACTTTCAGCCAGGCGCGAAAGGTTCTGATGCATTGATTCCAGCAGAAAACCTAATGTGATCGCAGAGCCTTTAGTAAGATGTGGTACCGATTCTAATGACTCTTGATTGTAATCAACCTTAAATTCCTTAGCGCGATAAACGTGTTCATTGTCTTCCCAAACCTGCTGACATGTTTGGAATAACTGTTCTATCTCCGCTATCGTTTCATCAAAATGAGTGATGCACTGACGATCTTCTTCCAGGCTGAAGTGGCTATGTACGGCAACCGATAGTTGTTGAGTGATTTGTTTGCTTAGATGAACGGCCAGGCGCCACTCTTTCAAATACGCAGATACATCGCTGCATTCGACACTTACCGTCGCGAATCGTTGTTCCAGGCTATTTTGCGCGACAAACATGTCTTCGGTGAGCTTGTCGATATCGAGTTGAGAAGTTCTGTGCTCTGACTCCTCCGGTGATTCTAAATCATCGATGGCCTGTGGGTCTGATTCATGTTTCTGCTCAAAGCGATTAACCAGCGTAGCGAACAGCGCTTGCTGTGTTTGATTTAACTGCTCGATAAGCTGACGTAGGTTTTGTTCGGTTTTGACTGGG
Organism: uncultured Vibrio sp.; assembly: GCF_963675395.1. NCBI lineage: Bacteria > Pseudomonadati > Pseudomonadota > Gammaproteobacteria > Vibrionales > Vibrionaceae > Vibrio > uncultured Vibrio sp. The sequence goes on along the minus strand of NZ_OY776222.1, from coordinate 155,271 downwards.
AATAGAAAGGTGCCGACAAGTGTGTAGACCACCACACCAAAAACTGTCATATAGGCGCGATCGATACCATAGAGAAAGGCGCCGTCCGCATCACCACCGTTGGACATCATTAATGTCATCACGCCAGTTAGCATCAGTAACGTTGGGTCTTTTTGGTAAGCGTTGCGAAAATAAAAGATAAATGAAACGACAACGGACACGCTCAGCATATATAACAGACGGTCTTGCGCGAAGAGCCCAACGAGTAACAAGCCAATAACCGCGCCGACCAGAGTGCCGAGAACACGTAGTGTGCCTTTTGCGAGAGACTCTCGGCGACTGCCTGTTGTGGCGATCAGCATCACTGTGGTTGCAGCAGTAGATGCCTGCGGCCAACCCATCGCAAAGGGGATCAGATAAGCCAAGGTGAGGCTAAGCGATACTTTTATAGCAAATTTAATCTTGTCGTTCATAGTCAAAGTTTGCTCAGGCTTATCGTTTCAAATTAATGATTTTGTTATTAAAAGCTAAGGCTGGATTGTTGTGCCAACTGTATTTGAGTCGGCGGAATATAACGAGTAAAAAGAAGCGGATTGTAAATCTTGTGTCAAAACCAGATGCCTATAAAGTGGTCAATCTAGCTCTACCCCTTGTCAGTACTAGGGACTTTAGGTAATTGATAAAAACCGCTACTTCTTCACAGTCTTATTTATGAAACAGATTTACGGGTATTTCCTAGCCAAGCTTTCTTTAAATCACAAATGCTAAGCAGGGCTTTTGTCTATTGTCATCTATGCCACTGCCTTTAAAAAGCATAGATGATGAATAGGTATTTGATGGGAAAAGTTTTATTTTTTATCAAGTTGTATAGGTTGTATTACTCTTTACTTGCGCTTTGAGAGCGAGACAAAAAGACCAGCGCGATACCACCTAAAATGATTGTACTGGTGAGGATGGAATGGAGTGACAGGGATTCATCGAGCAGAATAGACCCGAGTACTAGGGCTATAACGGGTACAGAAAGTTGGCTTATTGCGGCTTGAAGCAGGGTCAGTTTCTGTATTACGTGATACCAGAGTAAATAACCGATCCCTGATGCCAGCACACCGGAGGTGATAGCCAGTAAGATCCCCTCGATAGTGAGATTGACCGAAGAGAGGAGAAAAGGGGAGAGGAGCAAGCCGATCACAGAGGCGGCGATAAAGCCCCATGCAATACCACTGCTAGGTGATGGAGCATTTTTGCCAAGCGCTGTAAAGAGTGCCCAACACACTCCAGATATCACGATAAGGAGTGTCGACCAGGTATCCGGACGGGTTGCAGATGGAAGCATTAGCCAAGCAAAACCGAGAATGGAGACGGCGATGCCAATCACTTCTAAGGTTTTGAATCGTTCACCTTGCCACCAATGCAAAGTTAGAAGGGTTAACTGTACAGCCCCAAATAGGAGCAGCGCACCCGTTCCGGCATCCATATTTAGATAGGCATACGAAATCAATACCGCATAGCCAAATAACGTCACCCCAGAGAGTACTTTAAAGCGGCTGGTCGGTTTTTCAGAATGCCAGGTACCAGTGACAACCAGAAAAAATATAAGGGTGGCAGCCCCAGAGATTAACCGGATGAGTGTGAAGCTTCCCGCATCGCTTAGTCCATCGACCAATGCCGCGCGACATAACAGAGAGTTGGCAGCAAAAGCGAGCATCACGACAACGGTCAGCAAAAAAGTAAGCATCTTCAATCCTTAATTATGGTGCAAAGAATCAGTGTAGCGGTAAAGCTCACTATTCAATTAGTTGATAACGTGATTAGTTATACCTATGGTTATCAGGATCCCAACGAGTTGATTCTGGTTCCACGCCCGATAAAACTATTGTTCAATTAACTATTGGCAAGAATGTAGGCTTTTCGTTAATTATCTGAAGTGAAAGGAATAGTCCGTAATTTCTTTCACTCTGTTAGGATTATTCCTACATGTCACTGGTGACACTTCTTGCTATCTTTTCAGAAGGCAGGAACACAATATAAACACGTGTTCTCAACGTCAGACCATAGTGAAAAGAAAGATAACAATGAATGAATTTGTTTTGCGGTTGATGAAATGCGCTCGCGCTTATGAAAGTTTTATCGGGAATAAATTACTAAGGAAACAAAGTATTAATAGCGAAGAGTTGAAAAATATACGCAAAGAAGCGCTAATGAACTTCCCTGAGTTGAAAACACAGCAACTAAACCAATTAAAAGAGACGGTGGAGTTCGAATTGTTTAACAAAGTACTGCACAACACCATGTTAAAAGTGGGCTTTCGAATACCGGAAGGAAAAGCGTTAGACGCTACTGCTATTTATATTCGTCGCTAGAGCAACAACAGCCTTCCAATCTAAGTCGGAGGCTGCTTTCTTTTTGGACAGACACTAAAGGTCAAATAATCATCCATTGCTTTGATAGCGGTTGTCTTTATGTCGCCGAATCTTTGTTAGATTGACGCCGACGTATCCAACCAAGCCATCCCCCTATAAACAAGAAGCCTGCACCGACTGAACCACCACTGCCTCCATCGTCATTGCCGCCTTGTTCATAAAACTGAGAATCCCCCTCACTGTGATAATCTTCTGTTGCGGCTAACTCTGCGTTATAACTGGTTTTTACACCAGAATTGGTTTGCTGCTCGATCCACGAGGCGTAGTTAAGTATTTCGGTAAACACACTCGGTATGTCTGCAGATTCACAATCGGATGAACCATAACTGACGATACCAATCTGTTGATACATGCCGTTACCATCTACGTAGGTGAGTGGTCCGCCGGAATCGCCACTGCAGATACCGGTATATGCCCTGTCCTCAAACCCATTTGCACATAAAGTCTCTTGAGCGTTGTAGCCGGAAACCAATGCGGCGCATTCGGAGTCGGTCAATGGTTCAACTTCTGCCCAGCGCAAATAGTTTGTGCTCGAAGTGTCATTCGTCGAGGTCTGTCCCAAACCAAAGATTTGGTAAACCTCTGCGTCACTGTAATCACCAAAATCCTGGGGCAGGGTGATGGACTGCACGTTATCAGTAATAGGTTGGGAGAGTTCTAGCAGGGCCAGGTCATTAATCCATAAAGAGGCCGAATTATATCTTGGATGAATGGTTATACTGCGAACGTCTTTAAATTCGGAGACATAAACGTCATCCATGGTCGGATTTTTCACTAAAACACGTAGATCATCAGCGCTCCATCCATCAGTAAACACCCCTGACTCTACGCAATGTGCCGCGGTTAAAATGTAGCGATCATTCACAATAGAGCCGCCACAGATATTAGAGAATGAGCTGGCCCCTGTCTTATGTAATATCAAGCGAGCAAAAAATGGCAGCTGATTCAACGTGGTTGGCTCACCGCCAATGATAGCAGTAGAGATATCTTGTTCAGAGGAGGTGGCATCGGCATCTGCAAAAGTCGTTATAGGCAAAATGAGGAAAGCCCCGCTAATCAAAACATGATTTAACCTCATAACCTGATCCTTATCGTTAGAGTTATTGTTTTCATTTTAGTTAAGATCCAAACAAGCATAAGATGGCTCATATTTTCTCTTTGTTCATACTTGTATGAGCTTTCATTAGAGTAGATCAATTGATGCTTGTCGATAAAGGGAATGGTGAGTTTAGGCTTGATAACCTGCATCTTGACATCATTTGGGTATACAATACCCGATAACCTGCAAATCTAAGAGAGTAAATGATGGAATTTAAGGTTGATACCCATACACACACGTATGCCAGCGGGCACGCTTATAGTACGTTGATTGAAAACGCTCAGTCGGCAAAAGAGAACGGGCTCGTCATGTTCTGCACTACCGACCACGCAGAATCAATGCCGGGTGCGCCTCATTACTGGTTTTTCTCCAACCAAAAAATTCTGCCTCGTTATCTCGAAGGTGTTGCCATCATTCGTGGCGTTGAAGCTAATATCCTAAATATTGAAGGCGATATTGATATCCCGTCAAGCGTTGACCGTAATCTTGACTGGGTCATTGCCAGTTTCCATGAGCCAGTGTTTGTTCCATCGAATCGGGAAACCCATACAGAAGCGTTACTCAATGTTATCCAAAGTGGTCGTGTTGATGCACTTGGGCACTTGGGTAACCCTAATTTTGACTTTGATTTTGAGACGGTCTTGAAATGTGCGCAAGAACATCACGTTGCGATTGAGATCAACAATACAACCCTAAGAGGAAACAGCCGTGTGGGTAGTGTTGATCGTTGTTATGAGATCGCTCAGATAGGCAAAGAGTTGGGTGTGTTTTTTACGACAGGCAGCGACGCCCATTTTTGCCATGATGTCGGTAACCTCGATCTGGTTGGTGAACTGATGGACAATGTGGGTATTAAAAGCGAGAGCGTCATTACACACTCGGCTAAGCAGTTCTTGTCGTTCTTGGAGCGTCGCGGGCGAGAACCCATTGCAGAATATGATGAAATGCGCCACGCATAAACTTGATTACATTTTCGGAATGCACCGTGAGTGCGTTTCCTTTACACTGCGTAGCTTAACTATCCGAATCATCCTTAACGAAAGATGATTAGGATAAACAAAGCCGACATAGAATTCGGCACTAAAAATGGAGAAGTGAAGATGTTACGTCCTTTAGTTTTAGGGTGTGCGATTGCGTTGGGCTCAAGCTACGCAATGGCGGAAGCTGTCGATCTAAAACAGAACATGAAACAAATGAAGATGGATTTCAAACAAGCGGCCGAAGCGTCGGATGTTGAAACCATGAAAACAGCCATTGATAGTTTACAAGCGATCGTTGAGCAATCTAAGCGCGGTAATTACCCACCGGAAAAGTTTGATACGTTTCTTGAAGGCTTCAACAAGTTGTCGGTGACACTAGACAGCATCGAAGCGGACTTAGATGCGGGTAATCTTACCGAAGCGAAAGCGCAACTGCGTGAAATTGACAGCTTGCGAGAAGAGTACCACGACAAACGCAACCCAAGTATCTGGAGCAAGCTGTTTGGTTAATTTTTGCTAACAGTCTTATGATTTCAAGACCCGCAACTCTGTGGGTCTTTTTGTTTGTGACGAAAAATAGCGCTGAGTCTAAAATCCTTTATTGAGCTTGAACTTAGAATTGGTTACGCTGTATGAAATTTGTTAAGTTATCGTTATGCGTAGATTAATTCCTTTTTATCGCTCCATGTTGTTTGTCAGTGCCTTGAGTTGGGCGCTGGTAACCCTGATGCCTGTTATTAATGCGCATGGCAATAGTATGGGCGTATGGGCAACGCTATGTACACTTAACGGCTTTGAATTGATACAGGTTGAAGAGGGAGACAACTCAGTCACCCATAAGGGAAAACCCTGCCCATTCAGTTACTTTTCACCCTTTCATCACGACTCACTTCCAACTACACCTTTACTTTTGCGACTGAGCTCGGTTATTTCTGAACGTTACACTTTTTTGGCTCTAAGTGTACGATTTGAGACACCAGTTCCAAGGGCACCGCCAGCCATAGCTTAATCAATCTTAGACTTTCTCTGATACACGTTACGTTCTAGCCGAGCACCTTAAATATATCCACGTTTTCCTTCCTCACTGTTTACTTCTGATACAACTCCAAAGGCAACTGGTCCGGATCCTGGAAGAAAGTAAATGCTTTACCCGTGAATTCATCTATCCGAATAGGTTCTACTTCTATATTTTTTGATTCAAGATATTCTTTGACTTCTTCAATGTCATCAACTTGAAAAGCCAGATGACGTAAGCCTTGAGCTTCTGGAAAGCTTGGGCGCTCTGGCGCACCCGGAAAACTGAATAATTCAATTTGACTGCCATCAGGCAATGCGAGATCAAGTTTGTAAGAATCCCGTGCTGCGCGGTAATTTTCTGCAATAATTGGCAGGCCCAATATTTCGGTATAAAAGTGTTTAGACGTTGGGTAATCATGGCATATGATGGCGACGTGATGAATCGCATTAAACATGGCTGGGTTCCTTTGTAACCAAGTATTCATTGACGAAATCGATAAATACACGCAAGCGCGCTGGCATGTATTTCGTTTGTGGGTACTGCATGGCAACCGCGCCGTGATAGTTACTCTTGATCATCCAATCTGCAAGCACTTCGACAACTTCTCCAGTTTCTAGTGCCTCTTTAACGACAAAGTCGTGAAAAATGCCAATACCTAAGCCTGCTTTAACGCCATTTAAGCGCATTTGCGAGTGGTTTACCGCGTAGCGACCATTTACCGCAACTGAGTGGAATGCCTCTTCTTTAAAAAATGACCAAATGTTGTCTTTATCGTTCTCTGCGAGATAAATACAATCGTGCTGTTCAAGCTGAGTTGGGTGATCCGGCATCCCGTGCTCAGTTAGGTAGTCCGGCGATGCACACAAAACCAGGTTGGTTTTGCTGATCTCTTTTAATACCAGATTCTCGTCAGGTTTATCGGTTAACTTGAAGGCGACGTCGATACCTTGACGAAACAGATCGATTTCGCCATCTGCAGCACGGAGTCTTAACTGAATCTTCGGATAGCGCTGTAAAAAAGGTAAGACAAAGGGTTGAAGCACAGAATTTAAAAACGCTTCTGGTGCGGCCACGGTGAGCGCGCCAGTTGGCTCAGTATGATCTTGTGCAGAAAGTTCGACCGCCTGCTGTGCTGCGTTAACCATCGCAATGCTTTGGTCATAGACTTTTTGACCCGCTTGAGTGATAAGCAGTTTACGAGTGGTGCGTTCAAATAATTTCACCGAAAGCGCATGCTCCAATCTTGTGATCAATTTGCTCAAAGCAGAAGGCGTGACACCAAGTTGTTTAGCGGCGGCGGTAAAGCTACCTTCGTTGACCACCAAGATAAACGAGGCGAGATCAGGAAGAAGGGCGATAAGTTTTGTATTAACCATAGGTTTCGGTTTTGTAGCGCGTAATGACGGTATTTTCTGGCACTGCATGGCTTAGTTCAAGTGTGTTTGTCTCGCTTTCACGACATTTTTAATAGGGTGTAAGGAGCTGGTGTTTAGCAAAAACCAATCCTGCTAACCTCAAGCGAAGAGAAGAACTTAATGATTATGGTCTTACCTATTTGAAATGATGTAATAAATAAAAAAATTTCCTATTAATACGCTCTAATTCAACCACCATTTAATATGAGCTTGGTTTGGTATTTATTGATAATTGAGTTGTTTCTTATGTCATCATCTTGGTAGAAAAATGGAATAAAGATCACTTAACGACGCAGAAACAAATTAAAGTCTAGTTTTAATAAGTAATAATGCTGTAGTAACAAATAGTTACGTGCAGTTAATTAACAATATGATGGCTAATTTCGACAAGGAATGAAAAAGATGAGCAACAAGGAATCTACTAGGACTGATCGCAGCCGCCGTAATTTTCTGAAAGGAGCAACGGGTGCCGTTGTTGCTGGTGTGAGTGCTTCAGCCTTCTCAGGCATCGCACAAGCAGGTGAGCAGAAAATTAACTGGAGCCGCCAAGGTCTAGGTAGAAAAAACGATAAACAATTTTGGCGTAAAGTACAAAAACAGTTCGTTTTGGATAAGAAAACTACGTACATGAATGTTGGTACAACAGGCTCCATGCCGAAGCATGTACTAGAAAACTACGAAGAAAATAACAAGCTGGTAGCAAAATACCCATGGGATATGCAGGGTAAGTTTGGCTCTTGGCCACATGTTACTGATATGGCGGCGGAAATTGCAGAGGGCTTTGGCGCAGATGCGGAAGAGATCATTCTTAGCCGTAATACCACTGATGGTTTATGCACAATCATCAACGGACTGCATTTCGAAGAGGGTGACGTGATCCTAACAACGCACCATGAACATGTGGCTGCTCTTTCGCCTCTTAACGTAGCAAAACAGCGTTTTGGTGCTGAGGTTGTTGAGATCCAATTACCGGTGTTTACTGGTACGGAAGAGGTGTCTGAAGAAGATTATGTTGAAGCATTTCGTGATGCCATTGCATCTAACGATAATGTACGGTTGATCGTTTTCTCTCATATCACTTACAAAACGGGTACGACTTTGCCCGCAAAGGCGATTTGTGATCTCGCAAAAGAATACCGAATCCCAACGATGATCGATGGTGCTCACACCATTGGTATGTTCGATCTTGATTTCCACGACTTAGACTGTGACTTTTATGCAGGTTCTGGTCATAAATGGCAGTGTGGTGCAGGTGCGACTGGTATTTTATACGTACGTAAAGGTGATAACAGTCTTGGCGAACGTTTGAATGATTATTGGCAACGTGAGAACCCATTGTGGTTGATTAACTCATCACTTTCTCACGCTGATTACTTAGGTAAACAGATCCAGCTTCAGTACATTGGTAACGATAACTTCCCTGCGAAACAAGCGTTAACCGATAGCTGTAAAATGTGGGATGAAATCGGCCGAGATCGAATTGAAGAGCGTGTTCTTGCTTTAGGTGGACTGTGTAAAGAGTTACTCGCTGAGGCTTTGCCACAAGCAAAAGTCTTCTCGCCAAATGTAGAAGGTCTAACCAGTGGTATCACGACGTTCAACCCATTTTTTGATAATGTGATGGACGGCGACATTCTCACGGAGTTCCGAGATCGCTTACGCGAGGAGTACGGTTACATCATCCGTACGACGAACTTTAAGTTGTACAAAGATGATCAAGACGATACGTATGCGCTTCGTATCTCTACACACTTGTTCCATGATGAGCAAGATGTAGAAGGGCTAGTGCAAGCTATTACTGACTTGTACTACTCGTTCTAAGGTTGTTGTTGATCACGTAAGCGCCCGAGATTGGGCGCTTTGTGAAAATAAAGGTTATTCACTATGTCAGTCCAGATACTTAAACGAACCGTAACTGCGATGGGGTTAATAGCAGCTACCGTTATGTCCTCTTCGGTTTGGTCAAGTGATCTCGAAGAGATCCGCGAGAGTGGAGTCTTACGCCATATCGGTGTTCCTTATGCCAACTTTGTTTCTTATATCGAACAAGGTGAAATGGAAACACTCACAGGGTTTGATGTAGACATAGTTAGAGGTTTCGCTCAGTCATTGGGGGTACGTTATGAATACGTGCCTGCGCAGTGGAGCAATATGATCGGAAAGCTCATTGGCCAGCATGCTCATTACCAAGAGAAACGAGCAGTATTGGGAGAAACGACACCCATTGAAGGCGATTTAATTGCGAATGGTGTGACCATCCTCGACTGGAGAGCCGAGGTTGTCGACTTTTCACAGGATTACTTCCCCTCTGGCGTTTGGGTCGTCTCCAGAACAGATTCTTCACTTTCTCCAATAAGGCCTACAGGTTCAATTGAGGAAGATATTGATGTGGTAAAAAACCTGATTGATGGGAGAGAGGTACTTGCTTTGGAACACTCTTGCCTTGATCCCAATCTTTATGATTTATACGACACGGGTGCTAAAGTCATTCTTCCGGATGGTCATCGCCTTCTCAATGAGATGGTACCTGCTATCATGAAGAACGATGCTGAAAGTACCTTGTTAGATGTCGCTGACACACTTATCGCACTTGAGAAATGGCCAGGTGAAATAAAAGTTATTGGTCCAATATCAGAAAACCAAAAGATGGCTGTGGCATTTCGAAAAAATTCACCAGAATTACGCGAAGCATTTGATAGCTATTTGAACTTGATTAAACAAAATGGAACGTATGAAAAGTTGGTGAAGAAATATTATCCATCGATTTACTACTTTTATAATGATTACTTCATAGAAGAAAGTAAGACAAATTAATGAAAAAGGTTGTAAAAAAAATATCCAGTAAAAAAATAATAACAGTAAGTGCAATATTAGTGTCTGTCTATTTGACAATGCTTATTGTTGTTACAAGTCTAGGCCAAAATAAATTAAAAGAATCACAATATAGAGAATTAGACTTAAAAGTAAAAAGCTATGCAAGTACACTTGAGAACTTATTTACGATTGCAAGTGAAGACATTGAGAATTTATCCTCTGACAAGGCCGTTCAGACATTTTTTGCCAATTTGGCGTCTGGCATGTCCATGGAGTATGGTTTAGGAGCCAGTCTCATCAATCTTGAATATCGTTTTGATAGTAAGATCTCCAGTAAGAAAATCAACAATAGTCATATTTATAACAAGTTGACGCTGGTGGGAGGTGATGGAAGAACCATCATCTCCACAGGGCAACACAATTCACAGCCGATAGATGCCCATAAGCTTCTGATAGAACATGGCCATAACGAGGAGGTCTACGCGTCTGAAGAGGGGGATGGCACACTCATTCAAGTTGTCAAAAGAGTCGAGTTTTCAGGCAAACAAGTTGCTTTTATTGTTGCTGATATCAATACAAATGTAGTGATTGAGCAATTGACTAATCAAGAGCATGAAGATAGCTACAGTCGTATGGTTCTCAATGTCAAAAATGTTGAGATGGTTGTGTGGGATTCAATAACTAAGAATTCTACAGATAAACAACGCGTGCAATCATTGCAACCAAAAAAACTGACAAATAAAATCTATTTTGAGGTGCCAGTTGAACGATACCATTTTAAATTAAGAGCTTGGTTTGAGCCTTTAAGTCAAAGTGATATTTACACTTCTCGCTTATTTATTTTAGGTTTAAGCATTTTTGCCGTTATGATTGTTATTGGTTTGTGTTATGCATTTATTGCAAACCATAATCAAATCGAATTAAAAGTAAAATTAGAAGAAGAGAAAAAGCGTAAAGATTTTCTCTCTCGGCAAAATGAAAAGTTAACCAATGAAATAGAGCGGCGTAAAGCGTCTGAAAAAGAGCTCGAGTTTCAGGCTAAGTATGACACATTAACAAACTTACCTAACCGCAGCTATGGTTCGGAGCGGCTTGAATTTGAGTTGATGCGTGCCTCTCGCAGTGGATCCAAAGTGCTTGTTATGTTTATCGATTTGGATCACTTTAAACAGATCAACGATTCCATGGGACATTTTGTTGGTGATGAAATCCTTAAGTTAAGTGCACAACGTCTGCATGGCGTCGCAAGGAAAACGGATTTACTGGCCAGAATTGGCGGTGACGAATTCCTATTGGTCGTGCCTGACTTACCCGATGTCGAAGCAGCTAAGCGTGTTTCTTCGAGTGTCTTATCTGCGTTCGATGCGCCTTTGGTGTGGAACAATCATGAATTTTTCCTCACTAGCAGTATCGGAATGTCAGTATTCCCTGATGATGGTGAAACTGCAGAGCAATTACTTGCTTGCGCTGATATGGCAATGTATCGAGTGAAACAAGATGGTCGTGATGCTTTCTGTTTTTACAACCAGAATATGAATCACGATTTACAGCGGTACCTTGATCTAGAAAGTCGTCTGCGTAATGCCATTTCCAATCAGTTGTTACAACTTTACTATCAGCCGATTATTGAACTGAAAAGTGGCAAGATTGTCGGAGCAGAAGCTTTGATGCGCTGGCATGATACTAAATACGGTTTTGTTAACCCGGAAGAATTTATTGCTATTGCAGAGAAAAATGGCTTGATTCACCAAGTGGGTGAGTTTGCGATTCATCAAGCCTGTCATCAGGCGGCGCAATGGCAAACTATCGCTCCTCTGTTTATGTCAGTCAATTTCTCAAGCGTTCAGTTCCGGTATTGTGAGCGTTTACTCGAGTTCGTTAAGCAAAGTTTAAACGCGTCAGGCCTTTCTCCTGAGAAGTTTGACGTTGAAGTAACTGAAAGCTTGCTGTTTAACCATAACCAAGAACTGTTGGACATCCTAGATAAGTTACGGGCACTAGGGACTAAATTGACGATGGATGATTTCGGTACTGGCTATTCGGCTCTGAGTTACTTGCAAAAATTCCCATTTGACCGTTTGAAAATAGATCGAGCATTCATGCAAAACGTGTTTGAAAACGACTCTGACCGAGAATTGGTCAACGTGATTGTTGCGATGGCGAAAGCACTTAATCTAGAAATTGTTGCTGAAGGAATAGAAGAGCGCCGACATGTCGATTACCTGAAAAACCTAAATTGTGAGTTCGGACAAGGTTTCTACTATAGTCGCCCACTGCCAGCAGAGGAGTTTGAAGCCTTGTTGAAACAGCCAAATTGGCTATAAGTCCTTTTAATACAACGCGATAGAAAAGCATTGAGGATATTTGTGCCTCAAATTCATCAATGCTTTTCCACCTCAAGGGATAATCCCTCTTCCTGCTTTGAATTACACTACAATTAATTGATAAGTGATCGCCGGTGACGCCCGTCACATAAAGGCTCAACCAAATTCAAAACGAGTAAAAACTCGCCAACGTAATCAAGAAGGAATTGCGAATGTCTTCTGCATTTTACCAACAGATTCAACAGCAAATTGAAGAAGTGAAGGCTGAAGGTCTTTACAAAGCCGAGCGTATTATCACCTCGCAACAGCAAGCTGCTGTGAAAATATCTACCGGTGAAGAAGTACTGAACTTCTGTGCAAATAACTATCTAGGCCTTGCTAACCACCCAGCACTGATTGAAGCAGGTAAAGCGGGTATGGACGAGCATGGTTTTGGTATGGCATCGGTACGCTTTATTTGTGGTACTCAAGACATCCACAAGGAACTAGAGGAGAAACTGTCTAAGTTCCTAGGTAAAGAAGATACGATTCTTTACACCTCTTGCTTTGACGCAAACGCAGGTCTGTTTGAAACCATTCTTGGTAAAGAAGATGCCATCATCTCGGATGCATTAAACCATGCATCTATCATTGATGGTGTTCGCCTGTGTAAAGCAATGCGCTTCCGCTACTCAAACAACAACATGGAAGAGCTAGAGCAACAACTTATTGCGGCAAAAGAAGCGGGTGCTCGCCATATTCTTATCGTTACTGATGGCGTGTTCTCAATGGATGGCGTAGTCGCAAACCTTCCTGCTATCTGTGATCTGGCAGAAAAATACGGCGCACTAACCATGGTTGATGATTCTCACGCGGTTGGCTTTATGGGTAAAACTGGTGCGGGTACGCACGAATACCATGACGTCGTTGACCGTATCGACATCATCACAGGTACGCTTGGTAAAGCAATGGGCGGCGCTTCAGGCGGTTACACAGCTGGTAAAGCTGAAGTTATCGACTGGTTGCGCCAACGTTCTCGCCCATACTTATTCTCAAACTCGGTTGCTCCGGCAATCGTTAATGCGTCAATCCGCGTTCTAGACCTACTAGAAGAAAGCGGTGACCTGCGTGACCGCCTGTGGGAAAACGCAGCGCATTTTCGTGCTCGTATGGAAGCAGCTGGCTTCACTATGGGCGGTGCAGATCACGCAATCATCCCAATTATGCTTGGTGATGCAAAAGTGGCGGCTGAGTTCGCTGAACGCGCACTAGAAAAAGGCATCTACGTAATCGGCTTCTCATTCCCTGTTGTACCAAAAGGCCAGGCGCGCATCCGCACTCAAATGTCAGCGGCGCACTCTCGTGAGCAATTGGATCGTGCGATCGACGCGTTCATCCAGGTTGGTAAGGACATGGGCATTATTTAAGGCTTTTAGGTGCTAACGTTTAGCACCTTTAGTTTAGGTTACATTATGAAAATTAAAGCATTATCAAAGCTAAAGCCTGAAGAAGGCATCTGGATGACTGAGGTGGAAAAACCTCAGGTTGGCCACAACGACATTCTAATCAAAATTAAGAAAACGGCAATTTGTGGTACAGATGTCCATATCTACAACTGGGATGAGTGGTCGCAAAAAACCATTCCAGTACCAATGGTTGTTGGCCACGAGTATGTGGGTGAAGTCGTGGCGATTGGTCAGGAAGTTCGTGGCTTTGAAATCGGCGATCGCGTATCTGGTGAAGGTCACATTACTTGTGGTCACTGCCGTAACTGCCGTGGTGGTCGCACACACCTTTGTCGTAATACGATCGGTGTAGGTGTAAACCGTGAAGGTGCATTTGCAGAATATTTGGTTATCCCTGCGTTCAATGCATTTAAGATTCCAGATGAGATCTCTGACGATCTAGCATCGATCTTCGACCCGTTTGGTAACGCTGTACACACCGCACTTTCTTTCGATTTGGTTGGTGAAGATGTGCTGATCACCGGTGCTGGCCCAATTGGCATCATGGCAGCGGCAGTTGCAAAACACGTAGGTGCACGTCACGTTGTTATCACCGATGTCAATGAGTACCGTCTAGATCTTGCTCGTAAAATGGGTGTAACACGCGCAGTTAACGTAGCAGAAGAGAAGCTAGAAGATGTAATGGCAGAGTTGAACATGACTGAAGGCTTCGACGTAGGCCTAGAGATGTCGGGCAACCCTTCTGCATTCAACTCAATGCTGACAACCATGAACCACGGTGGCCGTATTGCACTTCTGGGGATTCCACCATCAGACATGGGGATCGACTGGAACCAAGTTATCTTCAAAGGTTTGGTTATCAAAGGTATCTACGGACGTGAGATGTTCGAAACTTGGTACAAGATGGCTTCATTGATTCAATCTGGCCTAGATCTGACACCAGTTATTACCCATCACTTCAAAGTCGATGACTTCCAAAAAGGCTTCGACGCTATGCGCAGCGGGGCTTCCGGAAAAGTTATCCTTGATTGGGAATAACCATTCAGAATAAGAAAAGTACTCCGTAAAGGGGAATGCCAATCAGTTAAGCCCTTCAAGGGAGTAAAAACCCGAGTGTTACTTTAACACTCGGGTTTTTTACTTTGTCTAAGGCAAGCCCATAATTTTTCAGCAACAAGCAGAGACTGCCGTCATTAAGTTTAGGAAATCGTTGGAAAATACAGGTTATATACGCACAAAGCTCAACGCAAACGGGTCTTGTCATAAGATGACCTAAACATTCAGTTTGGCCGGCACAGGTGCTTTCATTGTTCATCTAAGCTCCCATGTTCATTTAATATCCCATCTCGATGTAGCACTATGTCTCTCTGAGTTCGGTGAGAAAAGACTTCTGCTGAACAACTGACACACTCATACTTTAAATAGTTGCTTCGAAAAACTCTTTCTATAAATGTTCGGTGTATGCGATTAAACACCGTTTTCTTCTTACAATAAGGGCAAGACCCATAAAGTTGCATATAAATTAACCTACTGACGAGCTGACGAAAATTGATTCATACCTTATTAAGTATGAAACTTTGTTATATACAACAGATTAGTTGGTGCTTTAAGGTTTTGGTGTGACGCGCACCCCATAATTTAATGTTAAATAAGAGGCATATGAAAATATGGTACATATATGCAACAGAAAGAATTAAGTCACTAAGTCCCTGCGCACCTGCGATTTCGTGGGTATCTGCTTTTTTTACAGCGGTCATTCCAATTATTTTCAGCAATTTCTTTATCTGTTGTCCATACTAAGCTAATGGTTACTTATCGTTTGATTCGTATCTAATCAATTAGCCTATTTTGAGCTAATAAAAACTTTAAAACAAAACGGCTCTTGCGATGGTGATAGCAAGGTAAGTCATCCATAGTTCACCAAATATGAAGATTGAGAATATGAGTACAGGAATAGTTAAGTGGTTCAATGGGGATAAGGGATTTGGCTTCATCACCCCAGATGATGGCAGCAAAGATTTATTCGTCCATCACTCGGAAATTAAAATGAGTGGTTATAAATCGCTGAGTGATGGTCAGAAAGTAGAATATGAATTAGGGCAAGGGCAGAAAGGTCCCTGTGCAACTAACGTTAAGCCTTTGTAAATTTACGTATTGACACGTAATTCGTTCAGCAAGCAGGCCTATTAAATTTCGTTATGGGTCTGCTTTTAGATGCTTAGAATGGGCGGTTGTCCCTTTCGTCCTTAGTTTTTTTAGCATAGGCAGTTTATGGACTTGGTTGTGTGATGTGCGGTGAACCTGTAACCGGTAAGAGAACTAACGATTATACGGTCAGAGGGGTTGCTTCCATAGTTTGTTCGTAATCATAGTTTTCAGACTATTCCGATCGGTCCCGTTGGGATTAGTATAACGAGGTTTAAATACTTCACTTGATGGAATAAGGTAACATAATGAATAAGTCACTCACTGCGCTAGGTTTGTCCCTAACATTGCTTGGTACGGCACATGCTGCAAATTGGGGGTATGAAGGTAACCATGGTCCCGAACATTGGGGTGAATTTGCTGCTGAATGTTCACAGGGGAAAAACCAGAGCCCGATTAACATTCAGTCTGCGGTTCAGGCAGAATTAGCCAAGCTTCAATTAGACTATAAAGGTAAAGTAGTTTCACTGACGAACAATGGTCATACGTTGCAAACGAGTCTAGAAGGCGATAACAATCTTCTAATTGATGATAAGCCATTTAACCTCAAGCAATTCCACTTCCATACCCCGTCAGAAAACCATGTTGATGGTAAATCCTACCCGTTAGAGGCGCACTACGTTCATGCTGATGACCAAGGAAACCTTGCGGTTGTTGCGGTGTTCTTCGAGGAGGGGGATGCCAACCCTGCGCTTGCAAACTTACTTGAAAGTGTCCCTGAAAAAGACAACAACGTTACTATTCGTGCACCATTTGATGCGAGTGCACTAATTCCTAGTGACAAAGACTATTACCGTTTCAATGGTTCTTTAACCACACCACCGTGTTCAGAAGGGGTACGTTGGTTAGTGATTAAAGATCCGCAGACGATTTCTGCTGAGCAAATCAAAAAGTTTGAAAAAGCAATGGGTGAGAACAATCGTCCGGTTCAACCATTGAATGCGCGTCTGATTTTGACCAAGCAATAACGGCTGCTAAATCATAATGTAAAAGCCCACGTTATCGAGAGTGGGCTTATTGTGGTCCGTTTCTTAAAAGCCGCCGCTGTCATCTTGTCCTGTTGCGTTGGCCATTTGAATCGGATCCAACTTGAGCGTTTGAGTCGGGAACGCAATGTCTGCATTATGCTCTTTGATAATTGAGACAACTTGCAGTAAAATATCCTGTTTCACCTCGTGGTAGCGCACCCAGTTAACCGTCTTGGTGAAGGTATAAATAAAGAAGTTTAATGACGATGGCCCAAAGGAATCAAAGTTCACAATCAGCGTTTGACGAGCGTCGATGTCTTTGTGAGTCTTTAGCATCTCTTTGATTGCGGTAATGATCTCCGGCACTTTATCTGCATCGTCATAGCGAAGGCCAATTTTTTCATAAATGCGTCGGTTGAGCATTCTAGAGGGATTTTCTACCACGATATTACTGAAAACCGAGTTGGGTACGTAAAGAGGACGTTTATCAAACGTGCGAATTATCGTCATGCGCCACCCAATACGTTCAACAGTGCCTTCGATCTCTCTGTCTGGCGAGCGGACCCAATCCCCGACTTTAAATGGACGGTCGAAATAGATCATCAAACCACCAAAGAAGTTAGACAGTAAATCTTTGGCGGCTAAACCCACAATCAAACCACCGACACCACCAAAGGTGAGCAGACCTGATAGAGAAAGACCGAACGCTTGCATGATCGTGAGAATGCCCAGCGTCGCGAAGAACAAGCGAGCCACTTTTGCGATAGCTTGAACCGTCGTTTCGTCGCGTTTTTGCTGTTCGAGTACGTATTCTTCTACATTGGTGATTAACCTCATTAAGGTCCAGACCAATATGCTGATGACCAAAATGAGCTTGAGCGTGCTCAGCCAGTCTATCTTGTCGTTTAGCTCGCTTTCTAAAATAATGCCGAGTGATACGGTTGCAGGCCAACACCAAATGAGTGTACTCACGGGCGCTTTTAGTGCCTGTAGTAGCATATCATCCCAATGGAATTGCGTTTTTTCTACCAAAATGGCCAAGCGGGAGCGAATTAACCGCCAGGCTACCCAGGCTAAAAAGCTGGCAAGTGTGATGAAAAGGACGCTTCCGCTCCAATCCTGACTATGTGCCTGAACATAATTTTGCAGGTCGATAAACCACTGTGACATAAGTAACTTTATTTCAAATGAGTCTTGGTGAGAAAGGTAGCAGATATTAAACACTCACCCCAGAAATTTAACCAAGATTGTATTGAATCTGCATGATTGTGGGTAGAGTTGAATAGCATTACCTTACAGGGCCTGAACGTTTAATTATAAGTTCTTTGACTTATCGCTAACATTAAGCCGAAGCAAGTATGAGAGGGTATTGCCACTTAAAATTAGCGGAGGCAGATATGGAATTTACAGAGCAGGATAGAAATGCGCTCTATAACACTTGGATGTCACAAAAAGCCAAAATGCACATTACTCAAATGGATATGGCGAAACGCCTAGGCGTAAGCTTACATGAGTTTTCAGGCTTTTTACGTGGTAGTTCACCCCTGACGTTAGGTTTTGTTAAACAGCTGTGTGACCAGTTACATGTGCGACCTAGTCAAGTGATTCCGACTTTGAATGAGCGAGAAATGTCTGCGATTGGTTCTGTACACCTGCAAAGTCGAGTAACGGTAGATGGCGATATTAGCAACGTATTTATCGACGGCAACCAAGTCGTAATCGAATACGTGCATCAAGTTAGCTAGTTTCTGTCATCCGGTCTCGCTTACTTTTAGAATGACTCTTCGACCACGTTTACAGCCCCTAGCTAATTAGATACTAATAACGAGCCTTGAACGGCTCGTTATTAGTCGTATATCGGCTTTAGTTCGGTATTTTTACGAGTGAGTCTTGCGAAAGATCGGCGATAGTTTTTGCACCTGTTAACGTCATCGCTACACGCATTTCTTTGTCGTAAAGGTCAAGCAGGTTCTCTACACCAGTACCACCTTGTGCAGCCAGTGCGTAGACAAAAGAGCGACCCAGAAGCGTACAGTCCGCGCCAAGAGCAAGCATGCGAACTACATCCAATCCAGTACGAACACCAGAGTCAGCAAATATCTTAAGATCACCTTTTACCGCGTCAGCGATGCTTGGCAGAGCTTTAGCGGTAGAAAGCACACCATCTAGCTGACGACCGCCGTGGTTGGATACCACAATACCATCCGCGCCAAAGCGCACCGCGTCTTTTGCGTCTTCTTCATCCAGAATGCCTTTGATCACCATTGGGCCATCCCAAAAGTCACGAATCCACTCTAGATCTTTCCAAGAAATTGAAGGGTCAAAGTTAGCGCCTAGCCAACCAATGTAATCTTCTAACTTCGTTGGTTCACCACGGTAAGTTGAGATATTACCTAAATCATGAGGTTTACCCAGCATGCCTACATCCAGTGCCCAGCTCGGGTGACGCATCGCCTGAAATACACGGCGCATTGCTGCATTAGGACCACTCATACCTGAGTGCATGTCGCGGTAGCGTGCGCCAGGTACTGGCATATCAACAGTAAAGACAAGCGTCGTCACGCCTGCCGCTTTTGCGCGCTCCAGAACGTTTTTCATAAAGCCGCGGTCTTTTAGCACGTATAGCTGGAACCACATTGGACGTTCAATGGCCGGAGCAACTTCTTCAATTGGACAAACTGAAACCGTAGACATGGTGAATGGAATGCCTTTTTTCTCAGCGGCCTTTGCTGCCTGAACTTCGCCACGGCGAGCGTACATGCCCGTCAAACCAACAGGAGCAAGTGCGATAGGCATGGCGAGTTTCTCACCAAAGATCTCGGTTTCCAGGCTTAAATCAGCCATGTCACGCAGGACGCGTTGACGAAGAGCGACATCACCTAAATCGTCAGTATTGCGCTTCAGAGTACGTTCATCGTAAGAGCCGCCATCAATATAGTGGAATAAAAATGGAGGTAGCTTGGCTTTAGCGGCTGCGCGGTAATCGGTAGAAGCAGATATAATCATAATTGTGTCCTAACGTTCTAAGCAAAGTTGTGGAGCGTTGTTTCTCATCGCTACGGAGTAGCTGACGACATCAGAATAAGGGTTAAGCAAGAATTACGACTATCAGTTAGAGTAATTCGAGTAACCAATTTACATAATTGATTGAACAATCAGTCCAATTATTCAATCAGTTATGTAAAGTGATTGAAGGTGACACAGCTACCGGGGGAGATTTGCAGGTCAAATAACCTATGCAGGTAGTGTTGCTAATAGCTGTGTCAAAATCGTGCAGGGTGTTGACACCCTGCGCTTTTATTTACTTCATCAAGGCATCTGTCATGTTGAATCCGTATATCAGTACCAAACCGATAATGCCCGTCATAACAAGGTAGTAGAACGTTGGGATAACGGTTTTACGCAGCGTCGCACCTTCACGTCCCAGCAGACCTACTGTTGCTGATGCTGCGACTACGTTGTGAATCGCAATCATGTTACCCGCTGCTGCACCTACCGCTTGAAGTGAAACGACAATCACACTTGAGATAGACAGCGTTTGAGCGACTTCAAACTGGAATTGGCTGAACATCATGTTCGATACCGTGTTCGAGCCTGCGATGAACGCGCCAAGTGCACCGACGGTAGCGCTCAATGCCGGGAATGCAGAGCCTACAAGGTCTGAGGCAAAGTTAGCGGTTGTTACCGGCATACTCGCAAGTTCGGCACCATTAACGCCAGAGTTAATGAAGATACGTACCATTGGAATAGTGAATACCAGTACGAAACCTGCACCAATCAGTGTTTTGCTTGATTCGCCGAACGCTTCACGAAGTGGTTTCGCACTGCCGTTTTGCAGTAGTGCCGCAAGTAGTGCAACAAACACCAGGATGCCACCAGGTAGGTATAGCGGTTGGATTGCAGCACTCACACCCGCTTCACCAAGAATATTGCTGAAAGATAAGCTGATGCTTTGCAGGAAGCCCTTGAACTCAGCGCTTACACGGCTAGCAACAAGAATCACAGCCAGTAATACGTAAGGAACCCACGCCATTACGAGGCTCATTGGCTTAGCAGACTTTTCTTGAATGTTGATTTTCAGTGAGCCTAACCACTCGGCTGGCCATTTGTCTTCGCTTTCAAAGTCCCATTTAGTTTTTGGTACCAGGAAGCCTTTTTTCGCTGCGGTCACCACAATTGCAAGACCAACAAGGCCACCAATCAGAGATGGGAATTCAGCACCCAGGAATACGCCAGTTAATGCGTAAGGAACGGTAAATGCGATACCAGCAAACAGAGCGAATGGCAGGATATCGAGACCTTCTGTCCAGCTTCTGTTTTTACCGAAGAATCGTGTTAACATCACAGCCATTAACACTGGAATCATAGTACCAACCACAGCATGGATAACGGCTACGTGAGCAGTGATGTCCTGTAGGTATGCTTCCCATGAAGAGCCTTGGGTTACCAATGTCTCGGTAATATTATGTGAATCCAGCCCTTTATTGACACCGACGATGATCGGTGTGCCTACAGCGCCAAATGATACTGGTGTAGACTGAATCATCATGCCCATTAGCACGGCTGCCATCGCAGGGAAGCCAATCGCAACTAATAGAGGTGCTGCAATCGCCGCCGGCGTACCGAAACCAGATGCCCCTTCGATGAACGAGCCAAAACACCATGCAATGATGATAGTTTGAACACGGCGGTCAGCAGAGATATCCGTAAAGCCGTTGCGGATAGTTGTGATCGCTCCTGTGTGTTTTAAAGTGTTGAGCAAGAAGATAGCGCCAAACACGATCCAGAGAACAGATACGGTAATGCCTAGGCCTTGGAATACGGATGCCAGTACGCGAGTAGCTGACATATCCCAAAACATTAGGGCGATAGCGACGGTAAGACCGAACGCAACAGGCATAGCTTTTTTTGCGGGCCAGTTGAGACCAACCAATAAAATGGCGGCCACAACAATTGGCGAAAATGCCACGAGGGCAAGTAGGGTTTCACTCATTTGTACATCCTTCGTTCGCAGACTTTTTTGAACGGTATGTTTCCGTTGTAGAGGCGACTTTTTGTTGTAATGGTTTTGTTAATTTGGCGTGAATCTACTCCTTTATTTTTTTTAGATATAGGGAAATAATGAAAATGATTAATTCCAAAAGTGACATAATGAAATGAGAGCAGACGACTTAATTCTATTTTCTCAGGTAATCGAACTAGGCAGTTTTAGTAAGGTTGCAGAAGCAAATAACCTTACAAATTCGGTAGTTAGCAAAAGAATTGCCAGATTAGAAGAAGAAATCGGCGCACAGCTATTATATCGAACAACACGTAAATTGACCCTGACCGAAGCGGGGAAGGTGTTATTACATAGTGCTAAAAATGTGAAGCAAGCCACTCAGGAGGCTATGGATGCAGTTGCAGGCTTTGGAGAGAATGTAAGCGGACATATCAAGATGTCTGTGCCGTCTATTTCTGGGGACTTGATTCTTGCTGATGCAGTAGCCGAGTTTTGCAACCTTCATCCGGGCTTAACGGTCGATATGTCGCTCGATAACCGCTTCGTTGATCTCGTGGCGGATGGTTACGATCTCGTGATTCGTACCGGGTATCTTGAAGACTCCAGCTTAATTGCAAGGCATATCCTCGATTCTCAATGGGTCGTGTGTGCTTCACCTTCTTATATAGCCAAAAACGGTAAACCAGTAGAACCGATCGATTTGACGCGTCATAACTGTTTTCAATACGCCTACCAAACCACCGGCGCTTCCGAGTGGGAGTTTAAAAGTGATGACGGCAATTACATTGTTAAAGTGTCGGGAAGCTTTTCTACTGATAACGCAACAGCGCTTCGCAAAGCGGCGCTAGGTGGCCACGGTATCGCCTATGTACCAAGATGTCTGGTGTATCACGATATTCGTAATGGTCAGTTGGTTGATATTTTCCCTGAACTGGTGGGCAAAAAACTCGGTATTTATGCGGTATATCCGTTTACTCGCCAGCCACCCAATAAAGTGAAGTTATTAATTGAGCACATCCGTGATCGTTACTTAGCGATTTCACACTATTTTTAGTGGCTTTGGGTACATGCCCAAGTCATTTCAAACTGCGTGTTAGGTAGCAATTTAATAAATGTTTCAATCTTTTAGTTGAAATCAAATATTCGCGCCCTAAGGTATGTGTTGATAATTACTCTCAATTAAAATTAAAACAAAATAAAGTGGAGCAACACGGACGTTATGCATTATCCAAAAACTCGTAAAGATTCTGTCGTGGACAATTACTTTGGACACGACATCGCTGATCCTTATCGCTGGTTAGAAGATGACCGTAGTGAAGAAACCGCAAACTGGGTTTCAAGCCAAAACTCGGTGACTTTTGATTTACTTGGCCAGATCCCTTATCGCCAGAAAATCCGCGATCTGGTCGCAAATAGCCAAAACTATGAAAAATACTCGCAGCCAT
Source organism: uncultured Vibrio sp. (assembly GCF_963675395.1). Classification (NCBI taxonomy): domain Bacteria; kingdom Pseudomonadati; phylum Pseudomonadota; class Gammaproteobacteria; order Vibrionales; family Vibrionaceae; genus Vibrio; species uncultured Vibrio sp. The sequence continues at coordinate 132,157 of NZ_OY776222.1, read as the reverse complement.
TTGTTCGCGGCGATTACACCTATTTTTATAAAAATGATGGTTTGCAAAACCAAAGCGTACTTTATCGTCGTAGAGGAGAGGGTGAGGCGGAAGTATTTTTAGACCCTAACACCTTTTCTGAAGAGGGGACCACTTCTCTTGGTGAAGTGAGCTTTTCAAAAGATAACCGTTTAGTCGCGTACTCTATCTCTGAAGGTGGCAGTGACTGGCGTAAGATCTTTGTGCTCGATGTGGAAACCAAAGCTCAGTTGGAGCCAGAAATTGTCGACGCGAAATTTACCTCGATTTCCTGGTTAGGCAGTAAAGGCTTCTACTATTCCAGTTACGATAAGCCACAAGGCAGTGAACTTTCTGCGCGTACCGAGCAGCATAAACTTTACTATCATGAACTGGGGACCGCGCAGTCGGAAGATAAAGTCGTGTTTGGCGGATTGGACTCTCAGACGCATCGCTATATATTCGCGTCAACAACGACCGATGATCGCTACTTAATTATCTCTGGCGCAGAATCGACTTCCGGCAACCGCCTGTTTTATGTCGACTTGAACTCAGCGGCACAAGAGATTGTGACGTTACGTGAAACCACGCAAGGCGATACTTACCTGATCGATAATCAGGATGAAACCCTGCTGTTTTATACCAACCTTGATGCGCCAAATGGCAAAGTCGTTAGTTACAACACGCAAACCTCACAATGGGCAGAGGTCATTGCAGAGCAAGAGCAGCCGTTAGAAGTGGGGAAAGGTGGCGGCTATTTATTTGCTACTTACATGGTTGATGTTCTGTCGAAAGTACAGCAGTTCAACTACCAGGGTGAATGGGTCCGTGATGTTGAATTACCGAGCGAAGGCACGGCATATGGTTTAGCTGGGAAGACAGAACAAACCACGCTTTACTACACTTTCACCAATTACGTCACGCCTGCGACGATTTTCTCTTTTGATGTGGAATCAGGTGAATCGCAGCTTTATCAAGAATCTAAAGCGCCATTTGATCGCAACGACTATGAGTCAAAGCAGGTTTTCTACACCTCAAAAGATGGCACGCAAGTACCGATGATCATCTCGTATAAGAAAGGCACTCAATTTGATGGCACTGCACCGACAATGCTCTACGGATATGGTGGTTTTAATATCAGCCTAACCCCAATGTTCTCTAGCAACGTGGCCAATTGGCTTGAGCTGGGGGGCATTTATGCTGTAGCGAATATGCGAGGTGGTGGCGAATATGGAAAGGCGTGGCACAATGCTGGTATTCAGCAGCAAAAGCAGAACGTGTTTGACGACTTCATTGCTGCTGCGGAATACTTAATCGAGAACAATTACACGAGTTCAGAGCGCCTGGCGATCCGTGGTGGTTCGAATGGCGGGTTGTTAGTTGGTGCGTGCATGACTCAACGTCCAGAGCTGTTCAAAGTGGCACTGCCTGCTGTTGGAGTGCTTGATATGCTTCGATATCATACATTCACGTCTGGCGAAGGCTGGAAGTACGATTTTGGTACGTCTGAGCAAAGTGAAGAGATGTTCCAGTATCTGCTTGGATACTCGCCAGTACATAATGTGAAAGAGGGCGTGCAATACCCTGCAACGCTAGTGACTACCGCTGATCATGATGACCGCGTAGTGCCTGCTCACTCCTACAAGTTTATAGCTGAACTGCAAGATAAACATCAGGGCGAACACCCAGTATTGATCCGAATTGATGTCAATGCAGGGCACGGTGCTGGCATGCCGCTCAGTAAACAAATTGACCTCACTACCGATATCTATGCATTCACCTTGTACAACATGGGAATTGAGTCTGTATAACCACTAGCCACAATAAGTGATAAGAATAAAAAATGCCGCGACAGAATCGCGGCATTTTTCATGGTTGGGGGAACTCAGTATAGGGAGTCGGATTGACTAAGTCTGACTCTTGGAACCAACCAGTCTCGGCGGCCAAACCGAAAGGCAGCTATGCCCATTTTCAGTGAATAAAAAGTTTTCTGTGCCAGTTTATGCGTCGCTTCGAAATCAGGGATTGAGGCTTAATTGTAGAGACGCATATTGGCTGATTCGCCAGATATCATCGCCTGCAAATGTAAAAATTGTTCGTGTGCATGAGTCACGTGTTGTAATTCAATCATCCACTCCGCGTTACGTTGTGCGGTACAAAATGCTGCCATATGTGCAAGTAAGTCTTCACTTTGCTGCGCGAGTAGGTGACTTAAGCGCTCAATCAGATCATGGCTTTCCAGCTGTAAGAACTGAAATAACGCATAAGTTTGGTTGAGTACTGAAAAAGCTTCACGTTGCGAACCGAGTCTGTTGAGAATTTCTGACTGAGCCACGCTAGCATCACGTAGTCCGCTAATAAGACAAATAAATTGGCAGGGTTTGGTCTGAGCGTTTTCTAACGCTGTATGGATGTGATTGGGTAAATGATTAAGTACGTCTTGATATAGACGATGAGCTTCAGGCCAGTGCCCCTGTTGTATCAATTGCCCAGCTTTCATGTAGCGCATCCAGCATTGCTCAATATCCATGTTCAACTCCCCAAATTAGGTTGAACATGATATTAAATGAAAATGGTTATCAATTGCAAGTGTGTGTTGTTGTCATTTTTTTTGTTTGGTTGCTCATAAAGTGTTCGGTTAGGCCGTGATGTAATGTAAATCACTTAAAATTAAACAAATAATCTCTACACTCAATTGAACACAATAAGAAAAAGGAAGCGGATATGGCAATACTAAGGCTAGAACCTAAGCAGTTGTATTCTGTAGCTGATATAGAGAATATGCCATGTAAGTCTACCAAGGAATTACCTCCTATTGATGAAATCGTGGGGCAGGAGCGTGCTCAAAAGGCGGTTGAGTTTGCGATGTCAATCAAGGAGAAAGGGTACAATATTTACGCAATCGGTCAGAATGGTCTGGGTAAACGTACCATGATTTTACGTTACTTAAACCGTCATCAACACGATGTGGGTGCGTTATTTGATTGGTGTTATGTCGCGAATTTTGAAGACACTCGCACACCCAAGGTGCTGAAGCTGCCATGTGGAATTGGGAATAAACTGCGAGTTGATATAGAAGCCTTAATGGGTAAATTGCTCAATGCATTACCATTAGCATTCGATAACGAGATGTACTTTAGCCGCGCCGATCGTTTAAAAAACCAACTCGCCAGCAAGCAGCAGAATGAGTTGGATCGTATCAGTAAGGAAGCGAAAGACAAAGGCATCAGCCTGACGATCACAACGCAAGGTGATTACCAATTTGTCGCGATGAATGGCGATGAGCTGCATACCGAAGAGTCTTTTGATGCTTTGAGCAAAAAAGAGCAAGAGCAATTTAGCGATGCCATTGATGAGTTGGAAGTGGCTTTGCGCTCTATGGTACGTGAGCTCACCGAGTGGGAAGAAACCTTTAGTGATAAGATCAAAAAGCTAAATGATGAAGTAACACTGGATGTGATTACTCACTTTATTAAGACGCTTAAGGATGATTACTCACAATACCCAGAGATCAAAACTTACCTTACAGACCTGCAAAAAGACATCGTTGAGAACGCAGATATTTTCCTTGACCAAACTGGAGAACAAGGAGAAATAGCAACCGCGTCTTTAGATAAGAAGTTACCGCGCCGCTATAAAGTGAACGTACTGGTCAGTCGTTGTAACAGTGACTTCCCGATTGTGGTTGAAGAAAATCCTAATTATCACTCGCTGTTTGGTTCAATTGAAACGGCGACCTTCAAAGGCACGGTATTCACCGACTTCTCACTGATCCGTGCGGGTAGCCTACACAAAGCGAATGGTGGCGTATTACTGATGGACGCGCAGAAAGTGCTGGAGCAGCCATATGTGTGGGATGGCCTGAAGCGCGCTATTCGCTCTCGTCAGTTAAGCTTTACCTCACTCGAAAAAGAAGTGACGTTAACGGGCGCGGTGTCATTAGATCCAGAACCGATTCCTTTAGACATCAAAATTATCCTGTTTGGTGACTACCGAACGTATCAATTGTTACAGCACTACGACCCAGAATTTAGCGAGCTGTTCCGGGTTACGGCGGATTTCGAAGATGAAATGAGCCGTACTCCGGAGTCTGAGCTGCACTATGCGCGTTTTATTTCTAGTGTCGTCCATGATAACAACATGCTGCATTGTGATAAGAAAGCCATTGCCCGTATTATCGAATACAGTTCGCGCTTGTCAGGAGACCAATCCAAACTGTCTCTGCATTCTGCGAATATTGCTAACTTGCTTCGAGAGTCAAACTACGTAGCACGTCAGGCAAATTCTAATATGATTCGTGCCGGGCATGTACAAGAAGCATTGAAGAATCAAGAGATGCGTGTGAGTCGCTTGCGTGACAGTGTCATGGAGTCGTATGTCAATGGTACGACCTTGATACGCACTGAAGGGGCGGCGGTTGGGCAAGTTAATGCTTTGTCTGTGCTGAGTACCAGCGACTATATGTTTGGTGCCCCAAACCGTATTACCGCGACCACTTGCTATGGTGACGGTGAAGTGATTGATATTGAACGCAGTGTCGATCTCGGTGGCAGCATTCACTCCAAAGGGGTCATGATCTTATCGGCGTATTTGTCGTCTGTGTTTGGCAAGAATGCACGTGTTCCGCTGACGACCACGATAACCTTTGAGCAGTCTTATGGCGGGGTTGATGGAGACAGTGCCAGTATGGCCGAATTGTGCGCGGTTGTGTCTGCTTTTTCTAAACAACCAAATCGTCAGGACATCGCCATTACAGGTTCAATGAACCAGTTTGGAGAAGCGCAGCCTATTGGCGGCGTAAACGAAAAGATTGAAGGCTTTTTTGATGTGTGTGTCATTAAAGGTCGTCATGAAGGGCAGGGGGTAATTATCCCGGCGTCTAATGCTCATAACTTGATGTTACGGGCGGATATTGTCAAAGCGGTAGATAAGGGAGAGTTCAATATCTGGGCGATCGACCATGTCACCGAAGCGATTGAGCTGTTCACCGGAAAAGTGGCCGGGGAGCCAACAGAAGAAGGTTCTTACCCGATTGACACTATTTTTGGCCTTGCGCAAGCGAAGCTCAATGCGTTGAGAAAGTAGACCTGATATGGCCAAAAGCGTCAGTTTCTGATTGAACTACATTAGAAAAAGGCACATTCAGTGCCTTTTTATATTCTATTTTGCACAGGAAGAACAGTGAAGTAAGTATCGGAACTACTTTAACGTGAGTTTTGTGCCGTCAAATTTGAGGTTGCTCAGTAAGCGCTTTGCATTAGTTTTGCCTACGTAATCAAACTCCACGCCATAGCGGGAATAATGTGTCGATTTTTGCAAATTACAGATTCGACCATTCAGTGGCGCGAGCATGCGGTTTTCCTCGGGAATGGCTAAATCTAACGAAATCAGATCACCAATTTGTAGCGGACGACTCATGGGAGAAGTCACGAAGCGGCAGCCACTTCGTGAAATATCTCTTATCTCACATTCATTGCGATGTGTTTCGAAGCGCACATGCGCTTTCAAATTGACCTCATAGCGAACTTCTTTCCTGAGCTGATACACTTGCATCGTATTTGGCAGGTTAAGCACCAATATTGGGTAAGGTTCACCTAAGCGATGCTGTATTTGTGCTCGAAAAGGAATAACCGCACTTCACCACGTTGTGAATAGGCTTTGATGTTGACCCAAAAACCCTCTTGAAAGTAGAACTTGAGATCTTCTTCTGAGATATTTGGAACTTCTACCAGTGCGGTATGGTTTGAATGGCAGCCAACAAAGGTGCTGGTGGTCATAAACTTAGTTCCGACTGGCGTGGTCACGTTTAAAGAAACTTCACTACCGTGCTCAACCATTGCCATTGCATCGGTGCTATTTAGTGTTGTCGCCTGACGTTCTGGTTCCCTCTTACTTTGAGAAGGTCGCTTGCCATCGATGGCTTTGATTATCATGTTTCTCATTATTACGGTCGAACCTGAAAGGGGCTGATATGAAATGACTGGGCTTCCTTGCGTGGCTTTGATTTTATTCAGTGATATAGTTCGATTCAATAAGCTAAAGGAAAATAAGGAAGTAAGTTATGCAAAAAGTGACTCACGACGTCGAAAAGGGCCTTTTCTGGGTTGAACTAGAGCAAGGCTTCAGCGCCAAAGTTGTGTATCAACTGCACAATGGCGAAATGCATATCACGTCAACAGTGGTTCCTGAAGAGCTGAGAGGTAAAGGTTGCGGTAAGGTGATGATGGAGGCTGTGCTGCCAGAAATTGAATCATTGGGCTACAAAATTGTCCCGGCTTGTCCTTATGTCGGGCACTACATTGGTAAAAATCAACAATGGGCACATCTATTGGCATAGGGGCATAAATGATTAACCCTCTATACCAAAACATCGGTGACGAGCGAAACCTTGGTAAACTCACTTCGGTCGAAGTAATTCAATCACTTTGGGGTGGTTACGGTGAACTGGTGCGACTTAAATTCCCGAAGGGCTCAGTCATTGTAAAGCATGTGACGCTTCCTAAACCATCAGAACACCCGCGAGGTTGGAATACCGATCGCTCTCATCAACGTAAGCTGCACTCTTATCAGGTAGAAGTCAGTTGGTATGAACATTTTAGTCAACCTATCGATGAACGCTGTCGAATTCCAAAAGGATTGAAATGCTTTCAAGCGGATAACGAATGGCTGATCGTTATGGAAGATCTCGCGCAAGCGGGATTTCCCAAAGTGATGACTAAAGCGTCCAAAAAACATTTGCAGGCTTGCCTCTCATGGTTAGCACATTTTCATGCTCGCTATATCGGTGTTCACAACAATAAACTATGGAAAACCGGAACCTATTGGCATTTATCGACTCGTCCTGATGAATTAGAAGCTTTACAAGATAGAGAGTTAAAACAAGTCGCGATATTAATTGATAACACACTGACCTGCGCAAAGTATCAAACCATTGTCCATGGGGATGCCAAATTAGCAAACTTCTGTTTTGATGACTCAGAATCTGCGGTTGCAGCGGTGGATTTTCAATACGTAGGCCATGGCTGTGCTATGAAAGATGTCGCGTTGTTTATGAGTAGCGCGGTCGAGCCAGAAGCATGCTCTGAAATGGAAAGTTGGGTACTCGATATCTATTTCGCACAATTGATGCAAGCACTTCAAATCTACCAGCCGCACCTCGATCCTAACGATGTCGAGCGAGCGTGGCGTCCACTGTTTGCTATCGCTTGGGCTGACTTTCAACGTTTTGTAAAAGGCTGGAGTCCGGGTCATTGGAAAATAAACCCCTACACAGAAACATTGACCGCGAGAGCTATTTCGTCACTGAAAGCGTAGCCTAATTGAAAAAGCCTCGAGTACAGAGCACTGTTGCATCTTAAACCGTGGTCGGACGTACGATTCTTTCCATGCTTATCTCCTATGTATTTGTTTTTACTTAATCTGGCCGCTTTTTTTATTTGGAATAGTATTTCTTAGTCTTTTTCGAATTTATATTTTTAAAATCAATTGGTTATAATTTTATTATCTTGAGTTTATATAGTAATTTAAGGCTGAACATGCCGACAAGATTGAAATGTTGTTGGATTTTTATACTAAAGATTTACGCATTGATAGTAAGTGGTGGCGAATTCGCTTTGAGCGCAAAGAGGAAGGTTGTCAAAGTGTGAAGTGTATAGGCTCTGTAGTTGATTTGAATCAATAGAGGTTAGGGTTACCTCTTATGGGGTATAGGGAAGCACTGCGTTTCGGGCTATTTATGCTTAACTTGATAAAGGAGCTTCTTTGAGGAAACATGATGAAATCCTTCCCATCAAAAATGTCCCAAAGTCGTCGCCGATTTTTGCGTGATACTGCTCGAACTGCAATGGGCGTTGGTGCAGCGGCCTGTGTATTGGGGCTACAGTCTTTACAAAGCCAAGCCCGCGAAACCAAAAGTGTGCCAATAAAGCCGCCAGGTGCTCTGCCGGAAGGCGATTTTGAATCAGCTTGCATCCGTTGCGGGTTGTGTGTCCAAGCATGCCCGTACGATACATTAAAGCTGGCCACGTTACTGTCCCCAGTTGCGACCGGGTCGCCATATTTCAACGCCCGCAATATACCATGTGAAATGTGTGATGATATTCCGTGTGTGGTGGCGTGTCCGAGTGGTGCTCTCGATCCTGAATTAACCAACATTGATGACGCGCGCATGGGGACGGCTGTACTCATCGATCATGAAACGTGCCTTAACTGGCAGGGCTTACGTTGTGATGTTTGTTATCGAGTCTGTCCTCTTATTGATGAAGCGATTACTTTAGAGAAAATTCATAATGACCGCACGGGCTACCATGCCAAGCTGATTCCAACCGTTAATACCGATATCTGCACGGGTTGTGGTAAATGCGAGCAGGCTTGTGTGCTGGATGTTTCTGCCATTAAGGTCGTACCTACTGACTTAGCTAAAGGCAAAGTTGGTAGCCACTACAACTTCGGTTGGCAGGAGATAAATAAACCTCTGGAGAATGTGCTTCCGGAAGAGAACCCTGTACCGACAGGTGCACTAGAGTCTCTAAAAGGAGGTAAGTAATGGCTAAAAACTTAGCTCAAGATGCTGGTAAAGAGGCGATTGAAAAGCTGGGCTGGTGGCGAGCGCACCGATTCCTAATCTTACGCAGGCTTTGCCAGTTTACAATAATTGCGCTGTTTATGGCTGGGCCAACGCTAGGTGTTTTTTCTGGTAACCTTTCGTCTAGTATGTTGTTCGATACCATTCCCATGAGTGATCCACTGATCCTACTGCAGGCTTTGGCTACCGGACATGTTCCTGAGTTTAATGCGCTCCTTGGTGTTGCCATTGTTGTTCTTTTTTATGCGATTGTTGCGCCACGAGCATTTTGCGCATGGATCTGCCCATTGAATGTGGTGACAGACCTTGCAGGGTGGTTGCGCAGAAAGCTGAACATTAAAGCGAGTTACCGTTGGTCTCCGTCTATTCGTTACTGGTTAATACCAGTTCTGATGCTAGGCAGTGCCTTATCTGGCACGATTCTTTGGACATGGATCGATCCGGTTGCTGCGTTACATAGAGGCCTTGTGTTTGGTATGGGAGCGGGTTGGGTGTTAGTTGGGCTCGTTTTTGTTTTGGATCTGTTATTGGTGGAACATGGCTGGTGTGGCCACTTATGCCCGCTCGGTGCAACCTACGGCGTCATCGGTAGAAAGAGTGTCATCAGAGTGACCGCTGTTCGACGTGAGGCCTGCACGAAATGTATGGATTGCTTTTATGTGTGCCCAGAACCAGAGGTACTCAGACTGCCTTTGAAAGAAGGGGACCGCCGGGTAATGGATCAGAACTGCATCAGCTGCGGGCGCTGTTTGGATGTTTGTCCTGAGCGCGTCTTTGAATTTAAAAATCGCCTGAACGTTAAACATATCGAGTAAGGATCTCTTAGTTCATTCGATGATGTTGGTATGTAATCTTTGCGCTTGAAGAGTGTTCGTACTCTTCAAGCTCGCTCTTTCCTGAGTAAGAATGATATTGCGAATTTGTTACATTTAGAGCTATGATGATGCCTTCATATCTAAAGGATGCATCATGAATACCTCATCTCAAGGCTGGAGAACACCGCAGAATTTCCTGTTGCTGATCTCCATTATTGTCCCTATTGCCTTTTCTACTTGGATGGCGCTGCTCAACAATTTCGTTATTGAAAAAGCAAACTTTGATGGTTCAGACATCGGTTTGTTGCAAAGTGTCCGCGAAGTGCCAGGCTTCTTGTCTTTTACGGCCGTATTTGTGCTGCTGTTTATTCGTGAGCAACGCTTTATGCTGGTCTCTCTCGCCATGTTGACATTTGGTACGGCAATAACAGGTTATTTCTCCTCTCTGTACGGCTTACTTTTTACAACCTTGTTAATGTCTACTGGATTCCATTACTTTGAAACGCTAAAGCAATCCCTTTCGTTGCAATGGCTGTCTAAAGAAGAAGCGCCGGAGATGCTTGGTAAGTTTATTTCGGTAGGTGCGCTTGCTTCTCTGATTACCTATGGTGCGTTGTGGTTCATGCTAGAGCAACTTAAGCTGGATTTTAAGAACGTCTATATGATTATGGGCGGAATAGGCTTTATGTTGATCTTGGTGATGGCATTTGCTTTCCCCCAGTTTAAATCGACAGTGCCGCAGAATAAAAAATTGGTGCTGCGTAAACGTTATTGGTTGTACTACGCACTGACGTTTATGAGTGGCGCTCGTCGTCAGATCTTCACCGTTTTTGCGGGATTCTTAATGGTAGAGAAATTTGGTTATTCAGCCGCGGATATCACTTTACTATTTTTGATTAACTACCTATTTAACTTCCTGTTTGCTAAACGAATTGGCCGGTTTATTGGTATTGTTGGTGAGCGTAAGGCGTTGATGTTTGAATACGTCGGATTGATTTTTGTCTTTGTTGGCTACGGGTTGGTTCAAACCGCGGAATGGGCGGCAGCACTGTATGTGGTGGATCATCTGTTCTTTGCTCTAGCATTGGCGATTAAAACTTACTTCCAGAAGATCGCAGATCCTGCGGATATGGCGTCTACGGCTGGTGTGGCATTTACCATCAACCATATTGCTGCGGTGGTTATCCCAGTAACATTTGGTGTTATCTGGTTGGTGTCACCGTCAAGTGTTTTCTACATCGGGGCTGGTATGGCGGCAGTGAGTTTGTTGTTCTCGCTAAACATTCCTGCCAAGCCAGAAGAAGGCAACGAAACTCGTGTGTTGAGATGGAGTTAGATCTTATTACGTCATCTACTTTCGATGACCTGATTTAAAAATGGGATGCGCTGGCATCCCATTTTGGTGTCTGTGTCTCATGATGCTGGTGCGATTAAGTCTCTGTTAGTTTATCGCTGCCCTTATTGCGTTTAGCGATAGACCTGATGATGAAGTAGCCAATAAGAGCAATGAGAATCGTATTTCCTGTTGCGATGATTAGCATCTGCGTCAGGACTTTATTAAAGGGTTCTGCATAAAAGATGGTATCAAGGTAGGCTGAGCAGCCATAACCCAGAATATTACCAATAAGCGCTAGAGCTACGAAAAGTATAAAGTCTTGCCTGTGGAAATCCCCCCTGTCTAAACGGTGACGTGTCAGGTAGGGAAATAGTCCAATAACCAGACCAACAACACCAGAGCCCGCAATCCAGGTTAGCCATACCCCCCAACCCGCAAACTGATCCGTGATCCAGTGGCCGATAATACCCACCAAAAAACCAACTATGGGACCGAATAATACCGAGTACACGGCTAATATCGCCATGGCTGGTTTCAGTGTTGTATTAGCAAAGACAGGCACGCCAAACATGGGTAAACCACCGATACCGTAGAGTAAAGCACCAGTAGCAATAACGCTGAGAGTTTTGCTTGAAAAATTCATAGAGAGCCTCTGCTTAGTAGTCGGCTTTGAGTGTCATTTACTTACATTACATTGAATTATCGCTAATTTTGCTGTCTCTTACAGCTTAGCAGCAACCAAGTGGATTGGGATTGGAACGAGATCTATTTGAGACGTCGTGTGAGTAAAGTCACGTCTATCGCGGAAGGGTCGATAAAAAAGAGGAGCGGATATTCGCTCCTCTTTTGAACATGTATTAATCGCCTAAGTATTAATGGTCGAGGTAAAGATAGTTTTGCCAGCTCTTCATGCGGATGAGCACTTTACGCATGATAGCAACATGGTGGAAGCTGTCTGAGTAAACAGCGACTTCAACCGCGGTACCCATCGGGAGATGATATTCACTTAAATCATCAGTGATTTTGAGTTTTACGAATACTCGTCCACTGGTGCGAAGTGCCTCTGTACCTACCAAGGCTCCACGAGCTTGGAACTGGCTTTCACCAATCGCAGGAATGACCTCGACGACTTCTCCTTTAAATACGCGGCCCGGAATTGCTCGGAACATGAACTCAGCTTCAAAGCCTCGCTCTAGTCGTTGTAGCGAGTTTTGTCTAAATGCGCCTGTGTAGAACTGGGTGTCTTCGGTATGAACAAAGGTCATTGCCGGTGCCAATGGTAGAGGCACTGCCATTACGCCCGGGCGTAAAGCAAGCTGGGTTACGTAGCCGTCAGTCGGAGCACGAACCACCGTTTGCTCTAAGTTGAACTCGGCTTTGCGTAACTCGGCAAGCAATTGAGCAACTTGAGTATTTTCACCACCGACTTCCGAGTCTAGCGCGATTTGTGCTTGTTTTTGCTGTTGGAGTGCGACTTCAAGCATCGCTTCTGTGGCTTTGTATTCTTGGCGTCGAGTATCCAGATCTTGCTCGGTGAATGCGCCACGATCAAAGCCTCTTTGGTATCTGTCATACTCACGTTTGGCTTTGTCACGTTCGGCTTGAGCTTTGATTACACTAGCTCGCGCTTCCTGTACACCAGATTGCAAGCCTAAAGCCCCTTGGCTTGCTTCTTTCACTTTTGCTTCAAGGCGTGCCACTTCGGCCTCAAAAGGCGTCGGGTCGATTCTAAACAGTACATCGCCTGTTTTTAACGGTTGGTTAGGTTGTACTGGCACCTCGATTACACGACCTCGAACACCAGAAACGATAGGTGTTGTCGGGTAAATCTGGTTACCTATCTGCGTAAAAGGATGATTGTAGTTCATGAGAAGCACGAGTGTGCCTATCAGTACAACCCCGCCTAGCACTGCTGTTGGAACCGACCATTTGTTAAGTGGAATCTTAAAAATTTTGAAAATCGCTATACAGAAGGCTGTATAAGTCAGGATCAACAATAAATCCATTATTTTTCCTCTTTACTTAGGTCAGTGGTCGGTTTTTGCTGAGTTTGTTGCTTCAAAACCGATACTTCATTTTTTAATTCGGTCACTTCATCAATAAGTTCTTCCAGGCGGTGATGAATATCGTGTGTTTCTTGTTCTAATTGTTTAAAGCCCCAACCTCGTTCTTTACGCCATAATGTTGCCCAAATCCACAGGAAAGGCCATAAAACATGGAGAGTGAACAAACTCACCCAACCGGCGTAATGAATGGCGTCCTGATGAGGATGTTCACGTCCTTTGGCGATTTCATAGGGGATATCGTGAATGACGATGATCCCGTAGAAAATGACCAAAGCCACGAAAATGAGTATCCCAAGTGCGAAATAATCTAGAAACATCTTACTTACCCGTGCTCGTTGCTATATGAAAAAAGTTACGTAAATGAGTTGTTTAAGTATTTGATACAAATATAAATGGATCAAGTGTTTTTGACTTTTATGCTCGGTTGACTCCAAGGTACTTTGTCCCAGCTCAATTAGCGCACTAGGATCCTGTTTGTTTAAGTAATAGACCTATAAGGGAAGGAATGGAAAAGAATTGCAGTACTTAGGAGGGACAGCAGAGAGCTGTGTAGCTGTTATATTGGCCATTGCTTAAACATTTACAGCTATGTCGTTCAAAAGCGGGAGACGATTTACAACTCGGTACAAACTTGGTTGCGGCCATTGGCTTTCGCACGGTAAAGCGCTTTATCTGCACGATAAAAGGTACGCTGCGTATTTTCTCCTTCTCGGTGAACTGTGATACCGATCGAAACCGTCAAGCCGCGCTCACCGAGAATGTCATTCCAGTTGTATTGGTAAATTCGCTCCCGGTAGTTGTCTGCGTGGAGCTCTGCATGCGTTAACTTGTCGTTTTCAAGAATGACGAGAAACTCTTCACCACCAAAGCGAATGCACGAAGCTTCAGGAAAGTTAAAGTATTCAGACAAATGTTCAGAAACGCTCTGGATGGCTTTGTCACCGACTAAATGGCTCAGTTCATCATTGATCGACTTGAAGTGGTCGATATCAATCACCAGCAGAGCAAAACGTGTCTCTTGAAGCAGCAAGTCTTTGAGTTTCACTTCTAACCAGCGGCGATTGTGCAAAGACGTTAATGGGTCAGTAAAGACGTCTTGTTGTAATTGAGCAACGGTGTTCTTGTGTTGTTTTGTCGTCTCTTTGAGTTCTCTATTTTCAATCTCTGACAGGATAAGTTTGAGCTGTAATTCAAAGCGATCTAAGCGACGAAGCTGAGTTGAGCCCAACTCGCAGATAGGAATACGCTTAACCAACTCCGATTCAATATGAAATGCACGTTTTTCGCAATCTAGTGCGAGTTCAAACTGACCCTGAGAAGCTCTAATTTTGCTCATCGCATTATAAAAACTGCATGCAAGCATAGCGGAAGAATGTCTCTTTATTCGCTTCTCAACCGAATCCATCATTAAGTTGGCTAAAGAGGTATCACCATTTCCATTCAGACAGTATGCCGTTTCCATTTTGACCATCGCAGACAACCAAAACGTTGTAGAGCTACCCGAAGTATACTGGACATTAGATAGTGACAGTAACGCCTTGGTATAGTGATTGTTCAATCGGTGCAGTTTGGCTCGGTAAAGATGAATTTGACCTGCGAGGTTTTTATCACTGACCAAAATACTGAGCTCTTCACATTCAGTGAGTAACTCCATGGCATGATCGGTATGTTTGAGATTGATATAACACGCGAGCATGTATAGCTTGTAGCGTAAACGTAATGATCGGCTGCTGATCGCATGGTCTATCGCCTCAATTTTTTTGTAAAAACGTAGTGCACGTTCGTGATCACCATAAGCATCACACAAGTTACCCATACCGATGATGGCTAGCACATATTCGTCTATGAAGCCGTAGTCCACCGCGATGTTGGTTGATTTAACATACACAGCCATCGCTGAATCATAATCACCGATCTCAACGAGATGTTCACACAAACTCGACTTGACCGATAAAATATCGTCCGCATTCTCTGGGAGGCTGAGATGTTCCAGGGCTTGTCTCAGTTCGGCGATACTGTCGTGTAGCTGTCTTACCTCTCTGCGATACTCTGCACTGATAATATAGCAATGTGCTTTTTCGAGACGAGTCTCTGCAATATGTACTCGAATATGTTTCCACAGTGCAACCGCTTCTTCACCCGTTACAGAAGATGGGTCAATACCAGCCTGAGTTACTTTATTAAGCAATTGTTCCATTTTTCATTACCTCTCTATGGCTTTCTTCCAATTGCTCTAATGTGAACGGGAAAGTCAGAATATCTTGTAAATACAATGTGGGTTGTGGCCCTTTCAGACCTTGCCTTTCCCACGGGTAAATTCTAATCATGGACTGGACCGTCTTATACATTGCTTCAGCAGCCTGACCTTTGTCCGCTATCAACATCGCAAGTCTGTCAGTAGAAAGACGGGACACTAAATCGGTTGGTGTGGTTAAAGAGTGAATGAGTTCAGTACAGGCATCCAAAAAAGCCGGTTCGGCGTGACGGATCATGATAATCGCATGATTTGACTGTTTAAGCTCACTTTTGAAAAGAACAAGCTGCTCCCACCAGTAGGTTTCAGAAACAAGGTTAGAGAGGTGCTTCTCAGGATCATACTCATGCTGAGAACGAATATGGTTAATCAGTTTACGAGCGCGCTGCTCCAGTTTGCGCTTGGAGCTTTGCGCTTTATCCTGACTGAGTTGATGCCTTTGCTCTTTTAGCATTTGAAGCGAGTGTTTTCGGTATTTTTTGAAGGCGTGGAATGCGACTTCAAAGTGACCTTGTTCTTCTGCAACACGTGACTGCTGGTAGCAAATCTGACTAAGTAACTCGCCCTTGTCAAAATGTCGCGCAGACTCTTCTGCTGCAATCAACAACCTTGTGGCACTTTCGGTATTGTTACGCAGAAGTTCCAGACGGGCCCTGCTGATGAACGAATGCGCTTTCATCCATGTGAGGTCATGCTCCATCGCGATCTGATGCGCTTTTTGCGTCGCAACTTCTGCGGCGTCTAGCCTCTCCAATCCCAGTAAAGCTAGCCCTTTGAAGTCCCATATTTCTGCTTGCCATGTCGAATCATCATAATCTTTAAGTGCTTCCGTTGCGCCGTCAAGAATAGTCAACATTTTGACGTAATCCTTCAGCACGTAGTAATCCCACGCGAGTAAGATACGGGCTTTGCCTTCCAGACAGGAAACACGGAGGTTGTTTGCCACTTTTACGGCTAGTTCATGGGTTGATGCGGCAAGTTTGAGTTCATCGGTGATACGCCAAACGTTACCTAACCCGATCAGTGATTCCAGTTGGATTTCGATATTATCGACAAGGGCGGACTGTTCGAGCGCGTTAATCCAGTACTGCTGAGCTGAAAAATATTTGGCTTGTCCCCAGTATTGTAGCGCGAATGTGTGGAGAATCTCTGGAAGGTATTCATCGGTTTCTAGCTGGATCTGCTTATCGTAGGCAGTCTTGATGAGCTTTAGCCCTTGACAATAATCCATGGCGCACCAGCAGCAGTGTGCCATGATAAGAAGGGCTTGGATCTCTCCTTCGATAAACAACACTTGTTCTGCTCTAACACGTAACTGCTCAGCTTTGCGCAGAGTGGATTCAGGTTGAGATCTAATTTGCTCTTTAAGCTGTGCTAGTTCATATTCTAGCTGAGTTTTGCTTCTATCCAACGTTTACTTCCATGACTATCGAACTGGAATTTACACCTAACTGCAATGTTAGGCGCGCATTTCATGACGAGAGCAGATCAAGTACTACTTCATAAATCATCAGAGATCTCATCGATAGCGTCATGGCTCCTTATGATTCTGGCTGCTAGGATAGGAGCTGTTTAATCGTCAAAGGAGCGTCAGTAACTTGGAGCCTTTGAGCCGCAGTGAGACCTTCTTTATCTTGGTAGCACAAATTATGCCAAGCTCTGAAGATGTCTAAAAGAGGTAGCAGACCTCCAGGTCTTAATTTGCGACGCGGCTCGTTGATGAAGCTTTCAAAAAGTAGCTGGAATCTATTTTGGTAGAACTGTACTTGACGTGTTGTTGCTACATTGAACCATTTTTCAGGTTCATTGTGATCACCGGCTAGATAACAAATTCCTTTGCTGTTGTCGCCTTGGTTGGAAATTGCCCATCGGTCGCGCCACCAACTCATGTACGCAATATCAATTTTGCCAAATGGTAAGTTCATGTCCCATGCTGGATCTTCGTCTACATACATTAAGTCGATATTTTTCTCTTTGATGCGAGCTAGACAGACGCTCAATGCCGCAGATCGAAGTAGCGGATCTTGAGGCATGTAGATAGACACGCGCTTGCTCGGGCTACACATATCAAGGACATGCAAATAATGCGCGTACGAGGTATAAGGTGGCCGAATCAGCGCCCCTTTTGATGGATAATGAAAGGTGGCAAGATTTCCAAGAGGGTCTTCCACATTCCCGCGAGCCAAAATAGTTTGGTATTTCTGGTCGATGCGTTCACGAAGTTTGTTTGAAGGTGCGGCTGGCGGTTCGCTGGTTTCTGCCGTGTACTCTTGAGAGACAAAGCGAGATACCTGGTCGTAAGGATTGTGATCAAGCGACCCTGTTGGCTCTTCATCAGATGCGTAGTTAACATGCTGGCAAAGAATGTAACCAGAGTGTGCTTCGCCCGAGACGATCCAGTACACACCATTGTTACTCTTTGGCTGCAAAGCGATGTAGTTTGACGCTAATTCATACTGACTCGCATGGTTTACCCACCGAGCGTCTATGGTCGCTAATTTACGGCGACAGCGACTGGCAATATGGTCCACGTGATCGTAAAACGTTTTTGGGTTGATACTGAGCTTGCGACAGATCTCGCGCACGGAATAACCAGTAAACAGCAAAGCCATCAGGTTTTCCTGGAACTGCAGCTTTTTGTTTGCGCCGGACCATTTGTCAACGAACGTACTTTGACACGCTTTACAACGGTAACGTTGGCGATCGCCACTGTAGCCAAACGCATGGTAGAGGTGTTTGTGTGTGTGGACAGAAAGTCCGAAGTTTTCGCAGTCGTTATTGCGACAAGCAGGTAAGCCGTCACTATGAACGTGCCGTAGACGATGAAGTTCGTTCACGACATCGCGATTGTTAAGTAAGGGGGGGAAAGCGCCGCATTCACGGCATACCATCGCCGGACGTTTAGGGTTAGCACGTTGCAGAACATAATGTTTTGCATCACTCAATCCAAAGTTGTCACACGCCAATGTTTTACAAAAGTTGAGTTGTAACCCATCTGCATCTTTTGGCAGTTCGCCGTTAGACACGATCGCCCCCTCTGGGATAATTCG
This sequence comes from uncultured Vibrio sp., assembly GCF_963675395.1. Lineage (NCBI taxonomy): Bacteria > Pseudomonadati > Pseudomonadota > Gammaproteobacteria > Vibrionales > Vibrionaceae > Vibrio > uncultured Vibrio sp. The sequence continues at coordinate 114,055 of NZ_OY776222.1, read as the reverse complement.
GGCAGCCAGTTAGGCACTGGCTGCAAATAATGACTTAGATGTTGATTGCGGTTTCTAGTGCAACTTTCATCATGTCGTTGAATGATTTTTGACGCTCTTCAGAGCTTAGTTTTTCGCCACGGATGATGTGGTCAGAAACGGTCAGAATAGTCAGTGCTTTAGCGCCTAGGTCAGCGGCAACGCCGTAGATACCTGCCGCTTCCATATCGACACCCAGAATGCCCAGCTTCTCCATCTTCTCAAACAGGTCTGCTTCTGGTGAGTAGAACAAGTCAGCAGAGAACACGTTACCCACTTTTACTGGAACGTCTTGTACACGTGCTTGTTTCACGGCTTCTTCTAAAAGGCCGAAGTCCGCGATTGCTGCGAAGTCGTGGTTATTGAAACGGATACGGTTTACTTTTGAGTCTGTTGAAGCACCCATACCGATAACGACGTCCATTAGGTTAACGTCGTCACGTACCGCGCCGCAGCTACCTACACGGATTACGTTTTTTACACCGTACTCAGCGATCAACTCATGTACGTAAATACAGCATGATGGAATGCCCATACCGTGGCCCATTACTGATACTTTTTTACCTTTGTAAGTGCCAGTGAAGCCGAACATGTTACGAACGTCACAAACTTGCTGCACATCTTCCAGAAAAGTTTCTGCAATGTATTTAGCTCGCAACGGATCGCCAGGCATTAGGACTGTTTCAGCGAAATCACCTGGTTGTGCGTTGATGTGTGGGGTTGCCATAAGTGCTCTCCAAAGTTCTGTTTGATAAAACGCATCTAGTGTAGATACCTGTTACCAATTCTGTTGAATTTGTTCGTTTTCGTTGAGGCAATAATATCGGGGAGTACACCATCCCCTTGAGAGATTGGTCACAAAAAACGCCCTTATGGAAACTAGTTCTAGTGATTATAACTAAATCTGTTGAAAGCGAAAAGGCAATCGATTTGCTTGACGTTCGTTTGTTGACTGCGCACACAGAATCGGTGGTTTGAGCGGAAATTCTTTTTTAACTCGCGGTGATCGAAAGCCACGGTGACTAAGTAAAATGACTAAATTGTACAGCTTTTTTTCTTGTACAATTGTAGCTAGCTTGCTATAAGTTATACAACAAAACCTTTTGTATAGGGATGGCGTTATTATGGAATCTTCAATCAAAGTGGGTATCAGTTCTTGCGTGCTAGGCGAGCGTGTTCGTTTTGACTCTGGTCATAAAGTCAGTAACTTTGTGACAAAAGAGCTCAGCAATTACTTCGACTTTGTGTCTGTTTGCCCTGAGGTTGGCGTTGGTATGCCAGTCCCTCGACCTACGATTCGTCTGATCTCAGATGAAGAACGAATCGCGCTGGTTGAAACAAAAAATCCTGAGAATGATCACACTGACAATATGTTGGCATACTCTGCAAAGAAAGTGGATCAGCTACAGGATCAGCAGCTGTGTGGTTACATTGTGTGTGCTAAGTCGCCAACGTGTGGCATGGAGCGCGTGAAAGTTTACAGCAAGCATCATGCTTCTAAGGAGGGGGTGGGGTTGTATACGCAAACGCTGATGCAAAAGATGCCATGGCTGCCTGTTGAAGAAGATGGCCGTTTAAACGACCCGGTGCTTAAAGAGAATTTTATTACTCGTGTTTACTGCTTGAATGACTTTTATCAATCCATGTCAGGAGAGCCAACTCGTGGCAAAATTATTGATTTCCATTCTCGTTATAAGTTGACACTAATGGCGCATCATCCTGAGTCATATCGGGCCTTGGGTCGCTTAGTCGCCGAGGTTGCCAGGTACGAGATTGAAGACTTTTATACAGAGTATCGTTTGGGGCTGATGAAAGCACTTTCAAACCGTGCCAGCCGGAAAAATAACACAAACGTGTTGATGCATCTGCAGGGCTATTTTAAACGTGTATTATCCAAAGATGAGAAAGAAGAGTTAGCAACGGTTATTCATGATTATCGCACCGGCGTGCTTCCGTTACTTGCCCCGCTAACCCTCATCAAACACTATTTAAATACTTATCCAGACGAGTATTTACAGAAGCAAAAATATTTAGCGCCGCACCCGCAGGAGATGAGATTACGTTATGGTTTGTAGTTCAGAAGAAAAACTGTACGCAATTAGAGATGTTGCAGAGATAACCGGGGTAAAGCCTGTCACCCTGCGAGCATGGCAGAGGCGATACAATCTGATTCAACCTCAGCGAACAGAGAAAGGCCATCGTTTGTATCGCCAGCAGGACATTGACACGATCAAAGAGGTACAAAGTTGGCTCGCGAAAGGCATTGCCATTGGTAAGGTTAAAGGCTTGCTAGGCAAAGGCGGTGAGTTTGAAATGATCGATGAGTCACCTGCATTGGAAGAGGTTGAAACACTGCTTTCCGCTTTATCCGATATTAATCATGCTAAGACGGAGAGTGTACTGTCATCGGTGATGAAAGAGTATCCCCTTAATCTCGTGGTTGAACAATTTATCGAGCCAATCTTTGAAGCATTAGAGCTCGTTAAAGGGTCGCTTCGTTCAATACAGATGGGTCTTTTTCAGACGTGTCTTATTAAACGACTAGCACTTATTGTTGACTCTGAAAACAAGGCCTCTTCTAAAGGTAAGTGTTTGCTGGTTTGCTTTGAACAAAACCGACAAGCAGAAAGCTGGATTCAAGCGGCATTACTTTGTGAGCAAGGTTATCACACGACCTTAATTGATAACGTTAATGACATTTCTGGTCTGGTGGAGCATCAGGTCATCGATCGCTATCAGCGTATTTTTTTGTTCTCGAACAAAGCACTTCCTGTCAAACAGGTAGAGGTGTTAAAAGCGATGCAAGCGCAATTTCCTCATCAGATTCAATGCTCTGAGGTAATAACGAAACTTCATCTTGATCCAGTAGCGAACGGCTAAGGAGACATCATGGTTCTGGTATGGTTTCGACGTGACTTAAGAACGTTAGACCACACGGCATTACAAGCAGCCCTAGACTCAGGACAACCTGTTGTTGCCTGTTTTATTGCAACTCCGAAGCAGTGGCAAGCGCATCATATGGCTCCGATGCAAGCGGATCTGATCGCTCGACGCTTAGAGCACCTTAATCGAGAACTCACCGAGCTCAATATTCCATTTTTGTATACAGAAGTCGATAAGTTCTCCGATTGCACTGCGGTGATAAGCCAGTGGGTCCAGGCTCTAAATGCAACTGGTGTAATGGCAAATATCCACTACGAAGTGAACGAGCAAGCGCTTGATCGAAAAGTCTCTGACGCTTTAAATAAGTCTGGTGCAAGCTTTGAGTTACTTCATGACAAGTGCGTTCATGCACCGACGACAGCTCTGAATAAGCAGGGTGAATACTTTAAGGTATTTACTCCCTTCAAACGAGCCTGGCTGCAGAAGTTTCAATTACCAATAGTAACAAAACCTCATCCACAACAAATGCTTTCGCGACAAACGTTGAAAGCGATAGAAGGGAAGTGTTTTGATGACAATTTCACATTCAGCTATCCGCGCGAATCCAGTGAGCATTGGTTGGCATCAACGAGTGATATTCTCAATCAGTTAAGAGAGTTTGCGCGTGAGCGAAGTGATGAATATCGCGAGCAGCGTGACTTCCCAGCGATCGACGGCACCAGTCAACTCTCTCCTTATTTAGCCATTGGCGCTTTGTCACCGAGACAATGTATTGCTAGGTTGTTCGCTGAGAATGATCAATCGGATTTAACGGATGGCAAAGCAACGTGGTTAAGTGAAATCATCTGGCGAGAGTTCTACCAACACTTACTGGTCTTTGAACCCAAGCTAGTCAAAGGCAAGGGCTTTATTGATTGGGAAGAAAAGATTCAGTGGTCTTACGACGAGAAAGCATTTGAGCGCTGGACAACCGGGACCACGGGTTATCCTATTGTCGATGCTGCTATGCGTCAGCTAAACCAAACGGGCTGGATGCACAATCGCTTGCGCATGATAGTCGCAAGCTTTCTCACTAAAGATCTTCACATCGACTGGCGCTGGGGTGAAGTTTACTTTATGAGTAAACTTGTCGATGGTGATTTTGCCGCCAATAATGGAGGGTGGCAATGGTCTGCGTCGACGGGTTGCGATGGTCAGCCTTACTTCCGGATTTTTAACCCGGTGAGTCAGGGAGAGAAGTTTGATGCTGATGGCCGCTTCGTGCGACATTGGTTACCAGAGCTTAAAAGTGTACCGAACAAGTTCCTCCACAAACCATGGACTTGGGACGAGTTTTCTTTACTGGATTATCACACTCCGATGGTTGATCATAAAGCAGAAAGAGAGATAACCTTACGGCTCTTCAAAAGTGCCAAGGAATAGAGTGACATGCTTAGCAAAAAGCGATCGATGAGTATCGCGAAACGAACCCTGTTATCAGTATCATTGTCGTTAGTGAGTGGATTGTCATTTGCTAAGATGTATGAGTTACCCTCAGACAGCAGTCGTGTCATTGGTCGTATTGAAAACCACGTTGTTCAAGACGGGGAAACCATGGCCAATATTGCTAAGCTCTATGACGTTGGAATGTTGGGTTTAATGGCTGCGAATAAAGGCGTAGACCCTTTTCTTCCTCAGGAAGGGCATGTACTTACTGTACCAACCCAACTCATTCTTCCAGATGTTCCTCATCAAGGTATCGTTATCAATCTGGCCGAGCTGCGCTTGTACTACTTCCCTTCTAACGAGAACGTCGTGCACGTATTCCCGGTTGGGATCGGCCGTATAGGGCGTGATACGCCCGTGATGTCAACCAGTGTCAGTCAAAAGCGACCTAATCCGACATGGACACCACCGGCTTCAATCCGTGCCGAATACAAAGCAAAAGGCGTTGATCTACCCGCGGTTGTTCCTGCTGGCCCTGATAACCCATTGGGTATGTTCGCCCTGCGTTTATCCTACGGGAATGGTGAATACCTGATTCATGGCACCAATAAAGATTTTGGTATCGGCATGCGCGTTAGTGCGGGCTGTATCCGTATGGAGCCGAGTGACATTGAATGGCTGTTTGAACAAGTACGCCGAGGAGAAAAAGTCAGGGTTATTAACCAACCGGTTAAAGTGGCATTAGAGCCAGACAGAAGCGTCTTTATTGAAGCACACGAACCATTGACTCGAAGTAACGGTAAGAAAGATGAACTGGAATTACCAAAAGAGTTGGATTGGTGGTTGAGTGAATTTGGTATGAAAGATGTGAAGGCAAAAGCTGTGATTGCCGCGCAGAATGGAGTACCGGTAGAAATAACCGCGCCGTGAGGCGCGGCATAACACGAACACTTACTTAGTGTAAGATTGAGCGATGTTGTCGATACGCTCATTTGCACGTGCAGCTTCTTCCTGTGCAGACATTGCAGCGTCTTTAGACATTCGAACGTCAGATTTAAGAGATTGTACATCCTGGTTAAGCATACTAACCTGATTGCTTAGTTCGTCTAGTTTAGTAGCTGTTGCTGCATCATCAGAAGAAGCACAACCTGCTAGTAAAAGTACTGAAGTTGCTGCAGCTGCGATCAACGTTTTGTTCATATAAGAACTCCTTGCTTATAGTGAAAGTCTCGCTCCATGGTTATTATTAGAGGCGAGGTTAAGTGTAGAAACATTGTATCAGTACATGATGTAGCAAAAGTCAAAAAAATCCAAGAATTTCATGGAGTACCTGACGTTAACTTTTACCTGAGCCTAACAAAAAGCAATACTCAACCTTTCATTGGCTCCCACAACAGTCCTTTTAGCAGGTATTTTTGCCACGTTCCTGATATCAATAATTTAGACGATATTGACGCAAATGAAAGCTTCTATCCGCAAATAAACACAATATGCATGGATAAGTCCGAAATATCTGCGTTATCAATATGACAGCCATGTATTGATGCACTTAAGTTTAGGGCATAGTTCGCCGCTGTGCAGCTTTTACTTGATTGAGCCTCAAAAGTACTTTTATTTTCTTCAATAATTAGTTTGTGTGATCTCTATCTATACTCCTATGATTTGCGGTATTATAGCGGGCTTTTATTTATTGCTACGTTAGAGCGGAATGACATTACAGAGCGCTCATATTGACTGATTTATTGGAGAATACTTTGCAATTTAAAGATCTAGGCCTAGACAACCGATTGTTGAAGAACCTAAAACACTACGATTTCAAAAAAGCGACTGAGATCCAGCAGCAAGCAATTCCTGTTGCGATTGCAGGCAAGGATCTATTGGCATCTTCGAAAACGGGTTCGGGCAAGACTTTGGCGTTTGTATTGCCGATGCTTCACAAGTCACTTAAGACAAAATCGTTTTCTGCTAGAGACCCTCGAGCTGTCATTCTGGCGCCAACGCGCGAATTGGCCAAACAAGTATATGGTGAGCTTCGCTCGATGCTGGTCGGTCTGTCTTACGAAGCAACTTTGATTCTTGGCGGCGAAAACTTTAACGATCAAGTGAAAGCACTGCGTCGTTACCCTAAATTCATCGTGGCAACGCCTGGGCGTTTAGCTGACCACTTAGAGCACCGCTCTTTGTATCTTGATGGTTTAGAAACTCTGATTCTGGATGAAGCGGACCGTATGTTGGATTTGGGTTTTGCGCCTGAGCTTCGTCGTATTCACAACGCAGCTAAACACCGTCGCCGTCAGACTTTGATGTTCTCGGCAACGCTCGATCACGCGGAAGTAAACAGCATTGCCTCTGAGATGCTGAATGCACCCAAACGTATTTCTATTGGTGTCTCTAACGAAGAGCACAAAGACATCACGCAGAAATTCTATTTGTGTGATCATCTGGATCATAAAGAGGCAATCCTTGAACGTGTTCTTGCCGAAGCTGAATACCGCCAGGTGATTATCTTTACTGCAACACGTGATGATACTGAACGCCTGACCGCGAAGCTGAATGAGCAAAAGCTTAAGGCTGTTGCATTGAGTGGCAGTCTAAATCAGACGCAGCGCAATACCATTATGAGCCAGTTTGAGCGTGCGGTGTTTAAGATTCTTGTCACCACCGATGTAGCCTCTCGAGGTTTGGATATCGCAACCGTCACGCATGTCATTAACTTTGATATGCCGAAGCATACTGAAGAATACGTTCACCGTGTTGGCCGTACAGGGCGTGCGGGTAATAAAGGTGACGCGATTTCGCTTGTGGGTCCAAAAGACTGGGATAGCTTTAAACGTGTTGAAGCATACTTACAACAAGACTTGTCGTTCTCAGAATTTGAAGACTTAAAAGGGAAATTCAAAGGGCTTAAGCCGCGAAAACCGGATATGCGTAATAAGAAAACGACGGCTAAAAAAGCGCGTCCTCAGGCTAAGAAAGTCGCGAAGAAGCCAGTCAAGCGTGACAAGACCTTCTACAAAAATGTCTCTGTCGGTGATGATGTCTTTATCCCTAAAAAGAAGCCTGCAGAGCCGAAGGCAGAAGATTAATTTCTAGAATAGTAAACCTATTTTAGCCAAGAAAAAGCTCCGCAAAAATCGCGGAGCTTTTTTATATTCACAAATTGCCCGTGTCTAAATCTGAAATTGTTTCAGTTCCTGTTGCTGTTTTTCTGCTAAGCCAGACAGTTCTTGTGCCGCCGCTGCTGATTGAGTAATACCTGTGACGTTCTCACTGACCAGTTGATAGATATTTGACAAGTTGTTGTTGATGTCTGTAGTGACCTGCTTCTGTTCTTCTGAGGCTGTCGCTACGTGTGTATTCATGGTGTTCAAATCAGAAATAGACTTACTGATGTTATTGAGAGAAAGGCTGACTTCTTCCGCGATAGCTTGGTTGTCTTTTAACATAGTCAGGCTAGAGTGCATACTTTCGTTTGCTGTTCCTGATTGTTGCTGAAGTTCCTCAATGATCTCCTGGATTTCTTTGGTTGACTCTTGAGTTCTGGCCGCGAGCATGCGCACTTCATCTGCTACGACAGCAAAGCCACGACCACTTTCACCTGCGCGAGCCGCTTCTATTGCTGCGTTTAGTGCCAGTAAATTAGTTTGCTCAGAAATGCCTTCAATAACATCAATAACACGTCCAATTTGCTCGGATTGTTCTTTTAATGAAGTGACAACCACCGCAGCTGCATTAAGCTGATCAGCCATTTTCGCGCTTGCTCGGGTACTCTGTTCGAACATGTTTAAGCTTTCTGTGGCGATCTGTCGAGCCTCTGTCGAAGCACCATCTGCCAATTGTGCATTGTTGGAAACTTCCGTAGCAGCAGATTCCAATTGATTGATCGCTGAGGCAACTTGTTCGACTTCCTGTTTTTCCTTATCGGAATTGGCACTGCTCTGGGTCATCACCGTTGCGAGCTCGGTGGAGGCAGAAGCGACATCTTCGCTGATACGAACCAGTGATCCGACGGTGTTACGCAGCTGAATGATAGTCTGATTCACATCATGAGCAAGCTGGGATACTTCGTTTTTTCCGATTTCTTCGGCGGTAACTAACAGGTTTCCCTTCGCGACTTCACGCATGGTGTTTTGTAAGTGACGAATTGGCGTCACAATATAGTTGGCTAACAGCCAGCTAATCAGGGATGCTACTAACAGGATAATTGCGATGGATATTGTACTCTGAGTCAAGGTATCAGAATGGATCTTTCCGTTGGCTTGGACGTCGCTGATTACGGTCTGATTCAGCTTGTCTGACAGGTTATCAATCGCGGTAATCATCTCTTCACCTGCGACTCGATAATGTTCCATGGCATTCTCTAATTTCTGCTCTAAGTCGGCAGTGGCGTATTGACTCGCGTGCTTTTGAGTAAGTAAAGGTGTCATGGTGACACGCGTGAAATCAACATAATGGTTCATTGCTTCGCGCATGGCGGTGACTTCTGACTGAACGCCAGGCAGATCATTAATGGAATCTAAGAATTCACGGCTCTCAGCTTGTCGTTTTGATAACACTTGATTTAGGGACTGAACATCCTCGGCTTGAAAAAGGCTGTAAATGGCTTTAATGCGCATCGCATAGGTATTGTCGACAATGGCGCTCAGCTCATCTTTATGAACGATAAGACTGTGAGTGGATTCTGAAACCTTATTAAATGCTTGATCTAACTTATTTATTCCAATAGTGAGTCCTATCACGAGTAAGACGACAGTAAACAAAACAGGCAAAAATACCTGTAATTTAATCGATAGCGTGCTTAGAAATTGACGCATGGTTAACCTCATTCTGAGTGAATTATTATGTTTTTGTAATTAACGTTAGATTCTAATTTCTATCTTTTTTAAATCAATAGGTTAGAGTTTTTTATCTATAGCCTAATGTTATGGAAAGGGTTCAAATTAGCAATGGTTATTCAGGTTGTAATGGAAATGTAGGGAATTGGTAAAGATGAGTTGGGGGTATATGTAAGCGTCAGATTAATCGGTTATTTCCAATAGGGGATGAATAATGTGTCATAGAGGCTTCAACTAAGTGAAACACAACTGTCACATTTGAGTTCTAAAGTGAGCACCGTTCAAGTGAAACACAACGGCAATAAAGCCACTTTAAGGAAATTGTGATGAAAAAGACAGTAATCGGTGCAATCGCACTTCTAGGCGCAATGGCAGTGACTCCTGTTTCTGCTAAAGAAACTATCTCTGCAGTGGGTTCTAGCAGCGTAACTCCACTGATGGAAGTTTTCTCTGAAACATACATGAAGAAGAACCCAGAAGTATTTATCGAAGTTCAAGGCCCAGGTTCTTCTGCTGGTGTAAAAGCAGCAAAAAATGGTTCTGCTGATCTAGGTATGTCTTCTCGTAACCTAAAAGATTCAGAAAAAGAACCAACTCTTATCGAAGAAGTAATTGCTCGCGACGGTATCGCAGTTGTTGTTAACCCTCAAAACAAGCTTAAAGGCCTGACTGCGGAGCAAGTCACTTCTATCTACAAGGGTGAAGTATCAAACTGGAAAGAAGTGGGCGGCGAAGACAAACCAATCGTAGCAATCACTCGTGATACCGCGTCTGGTACTCGTGGTGCATTCGAAGACATCATGGCGCTTAAAATGAAAGTTTCTGGTAAGAAAGTTTCTGCTATTTCTCAACGCGCTCAAGTTGCTAACGGTAACGGTGCTCTGAAAACTATGGTTGCTTCTAACCCATACTCAATCGGCTACATCTCTCTAGGTACTGTTGACAACACAGTTCACGCTCTAGCAATCGACAGCGTAGACGCGACAGTGGCTAACGTTAAGAACGGTTCTTACAAAGTAGCTCGCCCGTTCCTTGTTCTTTACAAAGAAGGCCAGCCATCTGCTGAAACGCAAAAATTCCTAGATTGGATGCTAACTGAAGATGCTCAAAAGCTAGTTGACCAAAACGGTTACATTTCAATCCACTAATCCTACCGGGATTCTTAACTTTGCTCAGCCCGCTGTTTAGGGCTGAGCCTTTCTATCCATAGTGTTCACTGGCTATTGTCCAGAACCGTGAGATTTTTATAATGACCATCGCGACAAATAGTGAAAAGCTTATGAATACAGACGCTAAAGCTATCAGCAAGCCACGCCTACGAGAAAAACGTAGTATTGACTGGAAAGAGCGCATCTTCCACGGCTTGTTCCTCACCAGTGCCGTTATCGGTATCGTATCATTAGCCGTAATTGCCTACTTTATTGTTCGAGAGAGCATTCCCGCATTTCAAGAAGTTGGGGTTTCGGGCATCGTTTTAGGTCAAAACTGGCTTCCACCTGCGCTTTACGGCGTAGCAACCATGATTGTCGCTTCCATCGTTTCGACGGCTGGCGCGGTAATGGTTGGTGTTCCGGTTGGTGTTTTGACCGCTATCTTTATCGCTGAAATAGCACCAAAGCGTTTGGCTGACATCATTCGTCCAGCCGTAGAACTTCTCGCTGGTATCCCTTCGGTGGTTTATGGTTTCTTCGGTTTGGTTATCATCGTTCCATTGATTCAAAATATCTTCAATGTACCAGCCGGTAACACAATTCTTGCCGGTATCATCGTTCTGGGCGTGATGATTCTACCTACGGTAATTACGGTCTCTGAAACGTCTATCCGTGCAGTACCTCGTGCATACAAAGAAGGTTCATTGGCACTTGGCGCTTCAAAAATTTACACCATTTTTAAATTGCTTGTTCCTGCGGCTCGTTCGGGAATTATGACGGGTGTCATTCTTGGTATCGGTCGTGCTTTGGGTGAAACGATGGCAATCATCATGGTGATGGGTAACGCACCAGCCATGCCAGAAGGCATTCTGGACTCTGCACGTACGCTAACCGCGAATATTGCGATTGAAATGTCTTACGCAAGTGGTGTTCACGCGAACGCACTGTACGCAACTGGTGTGGTACTGCTGGTCTTCATCATGTCGTTGAACGCTGTACTTCTTTACCTAAACCGAGAAAAAGCGAAGTAATCGCTCGTTAAAGGTGACAATTATGGATCGCGCAAAACTAAAACAAGCTCGCCAGTTCAAAGATAACGTCTTTAACGCTTTCGTTTGGATCTCGGCTGGATTAACGGTAGGCTTTTTGTTCTGGATTATCTGGTACATCCTATCAAACGGTCTACAACACGTAGATTGGAACTTCATTACTGACGACTACACTCGTACTGGTGATGAGCATGGTATCTTCCCGATGATTGTGTCAACCATCTATATGGTTATCGCATCTATCGCAGTGGCCGCACCGCTGGGTATCATGACGGCAATTTACCTGACTGAATACGCCAAAGTGGGCAGCCGTTTGGTGAAAGTGATTCGATTCTGTACTGAATCCCTGGCAGGTATCCCGTCGATCATCTTCGGTCTGTTTGGTATGACTTTCTTCGTGGCAATTCTTGGTCTTGGATTCTCGATTCTATCGGGTGCACTGACACTAAGTATTCTGATTCTGCCAGTTATCATCCGTACGACGGAAGAAGCGCTAATGGCAGTACCACAAACGTATCGTGAAGGCTCTTACGGCCTTGGCGCTTCTAAAATCTACACTATCTGGCGTTTGATTCTTCCAAGCGCAATGCCAGGTATTTTAACCTCGGTCATTCTTAGTATTGGTCGTGTCATTGGTGAGTCTGCTCCAGTGTTCCTGACAGCAGGTATGGTGGCTCGTATTCCTGATTCTCTATTCGATTCAGGTCGTACGCTAACCGTTCACCTATACAAACTGACTACCGAACTGTTTACCGTTGAAGAATGGAATCAGGCATACGGTACCGCAACAGTGCTTATCGTGGTTGTACTTTTGATCAACACGGTGACTAAACTGATTGCAAGACGTTTTAACACCGCAACTTACTAACAAATCAAATTAAGAACGCACGTTAAAAGACACGAATTCAAGATTTAAGAGATTAAGAGCATGAACAAGTTTGACATTGAAAACCTAGACCTATTTTACGGCGAAAACCAAGCACTGAAATCCATTCACCTGCCTATTCCAGTTCGTCAGGTAACGGCGCTTATCGGACCATCAGGCTGTGGTAAGTCGACATTGCTACGTTGTCTGAACCGCATGAACGATCTTATCGAAGGCGTTAAGATCACTGGTAAGCTAGCGATGGATGGAGAAGATATTTACGGCAATATTGATGTCGCGGATCTTCGTATTAAAGTCGGTATGGTATTCCAAAAGCCGAATCCATTCCCAATGAGCATTTACGAGAACGTGGCTTACGGTTTGCGTGCTCAAGGGGTTAAAGACAAAAAGCACATTGATGAAGTGGTTGAACGTTCACTACGTGGCGCGGCACTTTGGGACGAAGTGAAAGATCGTCTTAAGTCGCATGCATTTGGACTGTCTGGTGGTCAGCAACAACGTCTGTGTATTGCACGCACAATCGCTATGGAACCAGATGTGATCCTAATGGATGAGCCAACCTCGGCACTTGATCCAATTGCAACGCATAAAATTGAAGAGCTGATGGAAGAGCTTAAGAAGGACTACACCATCGTTATCGTGACTCACTCAATGCAACAGGCGCGTCGTATTTCTGACCGCACTGCGTTCTTCCTGATGGGGGAACTGGTTGAGCACAACGATACCCAAGTGATCTTCAACAGCCCACAAGATGACCGAACTCAAGGTTACGTAAACGGTGACTTCGGTTAAATTTATTGGCATAAATACATAACTATAAGCGATGGTAACTTTGCCCCTCTAAATGAGGGGCTTTTTTTATAGCTTTTCAAGTTGAGGGTTAGGTTGCGTTCTTTTCGACTTTGATAACTTTTCGATATTAGCTAACAGAGAATCTGAGCTCCAAGGCTGTTGTTGGGCGCTAAAACGAGCTTGATTCATCACTTCAAGATCGTGCTTAACTGCTTCCACGACATCTGAATTCAACGATTCACGGTTGGCTTGTAGGTAGTCGCTGACGACCCTTTCAATCTTTGCAGGGTCACCTTGCTGGATCACATTTTTGAGCTCATCAATGCCACTAAGGGACTTGGTTTCTACCTCATGACCTTTATTGGCTGCGGGACGCTTTTTCCAAACCACAAACGTGATGATTGATGTCGTTACCCACAGTCCTGCAAAGACAAAAGTGAGGACTTGCCATAGCTGATTGACACCATTTTGAGGAGTCGGGGACGCTGTAGGGACTGACGTTTGTGGCAGAGTCGTTTCTGGCAACGTAATCAAGCCCATATCACTTTCCTCCACATCCAGCTCGATGGAATCGAGCGTTGCCTGTTTGGCTTCGTCCTGGCTGCTATTCCACCAGTTAAGTGTATAGTCGGGCAGGGAATAAGTGCCGGCTTCCGTTGGTATGATGACGTGTTTTACCGTCATGACCAGAGTGCCATCTCGCGTTGTTTCAAACTTCGGTTGCTCTGGATATACACGCAGTGAAGCTGGGTAATCGATATCAATTCTAGGTAAGAACTCCGCTTGGGTCCCGCGTGCCTTGATTTGGATAGTGCGGGTGATGGATGAGCCTTGTTTTACCTTATTCAAACTATTTGGCGATAGCTTGTTACCCGCGTCATTTTGCCAACTTTGCGTCATCTCCAACGCCGAGGCTGGTAACCATTTACCCTGGAACTCCTCAGGAATGGCTTTGACCGTAATTGGCATTTGTTCAACGTTGGTTTTGATTGGCAATATTTGGGTTGATCCTGTCAGCCTATCACCGTAAATGTACGAGCCGGTAAGTTGCGGGCCATTTAGTGTGTAAGTACCCGCTGTATCTGCGGTTAGACGGAAAGATTGCTCTACAACCGTCACTTCAAGCCCATCCATGACTTGCTGACCTTGTTGCATTTCTCCAACGGGTTCGAGTTTCATTCCATCAATGGTCGGAGGAATGATCTTAGGGTTGTCCAAGCGACGAGTATCCGCTTTGATTATGAGTTGCATACGTAAGCTCGCCGATTGCTGCGGGTATAAGGTATGGTTGTCTACGCTCATTGTGAAGCTGAATAGTTCATCGAGCTTCGGCTCCGTTTGGCTAGCGGTTACACGCAATTTTATTGGCTCAGTGCGCATTCCATCTACGCTAAAGCTTGGAATGGTTAATATCCCTTCCTTCATAGGCGCGATAGAGATACTCCACTCGGTACGTAAAAATTTGCGACCATTAATATTGTTGCTTGAGCGACCGTAGCGAGGTTGCCCTAAGAAAAAGTCTTTTTCTAATACACTAAAATCGATCGCATCGGAACTCAGCTCAGTATCCGCCATGACTCGAAGATTGATTACTTCGTTCTTCACTGCTTGGGTTTTGTTGACACTTGCTTCAAGACTTTGAGCCATTACCGAAACACTCGATAACAGGCTGGTCAAAAGAACAAAGACCAGCATTACGCCTTTTTTCATCACTGGCTTACCACTCCTTTTGAGTTTGTTGTGGGCGTTGTTTTTGTTGTGCTTGCAACTGCATTTGTGCGCGAATTAGAAAGCTTGGATCTCGCGCGCTTTCCACTGCCTCCAGACGGCGGAATTCAGGATCATCCTGATGCGACTTTTCTGGCTGAGCCTGTGCATTCATCGGTTGAGCATCTTGCTCCGACGTATTGTCCTCGTTTTGATGGTTACGTTCCGACTCTTTTGGTTGGCTTTCCTTTTTCTTTTCAGAGTCTTGCTGGTTTTGTGACTGCTGCCCTTGCTCTTTATCCTTATCATTTTGAGACTGTTGCTGCTGTTGCTGCTGTTGCTGCTGTTGCTGCTGTTGCTGCTGTTGCTGCTGTTGCTGCTGTTGCTGCTGTTGCTGCTGTTGCTGCTGTTGCTGCTGTTGCTGCTGTTGCTGCTGTTGCTGCTGTTGCTGCTGTTGCTGCTGTTGCTGCTGTTGCTGCTGTTGCTGCTGTTGCTGCTGTTGCTGCTGTTGCTGCTGTTGCTGCTGTTGCTGCTGTTGCTGCTGTTGCTGCTGTTGCTGCTGCTTCTGTTTCTCCTCTACCACTGAGAGGTTTTTCTTCGCTGATTCGAAATCTGGTCTTTCTTGTATCAGTTGTTTATATAGGTCCGCAGCTTCTTCGAGCTGACCATTTTGAGCCAGAGCATTAGCGAGGTTATATCGTCCTTCAAATGAAGGATTATCAGAAAACGCTTTGATTGCCATTTCATAATCTCCGCTTTGGTAACTCGCCGCACCTTTCCAATTTGGATCGGTAAAAACACGCTGTGCTTGTTCATAGTCTCCTTGCAGATAGAGCTCGGCACCTTGTTGGTTTTCATTTAAGAATGGGTTTGCTTCAACTTTGGCGGTCCAAGTCATAGGAGTGAGTCCTGCAATGAATAGCCAAATTACACCGCGGCGGAAAAGTAGAGCCGCAGGAACTAACAACAATGGTAACAGCCAAAAACCCCCGTTCATTCGCGAGTCAGTTTGTACATCGTCGTGTTGTTTGGCTGCAAGGTTATTACCGGAATTATTGGTAAAAGAGGCGATGGTTTCCACATCGCGATTACTATACTGAATCGGGACAAAGATCCCACCGGTTTCATTGGCGAGCAGCTGTAGGTTTTTCAGATGGGTTTTCGCGATCACCGTTGCCCCTTGGTTATTCTTGAGTTGGGAGCCATTCGGTAGGGTGATAGGCGCGCCATTTGCAGTACCAATTGCAAGGACAGAGACACGGAAGCTTGTGCCTTTCAATAGATTAAGTGAGCTGGTTAGCTCAGAATCGTCAAGATCGTCGGCCAATACAATGATGTCGCCTTGATTGGTCCCGGCTTGCGAAAACTGATTCAACGCCAACTCAATGGCAGAAGGTAGATTCGCCCCCTGAAAAGGCATCAAGTCAGGGGACAAGTTCTCGATAATGCCTGCTAACGTATTAGAGTCTGTCGTGAGAGGGCTCAAGCTGTAAGCATCACCTGCGTAAGCGACAAGCCCTGTAGTGCCTTCTTTCCAGTTCGGCAGTAAGTCTAGTGCCTTGTAGCGTGTTTGTGCCAACCGGTTTGGTGTGATATCCGTCGCGTACATGGAGCGCGACATATCGAGCACCAAGATACGGTTTTGACTCAACTTAAAGCTCGGACGCTGGTTCGATTGCCAACTTGGTCCTGCCAGTGCAATGCTGGCTATGGCCCATGAGATCCCCCAAAGGGTAAAGTAGTGCTTTGATTGCAATGAATGCCCCAACACTTTCGCTAAATGGGGGGCTATAAGCGCCGAACGTTTGCCCGTCAATTTTTTAGTCAGAGTCAGCGCGATGGGAATCGCGATCAGACCAGTAAGCCAAACAGGGTGGAGGAAAATAAACTCAGCCATGTTTTCTCCTTAGCAAGAATAACAACACGGACAGCCCCAATGCAGCACTTAACGGGTAGCGGAACCATTCGGATTGAGGACGCCATGTTTGGGTGTCACTGGAGACAGGTTCTAATTGATTAATGGTTGCGTAGATATTTTTAAGCTGCTCCGCATCTCTTGCGCGGAAGTATTGACCTCCCGTCACTTCGGCAATTTGGGTCAGGGTCTTTTCATCAAGATCCGCGGCGGTGTCCACTTTACGCGTCATGAAAAACTCTTTGACCATCATTTCGCCCGCGCCCACACCTACGGTATAAATTGTGGCGTTGTATTTCTTCGCGATTTTTGCAGCTTCTATCGGATCTAAAACACCCGCGGTATTTCCGCCGTCACTGAGTAAAATCATCACGCGCTGCGGCGCATCACTATCGACAAACGTTTTGGTTCCTAGACCAATACCGTCACCCAAGGCGGTTCGTTGCCCAACTAAGCCAATCACTGTTTGGTTAATTTGTTGCATGACCGTGTCTCGGTCCGCCGTTAATGGGGTTTGCAGATAAGCGTGGTCACCGAACAATACCACACCTAAGCGATCCCCTTTACGCTTCGCCACAAAATCAGATAAGACTTTTTTCACGGCGGTAAGCCGGTCGGTAAACTCACCGTTTAAGTTCATGTCTTCTTTTTGCATCGAGACGGAAAGGTCAACCACTAACATTAAGTCTCGGTATTTCGGTTGAAACTCTATCGGTTGACCGAACCAGACTGGTCGCGCGCAGGTGATGACTAACAAGACCCATATGGCAAGGGACAATGCTTTTTGCAGCCATTGTTTTGGTTTTCTGCTGTGTGTATTGTCCGGTAAATAAGCCAGTTTAATCTCTGCTTGCTGGCTTTCTTGCGGCAGCAGTTTGTAAACAAGCAAGGGCAGGGGCAGTAAAAACAGTGCCCACCACCAGACAAATTCAATATTCAACCATTGGCTAAGGCCGGTTGCTAAGGTTGGTTCAGTCACGGGTGTTGGCCTTTTTCTTCGGTGGCAAAGCATGGCTTACCCAGAAAACACAGTCTTCAATTAAATCCTGATTTTGTCCCTGAGAGGGTTTCTGATACAAGGCGGTCTGCCACTGTTGCTGTTTATCTGTAAATCGACTCTCTTCGGTATGACTATCTAGAAACTCATACCAAGCTGCACCAGTGAGAGGGGCAATCTCTTCGCGAGGAAAGTAGCTCAAAGCCGCCTGACGTAAGATCTCTAAAGCGGAAGACGGGGTATGAGGTGTGACAGATTTTATCAGCAGCGTTAAGGCAGTTCTTTTTGCGAGTAGACGTTTAGTGCGCCACTTGAAGTAAAGGTATACGCCTAAAATAGTCAGGACAATACCTGCGATGAGTGCCCACCATCCCCAAGCGAGTGGGAACCAATCTGGAGCATTAGGTAAAATCAAAGGTTCAAGGTTAAGGCTTTGGTTATTTGTTGTCATTGTTATTACTGCTATTTGAATAAGGCTTGCTAGCTTAGTTGTTTGAGTAGTGGAGAGCCACTTGACAGGCTGTTAAATGGAATCGCCATCGAATGACATAGCTGCTTGATAGTCTCTTGGTGTGCCGAAAAATGCGATTCGAGCTCGCTACGTTCCCCTTTAGAACCAAAATTAAACCACTGACTACGACGACCATCAGACGCTTTAACCTGACCTCGGAAGTCCGTCTCTCCTCGTTCTAATGGATCAAAAAACTGAATGGCTCTAACGGTGTTGTGTTGTCTGAGCCGACGTAGCTGGGTCAATTCATTTTCGCCTGTTTGTGAAAAGTCACTGAGCAGAATCAGCTCACTGCCTTTTGGGGTTAACGTATGCAGTGTTTCGAATACTTGAGAATAAGACATAGAACGGCGTCCATTTGTTTCTATCGCTGATAGCTGTTCATTATGAGTATTGATAATGGCATTTAGGATCCTCAGCCCCTGCTTTTGTAATGAAGAGGGACGGAACTCCAGGCACTGATGTCCATTATCAATGACGGCCCCGATGCGGTCTTTCTTCGCTAAGGTTAACCAGATTAATATACTGGCGAAGTGGGCCAACTGTACGGACTTCAATACATAACGCGAGCCAAAGTGAAGACTAGAGCTCAAGTCAATGTAGATAATCACCGCTTGCTCTTTGTCTTTGGCGAACAACTTCGTGTGTGCTTTGCCTGTGCGCGCGGTGACTCGCCAATCAATACTACGGATATCATCTCCGGCTTGGTATTGGCGTACTTCCATAAAGTCCATGCCGCGACCTTTTTGGCGGCTGGTATGGCTCCCGCTCATCTGTGACCAAAGACTTTGTGCTGGTGGTAACCATCGGATCGATTGAGTCCGATGATGCAGAAGCTCTTCTAAGTTTAATGTCACCCCATTTGCATGAGGTGGCAATGGCTGTGTTGCAGACATCTTGCTCACCTGTTTTACGCGCTGCCAACAAGGTTAAGTAACTTGTCAATGACTTGGTTTGCACTGATGCCTTCTGCCTGCGCATGGTAGCTCAGTAGTAAACGGTGACGCAGAACGGGATATGCCATGGTTTGTACGTCTTCTGGTGAAACAAAGTCACGCCCTTTGAGCCAAGCATGAGCTCGAGCACATCGGTCTAAGGCAATTGTGGCGCGGGGGCTGACACCCATGGCCAACCATTTATCCAGCTCGCTGTCATACTCGTTAGCTTGACGTGTCGCCATAACCAGACGCACGATGTACTGCTCGATCGTTTCGGCCATATGAATATCGAGCACCTCTTTTCGTGCGGTGAAGATATCTTGTTGACTGATACTTGGACGCTCAAGTGCCGCTTCCCCTTTCGCTTCCCCTCGGTTTATACGCAATATCGCCAGTTCATGCTCCGCGTCTGGGTAGTTCACTTCTAAATGCAGCAAAAATCGGTCTAGTTGTGCTTCTGGAAGCGGGTAAGTTCCCTCTTGTTCGATTGGGTTCTGAGTCGCCATTACTAAGAATAGTTCAGGCAACGCATAAGTATGGCGCCCGGCAGTGACTTGTTTCTCTGCCATGGCTTCAAGCATCGCCGCCTGAACCTTTGCCGGCGCTCGGTTAATCTCGTCTGCAAGAATGAGTGAGTTAAAGATAGGGCCGGACTGAAAAGTGAATTCCCCTGTCTCAGGTCGGAAGATATCAGTACCGGTTAAATCTGCCGGCAGCAAATCAGGAGTGAACTGAATGCGGTGGAAGTCACCTTCAACGCAGTCTGATAGCGATTTAACGGCTCGGGTTTTCGCCAGGCCTGGAGGTCCTTCAACCAAAATATGCCCGTCAGCAAGAAGGGCGATCAACAATTGTTTAACCAGGTCCTGTTGACCAATTATTTGAGATTCGAGGTATCGTTGAAGCGTTTCGAAGTTAGATTTATGCATGATGTGGGCTCTCGATATCCATTTGAGTTGATTATCAGTATTGGTCATTTACTTGGTAGAAAAAGTTCCCAGTACGACGTTGAAAACTATCCTTTCAATATTGGGTCATTGACAAGTATTACAAGCCTTTAAGGCGGGTGATGAAAGCAGAGTAATAGCCCTT
Organism: uncultured Vibrio sp.; assembly: GCF_963675395.1. Taxonomy (NCBI): domain Bacteria; kingdom Pseudomonadati; phylum Pseudomonadota; class Gammaproteobacteria; order Vibrionales; family Vibrionaceae; genus Vibrio; species uncultured Vibrio sp. The sequence goes on along the minus strand of NZ_OY776222.1, from coordinate 93,856 downwards.
ATGAGATGCTTGGTAGCGTGAAGCGATAGACTTGGATAGAATAGAGGGAGTTAAAAGTTCAATGGTTATATTTAGGTAAGTACTATGAATGATTTCGAACAAGAGCTAGAGCAAATGTCTCAAGAGGTCTCTCAGGAAGAAGAAGTGAAGCTACCTTCGTTAGAAGAGCAGAAGGCGATAGCAGCAGAACTGAAAAAGCTAGAAGCAGAAGGCAAATTGACACCCGAGGTTCTAGAGCAGTATTTCGGCAAGTTTAACCAAAAGAATGCAGTGCCAATTCACTAAATTCACCACTTAAAGGGAGTGCTTACTCTAATGCCGTTCACTTAAGGTGAGCGGCATTGTTTTTTCTAGGGTATCGGCTTGGCTTTTTCTTAACGACTCTAGGGAAGGATCTTTCTCGCCTAGGTCCAAGTATTAAGCTCTCACTCATTGAGTAGAAGTTTTGGAGTTGCCTCGGGATTGCTCCTGGTGACGAGTATGGAAGTCCCACTATCAGGCGCATGATGTGAGCTAATGCCCCATTGAAGCTAAGTTGGTAGGGTAAGTAGTCTCCATTCAACGTATTACACATCTGCACCATTTGATACCTGACCAAGTTATAGGTCAGTAGTATTCCCCAGAGTTCTTGCTTCACTAATTCAGGGAGTCGACTTCGAAGCGTGAGTCGGTTACCAAGCATGTACTGTTTTTGCTCACGGTAGCCGAGTTCAATTTCCCAACGATACCCATATAAGCCTACGATATCTAACTTTGGGTAGAGCATAGGGTCAAGCATTGAAGTGAGAACATCGTATTGCCTACCATCTTTGACTCTCGTGATTAAACGTACAACAACTTCTTGTCCTAGCTCTGGCCACTTCTTACGCGCTTGCGGATTACTCTTCAGTTTTATCAGTTTATCTTGGCGGCCAAGAGACTGAACGACGTCATAAGTGAGTCCTTTTTTCATAGGGATAAGCCAATGTCGATTTATCCCTTGCGAGCTCCACGCTTGAAGTAGGCCAAGGGAGTAAAAGCCTTTATCAAAAAGGGTTAAACTATTATCAGGTGTCGTCTCTATAAGCTGCTCTGCTAACTTCATTTCATTGACGCTATAACAGTCAAAGGCACTGCCTGTGATTAAATGGCTGCTCAATTCCATCTGACATACCATACGTACTTGTGGATACTGTGTTTCTTTACCGTCACGATTGGTAGGCTTTGCAAACGCTTCAGCGTTCTCTTTTGAGTCCTCAGTTCGCCACAAGACACCATCAACGCCAAGAAGAGTGAGTCCGTTCCAGTTTGGTAAATTAGCCTGCTTAAACCAATGACTTTGCGTACACTCAAAAAGAGCTTTAGCCGCTGACTCACCGAGGTTTTTTCTTCGCTGTGTTAATGCACTTGGAGCAACAAATGGTTTACCTGTTCGGTCAACAATATCGAGCATATTTACAATGTCAGCCATGGACTTATCGTTATAAATTGCCATGCCAACCAGTAACCACGCCATCGACTCTAAAGTTAGCTTTCGTTTTCTTAGAGTAACGGTGTCAGTAAGCTCGTAAGCACTATTGATGAGTTCAATTGGCAGGAGATCTGCGAGTGTCTCAACTTGATTTGGTTTGTAGCTGTTGATGATGTTGAGGGCTTGAGAAACGTGCATAAAAAAATCCGATAAACAAGGTCTATCGGATTTTTACATACAGGGAGGATCATTCAACTGATCTGCCGATTAAAGTCTTAACTGATCGGCATTAGAGTGCTTACTCCCTTTTTCATTCTTATTGGCTTAGTTTCGGATAAAATCATTCTATATCAATACGTTAAGTGGCTCGTATTAGTTATTTTCATACTTGACATTATTAACGCTCTAACCAACTCTATTGTGCAGTTCAATCTATATGGCTAGAGGAATGTTTGCGGGATGGAGTATCACACGACAGGGGATATCATTTTAATTACCGAGGGAAGTTTACAATCATCTTTATTGAAGGATGTTTTAGAAACTCAGCTCGGCATAAGCGTGATTTTGATAACGCCAGAAAACCTGACTAGCCGATCGTTTCAAGGTCAGCCCATTTCAGCCATTATTTTAGACTTCAGTATTCTGACAGATGATACGCTTTTGTTATACCGGAGCTTTAAGGAGTCAGAATTTACGGGTATTCGAGAAATCCTGATTAACTGCGATAGAGCGATCGCTAAGGAAGAGCTTTTTCTTTGGAACACGCTAGTGGGTATTTTTTATACTTCTGATGATGTTCAAACGCTACAAACTGGTATTAATAAGATCTTACAGGGTGATATGTGGTTCAGTCGTAAATTTTCGCAGCAATATATTACTCATCTTCGTCAGAACAGCAAGCCAGTCTACAAACAAGCCCCAAGCATCTTAACCAAAAGAGAGCTGCAAATAATCACTTTTCTTGCAATGGGAGCGTCGAATCAACAAATCGCTGAACAGTTGTTTGTTAGCGAAAATACCGTGAAGACTCACTTACACAACATCTTTAAGAAAATTGAAGTAAAGAATAGAGTGCAAGCGCTTATCTGGGCAAAAGAGAATATCTCTGAATACTCTATACCTGTTTAAATCTATAAAAATTAATGCCAGCATTTCTATTATGGATTTTGTTGGATGTAATTTAAATAATGAGAAAAGTGTTTCTTTTATGAGAAACACTTTTTTTGTTTAGGTTTTTAACTATTTTGCAATTTTAAACAAATAAAAATACCCGTAATCTATCTTTCTTAATACTTAGGGATGAATTAGATAGTTAATGACTCACTACTAATTAATGAGCATTAAGTTAATGAAAGTCTGAGAAACATTATGGAACAGAAAATGGAAAAGCCTGAGGTCCTAATGATCACGAAGCAGAGCTTACAGAGTGAAAACTTTAAGCAAATGCTTTCTATAAATACTGAAACAAAAATAACGATCTTAGATTGTAGAAAACCGAGTTATCATGAATGCACTCCAACTCGTTACTTTTTACTAGTCGACTTTTCGGTTGATATGAATTCTGAAACTTTAGCTTACTTAAAGAATAGTAGTAAAGTACTAGGTACGATCATGATCAACCGGGGACATGAACTCAACATCGAAGAACTAGCATCTTGGCCTGCAGTAAAAGGTATATTTGGCCCGCGGGATTCTATTGATATGGTGTGCCAAGGACTTATCGCCATCATGAAAGGGGATAACTGGTTGCCTCGTAGGCTTTTAGAGCAGATGGTAAGTTACTATAAAGAAAAAGAAATGTCGCCCATTGTCGAACCTACAGTAGAGGTTGAGCTCACTCGACGCGAGATACAAGTTTTGAAAATGTTAAAAGATGGTGGATCAAACATGGAGATTGCTGATTCACTATTTATCAGCGAACATACTATTAAGTCTCATTTATATAATATTTTTAGAAAGTTGGATGTGAAAAATAGAACTCAAGCCACGAATTGGGCAAAAAGAAATTTATAGTCTTAGCGAGATATTATTCCGTTCAATACAGGGGTTAAACTCATACTAAATTAACTAACGCCGATAGTGTTTTACTAAATTAGTATTAGGTTTAAATATCATGCCTTATTCAAACTATTAGACACTCTCTTGCCGACTAGAATTTTGGTTGCAGTAAGCAATCTAATCAGGCCGAATACAATAGAGATAATATTAATAGATGTGCTCGATTGTTAAGCCGAAACAAAGGGAGTGAAGAAATGACTGACTATTACGGTACACCTGAAGCGGATGTAATCTCTGATTTCGAAGGTGGAGATGATCTGTTTGTTGGGTTTGAAGGCGATGATGTTTTTGTTGGTGGCGGCGGCGATGACCTATTGATCGGCGGGGCTGGTAATGACCATTTGGTTGGTGGCGCAGGTAACGATGTTATCAGAGGTGGTACAGGTGATGACTACCTGGCTGGTGGCCATGGGGATGATATCCTTTATGGGTTGCAGGGCGATAACACGCTAAATGGTAGCACCGGCAACGACGTACTGGTTGCTGGCTCTGGTAACAACTTTATGGTTGGTGGGGAAGGCGATGACGTATTTGTATTCACCGATAATTATGATGGACACGGTGAGGCAAAAGTTGCTGACTTTACTATCGGTGAAGATCTGATTCGTATTAATAGCTGTTCAGTGAATGATTTCTCTGACTTGTGCTTTAGTTACGATAATGCGGGTAATGCAATCTTTACCGATGGTGCTGACTTAACTGTTAAGCTCGTTGGTATTACTGAGACAGACATCACCACTCATGGTGCAGATTTATTTGTTTTCTAAACATTTTAAATAGGCAGCCAATCCAGGCGTTAGGCAAAGTCGCCTAGCGCCTGCATTGTCGATTAAACGGAAGTTATCGTGCAAAAAACAGTTTTCAAACAAGTGCGGAAAAAACTATTTGCGCTTATGGGGCTGCTAATTGGTTTTAGTCTCTTCATCAACTTACTTGTTCTTTCTATACCTTTGTACATGTTGCAAGTGTACAACCGTGTCCTCTCATCATATTCAATAGACACACTCGCTTTACTTAGTGTCATTGTCGTGGCGGCGCTTTTTACGATGTCTATTATTGATATCGCCCGTGCTCAGGTGAGTAAATCGTTTGGATACTGGATGGATACGAAACTTTCCGTGTTTATGCTTAAGCGCAGTATCCAATATCAGTCTCATACCGGCACAAGTTTTACTTCTCAAGTACTTAGAGATATTCAAAACATTAAAGGCTTTTTAAGCAGTCAGGCTCCTTATCCTCTTTTGGATGCGCCTTGGACGCCACTTTTCATCCTGTTCGTCTATTTGTTACACCCTTTGTTGGGTCATATTGCTCTGGTAGGGTCGATTGTGCTGTTGGGGCTAGGGATTCTTAATGAGGCTTTAGCCAGAAAAACAATACAAGAGAGCGAGGTTAAAGCGCTCTCTCAAATCAATGATGCAGAACTGGCGACACAAAACTCTAATTCTATTCTTGCGATGGGCATGATGAATGCGTTTTTAGAAAAGTGGCAATCACGTATGACTCAGGTTAATTCGTTAGAAGAAAACGTTGCAGGAAAAACCATTTATATCAGTAATTTGTCCAAATTTGTGCGTAGCACATTACAGGTTTCGCTACTTGGTGGTGGGGCATGGCTGGTGATTCAACATGAAATTACCGCTGGCGCCATGATCGCCAGCTCTATTCTGATGAGCAGAGCATTAGCACCGATGGAACAAGCGATTGGCACGTGGCGAGGTGCGATGTCTGCCAGAAACTCCTATCAACGTTTAAAGGATATTGATGCCGTCATAAAGTTAGATGAGTCTGATATGCCATTGCCTAGACCGCAAGGTAACTACGAACTCATCGGGTTAACATACCGGCACTTTGGCGCAACTGAACCCGTACTTTCGGCGGTTTCGTTGTCAATTCCCGCGGGCATTTCGGTTGGTTTGATTGGTCCTTCCGGAACGGGTAAGTCGACATTAGCGCGGCTGATGCTCGGAAACATCAAACCTTCAGCAGGTAAAGTTACGCTCGATGGGATGGAGATCTCTACTTGGGCGGCGGAAGATCGTGGTGCTCATTTCGGTTATCTTGCTCAAGAAGTTGAGTTATTTCCTGGAACCATCAGAGAAAATATCGCGCGTTTTAAAGATGAAGACCCATCCAAAGTTATTCGTGCTGCGCAACTCGCCGGATGTCATGAGTTGATCCTCAAAAAGAACAAAGGCTATGACTTTGTTATCGGAGAACGTGGACGTGGTTTATCTGGAGGAGAACGTCAGAGAGTTGCACTCGCTCGGGCCATATATGGTGAGCCTTCTATTGTCGTATTTGATGAAGCGAATGCGAACCTTGATGGAGAAGGCGAGGCCGCATTTCAGCGCCTGATAGCACATTTAAAACAGCAAGGAACGAGCATTATAGTGATCGCTCACAATGCGAGTACGCTAAGGCAGATGGATCGCTTACTCTATTTGGCGGATGGGAGAGTCAAGTTATACGGCGCTCGTGATGAAGTACTGAAACGCATAATGGGTAAAGACAAAACGGATATACCAAGGGTGACAAATGAGCAATCAACTGCCAACAGTCAATAAATCATCCACTGACAGTGTTTATCGCTTTTCTCCTGAAATCCAACTGAGTTTCAAAAAGCCTATTTTTCTGGCAGTTGTCGCCACTTGCCTTTTTATCGGTGGTGTTGGTTTTTGGGCAGCAACAGCAAAGCTAGAGAGTGCTGCAATCGCCTATGGGGATTTTTCGGTCCTGAGTAAACGACAAGCCATTCAGCATTTAGAGGGCGGGATCATCGAAAAGCTGTTTGTTCAAGAAGGCGATTTGGTCCAAAAAGGTCAGCCTCTGATTCAATTGTCCAAACATCAGGCCATGGCGAGATTAGACTCTTTGAGCGGACAGTTTATTCATACGCTCGCCAAAGAGAACCGTCTGAGCGCAGAGTTGGATGAATTACCGTCCATTGTATGGTCGGACGATCTTAATAATCTGCCTCGAGTTGAAATCGTTCGAGAAGCACAACTAGTACAAAGTAAGATCTTTGAAGCCAGGCAGCGTTACTTTCAAAGTCAGCTAGGGATTATTGAACAAAGTATTTCCGGTGCAAATTTAGAGTTGCAAAACCTTCAGCAAACTAAAGTGATTGAAAGAGAAAGACTCAACTTTATAGACGAAGAGATCACGAGTAATCAAGCCTTGGTACAGAAAGGATACTCGGGCAAGTCAACCTTACTTCAGCTTAAACGACTTGCGGCCGAAGTGAGAAGTACGCTTAGTCAACTGGATCGACAATCTCTTACGGTGAATAAAAGGCTAGAAGAAAACCAAGCTCAGGTCGAAGAGTTAAAACTGCAAAGGCTGAATGAAGTTGTTGAGGAGTTGAGAGACACCCAAAAAGAAATTGTTAGCATTCGAGAAGAGTATCGCTCTGCACAGGATGTGGTCACCAGAACATCTATCAAGGCGCCAATCTCCGGTCGGGTCGTCAACATGCAGGTATTTACGGAAAGAGGTGTGATCGGTTCAGGAGAAACGCTGTTAGAACTGGTACCTCAAAATGACCAATTGCTGGTTGAAGCGAGAGTGAATCCTCAGGACATTGATTTAGTTAACCCTGGTCAGCAAGCTCGTATCAGAGTCACTGCATTAAACGCGAGAAATTTAGCACCGTTGGACGGCACCGTTCTTACCATTTCTGCCGATAAGCTCACACAGCAAGATCAAGAAGATTTCTATCTGGCCAGAATTGCCGTTTCTCAAGATGATGTAGCTAGATATCACTTAACTTCGGGGATGAACGCTGAAGTGCTTATCCTATCTGAACCGCGCACACCACTAAGTTACCTAGTTAGACCAATCACAGATAGTATGAATCGAGCTTTTCGAGAAGATTAAATTCCCCAAAGACGTTTTCACTTCAATACACTTAGGGTTCGATTCATCTGTATCGAATTCTTCGTGTTTTTGTATCATTTAGAGACGCTGAATCGGACAAGTTAGAGTTATCTTTGCTATTGTTGCCTGTTCTGAGAAATATTTATCAATAGCAGGAAGTTGATAATGGAAAAAGTGCAGTTGGTCGTCAGTTTTCTACTGGCCCATAAAATGCTATTTACCTCGTTAATTCTAATTGTCGTGTGGTTAACGCGTCGGTTTATTCTTTCTATGATTCGTGGTGATCATGCGTTTCTATCTGAAAAACAACGTAGTTGGATGTCGAGAACGAAAAATGGCACGTTTATTGTCACCCTTCTTATTCTATTTATTCTTTGGCAGTCTGAAATCAGTGAGTTTGCATTAAGTGTGACTGCAATAGCGGTCGCGATCGTGGTGGCCTCAAAAGAAATTATTCTTTGTTTTACCGGTTCTATTCAGCGTGCCAGTTCACGCTCTTTTCGAGTCGGAGACTGGATCGAAGTGGGGAAATTATGTGGTGAGGTGATCGAACACAACATGATGGCTACCGTGATTCAAGAGATCGACCTTCATCATGGCCAATATCATTACACAGGGAAAACCGCCACCCTACCAAACAGCATGTTTTTTACTTATCCTGTGAAGAACCTTAATTTTATGAAGCGGTATGTTTATCATAATTTCTCGGTCGTGGTGAGGGACTTTGTCAATTTGTACCCGTTGTTGCCGCCATTAACTGAGAAAATTGAGGCGCATTGTAGCTACTTCAGCGACGTTGCACATCGTTATAACACGATGATTGAAAAGCATGCAGGTGTCGACCTGCCAGGAGCAGAGCCACATATTCATATTTCCAGTAACGCAACGGGTGAGCAGAATGTGCATGTGATGATCTTTTGCCCAACGGACAAAGCGAATCACTTGGAACATCTGATTCGTCAAGATTTTATGGACCTTTATGAACAACGGTTTCCAGTCGACATCAAATAGCTCATTTAGATAATGCATAACTCGCTATGTTGAGAGTAATTCCAATCGCGTAACGGTTTTTATCTGTGTCATTCCAGCGAGCTTTAGCGAGACTAGGAATCTAATAGCAGTGTGCTGAAACGTTAAAGAAATAACGTTGACCATAAAGTAAAGAGTGCGGAAAATAGCTCCTGAATCACGCTCCTTCGTCGCTGTTCAGGAAGACGGGAGATAAAAAGAGGCCGTTCGTTTAACAACGAACGGCCTTTCTATGTTGAGAGCGGGTTTGTTTATCTAACTGAACTTACTTTTAAGCATCAGGAATAAGAAGTAAGTACTACCTATAATTGCGACCAGAGTTCCAGCAGCCACTTGGCTAGGATAGATGGCTATCTGACCTAGCCAATCAGCCCAAAGCATTAGCGTGGCACCAATTAAACTTCCGACCAGCAGTTGCTCTTTCACCTTTCTTGCACCCAGCATTATCGCCATGTGAGGAGCGACCAGACCAACAAAAGAAACGGGGCCGACTGTAGCGGTCGAAAATGCACACAGTAAGGCAACAATGGTCAGCATTATGGTGTTGGCAACCGTAGGGTTTAGTCCTCTTGCATTAGAAAAGGCGCGGCCAATAGAAATCAGTGTTAACCAACGTGAAATTGCGAACACACTTGCAAAAAGGATCACTACCGCAATGGTCAACATGACCGCAGTCTGCGAGGTCACACGATAAATAGATCCGGTTAGCCACAATAGAATTTTGTAACTCTCACCAGATCCTTGCGCTAAGGCAAATTGGACTAATGCCTCAAGTAGAGCGGAAAGCGCAATACCCGATAAGATGAAGTTGGAAGGATTAAACTGGCTTCTTTTACCAATTAGAAGCAGCAACAGCAAGACCGTTAAACTGCCTAAAAAAGCCACTCCCCAACTAAAGGTCGCCATTAAAGAGCCGGAAATCACACCTGTGATAATAATGGCAAACGTCGCGCCAGCAGACACACCAAGAATGTCAGGGCTGGCTAAAGGGTTATAGACAATACGCTGTAAAATGATTCCCGCAACAGAGAGAGCGATGCCGACGGTGAGCGCAGTTATCATGCGAGGCCAGCGAAGTTGCCACTGAAACTCTCCTGGTAGCGCAACTTCGATACCATTTGCTCCATGAGTAATTAGTGAGTAGACCAGCACACCCGCGAAGCTCATGACGATTATGCTCATGACCATTAAAGCACCAAATGCAGGGAGTACAGCTAGCCCTCGTGCTGCTGCGCCTTCCTGCCCCAGTTTTAACAGTGTTAATATGCGCGGTGCTATCAGACGTTAACCCTGCGGAAGCCGGAAGCTTTTGCTTCGTCGGCGATATCAAAGCCTACTGACTGATGATTGTTGTTGCCGACTTCAACCTTCACTTCACCTTGTGGTGTGAACGTTGGCTTTTTCTGCACGGCGTTTACTACGCCACCAGGTGCCGATTCACCGAATAAAATCGCTGATGGGCCTTTTACGACTTCAACGCTTTCCAAACCGTATGGTTCAACGAGCCAAGTGTAGTAACCATCACGGAACAAACGGTTGCCGTTCAAGTAAGTTGCGGCATCGAAGCCACGTACTTTAAACCAATCTGTGTCATTATCAGAGCCATAAGGTTGAGACGTGACACCAGATGTATAACGTAATGCTTCATCTAATTTTTTCGGTGCGCGGACGCGCAATTCATCTTCAGAGACAATGGAAACACTGCGTGGTGTTTCTTTGGCTGGCGTTTCGACCTTAAGTGCTTGTGCGGTGACTGTGATGGTTTCCATCTCAGTTGAATCATCTTGTGCGTGTGCCATAAACGAAACCACTGCAGCGGGCGCGATTGCACAAACCAACGTACGGACAGCGATGGCGAGAGAGTTATGATTTGTCATTAATACATTCCCGACAATTATTTTAAATATAAAACTTAATTGTAATTATTATCATTTAAATTATTGTTTGCGTATTTTACTGACTTTTGCATTAAAAGATAGTAAAACGTCAGCAAATTTGATCGATATAACCGAAGTAGTTGTTATGTTTAATTGGTTTGAAAAACTAACCCAACCGTTCCCATTACATGAGACTGAAAAGCCACCCAAGACCTTGTTTGGCTTTTGTCGTTTTTACACTCGTGGTTTTGAAGTGCCGCTTATTGTCATGGCGGTGTTTAGCGCGCTGATTGCGATCACCGAAGTCGCACTGTTGCGCTATATGGGGGAGCTGGTCGACATACTATCCAACCAAGAGCGCGCCACGTTCTGGCAAGATCAGGGCGATCAAATGATGATGATGATCTTCCTGGTTGTTGTCGTCATGCCGGCATTAGGCTTTGTACATTCGATGGTGATGCACCAAACACTGCTGGGTAACTATCCAATGTCGATTCGCTGGCTGATTCACCGCTACTTACTCAAGCAAGCGGTTGGTTTTTTCCAGAGAGATTTCGCTGGCCGTGTTGCAACAAAAGTGATGCAAAGTGCGTTGGCAGTGAGAGAAACTGTGATGAAGCTGCTGGATGTATTGGTCTACATTAGTGTTTATTTTGTTTCGATGATTTGGATGATGGGTGAGGCAGACGGTTTGCTAATGCTACCTATCGTTATCTGGCTGGCATTGTATGTACTGATCCAGCTCTATTTTATACCGAAGATGAAGCGAGTAGCGACCGATCAGGCGGATGCTCGTTCTGTGATGACAGGCCGCATTGTTGACTCTTACACCAACATCTCGACGGTTAAGCTGTTTGCGCATTCGCAGCGTGAGCTAGAGTATGCAGAAAGCAGCATGAAGCAGTTTTTGGTGACGGTATACCGTCAGATGCGCATGGTAACTTGCTTACTGTTGAGTGTGGATGCAATCAACTACTTGCTGCTGCTGTCTATTGGTGTGATTTCCGTTTACCTATGGTTGGACGCGGCAGTAACGATTGGTGCGATCGCAATCGGGATCAGTATTGCACTGCGTGTACAAGGCATGTCGAAATGGATTATGTGGGAAGTCAGTACACTGTTTGAAAATATTGGTACCGTTGTAGATGGTATCAGCACGATTTCGAACGACGTTGAAGTGAAAGACGTACCGAATGCGAAACCGTTGCAAATTCGACAAGGTGAAATCTGCTTCGATCACGTTGGTTTCAACTACAGCGAAGAAAAAGCCGTATTTGACAACCTAAACTTGACGATCAAACCGGGCGAGAAAGTCGGTATTGTGGGTCGTTCAGGTGCGGGCAAGTCAACGCTGGTTAACTTGTTATTGCGTTTCTACGATGTGAACTCAGGTAAGATCTGCATCGACGGACAGGATATTTCACAAGTAGAGCAAGAGTCTTTGCGTCAGCATATCGGGATGATTACGCAGGATACTTCTTTGTTGCACCGCTCGATCAAAGAAAACATTCTGTATGGTGATCCAAACGCCTCTATGGAGTCAGTGATTGCCGCCGCTGAGAAAGCGCATGCCCACGAATTTATCCAGACTCTGAAAGATGAGCAAGGTAATGTCGGCTATAACGTAGAAGTGGGTGAGCGTGGCGTAAAATTGTCCGGTGGTCAGCGTCAACGTGTTGCTATCGCTCGTGTATTACTTAAAAACGCGCCTATCCTGATCATGGATGAAGCGACATCGGCACTTGACTCTGAAGTGGAATCTGCGATTCAAGAAAACCTAGAGATCTTGATGGAAGGAAAGACCGTGATTGCTATTGCTCATCGTTTATCGACCATCGCTGCAATGGATCGTCTGATTGTGATGGATAATGGTCAAGTTATCGAACAAGGCTCGCATCAGGAGCTTCTACAACTTAACGGAGTTTATGCTCAGTTGTGGAAACACCAGACAGGTGGGTTCCTGACAGAGTAGCATTTGGTGGTATAGGAATCCGATCAATCTAAGGATTTTACAAGGGAAGCGCGCGCTTCCCTTTTTTATGTCGAAGCCGTTACTGTCTGTTTACCACATCAGATCATCTGGAACGACGAACTCTGCATATGGGTCATCTTCTGCTGGAATGTCGGCTTCAGGTTCTTTTTGATCGATAATCACGGACTCGTCGCGTTGCGCGATTTTGTTTGCTACGCCACGAGGGATCACTACATAGCTCTCGCCTACAACCGCGATCGCTAAAATACCTTTGATCAACTGTTCACGGACTAAAGAATCAACGTACAGTGATTTCACCAAAGTACCGTCGGTGAAGTTGTATTTGATGTCGCTATCTTTCAAATCAATCTTGTTCATCTCGAGCAATTGATCGATTTGTGCCCTGATCTCTTTACTTAAGCGCTCAGCATTCTGTTGCTTGTTTAACTCTTTATCTCGTTCTAACTGCTGGCGTTTGCTTTCTTCAACAGCCGCTTTGACTTCGCGTGCCTGAACGCGGGATTTTTTAGAGCCTTTTTTCGCTTTCTTTAGTTTTTTCTCGTTAACCAAGCCAGCTTTTAGCATTTGTTCTTGAAGGGTTAGTTTTGCCATGTTTAATCCAGTTAATACGCAATTTTTGCTATTTTAACCAGTACTGATCCGCAAGGAAAGGGTGCGAAAGGGAAGCTGGGTGAATATCCTAATAAAATGCCGACTTTTGAGGTAAAAGCCGGCATATTCAATCCATCCTGTCATTCTTCACCGCGAGATTCAGAATCTACTTTCAATGTGCTTGGTTGCTAGGGCAATTCCTAGACCGTTTCAGCATGTTGATATTAGATTCCTAGTCTCGCTATGGCTCGCTGGAATGACTGCGATGAAGTTAAAGATCAGTTTCAATCTATAACGTTCTAAAGCGCTTAACATTAGTCTGTATGGCACTATTTGGCGTTCCACTGCTTAGAGGTGACGAGGTTGTCCATCACTTTGTTAACCGCTCGGTGAGCTTTAGCCACGATAGTGTCGACATCGTTGCGGCTGGTGATAAGCGCTGGCGCAAAGCCCAGAATGTCACCATGAGGCATGGCTCGTGCAATCAGACCAACCTCCAGACAGGCGGCAGAGACTTGCGGACCCACTTTTAAATTGGGATCAAAGTGCGCGCGACGCAGTTTGTCTGGTGAAAACTCCAGTGCATGCAATAAACCAATACCGCGAGAATCCCCGACGAGCGGATGATCTTTGAACGTTTCACTCATACGTTGCTGCAAGTAAGCGCCCACATCCGCTGCGTTTTGCACTAAGCCTTCTCGTTCAATGATATCTAAGTTACAGTTGGCTGCAGCTGCCCCCATCGGATGGCCAGAATATGTATATCCGTGGCCGATTGCCCCCCACTGGTCCGTGCCGCTTTCCAGTACATTCCATACTCGTTCGCCGACAATCACGCCCGAAAGCGGCTGGTATGCAGAGGTTAGCCCTTTTGCGAGCGTGATAAGGTCTGGCTGCATATCATAGTGGATCGAGCCAAAGTCTGAACCTAAACGACCAAAACCACACACCACTTCATCAGCGATCAATAAAACATCATATTTATCGAGCACTTTACGAATCGCCTGCCAGTAACCTTCTGGTGGCGGCACAATACCACCTGTTCCGAGTACGGGTTCTGCTATCATCGCTGCGACAGTTTCTGGCCCTTCGGCAAGAATCATCGACTCAAGCTGATCCGCACAGTATTGGGAAAATTCCAGTTCCGACATGCTGTCATCTTCGCGGCGGTAATAATAAGGCGCCATGGTGTGTTTTATACGCTCAAGTGGAAGATCAAAGTGTGCATGGAACAGTGGTAACCCGGTCATGGAGCCCGAAGCGATGCTTGAACCATGGTAAGCACGATCCCGGGAGATGATTTTTTTCTTCTCTGGCAAACCACGGACATTGTTGTAGTACCAGACTAATTTGAGCTGGGTTTCGTTGGCATCACTACCTGACATGCCGTAGTAGACTTTACTCATGCCGTCCGGAGCCATTTTGATGATACGGTCTGAGAGTTGAATTAAGGCCTCATTGGTATGACCGACATAGGTGTGGTAATAAGCAAGCTCTTTCGCCTGTTGGTAAATCGCATCGGCCATCTCGGTTCTGCCATAACCGATATTCACACAGTACAAACCAGCAAAGCCGTCGATAAGTTCATTTCCTTCTAAATCCGTGATTTGAATGCCTTGTCCGCTGGAAATGATTCTTCCCGGAAGCTCACCAGACGCATACTGCTTTAAATGCGTTGAGGCATGAAATACGCGTTGACGGTCGATCTCTAGAAGTTGTTGGGTTTTCGTGCTCATAATCGTTCTCCTGTTGATATCCTTATTTCTTGTCTCAACTGCCACTGACTGTTGGCAATGCACCTAAGCAGCAATATTTAATCTCGCTGTATTCCTCAAAACCGTGAAGGCTTCCCTCCCGCCCTAATCCGGACTGTTTTACGCCGCCAAATGGGATAGGGTGACCTGTCATCTTGACGGAATTTACACTCACCATGCCAAACTCCAACCCACGCATACATCGCCAGATCAGGTGAATGTCATGGCCATAAACATAGGCAGCGAGGCCATATTCGGTGTCGTTACTCATTTCTATAACGCGATCTAAATCTTGATAAGGAAGCACGCCTGCGACGGGGCAAAAGTTCTCTTCACGGTAGACTGCCATCTCTGGTGTCACATCGGCGAGTAGAGTCGGCGCGAAGAAGTTATTGCCCGGAACCATGTCGTGGTACCCCGCGACTAATCTCGCTCCTTTATCAAGCGCGTCATGGACGAGGTCATGGGCTTTGTCCACAGCCGCTCGATTGATCAGCGGTCCCATCGTGGCTTGGTCGTCTAAGCCGTTACCCAATACAATCTTGCTCATGTGTTTGGCAAAGGCTTCTAAGAACGGCTCGTATTTATCCTGCGGGATAAAAATTCGGTTTGCGGCTAAGCAATCTTGTCCGGCGGTCTGGAATTTTGCGTCTACGGCTGCTTTGGCTGCCGCTTCAACTTCCATATCTGGCAGAACGATAAAGGGTGCGTTGCCACCCAGCTCCATGCTGCATTTCTTCACGGTTTGGGCCGCGTCGCGGAGCAGCAGTTTGCCAACGCGAGTGGAGCCAGTGAAAGAGAGCGCTTTTACCTTGTCGGAGCGACAAAGCGTCTGAGAAACCATGGATGCATCACCAGTGACCACGTTAAACACGCCTGCCGGAAATCCTGCTCGATCGGCCAACTCCGCCAATGCCAAGGAGGAGAAGGGGGTCTCACTGGCGGGCTTAATGATCACTGGGCAGCCAATGGCCAACGCGGCGGCAGCTTTTCTCGTTACCATGGCATTGGGGAAATTCCATGGCGTAATCAGGGCTGCAACCCCAATAGGTTCGCGTATTGTGGAAAGTTGGGCATTGGGTATATGGCTTGGGATGGTTTCACCGTAGCTACGGCGTGCTTCTTCTGCAAACCAACGAATAAACGATGCGCCGTAATCTATTTCACCTAATGCGTCGCTCAAGGTTTTGCCTTGTTCCATTACCATTAAGCGGGCGAGGTCCTGTTTGGATTGCAGAATCAGATCATGCCAGCGCATTAATATTTCTGCGCGCTCTTCTGCCTGCATTTGGCGCCATTGACGAAAGGCACGATCGGCATCATCAATAGCTTTATATAGTTGCTGCTGGGAAAGTCGGGTGATATAACCGATAACCGTATCATCGGCAGGATTACTCACTGGGTGGAAATTATCACCGCTGGTCCATTTGCCATTAACGTACGCCAACCCTCTGACTAAGCGTACGTCTTCCATGATTGCCATCATGTCGTGTGAAGCTTTAACTTCGTCGCCATGTTTGATTTCGTTGCTATGAAACGGGTGAAGTGCTGCCATAAGTCCCTCTCGAGCATCGTTGTCCATAGTTAAACTCTAATCGAGGAGAGGGATAAATTATTTCTGATGGGAGGGCGGGTACTATGAAATTTTTCTTTATTAAGACAGAAAATAGCGATTTTTTCTGCTCACTAGCGCTTTTACTTTCCTTTTTAGAACAACGCGTTTTGACTGATCTCTAAACTACCTGAATCTCGCTTGATAGTTTTGGTAACGATGTATGTAAAGTAGCGTTCAATGCCAACTTCAGAATCCAGCCAGTTATCTATCAATCGCTGGTATTGGTCGATATCCTCTGACTGAATTTTGAGGATGTAATCAATGCCGCCACCCGTGGCATAGCAGTCGGTCACTTCGGGGGTATGCCTGACCAATTGCTCAAAGCGTTTGAAAGCCTGCGCGTTGTGCTCTTTAAGTGAAACCTCGACCATGACAGAAGTACGTTTGAATAACACATCGGTATTCACCTTTGCACCGTAACCCTCAATGATGCCCGCTTCTTCGAGTTTTTTAACCCGTTCCCAGCACGGACTGACGGACAGGTTTATCTCTTCCGCAAGATGGGATTTAGTGATGCGACCATTGTCGTGAAGGATCTGTAGAATTTTGACGTCGTAGCGATCGAGGCGCATGATTATTCTCCTCTTGGTTTGGACGAAATACTGACGAAAGTAAGCCAGATGTTTAAATGAATTCTCCGCAATCTTTCGCAATGACAGCGAGCGTATCTCCAATATTGACCATAGCAGGAAAACGGCGCGCAGCGAAAATGCCGTCGCGTTCTGCTGGGTATTCTATCGGAGCTTCGCCGGTTCGTTCGATAGAGTAGATTCTTACAATGACATCGCCTTGTTCGATAACGTCTCCAAGTTCAAACAGGTACTCTGTAATACCTTTGTGCTGACTTTGCACGTAGCAGTCTGCGTCGGGCATGTCGAGTAATTGAGTTGGCTGACTGGGTGGCTCGTACTCTCCAGAAAGGTTACCGGCATAA
Organism: uncultured Vibrio sp.; assembly: GCF_963675395.1. Classification (NCBI taxonomy): domain Bacteria; kingdom Pseudomonadati; phylum Pseudomonadota; class Gammaproteobacteria; order Vibrionales; family Vibrionaceae; genus Vibrio; species uncultured Vibrio sp. Next base: position 76,676 of record NZ_OY776222.1, on the reverse strand, counting down.
CGCAAAAAATTACGAATACCACGGTCTGCAAATTGAATAGATTGCGGTGTACTGGTTCCGCCGCCGCGTAGTTCAGTCGTGACGAACACTTTACCCTGAGACTCGACGGCGGTGTCATACAAGCTGGTAGCATCCATTTCGAGCATGATCATGGTGTAAGGGGCGCCAAACAGTTTCGCTCCCAATATGCTTGCTTTTTCTTGCTGTGGGTTTTCTAAGCGGTGGGCCGCAGCGAATGGCAGGATATCCAGCGTTTTTCCTCCTGAATGAATATCCAGAGCGAAATCGCACTGTGGTACCAGATAGCGAGTAAAATAATCGGCGATCTTCTCCGTTACGCTTCCTACTGGGTTACCGGGAAAACTGCGGTTTAAGTTACCTTTGTCGACAGGGGAAGTACGCGAGGCATTCTGAACCGCTGGCAAATTCATCATTGGCACAATAATGACGCGTCCGCGTATTTGTTCAGGCGGTAGTGAACTCGATAATTTTAAGAGACTGGTTATCCCTTCATATTCGTCGCCATGGTTTCCCCCGGTTAAAAGTGATGTTGGACCCGGGCCATTTTTTATCACCGTTATCGGGATCATAATGTTTCCCCATGCGGAATCGTCATGGGAGTAAGGTAGGGTCAGAAAACCATGTTGGGTACCTTCTCGGTCAAAGTCTACGGAGGCTGTGATCGAGCTGTTTTGCATGCAAACTCCTCTTTCTTTGCTAAGTCCTTCGTTTCAACCCTTTTTAATCAGTGTTTAACAAACAAGTGGCGGGGAAAATCACACAATGTTTTTGCGCCAAAGCGGGTAATAACAATGCTTTCCGTGGTCTCTAGGCCCCAGTCTTTAAACCATAGGCCGGGCATAAAATGGAACGTCATGCCCTCTTTCAAAACGGTTTTGTCGGTGTCGCGAAGGCTCATGGTCCGTTCGCCCCAATCGGGTGGATAACTCAGGCCAATCGGATAACCGCAACGAGCCCCTTCACGTGAAAAACCTGCTTTATCGAGGACCTTGTTCAATGCATTGGCGATGTCGGCACAAGTGTTACCGGGTTTTGCGACCTCTAAACCAGCCTCAAGCCCGCGAGTCAAAGCTTCATCTGCGCGTTTAAACTTATCATCGGGCTCGCCTAAGAAAATGGTGCGAGAGAGCGGACAATGGTAACGTCGGTGTGCGCCTGCGATTTCAAAGAAAGTACCTTCGCCTTTTTTGAACGGTCTATCGTCCCATGTTAGATGTGGTGCGGCAGCATCAGCACCGGAAGGCAATAGGGGAACAATGGCGGTATAGTCACCAAAGTGATCCTCGTGGCCAAGGACTGCCTGACGATTAATTTCTGCCACCAAGTGATGTTTTGGCAAACCCGGCTCTATCATGTCAAACGCGACACGGTGCATGTTTTCTACAATGCGTGCCGCGCGGTACATATACGATAACTCTTGGTCTGATTTTACGGCACGACACCAATTCACTAAACCTGTGGCATCAAGCAACTGGGCATTCGGTAAATGATCAAGAAGCGATTCGTAAGCAGTCGCACTAAAGTAATAGTTGTCTTTTTCTACGCCAATGCGACCACGGTCCCAGCAGCGGGGCGTCAATACAGACTCAACCAAATAATCCATGGGATGCAGAGGTGGGTTCATCACATAATGATCAGGGTAGGAGGTGATGTTTTCTACTGACATATACGCGGTTCGATAAGCACCGTTCGCGTCGTGGTAGCGTCCAAACCAGATTGGTTCGCCTTCAGGCCCTACAATCACGCATTGAGGAACATAAAAAGACCATCCATCATACCCAGTCAACCAAGACATGTTGGATGGGTCATGAATGATGAGTACATCTAATTCTCGTTCGAGCATCGATTGTCGAACCTTGGATAAACGTTCTTGGAATTCCTCCAACGTAAAATGCATAGTAATGCCTCTCATACACTCTCCTTGTTGAAAATCCGATGCTCTTCGCCCTCGGAAGTGAGGCCTCAAATTCCATACTCAGGTCACTTAGACCTGTCGTTATTTTTAACCATGGCTTGAAATTGATGGTTAAAAATATCGGCACATTTATCTGCTCCCCGTCATTTTAATTCTTATCAATAAAAACAAGTGTGGTTGAGATTTGTCCTTAATGCCGCATTTTTTTATGTAAAAAACGCTGACACTCGTTTCGCGACAAAGGTGCATTATGGAAAATTAAATCGGTAGGTTTATGTATCTTTGGGATTTTTTGAGAAGAGCCTGTGAACAGATTCCGTTTGAGTTCAGCTCAAAGATTGACCGCGATAGTCTTATGATTAGTGGCTAATTCGGCGCGTTTTTAACTGAGTAAGCCCGCGCTATTGAAGGAAGGAAAGGCGCGGGATAGTAAGTTTTTAGACCAGAAGCGAGCGATTAACTCAGTTTTTGAGTAGACTCTCTGATTTGCAGCGAACCCTGATATAGGAAGTGTTTTTGAACGGTCTGCTGCTCTTTATTAAGGGTAAGCGCGGTAGTGATAGCATCGCGCGTGAGCTCTAAAATAGGCAGTTCTACCGTTGAAATTCGCGGTACCATAAAGCTCGCGGTTGGGTCACCATCGATGCCTATAACTGAAATATCTTCAGGAACCTTTAGTCCTTTGTCATGTAGTGCACGAATAGCACCGATGGCCATGGAGTCGGTACACGAAAAAATAGCGCTAAAAGGTATGCCACTATCAATCAGTCTAATTGTCGCATCATATCCACTTTCTGGATTGCTATAGCCTTCGTAAACCAGTCCTTCATTTACCTCGATGTCATGTTTGGCCATGGTTTCTTTGTAAGCCGAAAGACGCTTTTGCCCTGTACAGCTCGACATTGGTGTGGTGATACAAGCAATCTGTTTATGGCCAAGATCTAAAAGGTATTGAGTTGCAAGGCGCGCCACTTGCTCTTGATCGAAATAAAAGCTGAATAATTTGTCATCGTCCAGAGCACGGTTGATGACGATAAGTTGGGTTTTTATTTCCTGCTGCAGAGTAGAGAGCTGTAGCTCGGACAAATGACGGCTGTAAATCAGAATGGCGTCGCAGTTATGAGCGTTCAGGGAGCGAACGGCTTCCTCCTCACCCTCTGCGTTGTCGCTGCTGTTCATCACAAACAATTTCTTGCCAGCTTTTTGCATATCCATTGCAGCTTCTGTCAGCATCGAACCAAAATAGTGACTTTCAAAATGAGGGAGAATTAAACCGAACGTATTGTAGCTGTTGGTTGCCAAGGCACGCGCAAAAGCATTAGGTTGATAGCCTAAAGATTTCATCGCCGCTAACACAGACTCACGGGTCTGATCTTTCACATATTCGCTTCCATTTATAACTCTGGATACGGTTGCCTTTGAAACGCCTGCAGCTTTACATACGTCTTTGATTGTCGCCATTTTTTATTCCCAAACACTTTGGTATGACAGTTTACACTATTTGTCTGAGCGAAAGTAAACCGTTGTCTTATTTTAGACATAAGTCCACTATACGCACACAGATAGAGCACGAGTACCCGTTTTGGCCGCTGTTCTCTAATTGCGATTATCGTCTGAGGTTAAATTAGGGATAAAAAATGCACCTTTTGCCGCAGGCTCAGGGTGCATTATGTCTATTTACAGTTTCTCGCTGGCGCTTTACAGTTTTTCACCGTTGCTGCTGATGACGTCTTTGTACCAGCAGAAGCTCTTCTTACGGCTACGGCCCATGGTTCCTGTGCCATCGTCGTGACGATCGACATAAATAAAGCCATAACGTTTACGGTATTCACCCGTACCGTAAGAAACACAGTCAATGCAGCCCCAAGGTGTGTATCCCATTAGATCAACGCCATCGTAAGCAACCGCTTTGGCCATTTCTTCAATATGCGCTTTCAGGTAGTCAATTCGGTAGTCATCGTTGATTTCGCCGCTTTCTTCCACTTTGTCAATCGCACCAAAACCATTTTCTACGATGAACAGTGGCTTGTTGTAGCGTTCATACAGCTCGCAGAGCGAGTAGCGCAAGCCGACAGGGTCAATCTGCCAACCCCATTCGGAGGCTTGAACGTATGGGTTTTTAACGCTGCCGGTAAAGCCGCTCATTGATCCTTCTGTAGTTTCTTCCGCATCGGCTTTGACCGCGACCGACATGTAGTAACTAAATCCGATATAGTCACAAACACCTTCTTTTAAGATCTCCAGATCGCCGGGTTCCATCTTGATGTTGTAGCCTTTGCGTTCCCACTCTTTCAGTGTGTATGCCGGATATTCGCCGCGCATATGCACATCACTGAAGAAGAAGCGGTTACGCATCGCTTCTTGTGCCAGCATGACGTCATCCGGATTACACGAATATGGATAAATTGGTACCCACGCAACCATACAGCCTATTTGGAAATCAGGGTTAATAGAGTGGCCAATTTTTACAACTTTTGCACTGGCTACCATTTCATGGTGAACCACTTGGTACATACATTCTTCTGGCTTTTCCTCAACCGTGTAATCCACGCCTGAGTTTGAGTAGCCCCAAAGAGGTAAATGCAAATCTCGTTGGTTGTTGATCTCGTTGAACGTCATCCAGTATTTCACTTTGTTCTTGTAGCGACGCATGACCGTTTCTGCGTAGCGAACAAAGAAGTCGACCACGCGACGATCTTTAAAGCCCCCGTACTCTTTTGATAAATGCAGCGGCATTTCAAAGTGAGATAGGGTGATAACCGGTTCAATACCGTGTTTTAATAGCTCATCGAACAGGTCATCGTAGTATTGTAAACCGGCTTCGTTTGGTACTAACTCGTCACCTTTAGGGAAAATACGTGGCCAGTAGATAGACGTACGGAAACATTTGAAGCCCATCTCGGCCAGCAGTGCGACGTCACCTTTGTAGTGATCGTAGAACGCGGTCGCTTCATGGTTCGGATAGTGATAACCCTCTAATACACCGTCGGTAATTTTACGTTGAGTGTCGACATCACCACCGGACAATACATCTACAATACTTGGACCTTTACCATCTCGGTCCCATCCGCCTTCAACCTGGTGGGCTGCTACTGCGCCGCCCCATAAAAAGTTTTCAGGAAAAACACTACTCATCTTTACTTACCCTTAAGCCATTTGAATAACAGGCTGTCCAATTTCAATTTGTTTGTCTTCCTGATCTTGTTCGATCAGTTCAAATTCGTACTCATCACTGTTCATTACAATAAACGGTGTGGTTGTGTCATAACCTGCGTTAGCAATGCTTTGCAGATCAAATTTGATTAGTGGGTCACCAGCTTTAACTTGTACTTAAGTTGTATCAGTGAATGTCCTAACTGAAGACAAAAGAGCGCTAATATCAGTGCTCGTTTACTTTTTCTAATTTGTGCTCTTGTCGCCACTGACTAGGTGATTTCCCTGTCCATTGACGAAAATGACGACTGAATACCGCCGTTTCGGCATAGCCAAGTTGTAGGGCGATATCGGTAATACTTTGGATATTTTCATTAAGGCGACGCTCCGCCAGGCTCTGCCTCACTTGTCTCAAGAGCAGGCTATAATTCTTCCCGTGCTGTTTTAATCTTATTTGTAACATTCTCGGGTGCATGTCTAATGCTCGGGCGACTTGTTCGACACTGCATTCACCTGTGGGCAATAATCGCCCAATCATATCTCTGGCTTGATCGCTCAGATTATCCGGATAGCGATTTTGCAGGTATTTAAGATGCACCTGGAAGTGTCTATCTAACGCGTCTTCATCCTGATGGTTTCGAGTTTCAAGCAGACTCGCTTTAAGCATGATGCCGTTGAACTTTTCGCCAAAACGTATTTTGGGAAAGGGTACAGAGCTGTCACTCCGGTTTTCCAAGCTACCAAACTGAGTCAGGTATAGGGTGAAGCTATTCATATCGATGTTGAGTAAGTTTGCCAAAAACCTCGCTAATTGCATGACGCTTATTTGCATTAGTTGGGTAGTCTCTTGTTCATTGTAGGTATCAATTGTTAGGGCGAGTTTCATCCATTCATCTTGTGATGTCATCGAGAACTTTACACCGGAAGATTGCAAATAGAGGTAGTCATTGGCGCGCATTAATGCCTCTCTTACCGTTTCGGCACGAGCAACCAGCATGGGCAAATCACCTAAGGCATTAAAGCTTTGACGTTGAGCCAGTAACACACCAAACATAGGTTCCTGACAGCGTATCGCGGCGACTTCTAGAAGTTCGGCCAGCCTCGAGTTAGCGATGTAAGTGTCAGGATCGCGGAACTGAGCCGCAGAAAGTCCCGCCTGTTTCATTATCTCTATCGGATTCTGTCCTAGCTCGGAAACGAAACTATCAAATTTATCTGCGGCGCCGCTTCTAACGATATACATATCTCGATTCTTAAATGTTAATGGTTTGTAAATCGCAATATATCAAATTTTATTCGCAAAAGGTCAAGTGAGTGTCAGTGAGTTGATCTAAGTTACATTTTCATAACATGTCGTAGAAGGGAAGCTAAATGGAATTGATGAACAAAACTGTGATCGTCACTGGCGCAGCTGGTGGAATTGGTCAAGCCATCGTAGGAAAGCTACGAGAGCAGGGAGCAAACGTGCTTGCTGTCGACATTTCTCAGCAGTCGCTTGAAGTTTATAAAGACGCTGATCCGAAATCGTTAAAAACCTTTTCGGCAGATGTGACTGATTATCAGCAAGTTGAAGCAATGGTCAACCACGCAGTCGCGGAGTTTGGCAAGCTGGATATCATGATCAACAACGCTGGAATCGGTTTAGCTAAACCTTTACTAGAGCATGATCCGGTCGCAGATTTCGAGCCGATTTCTAAGGTCAACCAAAACGGGGTTTATTACGGAATCCTGGCCGCAGGGCGCCAGTTCCAAGCACAGGGCACACCGGGTGTCATCCTCAATACTTCTTCTGTTTACGCGCAAATGGCAGCGGAAATGACGTTCACCTATAACGTGAGCAAAGCCGCCGTTGACATGATGACGAAATGTGCAGCCTTAGAGCTTGGGCCTTTGGGTATTCGTGTTTGTGCCATTGCTCCGGGTCGCGTTGATACACCAATGTTACGTCAATATGAAGCGCTTGGTCTTTGGGAGCACATCCGTAAAGAGCAGATGCGCGATACCTTTACTCAAACAGAAGAAATCGCCAACGTGGTTGCATTTTTAGTCAGCGAAAAAGCGAATTGCATCAATGGCTGTACCGTAAGTGCATCAGACGGTTTCGAGAATTTTAAATACCCACTACTGGGTTAAGACGTGGAAGTCTAATCACAACAATAGCGAGGAAGCAAATTATGTCATTACCAGAAGTTATTAATCATCAGGATTTTTTGTTGACCCTGAACACAAACGAAGAGTCGCTGATCAAAGATGCGCTACCGGGTGTGGATATTTACCCGTTGTTTCTTGATGCAGAAAACGGTACGTGGGTGGTTCGAGCGATATTCAAACCGGGTATCACGTTGCCGAAGCACTACCACACCGGGGTTGTTCATTTTTACACGTTAAGCGGTATGTGGCACTACCTTGAATACCCAGATCAAAAACAAACGGCGGGCAGCTACCTTTATGAGCCTGGCGGTTCTATCCATACTTTCCATTGTCCGGAAGAGTCCGGCGGTGCAGACGGCTTTATGGTGATTCAAGGTGCGAATATCAACTTTGACCAAGATGATAATTTTGTGAACATCATGGATTCTAGTTGGATTGAGCAAGTTGTTATCGCAGCGGCTAAGGCTCAAGGCATCGTTCCACGTTACATTAAGCCAGGTGCGATTGCAGGTCTGAGTGACGAAGTGGGAGAATAATTCCATGACAATCATGAACAGTATCGTTTTGCAAGATGGCAGCATCCACTTGCAGCAAGTGGATGTGCCGAAGCCAGCTCCAGGCCAAGTACTTGTTCGTAGCTTAGCATGTGGGATTTGTGGCTCAGACTTACACATTGCGCGACATACGGGTGAAGTATTCGATGTTTACCGCAAGCTTGGTGTGATGTCTGAAAGCATGGATGATCATACTGAAGTGATGCTTGGTCATGAGTTTTGTGCGGAAATTGTGGAATACGGTGATGAGACACAACAAGCATTACCCGTTGGCAGTCGAGTAACTTCAGTACCTATCCTAATGAGCCAAAATGGTGCTGGTGTAGGGGTGACTCCGGGGATTCATGGGGCTTACTCTGAATACTTCTTGCTTGATGAAGCTCTGCTTCTGCCTGTTCCTGAGAACGTGCCGTCAGAAGCTGCGGCATTGACTGAGCCACTAGCGGTTGGTTTGCATGCGGTTAACCGTAGTGACATCCAGACTGATGAAGTTGCACTGGTTGTTGGTTGTGGTCCTATTGGTCTTGCTGCTATCACGGCTCTTAAACTGCGTGGTGTTACCAACATTCTGGCGGTCGATATTCAAGATGAGAAGCTGGAACTGGCAAAAGAATTTGGTGCGACACGTGTCGTCAATCCAACTAAGGAAGATGAAGTTGCAATCGGTGCCGAAGTAGCAACAGGTTCACGTCTGGTTATCTTTGAGTGTGTTGGTAAGCATACATTGATTGATGACTTTATCCGCCGTGCTCCAGCTGGTGCTCGCATCGTCGTTACTGGTATTCATACTGCACCTACGAGCGTCAACTACGCTTACGCGACAGTAAAAGAGCTTGATCTATGCTTCTCTTACTACTATCAGCCACATGAGTTTGAACAGTGTCTTCAAGCGATTGCGGAAGGTAAAGTACCATGGCAGAAAATGCTGACGGCGAAAGTGGGTATGGATGGCGTTGAAAGTGCATTTAAGCAACTTATGGCTCCAAATGACCACATCAAGGTTGTGATTGAACCTTGGCGAAATGGTGAATTGCAAGTCGTTTAACAATTTGATTGCATAAGGGTCTTTACCTTTGTTCTGCCCCAATACATTGTTGTATTGGGGCTTTTTTACTTGAGCAATTTGGCTTGTAGGTTTTCGCCGTATGTTACGTTAGTTGGTGCTTTGAGGGCGTGACTGACGACGCTGACCCGATGGTTTATTGCCGGCTGGTTTAGCGCCTTGTGGCTTGCGATTACCAGCTGGCTTCCCGCCATTACCACTTTTATTTCCATTTGGCTTGTTGCCATTTGGTTGGGTGTTTGAATGCCTTTGGCCTTCACGGTTACCTTTTGGTTTACCCGCACCGCCTTGGTTAGCGCCACTTTGGTTGCCGCTGTTGTTACCCTTACCGTTACTAAAAGAACGGCGCTTAGGTTTACCGGCACCGTTGGATGCCTTTCTCTCTGCAGGTTGAGCATTGCCACCTTCGGCTTGTGGTGCTCTTGGCTTTTTAGGTTTCTTAGGCTTTTTAGGCTTAATCGGACGTGTATCCAGTTTTGACTCTGGCACGACATTGGTTGGTGCGAAACCATCAAGCTCTTTACGAGGCAACACTTCCTGAATTAAACGTTCAATCGCGAAAAGCTCTGGAGCTTCAATCGCACAGACGAGAGAGATTGCTTTGCCGACTTCGCCAGCACGGCCAGTACGACCAATGCGGTGCACGTAATCTTCAGCAACTTTTGGTAATTCAAAGTTCACGACTTGCGGTAACTGAGGTATATCAATACCTCGAGCGGCGATGTCAGTCGCAACCAGCACTCGAATCTCACCCGATTTAAAATCAGCCAGTGCTTTGGTACGTGCACCTTGGCTTTTATTACCATGAATTGCTGCCGCTGGTAGATTTTGCTCTACCAAGAACTTAGCCAGGCGGTTTGCGCCATGTTTTGTGCGCATGAATACCAGTACCTGTCGCCAGTCGCCATCATTAATCAGCTTCACCAGCATTGGCGCTTTTTTCTTTACGTCTGCCGGGTAGATAGATTGTTCAACGGTTCTTGCGGTAGAGTTTGCCGGGTTTACCGAAATCTCAACAGGGTTGTTCACCAAACCTTTAGCTAAGTCACGAATTTCATTTGAGAAGGTCGCTGAGAACAGTAGGTTCTGGCGCTGTTTTGGCAATAAATCAAGAATCTTACGAATATCGCGAATAAAGCCCATATCTAACATACGGTCAGCTTCGTCCAACACCAGTACTTCTAGCTGGCCGAATTTAATCGCGTTCTGGCTGTAAAGATCCATTAGTCGACCTGGCGTGGCGACCAATACATCCGCACCTTTGCGCAGGCGCAGCATTTGCGGGTTGATCTTTACACCACCAAATACGACGGCGCTGGTAAGTGGGAGGTGGCGGCTGTACATGAAGACGTTTTCTTGTACTTGAGCGGCAAGCTCGCGCGTTGGGGTCAGGATCAGGGCGCGAATGTGATTACCACGAACGCGAGGTCCATTCGATAAACTCTCTAGGATTGGCAGCGTAAAGCCCGCTGTTTTACCTGTGCCGGTCTGTGCTGCTGCCATGACGTCTTTCCCTTCCAATATTGCCGGAATTGCCTGAGCCTGAATTGGAGAAGGGGTATCGTAGCCTTTTTCCTGAATAGCTTTAAGGATTGGAGCAGATAGACCTAACGAGGTAAAACCCATATGTATGATTCTCAATTGTCGAGTTAGATAACAACGCGTCGAAATTAGTTTCGTCGCGAAAAGTGCGACATTCTGAGGCTTTTATGCGCGAGCTTCAACTACTTCCGTATTTGATCGTCATCTCATTTTTAAACCTACAATGAAAATCGCACTTTACCTCAACTTAACTTGAGGTTCTAGAGTGTTTGGTAAGGACATGAAAGCGAGAAGAAAAAAGGAAAACACCAATGAAAAGTTATGTTGAACACGCCAATATCTCAGTTGTGGATGCACAAAAGACGATTCAATTTTTAATTGCCGCGGTTCCTGAATGGGAAGTACGTGGCGGTGGAAAAATTGATAATTGGTTTGGTCGCTCTATTGAGTGGTTTCACGTTGGTGATGACCGTTCTTATATTGCGATCTCTTCAGGAGGAAAGGGCGATGCAAACCATTGGACATCGCAATTTACTGGCGTCAAACATGTGGGAATTGTGGTACCAAATGTAGAGGCGCTCATCGAACGACTAAGACAAGTAGGGTACGATCTTGACCATAGAGGGGCTGAGCACCCGTTCAGAAAGAATGTCTATTACATGGAAGATCACGGGTTACAGTTTGAGTTTATCGAGTACTTCTCGGATGTGCCTGGTGAACGTAACGATTATGAGCACTAAATAAGGGGAACGAGGAGCAATACTGACCTGTTGCTCCTTCTGATTTAGTTGGTATTAGCGTGATCCAGAAACGCACTGGTCAAGTGCTGGAATAGCGAGTCAACAGATGGCCTTTGTTCTATGTGATCGAATAGGGGGGTGTGGACATCTCCTCGAATATCATCGCTGTGACCACAAAGTTGGTTACATAGGCGCACTGGTTCAACGATCTTGTCGACATTGGCATCAATCAGGATGCAAGCTTGGGATAAGACAATTTTTCCTCCCCCTTTTTTCAGTAACACACGTTGGGCTGTACCCACGACTTTTTGTCCGGCAATGTTTAAGTTGTACTCACCGTCACAGTACGAATAGGGTGTGGCGTGTACATCGACCTTAACGCCAAGTTGTTCAAAAAAGGCAGTTAAGATGGCGCACAAATCGAGGTAGGCTTTTTTTATGTCGTAAAGCTGATCTTCTGGCCAATGATAGATGTGAGATAAGTTGATGATGCCCGGTACTTGAGGGACTGGAGCACCGCCAGTTTTGCGTGAGAATAACTTCCAGCCAGCCTCGTCTAAAGTGTGTAGCAATTCTTGCGAGACCGGCCACTTTCTCCCCGCTGGCAAAACCAATGTTGGGCTTTTGACTTGCCAAAGCAGTAATGCTTGTGAAAGTTGATTGGATTGAACCTGAGCGATCAGTTCATCTTCTTTATTAAAGACATCAGAGACTTCCGTTGCAACATAACGGATCAGTTTATTCTTAGAAACCAAATACTATTCCTCACTTTCAACGCTATACGTTTTATCTCAGATACAAACAGATTGCTACTTCGTACTTCACTGTTTGGGTTGTTTATCTCATTGAAGTGCCAAAGCAGGCTGGTAGAGCCCGCTTTGCGTTAGTTAAGTGAGTCTAGAACGCGTTCATTCGACTAGTTTATATCAGCCGTCGCGATGGCGATTAAGTCGGTAAAAGACAACGAGAAAGATCGTTCCGTATTCAACGCCTTAGCCGGAAACTCTAAGCTTAATTGGGTGTGTTCTGGTACTTTTTTGACGAGTTGTGTGACGAACTTTCGTGTTTCTCCTGGTGAGATGGATAAACGTTTACGTCCTTGAGTGGAAAGCTCAGCGATCCCAATTGTTGGCAGGCTGTTACCATTAGTATCTTCAATAATAAGGAGAGATTCCGGTCGATACAGCAGGTTTCCGCTTTCATTACGATAAGCACCAAATGTATTGAACTGAGGTTCCAATTCGCCCTGAGAGCCGATATTAGTTACTGAGAACGTTACGTTGGAGCCGTCAAAATCTTCGACTTTTACTAACACATTGTCATTTTGATAGCTCGCGGCGGCAACTGCGCTTGCGGCTTCTTCGTTCTGTTGTTCGTCCCTGTTACGATTATTCGATTCGCTCGACTGTTTATTGCTCTGCTTTTTGGCCATGGTATAAGACTGGTCAGCCATTGCTATTAGCGCTGGAATGGAATAAAGAGTAAGGCCTTCTAAATGGTCAAAATCTATTTTCGCATATTGGGTCAGTTTGTGGCTTGAAAACTTACAATAGCCATCGACGAGGCTGACAAAGGCTAATTCATAGGTACCTTTCAATCGCTCAGCCTCTTTCGCAGCTTGCGCCAAATTAGTTCTCATCCGTTGAATGTCTTTTAGCGTGCGTTTTGGATAGCGACTATTGGGTGAAACGTGATTAGAAACTGATACCAACTCTTCTGTTACGAACGGATTTTTCGCTGTCGGAACTACGGTGGTAATTCGATTGGATTTAGTAATGTCCTTACCGAGTAACGCCACCATTTTTTGTGAGACAGTGGTTCGGTTGTTTGCCAGTATGTTATTGCAGTTTGGTGATGTTGCCGCGTAAGAGTAGTAAGCGGGAAAATAGGAAACTAGGACAGCCAAGCCCGTAATGACGAGTCCCCTTGTTATTCGAATGTTCATCCTGATAACCCCTCTGTAGCTTAGCGCGATAGACGGACTTATCTTTCCTAATCAGTCTGAGTGGTATCGCGACTTTCAGAATGGTTGTGATCAACTCTTCGTAGCAGGTTAACTTGTTATATTACGTCTTCGACACTTTGAATCTCTTTAAATCTGCACTTTCAAAAGTTGCTGATTTAGAGTGCATTAATGCTACAAAGTTGATGCCTTTGTCTGAAAGATAGACCTAACTTTTCGAACCATCAAATAGGAGCGAGGGGGAAGGTATTACGTCATTTGTTGTGGCGTGAATAAAAACAGGCACTTACTGTAGAAAGTTGATTTGAAGGAAAAAATAATTTATTGCGAAGGAACTTTTAGCGATCTGACTTGCTCGAAAAGTCTCAGGGCAATCGTGATGAGGACTTCAATTTTGTTTGAGGTTAAAAGTAAGTAAAAGTGTGGACAATTCGACGATATATTGTTCAATGTAATGCTATGGTTATTATTGAGCTGCTTAAAATGTGAGCAAACATATACATCAACCACCATCAAGAGGTCTATATGTTAGGTGAAAATCACTCATTAACTCATGAATTTCCAGAACATTCAGATACCATCTCCCATCTGTCAGCAAATGATACGTCCTTTGCTGAAAACGTGAGAAACTACAACGCCTTGGATAAAGAAATACGTGTTTTGGAACTGCAAGGTAACCCCATAGATGATCACGAGATGAATATACTGAAACATAATCGTGCTGAACTGAAAGATTGGTTACATTCCAAGATCATGGGCGCATAGCCAGCTGATGAGTATCGGCTCGTATCTGGGCGTACGAGCCTTTTTAATTGTGAACCGGTAAATGCCCAGTCTTGACCCAAATCACGGTATCCACCTCGACAAACGGAGTGTGTTCACTCAAATGTGGAGCTCTCATCCAGGTATGCTTGGGATAGATGCCGAGTTCATCTTTAAGCTCGCCAGATAAAACCAAAATTTCTTCACCACCAAAGTGTCGGTGATGTTGAAACTGTTCGCCCTTCGGCCACTTCACAAGCGCGACACGTTCGTTTTCAAAGTCATGCAGAGGTATGACTTGCAACCCACCAATTCCCGGCTTCCACTCTGATTTGTTGGTATCTATGCGTACTTCAGTAAGATCTTGAGGGTCAAACTGATTCAGTTTCACCAGGATGACACACCCTTCTTGACTGAAGGGAGCATGATGGCTACCTGGTGGATTGCGAATGTAAGTGCCAGCAGGGTAATCACCATTTTCATCAGAAAACACGCCTTCTAGTACGAAAATTTCCTCACCAAACGGATGGTAATGCGTCGCAAAGCGTGATCCAGCTTCATATTTTACAATACTGGTGGTGTGTCCTGATTCTTTCGCTTCACGCTCTAGTGGCTTACGCCAAACGCCCGCAGCCGGGCTGGCGAGCCATGCTTGTTGAGTTGTTTCAATCACAATTCTCTGAGTAAAATTCATATTCAACATGCTGAAATTCCAAGACCTATTTTTAACACAATGTATTCTTATTGTACGTGCCACACTCCAAACCGACTTAAAATCTCAGAAAAGAGTGCATGAAAATTTGTTCGAAAAAGATGAGATAAACGCTCTGATATACGGGTGTGTTGAATAAATACCGACCAATTGTATCGGTTCGCTCACAACTCGTCCTTAGAATTTATCTATAGTTTTATTAGCGACGCAAAGGCGTGCTAGAACGACAAGCTAAGAGGATACAGGAACAAGTACTTAAGCGCAGGCTGTATTCGCAAAAATATAGGAACACCGAGATGAAAAATGACAAAGTAGCCATTGTCACGGGTGCCGCTCGCGGTATTGGAAGAGCGATTTGTGAGCAATTACTGGAAGATGGCTTTGATGTCATCGGATTAGATATCTCTCCTGTCGAATGGAGCCAGTCACCCAAGCTCACGAGCTATCAAGTTAATTTATGTGACTCCAAAGGGGTTAATGAAGTCGTAGAGAGTGTTATTCAGCAACATCATCGCATTGATGTACTCGTGAACAATGCAGGTATTACTCGAGACGCTTTACTTCAGGATATGCTGGAGAAAGATTGGGACAGCGTCATTGATGTAAACCTAAAAGCGGTCTTTTTGTTAACTCAGAGCGTCGCTCCGGTCATGCTAAACCAAGGTACTGGGAGCATTGTGAATATCTCGTCTATCGTCGGTACCGATGGGAATATTGGTCAGAGTAACTATGCTGCAAGTAAAGGCGGCGTTATATCAATGAGTAAAGGGTGGGCGAAAGAACTCGCTCGAAAAGGCGCACAAATACGGGTGAATTGCGTTGCTCCCGGATTCATTGTCACCGATATGACCAAAGACCTGCCAGAGAAAGTGATCAAAATGATGGAAGGAAAAACACCTTTAGGAAGAATGGGCTCAGTTCGAGATATTGCCAATGGTGTCGCCTTTTTAGCATCCGATAAGAGTGAGTTCATCACCGGACAAGTCCTGAAAATAGATGGCGGTTTAGTTTTATAATCTCTTCACGCCGTCCCTTCATGGGGCGGCTTTTTCCCCTCTCAGACCTTATCTGCTTGATTTATCTTATATCGCAAAAGAAAAACCCATAACCAAAGGTTCTAATCAAATACCTCTCAAGGACTTTAAATTCTTTGTTGCGACCTAATATTTTGATTACAACTTAATGAATTTAAGATGCGGATGAGTGAGAATCCACTGATCCCATTAGCTAAAGGCGTATTCAAACACGATAAGGAATAGCAATGTCAAACGAGTACATACCTCCAAAAGTTTGGACAAATGACAGTGAAAATGGCGGTCAATGGGCAAGCATAAACCGCCCGGACTCAGGCGCACGTTTTGAGCAAGAGTTACCCGTTGGTGGGCACCCATTCCAGTTGTATTCCATGGGGACTCCAAACGGTCAGAAAGTCACCATCATGTTTGAAGAGCTGTTGGCGGCTGGCGTGAAAGAGGCGGAATACGACGCACATTTGATCAAAATTGGTGATAGCGATCAGTTTGGCTCTGGGTTTGTCGCAGTAAACCCAAATTCAAAAATTCCTGCGCTAGTCGATCGCTCAGGCAAAGATCCAGTGAATGTTTTTGAATCTGGCAACATTCTTTTCTACCTAGCTGAGAAATTTGGCCTGTTGTTACCTAAAGAGGGGGCAAAGCGAGCGGAAGTGATGAACTGGTTGTTCTGGCTACAAGGTTCTGCGCCATATCTGGGCGGTGGTTTTGGGCATTTCTACGCCTATGCACCAGAGAAGTTTGAGTATCCGATCAACCGATTTACCATGGAAGCAAAACGTCAGCTGGACGTTTTGGACAAGCGCTTAGCTAAGAATGAGTTTTTAGGTGGAGATGAATACAGTATCGCGGATATTGCCACTTGGCCTTGGTATGGCAACCTAGTGTTGGGACGAGCTTACGATGCAGCAGAGTTTTTAGATGTTAACAGCTATGAGCATGTGGTTCGCTGGGCCAAAGCTATTGATCAACGAGAAGCGGTAAAACGTGGTCGTATCGTTAACCGAACGTGGGGAGAAGACGGTGAGTTTGTTGCCGAGCGACATAGTGCAGAAGATATTGATAACGCGTTAAAACCAAAATCTTGATCTAGAGGTTACCCTG
Source organism: uncultured Vibrio sp. (assembly GCF_963675395.1). Lineage (NCBI taxonomy): Bacteria > Pseudomonadati > Pseudomonadota > Gammaproteobacteria > Vibrionales > Vibrionaceae > Vibrio > uncultured Vibrio sp. Next base: position 59,965 of record NZ_OY776222.1, on the reverse strand, counting down.
CGTACCCGTTGTTGGTGCGCAGTTTTTCTGTTTTCTTAAGTTCATAAATACCCAATGCCATAACTTTGTACACTCTAATTTATCAACGGCTCTTTCTGAGTATTTCATGCTGAACCAAGCATCACGAGGTTATTTGGGTATAGCTCTATTGATATCACTACTTTCAATGAATATTCGATTTTAACTTTGCTTCGAGAAAGGATAAGTCTTATTAATGGCAGATATAAAAGGGGGTTATGTTTTTCTCTATATTTTTGATTTTGTTTTTTAAAGCGATTTATTTATCGGTTTTATCTCCCTCCCTGCCTATTTCACCCGTATTATTATTGACCTTTAGCTAACAATATAAACTCTTAGGGACGTAATATTATCTTCATTGGAAGTCATATTTCGTTGATTTTCATTGCCCCCTATTTGTCAGTTCACCAGCATGAGCTGAGTTTTTGTTTTGTCCGCACAGGTGTTTTTATTAACCCGCCTGAGTGCGGACGTTTTTTATCTTTTCTCATGTTAACAATGTGTTTGTAATTGCAGTTTCTAGCAATTATCGAGTCATTCTTTCTATTCATTCCATCGGGCAAAGAGGTGGCATCAACTACCAATACACATAAAATAACGCCCCGAGTTCAGTCGGGGCGTTATTTGTTAATTAAAGCGCAGCAAGAATCGTTTCTGCGTTGCTCACTTCAAACTCTTTTGGTGCTTCGACGTTAAGTGTGGTCACGACACCATTATCAACAATCATCGCGTAACGTTGCGAGCGAATACCACCAAAACTGCCGGTATCCATTTCCAAACCAAGTGCTTTAGTGAAGCTAGCATCACCGTCACCCAGCATCATAATCTCAGAAGCATTTTGAGCTTCACCCCATGCGTGCATAACAAACGCGTCATTTGTTGCGATACATGCAATGAGATCAACGCCTTTTGCTTTTAGCTGATCAGCCAAAACAACATAGCCTGGCAAGTGTGCTTCTGAACAAGTCGGCGTGAACGCACCAGGAACAGCAAACAGCACCACTTTTTTATTCGCAAATAGCTCAGTCACGTCATGGTTTGCCATGCCATCGGCGGTTAGCTCACTGACAGTCGCAGAAGGTAGTGCTTGGCCTTGTTGAATCATAATTATCTTCCTTTTGATATTCGTTATTTGTCTCAGTCAGTCTAGCGCTTAAGTGCGACATTAACCACAGAGGGTTTGTAAGGGTATACTCAAGTCACGTTAACGTTCTGAAAGTAATCGTAAAGCCATTTGAGCATACACGTTGGATTGTGGCCGTCCCGGTTGCCTCTACTTTTACAACGAAGAATGACGTTCAACGTATTGTTCAACTAAAGAACGATAGTTGGCTTTCATTTCATCATCAATAAAGCTTGCCTCTATGGCATTGAGAGTGAACTGCGCGATCTCATCGTTGCTCATTGGATGTGCCTGACTTACGGCGAGGAAATTGTCCGTCATATAACCACCAAAGTAAGCAGGATCATCAGAGTTGATAGTCACAGCAACGCCTTGACGAAGAAGATCGACAATGTTGTGCTGCTTCATATCATCGAAGACACACAGCTTAATGTTCGATAGGGGGCAGACGGTAAGAGGCATTTTGCTGTCGATGAGAGAGGCAACCAACGCTTTATTTTCCACGCATCGCACACCATGATCGACACGGCTGACTTGCAACATCTCAATCGAATCAGAGATATTCTGTGCTGGACCTTCTTCACCTGCGTGTGCAACCGTAAGTAGACCCGCCGCTTTCGCTTGTTGGAACACGCGCTCAAATTTTGCTGGTGGGTGCCCTTTTTCAGAAGAATCCAAGCCGACACCAATAATTTTGTCGCGGTGCTTAAGGATAGACTGAAGCGTTTCGATTGCGCTTTCTTCCGATAGATGACGGAGGAAACACGCAATGATCTGAGAAGTGATTCCAAGTTTCTCTTGACCATCTTTTAGCGCGCGACTGATTCCATTAATCACAGTATCAAAATCAATGCCGCGCTCAGTATGAGTTTGAGGATCAAAAAAGATTTCCGTATGAATGACGTTATCGGCCTTGCAGTGTTCTAAATACTCCCAGGTTAGATCATAAAAATCTTGCTCCGTACGTAAAGCGTTCGCCCCCTGATAGTAAAGGTCGAGAAAAGATTGTAAATCTTCAAACTGATAAGCTTCACGCAATTCACTAGGGGATGCGTATGGGATGTCAATATTGTTGCGTTTAGCGAGCTTGAACAGCAACTCTGGCTCTAGTGAGCCTTCGATATGTAAGTGCAACTCTACTTTTGGAAGATCTTGAATAAATGCGTTCATATTCCACCTTTTGTGTATTGTGGATGCAGTTACTCTAAGAATAGGTAGTGATAGAAATAAGTCGAACGCTATTACAAAGAGTAAGATACATCGTGATCTCAACTCTTCGTAATCAGCACTTTGCGGGAGCTGGTAGAGACCCCCAAACCATATCATTGGGGTTATACGAAGCAAACGGCTGCGATTATACGCAAAATTATCAATTTGACTAGAGGTTTATTGGTATCACTGAGAGAGGGGAATAAGCGAATTGTAGCCAGTATAGATGGCATGAAAAGTAGGTTTGTTTTGAGGTGGCACTGTTCATGTGAGTGAAAGGCAGGTGGCGTTACCTTACACTGGACATGAAGAAAAGACGATGATGAAGCGCTTTAGAGGTCAAATAATTTATCGAATTCTCTTTGTTCCATAATATCTTCAATACGGCGTCGAGTTTTTTGTTTAATCGCTGCATTATTTTGCTCAGATTGTTTCTTTTCTTTTTCTAATTTTTTGCTACTTTTTTTAGCCATAAGAAGGCCTCCAACTTGAACGTGAATACTATCAATGCCTGAAAAACATTTTATTTGACAATAAAACTTCCTATCTTTGAACCTTCGTCACACAGAATTGTACCTTCACCTTCTTTTTCACAGTATTGGAAATCAATAAAAATACTGTTGACTTGAAGTTTTGGTAATACATGACGCATTAATATATCGCTGTTCAGTTGATGTATTCTGGCATTCCAAGTGGTTTGTGGTTGTTTTAAACTAAACTCAATGTCTAACATCTATTCTCCTGTTTCTTTACGATTTTCTCTTTGTTAATTAGTTGATACCAGTGCCTTTGGCGGCCTGTTCTTCTAGAGGACATATTACTTTCCTTTTATTAATAAAATATAAATTGTACTGCTAAATTTATTTTAGACAGCACGAAGCTAGCCCTTGATAGGCTACAAAATGTGAAGGATTTTTTGAAAGGAGAGAAGTTTGGTGCAGCATGGATATGCTACACCAAGAAAAGCAGTCTTATAGAGGAGTAACTTCAGTCGCTTGAGGACCTTTGTTACCTTGCTCTACGTTAAAGCTTACTTTCTGACCTTCAGTCAAAGTTTTGAAACCGTCAGCAACAATCGCGTTGAAATGTACGAAGACATCTTGGCCGCCGTTGTCTTGAGATAGGAAGCCGAAACCTTTAGTTTCGTTAAACCATTTTACTGAGCCAGTTACTTTAGACATAAAAATACCTTTGAAATAAACATTTTAATTACGAATTTTCGAGTGGATCTTTTTTAAGCTATTGAATGTTCAATCAAGAGGAAGTTGTACGCAGGTGTCTGAACGAGAGATTCAGGATTTTACTGAGAGGGAACTTAAACTAAATGTTGCATTAACAGCTCTTCTTTAAGAGCCAAAACCCACTATACACCGAGTTTAGAAAATAGCCACACTTATTTTTAATTGTTTTTCGCCATTGCTTTTAATGCTGGCCTGTAGGGAATTTGTTTTTGCATGGATGGGGGAGATCCTTGTCGTTCGAAAAAGTTGAACAATTAGACCAACTGCATATGGTCATGATTATTTTCCGCCAAACTACAATAGGGGCATACCGATAGCCGAGTAACGCGAACCCGTTTAAAAACGGTGAGCGAGGCGTTTGAGGAGAGAGATTATGAGTAAGACAAGAGAAATCCGTCAGGTGATTCCTTCCCAGCCCACTGCAGATGGAGACGGAGTTAAAATCCGTCGCGTAGCTGGGTTCAATAATGCCAGTTTTTCACCATTTTTGATGGTAGATGAACTGAAGTCTGACAACCGATCTGACTATATTGGTGGTTTTCCTCCACATCCTCATCGAGGCATTGAGACACTGACTTATATGTTGAAAGGACATTTTCAACATCGTGATCACATGAATAATGTCGGTGAACTTCGTTCGGGTGGAGCACAGTGGATGGCTGCGGGCCGTGGTGTTATTCATAGTGAAATGCCAATAATGCAAGACGGTGAGCTGCATGGTTTTCAGATTTGGATTAATCAGCTAGCAAAAAATAAAATGCAGCCTGCTCAGTACCACGACTTTCAACCGGAAACCATCACGGAAGTGGATGATAAAGACGTCGGTCTGGTTCGTATCATTGCAGGGGAATTGAACATAAATGGCAACCGAACAGTTGGTCCGCTAACGAAAACGGGTGTCGAAGCTACGGTTGCTGATTGGCGACCACACACAGATGCGACGCTCCAGTTAGTCACTGAGCCGAATCACAACATGATGGTTTATGTCTATCAAGGCAACGTTGAGACTCAACAGCGCGTGATCAAACAAGGTGAGATGGCACTTTTGTCTCCAGGAGAGTTGGTTGCTCTGAAGGCAAATGGCGCAAGCGGTGCACTACTTTTCATTGGCGAGCCAATTAACGAGCCAGTGGTTCACTATGGTCCCTTTGTGATGAATAGCATTGAAGAAATCGAACAAGCAATTCAAGACTACAATGCGGGACTATTTGAAACTTATTAGTCTGTTGGGTCGCAGACTGGGGACTAGAATAAGAGAATTTGAGCCTGACTATTGGGCTTATAAAAAGCAAATACGATAATCCACTGTCATCGAATTTGCATTCGCCACGCTTTAGGGGGTGGCTTTTTTCTTTTCAAATTAGGTAACTTTAAAGGCGCTGCCAGCGCGGAATAGGTTGTTTTCCTGCCTCTAAACCTGCACGTAAAGGTTCTGGAGAGCGGCTTAAGCGTTTCAATCTGAATGTCTCTGGCGGGCAGATTTGAGTAATACCCATCACAGTAAGTAAGTGATCAGAAATAGCGTAGAAAAATTGCGGTTATAAGTCATTCTCTTCGCTGACAATACTCGACGTCGACATCATATCTTTGGTTATTGTCGCCTGAATCTCCATCTATCAAGAGGATCTTTACTATGCTTGTAGTTCTGCTTTGAAAAGAAACGCAGGTTAGTGAGCTAGGTATTAATCTTCAATATTAGGTGACGCTATGAACACACAACCAACCATAATTGAGTACGCAGTGGCAATCATTGGCTTACTTTTAACAGGGGTTGCCCTCTGAGCATAACCTCCCAGAGGACAGCGTGTTTTATCGATTGTTATTGAAGCGCGCCATTGCAGCTTCTTCTTTCGATACGACAGTTTTACCAATTGGCGCAAGAGAAATCATCGCCAGTTTCAGGTGCTGAAGCGCAAACGGAATACCAATGATGGTAACGAAGCACGCAACGGCGGAAATGATATGACCGATTGCCAGCCAGACACCTGCAAACACAAACCACACTATGTTGCCAATAATGCCAAGTGGGCTGGTACCGATGTCCATCTCGTTGGTCAGTTCATCGCGTGAAATGGCTTCCTGTCCGAATGGGAAAAACGAAAAGTTACCCATGACGAAGCAAGCACGTCCCCACGGGATGCCAATAATGCTGATGAAGGCCAGGATGCCGAAAAACCACCACAGCAATCCCATAAACACGCCACCCAACACAAACCAGATGATGTTGCCAAGAGTTCTCATTCTATTTCCTATTTCTATTCGTCGATTTTAAATCGAGTTCATGTCACCTAATTAAAGTGACGTCATTGAACCCAATTTGGACATGATTATAAGTATGTCACAGGAATCTTAACAGAGTATGAATAACATTCATCTGATAATGGAAGACTGAGTAACTTGTTGTAAGGCGGGGAGAATACCCATGCTCAAACATGCCTAGTGCAGTGAGTCCAGCGCAGATGAGCATGGATATGGTGTTGGTAACGTTAAGGTCAAACAGCGTGTTCTATTTGTTGGCAAATCGCTTCTGCCAATTGATGACTGGCGATATTACGCTCTACGACACGATGAGCTAATGTCCCGCTCTCAATGACCGCAAACCAATCCAACAGCATGGCATGGAAGCCTTTGCTGGTCAGCATTGGCGTCCAATCCTTCAAGCTTAACTTTTGCTCTTGGTTTTCTTGCCAGCGTTTGCCTTCGACAAATGAGTCGAACTCGATGGCTTGATTCGCGTAACAAGCCTGTACGCGCTCCGTCGTGATACCAAAATGGCGATTCATCGAAGCATGCAGAAGTGTCTCACCATGCTGCCATTGCACATCCAGTCTGGCCAACTGAGTCCCGTCAAATTGATGGGTGAGGTAAACGTCTTGCAGGTTGGCTTTGGCCACAATGTTCACACTGTCTAACGGATGAATGAAGTCGTCAAAAATAAAAGTACGTACATCGCCCGGCTGGTTATATCGATGCTTTTCCCAGCGAAGTGACTTCAATCCAGTGAGGTCTCCCGTTTGTGCCCCTTGCATGTGTTGATTGTAGAGCGGGATATGGCGACGATTGAAGCCAACATAAAGAGGTTGATTCGTCTGAGCCGAAATCTCATACAGCTTTTCGACCTCTGCGGCATTGTCAGCCAGAGGTTTATCTACAAAGGTTGGAATACCTTGTTTTAAAAAGTATTCCGCGATTTGAAAGTGGACGCTAGTAGCGGCGTGTATCATGACGGCATCGATGCCAAAGTGAATTAGCTGCTGATAATCCTGACAGGTTTCTGCAACTCGGTACTGTTGAGCCAGAGCGCTCAGGGTATTTGCATTTCTGGTACAAAATACCAAGTCAATATTGGGGAGCTGAGTGATAACCGGAAGGTAAGCCTTTTGCGCAATATCGCCTAAGCCGATGATGCCAATTTTCATCTGAGTTGTTCTCTTTGAGGTGACTAGCCGACGAGTATAGCAAGGGGGAGAGAGAAGTTGCTGAAGTGTCATGTCATAAAAAAGCCTGACTCACAATTTGTGGTCAGGCTTAATGTTTCAGCTTAATTTCCAAGCTGTAATGACTGAGCTCTTAGGCATTTGGCGTGCGACATGTTTTGAAAATGTCCAGTGCACCGTCATACGCGTTGGTTTGAACATCCATAATGCCTAACAGCGAGTGGAAGACATTATCTTGCGAGTACTTGCCCACGCTTTGCGCTTCTTGGGTCAAACAATCGGTATCAAGCTGTTTTGCCTGCTTAAAGCTTGGTGACATCCACATCATAAACGGCACTCGTTTTTGGGTATCAGGTGCGAGACTATAAGGCATGCCATGCAGGAACATTCCGTTTTCACCTAGAGATTCACCATGGTCAGAAAGGTAAACCAAAGCCGTGTTGTATTCGTCTTCCAGTGTTGTGAGTTTCTCAATCGCTTGTTCTAGTACATAGTCTGTGTATCGAATAGTGTTGTCATAACTATTGACTATTTGTTCGACACTGCAGTTTTCTATATCGGCACGTGGACAGTCCGGCTGAAAGAACGCCTTGTCCTTCGGGTAACGCTGAAAGTATGTCGGACCATGGCTGCCGATAAGGTGCAGCGTAACGACTCGGTTACCCTCCATACTATCTATTTCTTGCTCAAAGTTGTCTAGAAGCGCCATATCGTAGCACGTATTGCCATTGCACCATTGGTCGGTTTTCTTTCTGTCTACCACGACCTTTTTGATTTTGTGTGCGACGTGTTTATCACCGCCATCGTTTTCTTTCCACATCAGGTCTATGCCCGCTCGTTGCATAATATCTAACACATTATCTTGATTGTCTGCTTTACTACGGTCAAAGTTATGGTGTGTCAGTTGGGAAAACATACACGGAAGCGATACCGCTGTGGCTGTTCCACAGGAAGCAAAATCCTGAAACGAAATCACGTCTAGCTTACTGGTGTAGGGGTTAGTTTTGCGCCCATAACCATTGAGTTGATAATTCTGCGAGCGAGCAGTTTCACCGACAACAAAGACTAACAGCGTTGGCTTTTTCTGTGCTTGTGTTAAAGCTGCTGCGGACTGTTTGGCCTCGGTACCAATCTCGCGATAAGGCTCCGGAGTCGTAAGGTAATTTTTTTTCACGTATCCCGCGGTACTGTAGACGAACTGAGTTGGGATAATCATTTTTTTCAGATAGCTGTTGTTTCTTCCTACCGATGCATAGTCTTGGTAGTACAACGCTGCAATGCCCGCAATAACAGCAAGAGAAGCGATCATTGAAATCAACTTGGTGATTGAAAAACGCAAATATTGGCTACTTAATGGACGCAGCTTTGCGTTGACCACAATCAATGCTGGGACAATCCCCATTAGTAGCACCCACAGGGCGGAATAAGTACTAAAGTAGGAACTGGCTTCGCTGGTATCTGTTTCAATAATATTGGCGATCATGCCGTAGTCGAACAGCGTACCGTAGTTGAAGCTGGCATAGCTAACCATGCTTGACAGTATGAGCAGCAGGATAAAAAACGGCTTTCCTATCCATGGCCAACTGAACAAATTAAACAAGAAATTGAGTGCAGCGATAAAGAAAATTGGGATGGTGATGATAAAGCCAATTTTAACATTATCGAGGCGAGATAATATCCCAATGAGTTCTTTATAAATCGGGATATTGACGACAAGCGCAAAATAAAACGCTAACAAGAAAGTAAAGGCAACGTAAGAGATTCCTTCATTCTGCAAATCAACGGTCTTCATAAATCCTGCCTCACAAATTACTAAAGCAAAAACGATGCCCAAACTAAAAGGGCGAGTAATAAAGCAACAAATACAGCGGCAGAGCCAATATCTTTGGCGCGACCACTCAATTCATGCCAGTCATCACTGACACGATCAACAACCGCTTCTATGGCGGAATTAATTAATTCGACAATTAGGACCAACAATAAACTGCCGATCATTAGTACTCTTTCTAATGTTGTGACGGGCAAAAAGAAGGCGCTGATAGTGAGAGTTGCTGTAAGGAGTAATTCTTGCCTAAACGCAGCTTCATTAATCCAAGCCGCTTTCAATCCTTGAAGTGAATAACCGGTCGCGTCCATGACTCGGCGAATGCCTGTTTTTCCTGGTTTCAAAATAGTGTTCCAATACTGCTTATTGATAAATGCATGCCTGGTTCCGACGTTCACCAAGCTAGTGGCGAGATTAATAGGTTGCGCGTGAAACATTTGTGAACATGAGAGCAAAGGATTTAGAAGGGCGAGTATGATGTTGGAAAGTTAGCGTAAATTACGAGTTAATTTTCAAATAAAAAAGGCGCAACGAGTGCGCCTGAAAATGATTAGATACTTAGTTAGATGAGTATCAACGTTAAGAGGGCTGCTCACTGGTGCAAACAACACTGTTATCACTACCAAAGCCATTTGGAACATAAGCGTCGGCCTGAGGATCGTTTTCCCATTCAGCTTCATTCAACAGGTAACGGAATTGAATGTTTTGCTCCTTCGGTAAGCGGGTTTTAAACTTAAACTGGCCGCTGGTTTTAACCAGCTTCATTGGTTCTGGCTGCCAGTTGTTAAAGTCTCCCGCAATTTTTACCGACTCACGCTGCTCTCTATCAAGTTCAAAGGTGACTTCAACTTCATCTTTGGTTTTAAAAAATCTTTTTTTAAGCATTAATTTTTTCCTTGTTTGTACAAAAACTATTCTAACTATTACTAAGCTTTTATACTGAATTCAAGTTATATCAGCGACAAGACGGTAAAAAAAGCGAAATAATCAGCTGGATAAATGACGAGTTGTCCTTGAAGCTTGTATGAATAGAGCGTTTCTGTATGATGAAAACCATCCTGCTTGTGAAGATGTTGCTATGCTCACCTTTAACCGTACATTGATGATGACATTGACTTGCTTGGTAGCAATGTTGTTAACCAGCCTGGCATCTAATGTACAAGCATCGACCATCCCGAGCCACTCTCACACGAGTCAGGTTGCATTAAAGGCGCTTCAAGCTCAGCTAGGAGTGAATACTGACTGTATTGAGTCCTTAGACGATGAACGGATGCTCACGCCAGAGCAAGACCAACATACCAGTTGCAGTGCTTCATGTATTGTAAAGGTGCCTGTCACCTTGCCGAAAAATAGCTTGATGCGCTTTCCATACAGGCTTGCGCTCATTGGTAAAACTCCTACGGTAAAAGCGGTATCGGTGGTATATCAACCGTATCGCCCTCCCATTGTTTGATTCATTTCTAATCTAAATACAACGACGAATTGATGAAACAAGACGGCACACTGCTGTCTAAAGGAAAACAAACCATGAAGAAATTACTTGCGCTATGCACCACCCTTTTACTTGCGATATCGGCCCATGCTGCCCAGTTTGAAGAGGGGAAACACTATAAGGTGCTTGAGGCGGAGAAAGCGGCAAAACCCACAGTGACAGAGTTTTTCTCTTTTTACTGTCCACACTGTTATAAATTTGAAAGCTTGGTTGAAAATCTGAAACCAGCGTTACCTGAAGAGGCGCGATTTGAAAAAATCCATGTGTCATTTATGGGCGGCAACATGGCGGTTCCTATGGCGAAGTCTTACGCTACGATGATATCGCTAGGGGTAGAAGATAAGATGATTCCGGTGATGTTCGCTCAGATCCACCAAAAGCGTGCGGCACCGAAAGACGAAGCTGAACTAAAGCAAGTCTTCACAGATTATGGCGTGGACGGTAAAAAGTTTGACGCAGCGTACAACAGCTTTGCTGTGAACTCGATGCAAAAGCGTTTCGACCAAGAGTTCAAAGCCAGCACGTTGACTGGGGTGCCAGGGGTGATTGTGAACAACAAGTACATTGTCATTCCCAATGAAATCAGTTCTTACGATGAGTATAACGAGTTAGTTAACTACTTACTGACTCTTTAAACATAAAAACTCACAAAAATGGCGACTTCACTGTCGCCATTTCTTTTTCTTAACCATCAAGCAAACAGCACGATGCCATGCATAAGCAGCACTGTGCAGGTGAGCTTTCCACGCATTCCTTGATAACCTTTTGGGTCAATCTCCTGTTCTACCTTCCTAATCAGCTTTTCAGAGTACCAGACCGCAATGTAACCCGCAGCGAGGAGTAGAATGGCCGTGACGTAGTGAGTATGTCCCTGGAGCAGTGCACCCCAAGCGAGTAAAACAAACAGATTACTCAGAACTAAAATATTGCGACTCAAGCGGTGGTAGTAGTGGTCGATGCCATTACCCCACAACACACCAGACAAGAAGCTTAAGATCACCGCACTGTAGGCAATAAAGAATTGATGGCCACTTAAATTAAACAAAGTGGTGTTAGTGATAATCAACAGCAAACTAAATAAGAAAGGGATCAGCCCTAAATAGCCCAGCCGCAATATGGTAGAACGAGTGGTTGTCATGATTGCAGTCCTACAATTGTTGTTCAATCATACTAGTAAGCGTAGTACTAGTAGGAGACGTCGAACTTGGGAACGTCGCAATAACTTTGCCTTCTTTGTTAATCAGAAACTTATAGAAGTTCCACCTTGGAGTAATCCCTGCTTGTTGGCTAATCTCACTAAAGACTGGGTTCGCATCGCCGCCCGTTACAGAGCCTCGTGCCATCATCGGAAAGGTGACGCCATAATCGAGGTAGCAAATTTTTGCCGAATTCGCTTCACTGCCTTTATCTTGGTTGAAATCATTGCTTGGAAAACCTATCACAGCGAAATTTTTATCTTTATACGTTTGGTGGAGGGATTCTAACTGTTCGAATTGCGGCGTAAAGCCACATTGACTGGCTGTGTTTACCACAAGCAATGTCTTACCTTTAAATTGCTCACATAAGTCAATTTCATCAGTGGAGTTGAGTAACCTTTGCTTACCCTGAAGGATATCCGGGCAGCTTGAAGCGAAAGCATTGGCGCTCAGGCTGAGTAATACGAGTAAGACAAAGTTTTGTATTCTTGCTGTCATGATTCGATCTCCTTTTCACTCAGTATAGTGATACTCACTAAGTTAAAGATCGATCAAAAAAGCCGCGCAGTTGCGCGGCTCGAAACAAATCGGGGGAGGCGTGTTACGCCAACTTCAAATCGAATTGATTGCGGTACGCGACCATATCTTCAATGGTAAGCACTGGCATATTGTGAAGACGGCCAAAGGCAACAAGTTCCGGTGTTTTCGCCATTGTGCCATCTGGGTTGGTCACTTCACACAAGACGCCAGCAGGTTGAAGCCCAGCCATTTGCATCAGGTCAATCGTGCCTTCAGTATGGCCTCGGCGAGTCATCACGCCGCCAGGACGAGCACGTAAAGGAAACACGTGGCCAGGGCGTGCTAAATCGTCTGGTTTTGCGTGCGGATTGGCAGCGGTTTTGATTGTGGTAACACGGTCTGCTGCAGATACACCTGTCGTTACGCCAACTTTTGCTTCAATTGAAACCGTAAATGCGGTTTGGTTTGCACTATTGTTGTTCACAACCATTGGTGGTAGCTCTAGCTTGTCTGCTTGAGCATCCGTTAAACACAGACACACGATACCGCTGCATTCACGGATCATCAGTGCCATTTGTTCATTAGTTAGGTGCTCTACTGAGTAGATAATGTCGCCTTCATTTTCGCGGTCTTCATCATCAAGCAGAAGCACACCACGGCCTTCCTGCAGTGCGGTAAGTGCGTTATCAACACGTGTAATTGGGTCGCCGAATTCGGCAAGTAGAGATGACTGATTCATGGTTAACTCCTAAATATGACCAGAATCAGGGCGCTATGAGAGCTCGCGGTAATATGCGATTAAAAAGAACTGCACCAGTTGTCCTCAACAAATTGAGTGGCGTACTGGTGTATTCTTATTCTCTTTCATCCGGACTATAACCGTCGGCTCTGGCATCTCACCAGATCTGCTGACCTCGACGAATCGAGCGCTCGCGGGCTCACTCAAAAGAGTATACCGCCGGTGGGGAATTTCGCCCCGCCCTGAGAACAATTAAAATGATGCCAAGTCTATTGTTTTTATTAAGACTGACAACAGGATATTACTGATTAACTGATATTTTGGGAAGCAGATTGCGCTTTTATTACCTAAAAATGTGCTACCGACGAAAAAAGTCGGTACGAATAAAATGATCAATTTGCTCAGGAACGAAGGTATTGTAGATCAGGCTGGTATGCGTCTGTTTGACCTCAATATGATCCTGCATCCCTTCTAAACGAGTTTCCTCTACGGTCACGGTGCCGTCGGACATGGTGTTATCATCGCGAATAAGTAAAGGACGAGCCCCGACAGGGAGTGTACCTGCGATACTCCCAAGTTTTTGAGGGAAGTCCCAGATGTCGTCGTGTTTGTTTAAACCATGATGAGGCGAATTGCCCAAAATAGCGCCCAATCCAAGGTCTTGGATACGAGAGACAATTGACGCCCCCTTTAGTGGCGAGCCAATGGCGATAACGTGAGAAATCAGGCTTGAAGTGGGTTTTCTGTTCGCCAAATAACGCTTAATCATCAAACCACCCAAGCTGTGCCCAACGAGTACATTGGTCGTAAGTGGATTGAGAGCATGGTCTATTGAATCAAACAGTGCGTGTTCATTTATCGATACGGTATTGTAACTGAGTACTTGAGTCTCATAACCCAATTTACGTAGCTTTTGGCTTAGAGGCTGCATCACCAGCCCGTGCATATAAAGACCATGTAGAATGATGATTTTCATATTATCTCCAATGACGTCTCTAGGTATCCTACTCTAAATTAGGTGTAACTACTATATACAGACCAACAGCGAGGTTGACAAAGGAATTGACTGGGGCATGTATTAATTAAACTGTAGGAGGCCAATAACAAAAGAACGTTTTATACACGTTGTCGTTCAATGAGTTGCTCAAATTGGTACCCATTCACAACACAGAGTGCAAACCAGAGATCTATAGTTGACGCTTCAGCACCTAAATCTGGGCATAACTGTCTGACATTTACTCCGCAACCTCTTCGCGTAATTGGCCCAAATAGCTTTGCATAAACGCTTTGCGTCTTTGTGCTTCCTGTTTGGCTGAGTGGGTGTTCATCGTATCGACAATTTTAAACAACTTGGTCTGAAAATGATCAAGCGTAAATTGTTTGTCATCTAGGGCACGTTCTTCAGCAAATATGTCTTGGTGATCGTACAGCTTGGCATCGAACTGAGTACTCACCTGAATACAGCGGGTTACGCCGATCGCACCGAGCGCATCCAGACGATCAGCATCCTGTACGATCTTGGCTTCGAGTGTGTTAGGACGAATATTAGCACTGAAACTGTGTGCTTCTATCGCGTGGGCAATTTCGTCGTGGAAATGACGTGGATAGTCGATACTTTCCAAAAATGCGATGGCTTTTTTAGCGGCAATCGCTGAGCTTTGCTTTCGGTTAGGATGATCTTTGGGGTAAGTAAAGCAGTCATGCAAATAGGCAGCTGGCAAGACAACTTCCAATTGTGCACCCTCTTGCTCAGCGAGCTGTTTCGCGGTTTTGGCGACACGTTTTACGTGACTGAGATCGTGAGCGGCATCGATTTGCATCTCTTGCTGCATGAACTCTAAGAATAGGGGTTCGGCTTTGCTTAATGAGGTCATGGGTAACAGTTCATATTTGGGGGTGGGGGAAAGTATGCCCAACCCAATGATGAATTTCCAAACGCGATGAAGTTAATGAGACTTATGACCGATAACTAGCAGTAACCGTGCCCTACTGCGGCAGTACAAGATTAGAGAAACCTGTAGAAAATGGATTTAGAAAAGACAGGTAAAAAAAGAGCCAATCGCAAACAGTGCGATTGGCTTATATATATGAACAAAGTTGAGTTCACTAACAACGTCAGTTGGCTAGGTGACCCTCGGCTTAAGAAGGGTCGCTATAACTAATGCATCTAGCGTGCCAACTTTTAAAACCACTAAAAAGCGTGGTTTCTGTGAGTTCCGTTGCCTAAATTTTGATGATTTTTGCAATTTGCAATTGCGATATGCAATTTCTCTTTATTATGCTAATGATTGATTAGTAAATTAGTACTAGTTACTTACAATAATACGAGACTAGCGGTTCCTAAGAAGGCAAAAAAACCAACAACGTCTGTCACTGTAGTCAAAATCACTGAGCCTGCCAGTGCAGGGTCTAGTTCTAACTTGTCCAAGATAATTGGAATCAATACACCAAACACAGCGGCGGTGATGATATTGACGACGATAGCCAGAGCAATGGTTCCGCCCAGAATCGCTGATTGGAACCATAATCCTGCCAGACCACCAATGATCACTGCCCAGGCAATGCCATTCAACGAGCCAATACCTAACTCGTTTTTTAGTAGTTTGAGGCGGTTTCCGGGAGTTATCTGATTCAGCGCCATTGCCCGAACCATCAGCGTGAGTGTCTGGCTGCCAGCAATACCGCCCATGGAGGCGACTATCGGCATGAGTACCGCCAGTGCCACCACTTGCGCGATCACGTCTTCAAAAAGACCAATCGTGACGGAGGCTAATATGGCGGTCATTAAATTGATTCCTAACCATACGCCACGTTTTTGTGAGCTCTTGAGTACTGGAGCAAATAAGTCATCGCCTTCGTCCATACCGGTACCCGCCATCAATCGCGCTTCATAGATTTCACGCTGAGTACTCAGTGCAAATTGCCAGTCAACTTCGCCGATCAATGTTTGGTCGGCGTCTGTTACTGGCAAAGCCGAAAGCACACTGTGCTCCAAGGCCTCTACCGCTTCAGGTAAAGACATTTTACTGTCGAGGACCGTGACAGCTTCTATCGATAGACTTTTCAGGCGAACGTCGGAATCACTACGCAAAATTTCGAAAAAGTTAACGGTGCCACGAAACTGTTTATTACGGTTAATCAAATAGATGTGTTGAGGTGTGTCGTAGCTGTAGCGATCCATTAGCCGTTTTGCAGTGCCAACCGTAATGTTAAAAGGCAAGGTAATGATTTTTCGATCTGCCCAACGGCCGATCTCTTCATCTTCATATGCATTAGCTTGATCGTAAAGCTCTAACTCATCTTTTTCGATCAAGGCTAGTGCTTCGTTAATTATTTCTTCTGGTAGCGAGTCAGCCCACTCGATCAAAGAAAGGTTGTCTAGCTTGGCGAGAGTAAGTTTAAGCTCGACTTCAGATAGCGCGTTAATGATCGAAAAGCGCACGTCAGCACGCATTTCAGTCAGCACATCAATATGCAGCTCTAACGGTAACGCTCTCCATAACCGAACACGGTCATTGATGGTGAATGCTTCCAATATTAAAGCGATGGAGCCGGGGTCTAAACCCTCTTCGATTGACGCGTTGAGTGTTGCGACTTGATCCGCTTCTTCAGCTTGCCCAATTTGTTGTATTAGAGTGGAGAGATCTTGAAACTTGCTCACCGAGAACCCCGACAGTCTGTTTGTTCGTTTAAAAATAAAGATAGTGGTCTAGCAACAATAGCGAAGAATAGCGCTAAACGTTCGAGCCAAATAAAGTACGCGAAAGTAACAGAAAAACAATAGGCTACTCGACGTGGATATTGAGATAAGGCTGCACTAATTTGCGAATATTCACTTTCGCGCCAATACGCGCTGCTAGTAAGTACATACCTGCTATTTTTCGGTGAAGAAAAATGGCATCTGCTGGTGGTGTATGCCAGTAATCCTGCTCCATGCTGAGGATCTTACCTGCATCACGTAACCTTTGAGCAAGGCCACTGGCTTTAAAGTCATAGTCTTGATCCACTAGCATGGGTTCACATGCCATTTTGACCAGCTCCCAAATGGCCTTGCGCTGCTCTGGCAGGATGTTTTGACTGAAAAAACCAATCTTCTCTAAGGCATCGTTCAGGCTGTGTTCGTCATGATTAACAACAGCAGAGAACGCCTGACGATAGCCAGAACTGAATCGTTCACTGAATTCGCGCGTGGCACCAAAATCTAACAAGCCAATTTGCTTGGTTTCTCCGAGGTATAAATAGTTGGCAAAATTGGGGTCAGTCTGAACCATTTTGAATTCAAACAGTTCGCGAAATAGCAGTTCAAGCAGGTGGCGCATCACGGTATCACGGGTATTTTGGTCACAGTTAACTATGGTATCGACTGGAACCCCTTCGATATATTCCATTGCTAATACATCCTGAGAAGAGCTTTCAGGATGAATTTTTGGCACAACAAAGTGGGAGTGTCCTTTTAGTGCCTCGTAATAACGTATGGCGAATTGTGCTTCACGTAAATAATTGGCTTCATCGTGAAGTTGCTTCTTCGCCTCTTCTAAGAGCCCTTCGTAATCCACTGACTCAGGTATAAGCCCGACGATTTTAAGCAGTGTGCCAACGTTGTTGACGTCACTGTCGATGCTTTTGCGAATACCGGGGTATTGGACTTTCACTGCAAGCTTATCACCCACGTCACTGTACGCCTGATGGACTTGTCCTATTGAAGCGCTGGCAATGGGTTTAAAATTAAACGCCAGAAATTCCGCTTTCCAATCTGGACCAAGCGCGTTCTCCATGACGCTGTTTAACTGTTTTGCTGGCATCGGGTCGGCATTCGAGCGAAGCCGTGAGAGGATGTCAGCGAGTTCAGGCTCGAGGATATCACCCGCATCCATTGACAGCATTTGACCGAGCTTCATTGCTGCTCCGCGCAAATGAGCAAGCTGATCGGTCAGTCTGGTTATATTTTGAGGCGTCAACAGGAGGTCTTTCGCTTTAGGCTTATTGCCCTTGGCGAGTTGTTTAGTGCCTTCAGCAAGCACATTTCCGGCGACTCTGGTTGCAAGAGAGGCAAATTTACCGAATCTGGAGATGCGATGTGTAGGTAAGTTTTTTTCCTTGTTTGACATTGAGTGCCTCCCGTCGGCGATATCCAAATCACTAGTTAACGCCGTTTTTGACGTAGTTTGGAGATATCTTTTTATACGGGAAAATTGTTCAATTGGATACAGTTGAAAACAAAACCGCCGGGAGTGCCAGCGGTTTGAGAACAGATGTTGACGTGGTTACTCTATCACTCGTCCTTGTCGCTTTTGTTTCCACTGTTTCCATGGCAAGGAGAGTACGGCAAAGATTGTCAAAGCGTATAACATAGACCAACCTAAGCATATGAATACCCCCGTACAAAGGAGTAGAGACACTCCTGCCATTGCTTTACCAATGCCTTTAAGCAGTTTATAAGCGGCCAACATAGCGAGTAGATAAACCAACACGAAAATACTGTTCGCCAGTTTAAGGAAAAACTCTAAATCAAGTTGAGAAAGCGTACCGACGGCACAAGACACTAGTAAGACGAAACCAACCAGTAATGTTGCTGAGGAAGGCACGCCTCGATGCGAGACTTTCGCCAGCTTACTGTCTGGACGATATTCACGAGCTTGACTCCAAACCATTCGGGACAAGCTTTGAGTGTATAAATTGACACTGGCGAAGCAAGCAGAAAAGCCGATTACGCTGATGATCCACTTGGCACTGTCTCCCAGTAGCTGCGCACTTAGCCAGGGTATGGACGCATTATCAAACTGAGGGGGGCCATAAGCGCCAAACTTTAATATCACAACCGAACATGCCCAATAGGTTGCGCCAGCAACGAAACATCCGACAATAATCGCGATAGGAAAGTCGCGTTGTGGGTTCTTAAACTCTTCGCCCATGTGTGCAAATGCTTCTATGCCGACAAAACACCAAAACATTACACCAAGAGCGGCGGTAATTGGCCAAATCGAGTCGGTTGTAACGACAGGCATGGTTAGATCAACACTGCTGATTTCTCCTTTCCATAGAAATGCACCAACCAGCGCGAATACACTGAGTGCGATCGCTGTTTGCAAGCGCCCTGATGACTTTGTTCCTAGCAAATTGACCAATATCAGCAGCGCGATGGTGAGTACTTGAGCGAATAAGTCATTGTTTAGTGGCTCGGGCAGAAGTTGTTTGAGAAAACCCGCAGCAAGTGCGATAGCCGCTGGTATACCCACCGGGATCACACTGACAAACAACCAGGCAACGCTACTTTCTAATTTTGCATTAAAGGCTTTTCGGACAAAGAAAGCGGTGCCGCCAGCGTTGGGATATCGCTTACCTAATTGAGCAAACGTCAGAGCAATCGGGCAAATGGCCGCGAACAGTAATATCCATGCCCAGAGTGAAAAATGCCCTGCAATACCAGCCGCAATCGCCGGTATCATAAATAGACCTGTGCCCATCAATGTGGTGGAAAGTTGGGCGATGCCGGATATAAGTGAAATGTCTTTTTTGAGCTGTTCCATGCTGGTCTCTGACGGTGTCGAACTAAGTGAACTCTAAGAATAAAGGAGTTCCAAATTACAAAATGCGTTACTGAGCCGCCAATATGACGGTTGTTTCAAATAATTCCAACAAAATGTTGGTTTCTTATGCATTTAAAATCGTTATAAAATGAAGCAAATAAGGAAGAAGCGGTAAGTTTATGGACAAGTTTGATCACAAGATCATTGATATCCTCCGGCACAATGCCCGGCTGTCAGTCACTGAAATCGCAGAAAAAGTGAACCTCTCTCGCTCGGCAGTGACGGCTCGAATTCGTAAGCTCGAAAATGACAAAGTTATCTTAGGTTATCATGCAGAAATCGCTTCCACTCCAGGGGATTCCATTTGTGCCTATTTCGCTCTGAAGTTTGATAAGTCAACTTCGACTTATTATTGCGAGTCTTACGCCGATGAACTTTACAAGATTGACGGTGTGAAATGGTGTCATGCCATCAGCGGTGAAACCGATATGATGGTCTTTGTCGAAGTACCTAACATGAATCGCCTGAACGAGATCAGAGATCAAATTCAACGCTTTCCTGAACTGCGGCATCTGATGACGCATACCGTGTTAACCGAGTTTTTTAATACCACTGGGAATAAGTTCGTTAAGTGATCGGCAAAGCCAGGCTTAAGTACCATTCAATCGGATAAACAATGCTAAACCACATTAATTTAAACTTGCTGAGATCCTTACATGTTTTGCTCGAAGAGTGTCATGTAAGCCGCACTGCGCAGAGATTGAACATCACGCAGTCTGCGGTGAGTCGTCAGTTGGCTCAACTCCGCGAGCTGTGTGGAGATCCGCTTCTTATTCGTCAGGGTAATCAGCTGATTCCTACCCCAAGAGCGATAGCGCTAAAAGAAAAACTGGATGCGTTACTCGCGGAATTTGACCATCTTTTGGATGACAAGCCATTTGAACCTAAAGACTGGCAGGGAGAACTTGTGATTGCGTCGAGTGATTACGTTGCCCAATATGTTCTACCGGATATAGCGTCGCACCTCAGTGAGTTCGCGCCACAACTTGATATGGCTTATCGGCTTTGGCAGCCTGACTTTCTGGACAAACTGCATGAGCTCGGCATTCACATCGCTTCTTCTATGTACCCATCCAAGCCGGAAGGTGTATCGAGCATTAACATCGGATCGGATAATTCAGTTTGTCTGATGAAAGGCTCGCACCCACTGGCTAAGTGTGAAAGTGTCAGCGCGAAGCAACTCGTCAGCTATTCGCACATTAAGGTGACGGGAGGTGGTGATAAGGACTCCAGTGCTGATCTGGCGTTAAAAGAGATGGGTCTGGAGCGTCATATCGCATTTAAAGTGCCTTTCTTCTCTGCAGCCGTAAACAGACTGGTAACGAGTGACAACCTTATGGTCGTGCCGGAACATATTGCGCTGAACCTTGCCAAACATTGGCGTTTAGTCAATAAGCCACTGCCTTTTGCAACCCAGACACATGAATATTGGTTGATGTGGCATCCAAAATACGACACCGATCCTGCCCATCGTTGGGTTAGAGAACAAATTCGGACAGTGATGAAGCTATCGGAATACTCTATTCATTAAGTTATGATTTCAAGTCATGACCTTTATGAAAAACTTTGATTTCTATTTATATCCCTTCACTTGATAGATTGATACCAAATGAGGAGAGGATTTTATGACACTAACAGTTTGGCTATCACTTTTTACCGTATGTTTGTTGGGCGCTATGTCTCCAGGGCCTAGTTTGGCGATTGTCGCTAAACACGCTTTGGCTGGTGGCCGTCTTAATGGGTTGGCGACAGCGTGGGCACACGCATTTGGTATCGGGATATATGCATTTATTACTCTGATCGGCTTGGCAGTAGTTTTACAGCAAAGCCCGCTACTGTTTAAAGCGATCAGCTTGGCGGGGGCAGCGTACTTGGCCTATTTGGGGTTTAATGCTCTGCGTTCGAAAGGCGGTGTAGCGGCTAAGCTTGAATCTGGGCAGGAAACCACCGTTGCTCAGTCAGCAAGAGAAGGCTTTTTTATCTCTATTCTCAGTCCTAAAATTGCACTGTTCTTTATCGCCTTATTTAGCCAGTTCGTTGCTTTGGGTAATGATCTGAGTAATCAAATGATCATTGTTGCTACGCCGTTTATCGTTGACGGTTTGTGGTACACGTTCATTACTATCGTACTCTCGAGCTCGCGAGTGGTTGATCGTATTCGCTCAAAAGCAGTGTTGATCGATCGCTTGTCTGGCGTTGTGCTTATGTTGTTGGCTCTTCGCGTGGTTGTAACGATATAAATTTGATTTCCAGAACATAAAAAAGCACCCAGCTTGTTCAAGGCTGGGTGTAAGCAAGGAGTTTCTCAGGAGCTTTGTTAGCTTTTGGGGACGAGGGGGTTGAGAAACACTTTAATTCTCTTATCGGCGAACTTCTTCAAATTCGCCTTCTATCGCGTCTGCTTTTCCAGTATTAAATTCATATTCTTGCTGCATCTCTTTCTGCATGTACTTGACGCGCTTCTCAATACGTTTTCCGGTAATCAGTGCCGCGATGGTCAATGGGATCGCCATGATGAGGCTAAATACTAAAGCAAAAAGGCCTGTAATCAGTGCCAGTGCTGTAACGATGATCCGATTCATAAACTTGACCTCTCTATTCGTCTATGTGTTCAGATTACCCCTGTGAATATGAACGAAACATGAACAATAGGCGTAAGTATGTCTGAGGAATGTCAAAGCCTGAAGAAAGTTAAATCGTATGAATAAAAAACGCCTGAGGGGAAGCTCAGGCGTATAAATGGGGAGTTAAGATTAGTAGTGCGCTTTCGCGCTTATTATAAAGAACAAATGTTGAGGTATAGTTCGCTACACCATGTGGTTAACGTTGTGGAGCAATGTTCACCTATCGAGGGAATGTTTGGTAACGAACACCCATCATTTGTTCCATACAGTGCACAACTTGGCAGCTGTAACCGAATTCGTTGTCGTACCAAATGTACAGTACACAACGCTTGTCTTGTGCGATAGTCGCTTGACCATCAACTACGCCAGGGTGACGAGAACCAACTAAGTCTGTTGAAACGATTTCAGTTGAGTCTGTGTAATCAATCTGTGCTGATAGCTCAGAATTTAGCGCCATTTCACGTAGGTAGTCGTTTAGTGAATCACGATCCACGTCTTCACCTAGGTTTAGGTTTGCAACTGCCATTGAAACGTTTGGCGTAGGTACGCGAATCGCGTTACCTGTTAGTTTTCCAGCCAGTTCAGGCAGTGCTTTTGCTACTGCTTTTGCTGCGCCAGTTGAAGTCAGAACCATGTTCAGAGATGCACTACGTCCACGACGGTCGCCTGAGTGGAAGTTATCGATCAGGTTTTGGTCGTTAGTGTATGAGTGAACCGTTTCGATGTGGCCAGAAAGTACACCGTACTTATCGTTTAGCGCTTTCAGTACTGGCGTGATTGCGTTTGTTGTACAGCTTGCTGCTGAAATGATGGTGTCTTCTTCTTGAATCACAGATTCGTTTACACCAAATACAACGTTTTTGATATCGCCTTTACCAGGTGCCGTCAGAAGTACTTTTTGTGCGCCGTTACATGCTAAGTGTTGGCTCAGACCTTCTGCATCACGCCAAACGCCGGTGTTGTCGACAACAAGAGCGTTATTAATGCCATATGCTGTGTAGTCAACTTCGCTTGGGTTGTTTGCGTAGATGATTTGAATGAAGTTGCCGTTCACAATCAGTGCTTTACGCTCTTCATCAATGATGATGCTACCATTGAATTGGCCGTGTACCGAGTCACGACGAAGTAGGCTAGCACGCTTCTCTAAGTCGCCTTTTTTACCACCACGTACAACGATTGCACGAAGTCTTAGTGGGTAACCAGGGCCGCTCTTTTCAATAAGAAGACGAGTTAGTAGTCGCCCGATGCGACCAAAACCGTAAAGAACCACATCGCGAGCTTTCAGAGAAGAATCTGCATCACGAGCACCTTGAAGTGCTGTTTGTAGGAAATCATTTAGTGAAGAAGTGTCTTCGTGCTCATTCCAATACTTAGTTGCCAGATGACCAATATCAACGCGGCTAGACGAAATGCTCATTTCACATAGTGCTTCAATGATAGGCATTGTTTGCTCTAGAGAAAGAGGGCTTCCAGTGTATCGTCTTGCTACGCGGTGAGTTTTGAGAATGTCGATAGTTGTGGCATTGATAAGCGTCTTACCGAACAGAACCACTTCGATTCCTTTTTCACGATACAGCTTACCAATTAGAGGGGAAATAGATTCAGCAATCGTTTGGCTAGTTTGCCAGTCTTGGAGATATTTCTCTGGACTCATTGTTGTATTGGACCTTTCACGTTTTGGGGGCTAACCATACTCGCCGCTGTTACCTCTACGGTAGAGCGCAGGAGTCTGGTGGTAATGAAATCGGGTTGTAATAATTATGGGGCGGATTCTACGGTTGAAGGACTTATTCTGCTAGGAAAAATAAATCCAGTGTAAATCACTGTTATATGGCGGATGTATGGATGATTAGTGTGACTAAGACATTGCATTTAAGGTGTTGACATTTTCAAAAGTGCAAACTTATTTTGCGATGATAATGTTTACCATCAATATTTTTGTTTGAAATTTTATCTTTTAATTACATTAATGTGTGATGTGAATCGATAACGCAACTCAGGAGGTAAACATAAAAGTCGTAATTATGTTTTTTGTTAACTAAGACGAAGGTATGGGTTGAAATGGTGGGCTGAGGTGGAAATTTAATATCAAAACTTTGCAGCAAATCACAATATGAACTGGGATTTATAGCTCATAAAATACAATTAACCATAGTGGGTTTAGGTTTATTGTTTGCGAGAAGAACAAAATCAGAATTATCACTCGGATTAGCGAATCACAGAACCGTTGCAAATTACCAGTCCTGCGAAGTGAGATTATTGAGGCTTATCAATAAAACAACGATTAGCAGCGTTAAATATTACATATTAAGTTACGTTGTCACATGGTTGGGTTATAAGTGATGGAATGCGCTGTTGCGCGACTATCCTTTTGCTGTCAGACGTTGTGTAATCAGGCAAACCTTGTTTAAATCGATTAGATAAGCTGAAGTCACTTGGCGTTATGATCAAAATTAGAAGGAAATAACATGTTTAATCTCGCGATTATTGGCACGAACTGGATATCGCAACAATTTGTTGAAGCGGCGATACAAACGGGGGAGTTTCGCCTCAAAGCCGTCTATTCGAGAGATATTGACAAGGCGCGTTCATTTGGTGCCCCATACCATGCGGAGACTTTCTACGACAGTTTAGACGCTTTGGGAAAGGATCCCGATATTGATGCGGTTTACATTGCCAGTCCGAATTCACTTCATGCACCGCAAGCAATACAAATGCTAAGCGCGGGCAAGCACGTAATTTGTGAAAAGCCGATGGCCTCAAATTACGCCCTTGCACAAGAGATGTTTAAGTGTGCTGAACAAAATGACGTCGTGCTTTTTGAGGCATTCATGTCGCCTTACACACCAAATTTTAAGGTATTGAAACAAAGCTTACCGACTATTTCACCATTAAGACATGCGACGATCAGCTACTGCCAATATTCATCGCGCTATCAAAAGTATTTAAACGGCGAGAACCCGAACACGTTCAATCCGGAATTTTCCAACGGTTCAATTATGGATATCGGCTATTACTGTCTGGGCGCTGCAATCGAGTTGTTTGGAGAGCCGAACCAGGTTCAGGCCAGTGCGGTTGTCTTACCGTCAGGAGTGGATGGGTGCGGGAGTGTGACGCTTGCCTACGACGATTTTAACGTTAACCTTCTGCATTCAAAAGTAAGTGACTCGTTGATTCCAAGTGAATTTCAGGGTGAACAGGGTAGCGTGTTAGTTGACATGATATCCACCGGTCGTGGCGTCGAACGCATTCTTCGTGGTAAAGAGAAAGAAGTACTAACCCTGCCACAAATAGAAAACCACATGTTTTACGAAGCTAAAGCTTTTGCCGGACAACTTAAGTTAGGTTTGATTGATGAGAGCACTAAACAACGCTCATTGACAGTTGCGAAAGTCCTGACTGAAGTCAGAAGACAAACTGGCGTTGTTTTTCCAGCGGACAAAACGGCTTGATGTATTAGAAGGCTGTATTTAACTTAACGAATGAAGCCATCAATATAATAGAGGGCTTCATTATTGTGATGTCTGATCTTGTTGGTTTATCGACTTAGTGCGCTTTATGCATTTCGGACAGCGATGCGATAGTGCGACGATAAGTGAGATAAGCAGCGATGCCCGCGCATATATTACCGAGACAAGCACCAAGCAGAAGGCCTTTAATTCCGCCGAGCTGAGAGCCAATCCATAAACACGGCAGGAAAAAGACGAACAGACGTAACGCCGAAACGGTTAGCGCCGTGTATGACTTACCTAATGCATTGCAGACAGAAACCATAAGCATACATACGCCCAGGGAGCCCAAGCTAATCGGGACGATCATCAAATGCATTTCTAACACTTGCTCAACCTGAATATCGCTGGTCATTAATAACGCCAGAGGATTCGCGACAGTAAAGGTAATAACTGCAATTAAGAGCTGGAAGATCAGAATAAACTTAACTGCAATACTCACCAGCGATTGAATATCATCATAGTTTTTTGCGCCAAGCAATCGCCCTACCATTGGCGGTAAAGACATGGTTAACGCGAGCACAGAGACAATGGCGAAAAACTCAAATCGCGATCCCAGCGCCCATGCCGCGACGGCTGCCGTACCAAATCCAGCCAGTAGCTTAGTTGCCAGCATGGAAGACAAAGGAGGCAAGAGTTGGCTTATCATCGCCGGCCCCATTATATTGCCGATAGAACGGACACTCTTAACTACGTTTAAGTCTTGCCATTGCGTTGTGGCCCAATGGTTCTTTTTGACTCGTGGAGCCACGACCAAAATACCAAAACTGAACGCGGCAATTGTCGCAAGCGCTGCGCCATTAATGCCGAGATCGAAGGTAAAAATGAAGATCGGATCGAGAACAAGGTTCACGCCGCTGGTGATCATCATCATGGTGCCAGGCAACATGGTATTTCCGTGGGCTCGGCAGATGCTGTAGTAAAAGTAGAGAAGGGCGCCGGTCCAGGAGCTTAGCAACCACCATGGCCAATAATTATCGATGATTGGCATAACCGTATCCGGTGCGCTGAGCATGGATAATATCGGGTTGCGAAGTAACCAAATTAACACACTGATTATCGCAACCCCTACCGAGCCTATCATTAGGACTAAACCACCAAGTTGTTTAGCATAGCGTGTTTCATTGGCTCCTAGTGCTTTAGATATAACCGCGGTTGTCGCGATACCTAAGCCGACCTGAATACCGATCACGACCATTTGCAGTGGTAGTGTGAAACCTTGTACCGCTAAAGGTAAGACGCCAAGTTGGCCGATAAAAGCACTGTCCACAAGCTGAAAACTCATCAGTGATAAAACACCAAAGAGCATGGGCCATGTCATCGAGAACAATTGCTTGGCTAATGTAGGTTGAGGACTGATCGTAGTTGAGGACATAGAAAGCTTATTCAGTTGTTAAGTTTGGGATATCGTTGGTGCAATTGTACACACCACTCTGATCGGTGACAAAAACAAACCCCGAGCAAGTTATCTTACTCGGGGTTCAAATTATAACAGAACTATTGGTGTTTATTTCTTGCCGCTAGTTTGCTTGTCTTCTTCCGTAAGTTCACGAATACGACGGCTGATGTCACGACGAGCTTTCGAGATTTCAGCGCTCTTGATGATGTGGTCATCAACACGGTCTTCGTAATCAGCTTTCATGTTTTTGATGATCGCTAGAATGTCGTCGTGAGTCATCTCTGGCTTGATGTAGTCTAGAAGGTTTTCCAGCAGGTCTACACGTTTGCGGTTATCACGAACTTTTTTCTCGTTATCAAGAAGCTCTCGTTTCAGTTTGTTTTTGCGACGAGCTTGGCTAACGATTTCAAATACGCTACTCATAGTTCCCTTTCCTAATTTGTGAATATCTTCCTCGATTAAAGCACAACATCCCGTAGCATAACAGTCTTTAGATCAATCACGATGATGAGTTGAACACTTCTCGACCAATCAATATGTTTCGTGTATGAGAGAAGGAAATCATCGAGGGTTCATGCCAGGTTCAGCCTTATCTTCGGTACCTTCAAGCAACGTTTACTTCGCTGCTGAAACGACTCATTTGCTATGAGTTCTATACTCAAGTATTCAGAAAATTTACTGAGTACAACGGTCTTTTTCGACTCAGTATGGATAAATATGTGTTTAACGCTGGGTAGAATGAATCGATGCGTTGTCATGATTGGACCTTCACTATATTATCAGCGTCATTAAATACAAAATGATGACACTTGATATGGACTCTCGTAACACTGCGGAGCAAGTCGACAGTCAAGATAGTGAACAAGTCACGAGCTCTTTGGCTGAGAAGTTAAAAACAGCATATATCAATGCGCGCAATCAACTCGAACTTACGGAAGTTGAACTCAATCGTTCGAAAATAATGATGATTGATGAAGATGGCAACCTGAGAAAAGTACCTATTCTCTCTGAGCATTAAGACCTAACCCAATTCACAAAAGGAGTCAGGTCTTAGTCTATGCTTTAGCCTGACTACCTTATAACCAAGTGATTTCAAAACCGTTCAGATTTCAATCTGATACCTTGAAGTGACTTGAGTATAAAATTCAAATGCAAAAAATAATAAGGAATGCATTATGAAAGTTGAGCTAACGGCAATAGAAGCACGAGTAATTGGTTGCCTGATCGAGAAAGAGGTGACAACTCCCGATCTTTATCCCCTTAGTCTGAATGCACTTACCAACGCATGTAATCAAAAAAGCAATCGTGAGCCGGTTATGTCGTTGTCCGAGTCTGATGTATTAGATGCGGTAGATGCGCTGATTGAACGTCGACTCGTCAGTGACGAAAGTGCGTTTAATAGCCGAGTGAGCAAGTATCAACACCGTTTTTGCAATACAGAGTTTGGTGATCTGAAACTTTCTGAGCAAGAAAAAGGCATTGTATGCTGCATGCTGTTGCGTGGTGCTCAGACGCCTGGAGAAATTCGCACTCGAACTAACCGCCTGACGGCTTTCCGCGACGTTAAAGAGGTGGAAAACGTTCTTGAGCATATGGCGAGTGAAGAAAAAGGGCCATTAGTCGTAAAACTGCCACGAGAGGCTGGTAAGCGTGAATCTCGCTATATGCATTTATTCTGTGGTGAAGTAGATGCCGCGGCAATCGAGCCAACCGCGGCAGTGTCACCGAGCTCAGATCGAGTTAGTCAGTTAGAGCAAGAAGTGGCAATGCTTAGAGAAGAGCTCGATGCACTGAAAGCCCAGGTAGAATCTCTACTTTGATGACTGAAAGTGTGGAACAAGTTTGGTTTGTTTATCTGATACGGAATAACCGCAATGCCCTTTATTGTGGTGTAACCAATGATATTGAACGTCGGTTTAAACAGCATCAGGATGGTAAAGGTGCCAAGGCGCTAAAAGGTAAAGGTCCATTAGTTCTGGAATGGACAATGAGATTTGACTCTAAGAGCGTGGCGATGAAAGCTGAGTATTTTATAAAGCAACTCGCGAAAAAGAAAAAAGAGTTATTAGTTGCGTCGAAAGCGTCACTTGGCCTAGATGAAAAACACCGCTTGATATTGACCGAACCGTCGTTAAATACCAACACATGATCCACTCAAAGCACAACACTGACTGACGATAAGCCGCTGATTTTTTAAAGGCGGCTTCTTTTTACCTAAAATGTACTTTTACCGTGTAATAAAATGCTGTGCAATATTCGTTTGTTATGTAAGATTCATCTGACGCATAATGTAATACGAAGAAAATGATAGTGAAACCAGTACTGAGTGAAAGGTAGATTACAATAGTTCAACACGCCCAAGTAATGGATGACTCGGCTAGATAATAAATAGAGTGAATTAAGCTCGTAAAACTAAAAGAGCAACAGATGAAAAAAGAGTTATTATTCTCCCTTGTTTTAATGATTGGTATTTCCCCTGCATCACCTGCTTCGCAAGTGTTGAATGGGTATTGGGAATATCAAGAATTTCTCGATGAATTCCCAGAGCAAAAACAGCTAACCAACGCGCTGGCTGAGGCTGTTAGAGAAAACCCGAATCCGATTACAACGGAGAAAAAGCGTGAGCTGAAGATTTCTGTCGTTTACCCTGGGCAGCAAATTTCGGATTACTGGATCAGAAATATTGATGCATTTGAAAAACGGTTAGATAAGCTGAATATTAACTATCAGCTCAATCAGGTTTTTACTCGTCCAAACGCCGATATTAAACAGCAAAGTCTCTCACTAATGGAGGCTTTGAAAAGCAATTCGGACTATCTCATCTTCACTCTCGATACCACTAGACATCGTAAATTTATCGAGCATGTATTGGATTCGAAAAAAACCAAACTGATCTTACAAAACATTACGACACCGGTAAGAGACTGGAATAACCACCAGCCGTTTCTTTATGTTGGTTTTGATCACGCAGAAGGCAGCAGAAAATTGGCGCAAGAGTTTAGCCAACGCTTCCCCAAACACAGCCACTACAGCGTGCTTTACTTTTCAGAAGGGTACATTAGTGACGTAAGAGGGAATACATTTATTAACCAGGTAAACCGTGACAGTCACTTTGAGCTACAATCTGCTTACTACACTAAGGCGACAAAGCAATCAGGGTATGAGGCGACAAAAGCCAGTTTGGACAAGTATCCTGACGTGGATTTTATTTATGCTTGCTCGACAGATGTCGCGCTTGGGGCTGTTGAAGCGCTAGCGGAACTTGGGCGCGATGATATTATGATTAATGGTTGGGGAGGGGGCTCTGCGGAGCTAGACGCCATTTTAAACGGAGAGTTAGATATAACCGTCATGCGTATGAACGACGACACAGGTATCGCTATGGCAGAAGCCATAAAGTGGGATCTGGAAGGGAAGTCAGTACCAACAGTATATTCTGGCGACTATGAAGTGGTCACAACATCAGACTCTCCAGATAGAATAGAAGCATTAAGAAAACGCGCATTTAGATACTCAGATAATTGATGACAAATACATCAACTAGAAAGCGTCGCTCTTTGTCGACGCTCATAACTAAAATTATAATTCTCGTTCTTGCTCCGATAATTTTAGGCATCTTCGTTCAGAGTTATTACTTCTCCAAACAGATTATTTGGCAGGAAGTTGACAGGACAAAGCAACAAACATCTGCCCTGATTCTGAATATTTTCGACAGCCATTTCGCTGCGATTCAAATCCACCATGACAGCAACTCTAAAAGTGATGTGGTGCTTGATTTTTATAGTCAGCGTGACGAAGAAGCCTTGAATTTCTTTTTTCTCAGCATTGATCAGAGTGATCCTGCACACACGCCTGAAATTCGCTTCCTCACTAACCATCAAGGCATTATCTGGGATGACGGTAACGCCCATTTTTATGGCATTGATGACTCGATACTCGATACTATTTCCAATAGCGTCACATTCACCAATAACTGGTACTACATTACGTCACTAACGCCAATGGGCGCTCGTCACTTGCTGGTTAGAAGAGTCCCGGTACTTGAACCCACAACGGGCGAAGTGATGGGTTACTCATACAATGTTGTCGTTTTGGACAACAACTTTGGCTTGATGGAAAGGCTGAAGAACGAAGGTAACGTCGATAATGTTGTACTCATCTCCAATAACTTACCTCTAGCCAACTCGTTGGCTGGCGATGAGTCTTACAAAATATTTGATGTTCTGAAACGTAGAGAATCTCAAGAGAAGCTCGACCAACTACTGATTATTAAGACGCCAATTGAGGTGAATGCGGCTCATACCGATTTATCTCTACTGACGGTTCAGGATAATCAAAGCGTCGTTACCCTGCAGGTTCAGCATCTTTTGGCGATGATGGCTTCGGTTATCGGGATGATCTTGATCGCCTTACTGACCAAAGAGTGGATAGAGAATAAAGTAGCAGAACAACTTGACTCCTTAATGTCGTACACACGTTCAGCTCGCGAAGAAAAAGGGTTTGAGCGATTTGGCGGGTCAGATATCGAAGAGTTTGATGATATCGGTACTACGTTAGAAAACACTTTTGAAGAGCTTGAAGCACAAAAACGCTCATTCCGTGACCTGTTTAACTTTGCTTTATCGCCGATCATGGTGTGGTCTGAAGCCGGAGTTCTGATACAAATCAACCCAGCGGCGAGAAAAGAGCTGGTGCTTGAAAAGGACAATAAGACCATGCCTCCCGTGTTTGAGAACTTTAAGGAAAAGTTGCTTCCTCACCTGCGTATGGCGTCGCAAGGGGCAACTCTTACTGGGGTGAATGTACCGATTGGCGACAAAGTGTATCGCTGGAACTTATCTCCCATTCTTGTTGAAGGCGATCTCAGTGGCATTATTGTTCAAGGGCAAGATATCACTACCCTTATCGAGGCTGAGAAGCAAAGTAATGTCGCCAGAAAAGAAGCAGAAAAATCCGCTCAAGCTCGTGCTGATTTTCTGGCTAAGATGAGTCACGAAATTCGAACGCCGATAAATGGGATTTTAGGTGTCGCCCAGTTATTGAAAGGATCCGTTAAATCACAAGAGCAAAGTAATCAGATAGATGTGCTTCGCCATAGTGGTGAGCACTTGCTCGCTGTTTTGAATGATATCCTAGACTTTTCAAAAATCGAGCAAGGGAAATTTAATATTCAAAAACACTCGTTTTCCTTCACTGATACCGTTCGTACTTTAGAGAATATTTATCGTCCGATTTGTGAAAGCAAAGGTGTGGATCTGGTCATCGAGAACCAGTTAGATCCGAAGCTGGCTCTGTTTACTGATCAGGTTCGTTTCAACCAAATCATGTTTAACCTACTTAGTAACGCTGTCAAATTTACCCCATCAGGAAGTGTTCGGCTGAGCGCGGAATTAGAGCAGTTTGAAGGAGCTGAAAATAGCGTGCTAGTGGTTGAAATTTCCGACACGGGTATTGGTATCGACCCGAATAAACTTGATCAGATGTTTGAGCCGTTTGTACAAGAAGAGGAAACCACAACGCGTGAATATGGTGGTAGTGGTTTAGGACTGACGATCGTCAAGAGTTTGGTTGATATGTTAGACGGTAATGTTCAAGTTCAAAGTCAAAAAGGGGTTGGAACGACGTTTGTTGTGACATTGCCAGTGAAAGACCGTGAGCGTATCTTGAATGCAAACAAACCAAACCGACATATCAATCCTGAGGATTTGTTCAGTGAAACGTTGAAAGTCCTGCTTGTTGAAGATAACCATACCAATGCGTTTATTTTAAAAGCCTTTTGTAATAAATACGAAATGCAGGTTGATTGGGCAAAAGATGGGCTTGAGGCAATCGAGCGGTTAAAACACCATACCTATGATTTGATATTGATGGATAACCAACTTCCTCATTTAGGCGGTATAGAAGCCACAAAAGAGATTCGCCGAAATTTGAAATTAGGTACGCCAATTTATGCTTGCACGGCTGATACCGCAAAAGAAACTGGTGATGCGTTTATGGAAGCGGGAGCGAATTACATCTTACTCAAACCGATTAAAGAGAATGCGTTCCACGCTGCACTTTTGGATTATAAACAGCGATTCTTAGACGACTGAGCGTAATAAAAATATCACCAAACATCAGGCACAGCACAAGTTGTGCCTTTTTTATTCTCCTTAGCTCATCCTGCTGCCAAGTTTCTTTCCTTGAACTTAATGTGATTTTTGTCACAAATCTATTTACTTAGCATGCTAACTATTTTATATTACTTAGCATGCTAAGTAATTGAGTGTTTCAAATGATTCAAGATGTCGATATTTTGAGAGAGCTTTCCGTTGCGGAAAAACTTTCTCGTGTCTCTCGTTTATGGAAAATGGTCGCAGACAGAGAGCTTGAGCCACTGAATCTGACGTATCCCCGCTGGACTGCCTTATGGAAATTGCATCGTATGGGGGACAACGTCAGTCAGAAGCATCTCGCGGAAGCATTAGAGATAGAATTGGCGTCATTGATGCGGACCTTAAAATTACTCGAAGAGCAGTCTCTGATAGTGCGACGTTGTTGTGAATACGACAAGCGGGCTCGTATTGTTAGTCTGACTGATGAAGGTAAAGCTCTTATTACTCAACTAGAGAGCAGAATCTTTGAGGTTCGCAGAAAATTACTCTCTGACATCAATGATGACGAGCTGAAAACCATGGGGTTAATCCTGGAACAAATTGCTCGTAATGCACTTGATACACTTAGCGAATAAGTCAGAAAACCTAATAAAGAGAAGTTAAATCCTATGACTCCAGACCAAAAATTCGCGCGCTGGATTAAATATTCATGCGTAGCGTTTATCCTTGTCTTTGCTTATTTTCTAATTGCTGACCTGGCAATGCCCCTTACTCCTCAAGCAATGGCAACTCGTGTGGTAACCAAAGTGGCGCCACGTGTGAGTGGGCAAATCACAGAAATCTATGTGACAAACAACCAAGAAATCCATAAGGGTGACGTGTTGTTTCAGATCGATCCACAGCCTTACCAGTTGGCGGTTGAGCGTGCTCAGCTCAATTTAGATCAGGTCATTCAAAACAATGACCAATTGGATGCGTCAATTGCAGCGGCTAAAGCGGATGTGGAAGCAAGCAAGATTGTTGCCGAGCAAAAAGTGCGAGAAGCGGCGCGTTTGAATAAGCTGTTTCATCGTAACGGCACCTCTCAGCAGCAACTTGATGATGCCCAGAGTCGTGCTACCGCTGAAAAAGCAAACCTTTTGGCAGCTCGTGCTCGCCTTAAGGAGCTCGAAGTGAGCCGTGGTGAAATAGGTGAAGATAATGTCAGCGTTCGTGTTGCGCAGAACCAACTCAAGCAAGCAGAGCTGAATCTGTCCTACACCAGAGTTATTGCTGAGCATGATGGCGTGGTCGCAAACCTTCAACTAGAAGCAGGTGCTTACGCCTCCGCTGCGAGTCCTCTGGTTGCATTGGTCTCAGATGACGTTGACATCATTGCTGATTTTCGTGAGAAGAGCCTACGTCACTTTAATCGTGACAGCCGCGCACTCGTGGCATTTGATAGCTTGCCGGGCGAAGTATTTGAAGCTCGAATCACAAGTATTGACGTTGGTGTCAGTTCTGGTCAATTCGATGCTGATGGTCGACTTGCAACACCGACGGAAACGGATCGTTGGGTTAGGGATGCACAGCGCATGCGTTTGCATTTAGTGATCGACGATCAAGAACAGCACTCGTTCCCTGCCGGAGCACGTGCAACCGTTCAACTGTTACCTGAGAATACGATCTCTGGGTGGTTTAGTAACCTACAGATTCATTTCTTGAGTGCCTTGCATTACATTTATTAATCAGGAGGTGGTATGAAGTTATGGGACCACCCCATGTCAGAGAATGATCTCCGACAGTGTCTTAGAATCGCCACTGGCGCGACGATAGGTTTTACCATCTGCAAACTGTTTGGCTGGAACTACGGGGTATTTTACACTGTGACGCCTATGCTGCTGCTTGGTATGGTGCCAGTGATGAGCTTGCACGCGGCTCGTCAAATGATCTTTGCAGCGGTAGTCTGTGGCCTTGAGGTCGGTATTCTTGCAGGGCTGTTTGGCGGTCATCCGTTCATGATGACGATGATTGCTTTTGGTTTATTTCTGTACAAATTTGCCTGTATGTCGAAAGGAAGTTTGTTCCTGTTTGGCGCAAGTAGTGTACTGAACCTGAGTATCATGCTGCACTTCTCCAGTTATGTGAGTACGGATCTCAATGATCTGATTTTCAGTAATTTGGAAGCGAATGTTCTCTCTGTGGTTGTTGCGTACTTAGTGACATTTCTGATCCCGGATGCAGAGCCACGCCAGCCTCCGGTCAGACCTTCTGAGCCGAAGAAAAGCCATCGCATGCGTCATGAAGCATTGATGGGGGCGAGCATTGCAACGATGTCGTTTCTGGTTTTCCAGATTTTTGACTTAAACGACTCTTTATCGGCTCAGGCGACAACGATACTGTTGTTATTTCCAATGCATTGGAATGGTGCCCTCGGTTATGCACGTAAAAGGGCGATGGGTACGTTGCTTGGAGTGACCTTCGGCATTTCCAGTCAATTGCTGCTGTACGATTGGTCAGATACTTTGCTATTCGTCGTTCCTCTGCTGTGGATTGGCGCAATGATCTTTAGCTATATGCACGTTAAAGAATCAAGTGGCTCCGGTGCAGGCTTTGGTGGGTTAACCACGTTAGGCATTTTATTTGGTCAATACTTAAGCCCAGGTGGTGATTTGATCTTTAGTGCGCTTTATCGGGTGAGCAGTATCTTGTTTGCTATTGTTGCAACGCTGCTCGTGACCTATCTGGTCCATCGATTCCTCAACAGCTTCGAAGCAACTCGCTTTGGCGAACAATAGCCATTCAATTTGCTTTTAGCATTAAACGCTGGTTGCTGGACAGAAAATACTGCTCCAGCAACGATATCTTCAGTTGGTCAGTCATCGCGATTGGCTTCTCAAATTTAATCCCAATCACCCAGCCTTTTGTTAACTTCTTGATATTCGCAATTAAGCAATGATTATCTTTACCAACATAAACACTGAGTGCGGAAGCAATCGCGACGTTATCACCCACTTGGAACTCTGGCTCAATTAAGGTCGAAATGCCGATTCCGGCTAATGAAAAGTCGATCAAACTTCCGGTGTAAAGATTACCCTCGTGGTCAATAGTACAGCTCATTTTCAGCTTGTAGCGTTCAAATTCGCGAACTGGTTTTGTGGCAAACGTCTTGGGTAACCGGACAAACAACAGAGGGGAAGGGTGGACAATGTGCATTAACACGCTGGACTTGAACGCAACCACATGGCCTAGTTCTGTATCTGACACGCCACGAATAACGACGTCTGCATTATTGAGCCTTCTGATCGCATGATCTTCTAGAAGCTTTGTTGGAATATCAATGATCAGGTAGGCGTTTTCCTTAAAGCCTAAGTAAGTGGTCGAGTATGAGCCGCTCTTCTGCGGCCCCAGCTCCATCTCAATGGATAACTTAGTTCCTGGTTTCAAGAAATGACTCAATTCATCTTTCGTGTGTGTTGCTGGCATATCGTCAAGTGTTTTATTCCCTTATTATTAGGGAGGCTATCAGAACATCATTTGGTCAGGCAACATACTTTATGTAAATAACTGCTTATTAGAGTTTTTTTCCTGTTCGACCACCGATCTATTCCCGTCACGACAAAAATTTGACGATAGAATGAGCACTTGTTGCATAGTTCCACCTGCATTCATCAAACCCAGTAGATATAAAAATAGTGTGTATCTATGGCCCCTTAGCGATGGGCTGGCGGGCGATAAGCTTGGCTCAGGTCACTTTTCATAAATATCTGGCTGGCGATAATACTGCCACATGTTACTAGCATTAGGGCAAGCCATGTCAGTGTATCGGGTTGCTCACCAAAGATTGGGATCGCCAGCAACGTCGCAATTACTGGAGTTAAAGAGCCAAAGGCGGCGCTGGCTTCTGCACCAATGATTCGGATGGCGTATATAAAAGTATAGGAAGCGATCAAGCCTGCTCCGACCCCTTGCAATAAGGCATGTCCGAATAGCTCTTTCCAAGGCCAGTACTTCATTGGCGTAATAGCTAAATAGCTTTCTGCCCAGCCGAAACCTACTGCGATCGTGAGCAGTGCCAGTGAAGCAATCGCGACAAAACCTGCACACACATGAGCATTCAGGTTGGCGACGCGTGCACTAATGGTAAAGACTGCCCACATTACACTGCCAGTAAGAAATAACAGATGTCCTTGTAGTTGTGACCAGTTGTAATCAGCACCTGCGTTGGAAAACAAGAACACAAAAATACCCACTAAAACCGTCGCAAGGCCAAATAGACGGTGCTTGCTCAATGCTTGTTGATAAAAAATCACGGCGATGGCAGAGACAAATAGCGGTAATGTACCTGGGATCAGTGCGCTGGCATGAGAGACTGGTGCGAGGTGCATGGCGCTACCAACGATCAGTAAGTAAGGCAGCCCGCTACCCATTACA
The DNA here is from genome assembly GCF_963675395.1 of uncultured Vibrio sp. NCBI lineage: Bacteria > Pseudomonadati > Pseudomonadota > Gammaproteobacteria > Vibrionales > Vibrionaceae > Vibrio > uncultured Vibrio sp. The sequence goes on along the minus strand of NZ_OY776222.1, from coordinate 22,539 downwards.
ACGCCGGTTAAATATTTATTGGGAATAGCGCTTATTGATTTTTTGTACTTTAGGACAAAAGGTAACAAGACCACGCTTGGAATCAAAAATCTAACCAAAGCGATATCGGCTGGTTGAAGTTCTGAAATCGCACCTGCTTTGAGAGAAATGAAGAATCCGGACCAGAGAAGTAAGGTCACTAATATTGCTGCGTATCCCAGAATCATGCTTAACGTACCAACTTGCTATCGATGTGTTCATTGTCGAATAAAAATGACGCTCAATGGTGGCAATTTGTGACGTGATTAATTTCAATGTTGGTGAAAAAAAGCGTATAAAGTTTAATTATTGATGAAATATGGCAAGTGAAGATAAATGGATAAAATAGACAGGCAACTGCTCAACCTGATTCAAAAAGACGCCACACTGACGACTGCTGATCTCGCGGATCGAGTCGGGCTGTCACCTTCACCATGTGCAAGGCGAATAAAGCGTCTTGAGCAAGAAGGTGCCATTAATGGTTACCGAGCGATATTATCCCGCAGCAAGGTTGGCATCGCGATGACGGTGTTCGTCGAGGTCAGTTTGAATAATCACCAAGCCTCTTCGATTGATGAGTTTGAATACTCCATCGTAGAGATGGACGAGGTGATCTCTTGTCACGTCGTTTCGGGTGCTTACGATTACTTATTGGAAGTCGTCAGTAAGGATCTTGAAGGCTATGAAAGTTTCACCAGAAAACTACAGAGGCTGGAGAATGTGAAAGACATTCATACCCATCTAGCTATAAGAGAGGTAAAAGGCAATGGAAGTCTGCCGGTTTATGCTTGATCAAAAAAGCGAAGTCCGGTTACTGACTCCGCTTTAAGATTCTTTACGCTCTATTGGCGATTTTTGTATTGTGATATTTCACAATTGCCGGTCCGTCGATCCACTTTAAATGAGAAAGCAGCTGAATGGTATTCCCTTCCATCGCTCCAAATTGTTTCTCCAAAGATTTTACAAAGGTCCAGATCACTGATTGAACCGAATTGTTTTACGTGCCTAACTACTGACAAAAACTTGGCTTTAGTAGTATTAGGGTCTTGCCTGTTACTTAATCGATTGATAACCATTTTTATAGCATCATCCCCAGCCAGTTGTGACTATTTGTTAAACTTTATTAACGGATAAAGTAACCAATTATTAGCCACAAGTAAAGAATTATTGTGACCTATATCTCTTTAATTGGTCCGAATTGAATGCAAATGATGCAAGGGAGTGAGCCCGACAAGTGATGTGTCTGAGTTTATGTTTATTTGGTGTTGCGCAGGTGTTAACTAAGTGGTTGTCTATCGTAGACTGCGGCTAAACCAAGATAAAGCGAGGATAATTTAGTATAGTCTTCAGCAAGTTGAATCGCATTACGGTGATACCACTCTGCGATGCTCTGGTTGGAAATTTCGACCGCCATTTTTCAACTTTGATCTCATTTTCCCCAACTGTTGGTGGAGCAGTGACATATCGTCTATTGCTGGTGAAGTATCATCAAGAATCTATCTGGGAATTTGCTCAAACATAGAAAGGAGAGCATATGAAGAAAGCGCTTATCGCGATTGTTGTTTTGTTGCTGCTTGGAGGCGCTGGCGCTGGTTACTATTTCTTCTATATGCAAAAGGATCCGCCAGAACAAGCAACAGAAGTGCCTTCGCCTAAACCCCAAGTACAGCAAGAAGTGCCAAGACCGATTATGGATTTGGAAGCGGTGCCGCCTGAAACGATGGAATATTACGTGGTTGAACGTCAGGTTGATGTATACAACAAGCCTGACCAGAACGCGTTAGTCGTCGATACGATTTATAAAGGGGAAAAAGTCGTCGTTTTGGAAAAATCTAACGGTTGGTATCGCATTTCCGATTATCTCGTTTATCAGCAAGGGGGAGAGGAAACTGCGGAATGGTTAGATGCTAACGGGCTTTCTGATGCTGAGCCGATTATTAAAGAACAAGAGCGCTTAGAGATACTCGATGGGTATTTACAAAAGTCAGACGATTTAAAACAAAATCTAGATATATTCCGTAGCAAGACTCAACTGTTATTGGACGATAACACATGTGAACCGGAAGACTTCACGGAACTCGGCGGATGGGTTCGTTCCGTGACTTATAAGGAGCGCAATGTGTACTTCATCTACTGCGGTGGCTTGGAGCAAGAAAATAAAATCTACCTAGACGTTGATAGTGGCGAAATATTCTATCGTTAGACGCAAGTTGTTTAGGTAATGGCAAAGATGGAATCAGAGATTTAGATCTTTTTAGTTGTTCAACTTAGCTAATAGGCATACTATCATCGGGCTGGGTAACTAAACTCGGCCTTTTTTCTTCTAGTGAGTTTTCATGCCTCTGATTTATTTAAGAAAATTATTTTTTCTGCTGCTTGCAACGGTATTACTGCCAGTGCATGTTTCGGCTGCCCACGAAGATCAGAAAACTCAATTACCACATTTCAGTAAACTACAACCCTTTGTAGCGACCAGCGCATCCCCAATTTCAGATGATGATTTTTCTGAGGCGTCAGAAGAGTCCACGCGAGCGCCGGTATCAGAAGGCCATGTAAATTCAGATTCGTCGGCGATATTTAACTCGCAACGCTGGCTCTCTCATGTCCGAGAAGGGCTTAACGAAGAAGATGTCGACTTTATTGGCGACCTCAACGCGCCTTTCTATGCGGATGTTGGCTATAGTTACAGTCTAATCACTATCAACTGGCGTCAAAACCAGTCCATTTTTCATCATTTCACAAGCGACTATCGTCTTTCTGGTTGGAAAGAAACCAATGCGATGTACGTTGCGCTTAATAGTCAGTTTTCTGCCTAAACAGCATTACTCTGCACATTCTGTGCAATCTCAACATGACAACGGCATTCATCAGAACTGGTTAATGTTCTGAGCATTCTGTAACCCAGAATTTGTCCTGGGCGTAAGTTGTCGTGCCTTGAAACGATAAAATTAAAATCTTCACTGAAGGGTGAAGGGATGATGTTTATATGAAGAAAACACCAAGACCAACAAAAAGTAGAAAATTGCTAAACCACTATTCTGCTTGGAAATATGTCGTGCTTATCGCGACAATTATCATTCTGACGTTGAGTGCCATTCCGACCTGGTTTGGCGAGCAGCCATCGATCCAAGTGACCTTTACTGAGCAAAACCCGAGTGAAATGTCACTGGTACAGCTCGATCAATTGTTCAAAAGCAACCGCATACCTACAGACAGAATCATCGAAAAAGATGGCAAAACTACCATCGTTTTTGACAGCGAAGACGCACAAAGTAAAGCGCGTGCTCTGCTCAATAAACAGCTGGATGAAGATGACAGTATCACTTTTTCCTATGTCTCTGTCGCGCCAGAATGGTTAAGTGAGATGGGCTTTAATCCAATTAAACTGGGGCTTGATCTTCGTGGCGGTGTGCAGTTTCTATTGAATGTTGATGTGGATAAAGCATTCGAAGAGCAGCGAGACGCATTGATCGATGAGATCAAAGCTGACCTGCGTGATCAACGCATACGTGGTGTTCAAGTTCATGCTGAAAGTGGTAACCGTATTGCCGTTAACAGCGATAGTGATAGTGCACTTGCTGAGGTAAACCAGTTTTTGCAGCAAAACTACCCTGGTTGGGTAGCCAACAGCTCAGCGAAAGGCTTTGTTCTTGCGCCTAGTGAACAAAATATTCAGGAGTTTCAGTCAACCACATTACAGCAGAACCTGAAGATTATGCGTGGACGAATTGAAGAGCTGGGTATTACGGAAGCACTTGTTCAGCGTCAGGGTAAAGAGAGCATTCGTATCGAACTGCCTGGTGTGCAAGATCCAGCACAAGCGAAAAATGTGATTGGTGCAACCGCCAGCCTGGCTTTCTATGAAGTGAAAGACGCAAGTAAAGCGCAAAGCAGTCAAGATTTAGTTCTCACGGACAATGATGGTCGCAGTGTAACACTGACCAAGCGTCCGGTACTCACAGGTGAGCACATTGTGAACGCTCGTGCTGGTGTGGACAAGATGGGCATGTCAGAGGTAAATATCTCGCTTGACCATGCTGGTGGTAAGAAAATGAGTGACTTTTCTGCCACCCATATTGGTAAGCCAATGGCGACGGTTTACCGTGAATACCAGACCAATGAACGCGGTGTCACTGAGCGTAACGAACGTGTCATCAGTGTTGCGACGATTCAATCTCAGCTAGGAAGCCAGTTCCGTATTACCGGAGCAGGCAGCATGGATGAAGCTCAGCAACTGGCACTATTACTGCGCGCAGGTTCTCTGACGGCGCCAGTAACGATTGTCGAAGAGCGCACGATTGGTGCTTCTCTTGGTGCTGAAAATATTCAGAATGGTTTTGCAGCACTGGCTTTAGGTTTGGGTCTAACGCTGACCTTCATGGCGCTTTGGTACCGTCGTTTAGGTTGGATCGCGAATGTGGCTCTGTGTGTCAACATGCTTTGTTTGCTGGGGCTTATCGCTCTCTTGCCGGGTGCTGTCCTTACACTACCGGGTATCGCAGGCTTAGTGCTGACGGTCGGTATGGCCGTGGATACCAACGTGATTATCTTTGAACGAATCAAAGACAAAATGCGCGAAGGTCGAAGCTTTGCACAGGCTATTGATCTAGGCTTTGACAGTGCATTTGCCACCATCCTTGATGCCAATATTACCACCATGATTACGGCTGTGATTTTGTATGCCATAGGTAACGGTCCGATCCAAGGCTTTGCATTAACGCTAGGTTTGGGATTGTTAACCAGTATGTTTACCGGCGTATTTGCCTCTCGAGCAATGATCAACTTAATTTGGGGCCGAGATGCCCGTCGTGATGTGAGGGTTTAATCATGGTTAAAATATTACAGCAGCATATTCGTAAAATTCGCTACTTTACTACCTTGGTTTCATTAATTCTGACTGTGATTGCGATAGCAGCGCTAGGAATGAGAGGGCTAAACCTTGGTCTCGATTTTACCGGTGGCATGGTGACAGAAGTAAATATCGACAAGCAGTTAACCAATCAAGACTTGCTGAGTGTATTACAGCCCGAATTGGGTGAATCAACTTCTGTGACGCGTTCTGGAGAAGAAGGGCGTTGGGTGATTCGCTATTCAGCGCCGGAACAAGGACAAGAGCTACCAAGTGTCGCGGATGTATTAAAGCCGATTTCACATCAAGTTGATGTGGTAAGTAATAGTATCGTCGGGGCGCAAGTTGGTCAGGATCTGTTTGAGCAAGGTGGTCTCGCGCTGCTCGTTTCGGTATTGACCATTTTAGCCTATTTATGTTTCCGTTTTGAATGGCGTTTAGCCAGTGGATCATTGTTCGCCCTTGCACACGATGTGGTGCTTGTATTAGGTTTCTTCGCCATGACTCAGATGGAGTTTAACCTAACCGTGTTTGCCGCAATTTTGGCGATACTTGGTTACTCTCTCAATGACTCGATCATCATCGCTGATCGAATTCGAGAGTTACTGATTGCCAAGCAAAGCTGGAAAACAGAACAGATCAATGACCAAGCCGTTATTGCGACATTTTCTCGTACCATGGTGACATCAGGTACCACATTAATCACGGTCGGGGCATTATGGATAATGGGCGGTGCTGCGTTGGCTGGATTTTCTACCGCCATGTTTATTGGGGTACTGTCCGGCACTTGGTCGTCTATTTCAATTGGTACCGTTTTACCAGAGCGATTGAAACTGGAGCCAAAACACTATTTACCAATAGAGATTGATACTGCTCCTTAACGCCTATTTCTCGTTACAGGTAAGGAAAAGCGCCACTCATTTAGAGTTAATACCGTTCGTTTAACAGCAAACGGTATTATCATCCGTCATTCTGAACAGCGACGAAGGAGCGTGATTCAGAATCTTCTATCCGAACACTTTGCTGCCAAAATAATTCCTATATTGTTTTAGCTTGCTGATATTAGATTCCTAGTCTCGCTATGGCTCGCTGGAATGACCCGAATATAGGCGTTAAGCGACTGGCATTAACTCATTAATAGCCAAACTCCAACACCCATCATCAAAGTACCTGCCACACGATTCATTAGACGTACATTTTTTGAATGGCCTAATACACGCTTTAGTCCTTTCCCACCGGTAGCGTAAAGTGACATGCAGATGAATTCAAACATCAGAATGATCGAGATTAAAACGGTCAATTGAGGCGCAAGCGCTGCATTTTGATCAATAAATGGGGGGAGTAGAGATATCATAAAAGCCCAACCCTTTGGGTTCGCAATTGCGGTCACGAAACCCTGAATAACTAAATTCCAATTGCCTTGAGGCAAGGTGGATTCTGTCTCTAGATTGATGGCAAGCTTGCCTCGTGAACGCCACATTTCAATGCCTAGATAAAGCAGATAGGTACCACCGATAAATTTAAGTGCGACAAACAACCACGGGTAATTCAGCATGATTGCTGCAATCCCTAGCACAGCAGATACTGAAACAAGCGCGACCCCAGCGAGTTCACCAATCATCATCCATAGCGTGCGACGGTATCCGACACTCATTCCTAACGTGAGTGCGAGAGTCATACACATCCCTGGCGTAATTGAAACAAAAAAGAAGGTAGGGATGAACATACTAAGCAATGTCATATTCATAGGTGTTATCGATTAGGTAATAAAAGGACGACTCACAAAGATAGTGCAAAGTCGTTACGGATGCTACTAATAACTTTAATCACTCTTACATTTATATTATTGAACTTCATTAATTATATTAAATTAAAATACATGACAGCTTAATCTTTGCGTCATATTAGTGCGCTTGCACCAGCTAGGAGCGAGTTTTTTATTTTAATTCTTAATATTGAAAATCAAAAAATCAATAATAATTATCTTTCAAATCTTATATTAAAACATTACAAATAAATCAAGATTATCGTTTTAAACGAGGTAAACGTTTACATTGATAGGATAATAATCAGTTTTGAATTAATACTCTATTTTTTATTAATGAAGCTATCGGTAAATATTAAATATGATCTTGCATCATTAAAGCGTGTAATTGCCTTTTTTTAATCTAATCATATGTATTCCATAGATTTTTTTTATTTTATTGTAACCTTTAATAGTCTTTGATCTCTTTTTAAAACAATGATTTATTCAAAATTAACAATTTATTAACGTTTCATTGTTTGTGAGATCTAAATCAATAATAAAGAAATAGACTATAGTTTTATTTGAAATGTAATATTTCTGGAGTAGATTAAAATTAAAGGCATTCAAGGATTTCTGCCGATTGAAAAATAAAAATTATCGGGTTTTTTGAATTTGAAGCTTTACAAATAGATTTGTTTTATTTTCCGTTAAGAATGGAGTCGTCAATGAATAAAGTCGCTTTGATCACAGGGTCAAAAGGCGGAATTGGTTCCGCAATTTCCTCTCAACTAGTGAACGATGGTTTTCGAGTTATCGCTACTTACAACACCGGCAACTATGAGTGCGCGTTGGAGTGGTTTAACAGCAAAGGGTTTACCAATGACCAAGTTCGTCTTTTGGAGTTAGATGTGACCGACACTGCTCAATGTGCAGAAACGCTGGCACTTCTGCTTCAAGAAGAGGGGACACTTGACGTTGTAGTCAACAACGCAGGTATCACTCGTGATGGCGTCTTTAAGAAGATGACTGCAGAAGCTTGGAATGACGTGATTAATACCAACCTTAATAGTTTGTTCAACGTCACCCAGCCAGTTTTTGCGGCAATGTGTGAAAAAGGTGGCGGACGTATCATCAATATCTCGTCGGTTAATGGGTTGAAAGGTCAGTTTGGTCAGGCGAACTACTCTGCTGCGAAAGCCGGGATGATTGGCTTTTCTAAAGCGTTGGCTTTCGAAGGTGCACGTTCAGGGGTTACTGTTAACGTGATTGCACCGGGCTACACAGGAACGCCAATGGTGGAACAAATGAAACCTGAAGTGTTGGAGTCGATTACGAGTCAAATTCCAATGAAACGTTTAGCGACACCAGAAGAGATTGCCGCATCTGTTAGCTTCTTAGTGAGTGATGCAGGTGCATATATTACCGGCGAAACACTGTCGGTGAACGGCGGCCTTTACATGCACTAAGGGATAGAGATGATGGAAAAAGTTTATATCGTAGCAGCTAAGCGTACACCAATTGGCGCATTTGGTGGCAGTTTAAAAAATACTTCAGCGGGCGACCTAGCGGCAGTTGCTATTAAAGGTGCACTCGAAGCTTCAAAATTGGCGAGCGACAAAATTGATGAAGTGATTGTCGGTAATGTCGTTAGCGCAGGTCAGGGGATGGGCGTGGGTCGCCAAGCGGCAATTTTTGCCGGTATACCAGAGTCCGTGCCAGCATATGGCGTCAATATGGTGTGTGGTAGTGGTATGAAAGCCGTGATGGATGCGGTTTCTCACATTCGTAGCGGTGATGCTCAAGTAGTGGTTGCAGCAGGCGTTGAAGTGATGTCTCAAATCCCATTCACAGTGCCGAGTAGCGTCCGAGACGGGAATAAAATGGGCAACATGGAATTGAAAGATCTGCTCATTACCGATGGACTAACGGATATTTACAATCAGTACCATATGGGTGTCACTGCGGAAAATGTGGCGAAAGCCGTAGGTATTACCCGAGAGCAGCAAGACGCGTATGCCTTAGACAGCCAACAGAAAGCGGTTGCCGCAATAGAAGCTGGTAAATTTAAAGATGAAATCGTACCGGTTGAAGTGAAACAGCGCCGTGAAACGGTTCTTTTCGATACTGATGAATATCCAAAAGCAAATGCAACGCTCGAAGGCCTGAGTAAGCTTCGTCCGGCATTTGACCGCGAAGGCACGGTCACAGCAGGAAATGCGTCGGGTATCAACGATGGTGCGAGTGCAATTATTGTCGCATCTGAAAGCGCAGTGAAAGCTCATGGCTTGACTCCTTTAGCTGAAATTGTCGGCTATGCGCAATCTGGTATCGATCCGAAGATCATGGGCCTTGGGCCAGTTGAATCGGTGAATAAAGCGCTAAGTAAAGCAGAGCTTAATATTCAGGATATTGACGTATACGAGTTGAATGAAGCGTTTGCCGCTCAGGCTCTCGGCGTGATTCATCAGTTGGCGGAAACAAACCAAGTACCAGTCAGTTCAATTCAAGAAAAAGCAAACTTTAATGGTGGTGCGATTGCGCTAGGTCACCCACTTGGTGCATCAGGCAACCGAATTCTGGTCACTTTAGTACACGAGCTTCATAAACAGGACGCCCAATACGGTGTGGCTTCACTGTGTGTGGGTGGCGGTATGGGGACAGCTGTTATTCTAAAAGCAATTAAGTAATTTTTTAAACGGACATATATTAATTTACCTAGGAGATACACCATGTACACTGATTTTTTCAAAACATTCAGCGATCAAACTGAGAAAACGCTAGAACCTTACTTGAAGTTCAACAAGCTAGTGACTAAAAACGTTGAAGTATTGACTGAGCTTCAACTAAACGCAATGCGTACGTACAGTGAAATGGGCATTACTCAAATGAAAGCGGCGTCAGAAATCAAAGACGTGACCTCTCTTACTGCGTTTAATAGCCAGCAGTTGAGCGTACTGACTAAGCTTTCTCAACAAATGATGGATGACAGCAACAAGCTGCAAGCTATCGCAAAAGAATTCAAAGAAGACGTTGAGCAGATGACATCGGAAAATCTTAAGACTGTTACTCCAGCGTAATTTGTCCGATTCTCGCCGCCCCTCGATTTGGGCGGCGTTATTTTTTCCGAATATAGGAGTAAGACTATGTTTCAACACTTCTTTTCGGACTATCTTGTAAAACTTCAGGAAACCAATCAACAATGGTGGCATGATTTCGAAGTCAACAAGGCAGTCGTGAATTCTCCTTTGAACAAGGCTATGCAAGAAGTGAACTTTGAGGATACTGCCAAACTGTTTGAACAAGCTGCCAATCAACCCGGTGCGATTCTTAAGCTACAAGCAGAGTGGTGGGAGCAGCAGTTGCAAATCTGGCAGAACGTCGTTTTGGCAGGTAACCAGACGCAAACAATCGAAGCGGATAGGGGCGATAAACGTTTTTCCCATGAGGATTGGCAAAATGAGGCGATGTATAGCTTCATCAAGCAATCTTATTTGCTTTTTAGTAAAACGTATTTGGATACCATCGAGTCAATAGAAGGCTTAGATGACAAGGCGAAAGAGCGAATCATTTTCTTTTCCCGCCAAGCGATTAATGCCCTCTCCCCATCTAACTTCATCGCAACCAATCCAGAGCTTTTAAAATTAACGCTAGAGCAAAACGGTCAAAACTTGTTAGCAGGTTTAGAGCAGTTTAAAGAAGATGTTGAGTCGAGCGCAGATATTTTGAAAGTTCGTATGACCAACAACAATGCCTTCCGCGTTGGCGAAGATGTCGCAACCACCGCGGGTGATGTGGTTTTCAAAAACGAACTGTTTGAGCTTATCCAATACCGCCCGTTAACAGAGAAGGTCAACGCGACACCGCTACTGATCGTACCGCCGTTCATTAACAAGTATTACATCTTAGATCTTACCGCGAAGAACTCAATGGTTCGTTGGCTGCTAGAGCAAGGACACAGTGTGTTTATGATGTCCTGGCGTAATCCTGGCAAAGATCAAGCCGAAGTTGAGTTTGGTGATTACGTGACGGAAGGCGTGGTGAAAGCTGTCGCTGCAATTGAAGACATTACGGGTCAGGAGCAGATCAATGCGGCTGGTTATTGCATTGGCGGGACAGTTCTTGCAAGTACTATTGCGTACTATGCTGCGAAGCGAATGAAAAAACGCATTAAATCAGCGACGTTCTTCACGACGCTTTTAGACTTTTCTCAACCGGGAGAAGTTGGCGCTTATATCAATGACGTGATCATCAGCGCGATCGAAGCGCAGAACAACGCGAAAGGTTATATGGATGGCCGCTCTTTAAGTGTCACGTTCAGTTTGTTGCGTGAGAACAGCTTGTACTGGAACTACTACGTGGACAACTACTTAAAAGGTAATAGTCCTGTGGATTTCGACTTGTTGTACTGGAACAGCGATAGTACCAATGTCTGCGCTGCAACCCACAACTTCCTACTTCGAGAGCTCTATCTGGAGAACAAACTAATACAAGATAAAGGCGTGAAAATTGGTGGCGTTTGGATAGATCTGAATAAGATTAAAATCCCGAGCTATTTTGTCTCTACCAAGGAAGACCATATTGCGCTTTGGCAAGGTACGTATCGTGGTGCTCTGAACACCGGTGGAAATAAGACGTTTGTTCTCGGTGAATCTGGACACATAGCTGGTATCGTTAATCCGCCGTCTAAGGGCAAATATGGCTATTGGCTCAACGATACGCTAGATGAGTCTGCCGAAGAATGGCTTAGCAATGCAGAGCGTAAAGATGGTTCTTGGTGGACACACTGGAATGAATGGTTACTGCAGTTCAATCCAGAAGAACAAGTTGAACCATTCTCTGTCGGTTCTGAAGACAATCCAGTGATTGACGAAGCGCCGGGAGTTTATGTGAAGCAGGTATTGCCTGTGAAATAAGCTTGAACGGTTATGTTTCCTTTAGCATTAAAATTTGGCGTTATTCTTAGCGGCCCTCGTGGTCGCTTTTTTTATTGTCTAAAACGAACAAGTCTAAAAACGCAAAAGCGCTGAGTCTCTGCTCAGCGCCGTGTCGTTAGTTAATGCATGGACAACCTATTCAAACGTTGCCAGGTTCGATGAGCCACGCATTATGTTGTTGGATTACAGATTTTTATCTTTACCTAGCGACAATACCCACAGAGAAACGGCAGCGACGCCAACAAAGCCAGACAGAATAATTACTGGCATTGCGCTGTATCCAAGGATGTGCCAAATCACAGATTCTAGTGTACTCACAGTCAGTTCTCCTTATTGCCAGCCTTCTACGCCGTGCATATCAGGTAATTTGTGTGCGATACCTTTATGACAATCGACACAGGTTTTATCGCCAGAAGCCAACGCTGTTGAGTGTTGAGCTGAAGCACGAGAACCTTGTTGTGAATAGTCCATAAAGTCGAACTCGTGGCAGTTACGACACTCTAAAGAGTCATTCTTCTTCATACGAGCCCACTCACGCTCTGCCAAATGTCCGCGACGTTCCTGGAATTTCTCTGGTGTATCAATGGTACGAAGCACATAGTGAGCAAACAACTCTTTAGAAGCCTGAACCTTACGTACGATCTTATCGGTCCATTCATGAGGAACGTGACAATCGGAACAGATAGCTCGTACCCCTGAACGGTTTGAATAGTGGATTGTCTCTCTGATTTCAGCAACGATAGGCGCGTGACAGCCCGAACAGAACTCTTCGGTATTCGTCGCTTCCATCCCGGTGTTAAATGCCCCCCAAAAAAGCAGACCGCCAGCAAAACCAAGGAATAAAACCACACCAGCGGCAGCTTTGCTTGGGCTCTTCAGTCTATTCCAAAACGCTTTAAGTATTTTCATAAGTAACCTCTTAGCACTCGCGTTTCAATTACTGAAGTGAATCTACGGATTGGAATTCGTTTTCCACTAGTGGCTTAGCATCAGTTTGTGGAACGTGACATTGCAAACAGAAGAAGCGACGAGGAGAGACATCTGCAAGTACAGCGTCTTGGCGGTTCACATAGTGGGTTACGCTGATTTTTGTTGCACCTGACGCTTTAGCATTTTTCCAGCTATGACAGGCAAGACATTTATTGGCGTTCAAAGAGACCTCATAGTTACGGATGCTATGTGGAATCAACGGTGGCTGATAAACAAAGCTGTCTTCAACGATTTGATCTTTTGGGTAGTCTTTAAACTCGTCAGCAGCGCGAGTATCTTCTAATTGAGACATACCACGCAACGATTCTAAACCGCCAGTGCCTCCAGGGTTGTCTAACTCGGCTTGTGCAATGCCTGTCACTAAAGCACCTACAGATAGAAGTGCGACAAGTAATTTTTTCATCATTTCTTCTCCGCCTTTATGGCTTAAATTCTTTTTCAGGCCGCCTGAAACGACGGCCGTTCTATTCGATATCTGAAGGTTTAAGCAATCTTAGTAATTTTGACTGGACACTTTTTAAAGTCTGTCTGTTTTGACAGTGGGTCAGTCGCATCCAGGATTAACTTGTTAATCAAAATACGAGCATCAAAGAATGGTACAAATACCAAGCCTTTTGGCGGACGGTTACGACCTCGAGTTTCTACACGAGCACGGACTTCACCACGTTTATTGGCGATGAGTATTTCTTCTCCACGACGAACATTACGCGCTTTCGCGTCATCCGGGTGCATGTAACACACAGCGTCTGGAACCGCTTTGTAAAGCTCAGGAACACGGCGAGTCATGGTGCCAGTATGCCAGTGTTCAAGAACACGTCCTGTACATAGCCATAAGTCGTACTCTGAGTCTGGCATTTCTGGTGGCGCTTCGTATGGCGCGGAGATGATCTTCGCTTTACCATCCGCATTACCGTAGAAATCCCAGCCTGAGCCTGCTTTCGCGTATGGATCTGAGCCTTCTTTAAATCGCCACTGCGTTTCTTTGCCATCAACAACTGGCCAGCGTAGGCCGCGCACCGTATGATAAACATCGTATGGTGCCAAGTCGTGACCATGACCGCGACCAAATGTTGCATACTCTTCGAACAGTCCTTTCTGAACGTAGTAGCCGAAGTGATGAGAATCGTCGTTGAGGTCACGTGCTTCTTCAACAGGGAACTTGTCGATCTGACCGTTTCTAAACAGCATGTCATACATGGTTTTACCACGATACTCTGGCGCTTTTGCCAGTAACTCTTCTGGCCACACTTCTTCCATCTTGAAGCGTTTAGAGAACTCCATGACCTGCCAAAGGTCAGACTTCGCTTCGCCGACAGTACCGACCTGTTGATACCAGACTTGAGTACGGCGCTCTGCGTTACCGTAAGCGCCTTCTTTCTCAATCCACATTGCAGTAGGAAGAACCAAGTCTGCCGCTTGTGCGGTCGCGGTTGGGTAAGGGTCAGACACAATAATGAAGTTTTCTGGGTTGCGGTAACCAGGAAGACGTTCAGTGTTAATGTTCGGACCTGCCTGCATGTTGTTGTTACATTGAACCCAGTAACAGTTCAACACACCATCGTTTAGCATACGGTCTTGAAGAACCGCGTGGAAGCCAGGTTTTGGCGGAATGGTACCTTCAGGCAGTTTCCAGATCTTCTCTGCGATCTCACGGTGTTTCGGATTTGCTACAACCATGTCTGCTGGAAGGCGATGAGCAAAGGTACCTACTTCACGTGCGGTACCACAAGCTGATGGCTGACCCGTTAGTGAGAACGGGCTGTTCCCCGGCGTCGCGATTTTACCTGTTAGCAGGTGAATGTTGTAAACCAGGTTGTTCATCCATACGCCACGAGTGTGTTGGTTCATACCCATGGTCCAAAGTGACATGACTTTGGTGTTAGGATCGGCGTATTGTTTCGCAAGTTCGATCAGTTTCTCTTTCTCAACACCAGAGATCTCTGACGCTTTCTCAACCGTGTAAGGAGCGACTGATTTCTTGTACTCTTCAAAAGAGATAGAAGTGAGTTTGCCGGAATTTGGATTCTTTGCAGCCACTTGTAATGGGTCATCATCACGTAAGCCATAGCCGATATCAGTATCAGCCTGCGTAAAGTTAGTGTGTTTGTTAACGAAGTCCCAATTTACCGCATCATTTTCGATGATGTAGTTGGCAATAAAGTTTGCGATCGCAAGGTCAGACTGAGGATTAAAAATGTAACCGTGGTCAGCCAACTCAAATGAACGGTGGTAGTAGGTAGAAAGCACGTTTACTTTCACGTGAGGGTGGCTCAGACGACGGTCCGTGATACGTGTCCAGAGAACTGGGTGCATCTCGGCCATGTTGGAACCCCAAAGCACGAAGGCATCAGCGTTCTCGAAGTCGTCATAACATCCCATTGGTTCATCAATACCAAAGGCACGCATGAAGCCAACGACCGCAGAAGCCATACAGTGACGTGCGTTCGGGTCGATGTTGTTCGAACGGAAGCCCGCTTTCATCATTTTTGCCGCAGCGTAGCCTTCCATTACAGTCCATTGACCAGAACCAAACATACCGACACTGGTTGGGCCTTTTTTCTCTAGAGATGCTTTCCACTTCTCTGCCATGGTATCGAACGCGACATCCCACGAAACTGGCGTAAATTCTCCGTCTTTGTGGTATTTGCCATCTTTCATACGCAGTAATGGCTGTGTCAGGCGGTCTTGCCCGTACATGATTTTAGAAAGGAAGTAACCTTTAATGCAGTTCAAGCCTTTGTTCACTGGTGCTTCTGGATCACCCTGTGTAGCGACTACTTTGCCGTTTTGTGTGCCAACGAGAACAGAACAGCCTGTACCACAAAAACGACAAGGCGCTTTGTCCCACGTAATTTTGCTTTGATCTGAGCTTGCTATCAGGTTTGCGGCAGAGGCGGGTAGTGTAATACCTGCGACAGCAGCAGCTGATGCAGCCGCGTTTGCTTTCACAAACGCACGTCTTGTCATTTTCATACTTCACCCTCGATTTGGGAATGTTGTGTTCCAGTGTCTTGTTCATCAGCTTGTTCAAGCTCAGTCTCAATTTGGTGGTAAACCAGGACTGTACTTAAGACATTCGGTAAATTGTTAATCGCATCAATAGTATCGGTGATGAAGCCTTGATTTTCGGTTTCAAGCACCACTACGATCTTGCCTTCTGGACTATCGCCGTAGATCTCTGCATTTTCATACGCTTCGATCTGGGCTTTAATCTCAGCCAGATGTTCAGGCAGTACGTGTACTACCAAACTTGAAATATGCACTTCATTTAGTGACATATAGATCTCTCAGTTGTTGCCTTTCTAGATACGGCTAGGCAGTTATATTTATATTGCTCACATTGATGGAAGAAGTTGGGCACACTGAAACACACGCGCCACATCCGTTACATTCATCAAGGTTCAAAATTGGTTGTGCTACTTTCCCCAGTTCTAATTTGAACTGAATGGCCATTGGGTCGCACATGTCCCCACAGCTGCGGCACTCAACATTACTTCTAGCTAAGCAGCTGTCATTTATTTGCGCTTTTGCCTGCCAAGGCTGCGCTGTTTCTGCTAAAAATAGTGGTTCTGGACAGGCGTCGGCGCATTGATAACAAAACGTACATTCATCGATAGTAAAATCGACCGATGGGAATCCACCGTCACTTTTGGTTATAATTTTTGTCTCGCAGACATCGATGCACTTACCGCATCGAGTACAACCATCTGTAAACTGTTCAGGTTGTGCTAACCAAGGTAAGCGTACGGCATCATTGGTGTGCGTTTTTCTTGCAAAGAGTCTTCTTCTTGAAAGGTTTACCACTTAACCACCTCAATGCGGATGTTCATCTTAAAATTAGGTACTCAAATAAGCTTAGCCCACAATTTTCATTAATAAACTGTCATTAACGCTCACGAAATTGTAGTTTTTGACATATTCGTATAAATACCTCCAAGGGGTTAATCAGGGGGTATTGTTGTTTTAGATCAATAAATTCTGTCGCGAGTGATCACATATTGATGACGCTGAAACGTCATGGGCTCACTGCACAAGCCAATTGGACAATAAAGTGAGGAACCTAGGGTGTTTAAAAATGTGAAAAAGTCAGTAACTGGGACGATTGCAACGGCAATGCTGAGCATTTTGTTGCTATCTGTTGCGACGACCGGTTTTGCAATATTTACCCTTGCATCCAGCCTCAATGATGCCGAAGCGGTTAACGTTTCAGGATCTATGCGTATGCAGAGTTATCGCTTGGCTAATGACATTCAGATCAAGTCCGTTGATTACAATGCCCATATAGACGCTTTCGAGCGATCCATTTATTCACCTTCCATGAAAGCGTTACAAAGTTGGTCAGTCCCGAAGCACATCACACAAGACTACCTCGGTTTAATTACTCGATGGCATGAGCTCAAAGTTGTTTTAAAGAGGGATGACCCGAGCGACTATCAAATGTTAGTTGCCGGGTTCGTTCAGCAGATTGATGAGTTTGTATTTAAGCTGCAAAGTTATTCAGAACAAAAGTTAATCAACTTGGCTTGGATCGGTGGTCTTGGTCTAGGTG
Source organism: uncultured Vibrio sp. (assembly GCF_963675395.1). NCBI lineage: Bacteria > Pseudomonadati > Pseudomonadota > Gammaproteobacteria > Vibrionales > Vibrionaceae > Vibrio > uncultured Vibrio sp. The sequence goes on along the minus strand of NZ_OY776222.1, from coordinate 5,452 downwards.
GGATTCTCTGTGTCAGTATATTTGTGGTTCTTTTTGTTCGTCGTGAAGTGGTGAAACCACTGCGTTCTTTGGTCATTGCGAGTGAGCAGATACAAAATCGCGCTTTCAATATTGCACTTGAAGCCCCAAGCAACAATGAAATGGGCATATTGACGCGTACCTTTAATCGTATGGCGACTGATCTTGGCAAACTATACCGTGGATTAGAACAAGCCGTAGACGAAAAAACACGTAAACTACAGCAAGCGAATCAATCGCTTGAAGTACTGTATGATTCGTCAAAAGAGCTGACAGCTTCACGAATCAGTCAGGATAATTTCCAGGCGATATTACAGCACTTGGCTAGTCTGGAGGGAATTAAAGCGGTCAAACTGGAGATCGAACAGATTGGCGAACCTAATTGGATCCTTACTGAAGGGGAAGAGTGTTGTCATGACTGTGATGAAGCCTGCCATGCTGAGCCCCTTATACTCGACGGTGAGCACTTGGGCTATCTGTATTGGAAGGCGGGGTTACCTTGTCCCAATGAATCCCTAATAGATAACTTTGTACAAATTCTTTCCCGAGCGGTGTATTACAATCGGGCACAGCTTCAAGCCGAGCAAATATTGTTAATGGAAGAGCGAGCTACCATCGCACGAGAATTACACGACTCGTTGGCTCAGGCACTTTCTTACCTGAAGATTCAGGTCGCTTTGCTTAAGAGAAGCGTGAAAAACTTGCCAGATGAAAAGGCAATATTACAAGCAAATCAAGTCATTGCCGAGCTGGATACAGGCTTGTCTGCAGCATATACGCAGCTCAGAGAACTACTGACGACATTCCGCTTAACGATCAAAGAGGGCAGTTTCGGACAGGCGTTGCAAGAAATGGTCGCGACGTTGAATGAACAAACAGCGACTAAGATATCTCTAAACAACCGCCTCTCGTCAACAGAATTAGATGCGCATCAACAGGTTCATTTACTACAGTTGATCAGAGAAGCAACCATTAATGCGATGAAGCATGCGCAAGCAAATAATATTGTTATTCAGTGCCTTGATTATGAAGGGAAGATCACTGTAACAATAGAAGATGACGGAGTAGGCTTTGAGCATCAAGACGAAAAACTTAATCATTACGGTATGAGTATCATGCAGGAGAGAGCAACAAGGTTGCATGCAGATCTTCACGTCGAAGCATCGAAAAATAATGGCTGTGCCGTAACACTTGAATTCCAACATAGTAAGGAAGTAAACATTGACAGCGTATAAAGTAATGCTGGTGGATGACCATCCGCTGATGCGACGTGGTATCCAACAGCTTTTAAGTTTCGAGCCGGAATTTGAAGTGGTTGCAGAAGCGAGTAACGGCGCGGACGCGGTTGCTAAAGCGCATGAATTAGAACTGGATTTGGTACTTCTCGATCTTAATATGAAGGGAATGTCTGGTTTGGATACGCTAAAAGCCTTGCGAGCTGACGGATGTGAGGCGCGCATTGTTATATTAACGGTATCGGATAGCCCGGCGGATATTGATGCTATTGTTCGTACCGGTGCCGATGGGTACTTGCTTAAAGATACCGAGCCAGATGAGCTAGTCGAGTTGTTAAAACAGGCTCATAGTGGTGACAAAACATACAGCCAGGAAGTGGCAAAGTATCTCAGTGAGCGTGGCGAGCAAGAAGATGTCTTTGCTGCGTTAACCGAACGTGAAAGCCAAATACTAAAAGAAGTGGCGAAAGGGTTTCGAAACAAACAAATTGCAGACCGTCTCTTCATATCAGAGTCGACGGTCAAAGTGCACATGAAGAGTTTGCTAAAAAAGCTGAGAGTACCGTCTCGCACAGCAGCGACCGTCCTTTACTTAGAACGTTTTGGCGATAGCAAGTAGCACTTTAATTCCACCTCTATTTACCATAGAGGTGGGTTTTCAATAATCGGGGCGAATAGAGTACAAGTCGCTAATATGCTTCCCACACCCTAAATAAAACTCATAAGCCGAATCTTTGCTCTCGGCGTCAACCATCATGCGGAACATTTTTCCCTGTTCAAAATATAGAATTTCATATTCTATACAGTTATCAAGTTGCTCAACGGCAGCCATACTTAGCCTCCATAAACTATCCTAGAAATATTTAGGCAAATTCTATGCCGTTTTAGGGAGCGTTGTCCGGTTTGTTTTTTAGCCAACCAATACGCTCAAATTCACTTTTTTGCGGATAGTAGTGATCAAAAAGTTATTTTCAAAATCTATATTCTATTAGGGTGGTAATTATTATTTGTCACATCAAGGTAAGTTTGCCGCAATATTAAGTGGTACCACTGATTATAGAGCTTAATCGAGAGAAAAGGGAATCCGGTAAGTGATTAAATTACATGGTGTATCTACTAAAGTGCTTCGTTACAGCCTTATATTGGTTTCCATTCTTGTTTTGGCTGGTTGTACTAAGAAGTTTTTATATAACAATCTGGATTGGTTTGTCCTCGAATATTTGGACGATTATGTCACGCTCAACCAAGAGCAAGAGAGCTTGGTCGAAGAGCGGTTATTTTTGTTAGCAGAGTGGCATAAGAAAGAAGAGTTACCCCGATATGTTGACCATTTAAAGGAAATGGAAAGCGTGACAGAGGAAGATGTTACGTTAAATTACTTACAGCAAAATCGGGATAGATTCCGCGCACATTATGACCGTATTATCAACAAGGTCGCGCCGGAGTTATTCTCTTTAAGCTTGCTATTAACGCCACAGCAGCAACGTGAATTTTTAGCTAACGTTCAAAAGGACTATAAGAAGAGGAATGCCAAATATGCGGATAAGACAGAGAAGGAAGTCAGAAAGATTGTTTTTGACAATACGAAAGATTGGGTGACAGAGTGGATAGGGGAGTTAGATGATGATCAACAAGGTTTTGTGAGGCAGTTTTCTGATCAAGTTATTCTCAATAGTCCGTTATGGCGTAATTATCGAGCGTCAGTATATCAAGAGCTCGAATACATGTTCGACAATAAACCTAACAATGCTATATATCAGAAAGTGTTCATGCAATTACTGTTTGATCCAGAAAGTTTTTACAGTGAGCAATTGTCTCAAAATGTGGATAGCAACATCGCGCTGGCGGAACAACTTACGCTCTCCCTTTCTCACTCAATGACCAAAAAGCAGTGGGATCATTTTCACGGCAAAGTCGTGGACTGGCGTGTGTTGGCGCAAGAGCTTCTCAATTGATAGGTGTTATTAGCACTGTTTTTAATTAGAAAATGATTCAAAGCAAGTTCTTATTCTACTGTGGGCGTAACATGCAAAAAAGCCCAGAGTAATGAGAATAATTATGAAGCATTTAGTTGAGAGATTTCTTCGCTACGTTACGTTCAATACTAAGTCAAACCCCAAAGTAACGACCTGTCCAAGCAGTCCGGGCCAGCTCGTTTTTGCACAACAATTAAGACAAGAAATGATTGACCTTGGCTTAAGTGATGTCGTCTTGACGGACCTTGGCTACCTGATGGCAAGGTTACCTTCCAATGTGAATTACGACGTACCCGCTATTGGTTTTATCGCACATATGGATACGGCTCCGGACGCTTCCGGTAAAAATGTTTCGCCTCAATTTGTAGAGGACTATCAGGGGGGCGACATTGCGTTGGGGGTTGGTGACGAAGTGTTGTCGCCAGTTCAATACCCTGATCTGCACCAGCTTCATGGTCACAACCTGATCACGACGAATGGTAAGACCCTATTAGGTGCAGATAATAAAGCTGGTATCGCAGAGATCTTATCCGCAATTGCTATGTTGATGGAAAACCCTGACATTCCACACGGCGATATCTGCATTGGATTCACACCTGATGAAGAGATCGGCCGAGGTGCCGATAAATTCGAGGTTGAAAAGTTTGGTGCGCAGTGGGCATATACTGTTGATGGTGGCCCTCAAGGTGAGCTGGAGTATGAGAACTTCAATGCAGCAAGCGCTGACGTTATTTTTCACGGTGTCAGCGTTCATCCTGGAACGGCAAAAGGGAAAATGGTTAACGCGATGAACTTGGCGGCCAAGTTTCAAGTTCAGATGCCAGAAGATCAAACGCCCGAAACCACAGAAGGTTATGAAGGCTTCTACCACCTGAAGTCTGGTAGCCTTGGCGTTGCCCGTAGTGAGCTGGATTATATTATCCGGGATTTTGATCGCGAGGGTTTAGAAAGTCGAAAAGCCTTTATGCATAATTTGGTCGATGAGATGAACTCTGGTCTGAAACATGGCAGTGTAGAAATCCAGATCACAGACAGCTACTACAACATGCGTGAGATGGTCGAGCCCTATCCTCATATTATCGATATCGCAAAACAAGCGATGGAAGCGTGTGATGTCGAGCCGCTGATTAAACCAATAAGAGGCGGAACTGACGGTGCTCGTTTGTCATTTATGGGGTTACCATGCCCGAATATCTTCACCGGTGGGTTTAACTTTCATGGTATCCATGAATTCGTTTCAGTAGAAATGATGGAAAAATCGGTGTTGGTGATCGCCAAAATTGCAGAGCTGACGGCGAAGAAATATCAGTAGATCTAAATATTGTCGTAACGCCTGTATCTTCAGAAGTAAAACCGCCCAAACACTGTTTGGGCGGTTTTATTTAAGCTTTTTTTTAAATAAAGGTTAACGAACGTCTGTACCTTCAATTTCGATTTCTTCTAACGGTAGCCAATCCACTTCTACGCCAGCTTGATCAAACATATCCTGGCTGACCTGAATCTTGTCGCCCCAGCGAGACAAAAAATCTTCTGATTGCTCTGGGCAATGTACCCGAGAGATACCGGTCTGAATAATCTTTGCGGCACAGTTAGGGCACGGGAAATGGGTAACCCAGATGTCACAGCCGTCTAAGTCACGTTTAGAAAACAGAATGGCGTTTTCTTCTGCATGTAGCGTCTTTAAGTATTTCAGCTCTCGCTCATCGGTGTCTACACTGTCAGAAACCCCGTGTGGGTAGCCGTTAAAGCCAACAGAAACGATACGGTTTTGCTTTGTAATTACGGCACCAACTTGCGTCGACGGATCTTTACTCCAAGACGCCACCAACTCAGCCATTTGGTAAAAACGTTTCGCCCATTTAGAAATCATGTACATCCTCTCGTTCGAAGGCTTTGAAATATCGAAATGATAACTCATTTTGTTTTAAAAAATAGTCAAAAAACCATGATTAACGCTTAATTACCCACATTCAGTGGTCTGTTGGCGGAGAATAGTCATTTTTTGGTTAACAGGTATTCGAAAATGCATGTCGGTGGGCTCGATGGGGGCAAGATGAATAGACATACACTGAACTGATTATTGGTGGTCTGTTATGTGTGCTTCTCGCGGGCACATTCTTGATCCCGGGTTTCTATGCTCTGGTACAGAAACAGCGTGAGAAGGTGCACGGTGGCAAAACTAAGCTTATCCCTCTCGATGATGAGTAGTGATGTTCAAATGTT